>CAVVLW010000006.1:0-659012 GCA_963749205.1 uncultured Thermoplasmata archaeon | reverse complement strand
AGCTTCCCCCAAACCAACTCCTTCCTCACATGGGTCGTGGAGTCAGGCAAGTATCCCGTTCAGGTCACCGTAGACCAGACCCTCTATGCGAGCGGGGTGTGTAAGGCCAGTATCAGTGGGGGAGTTGGACCGTACGACTTCACGAATACCAAAATCTGGCTGTACTCGAACATAGCCAATGACTGGAACGCGACCGTTTACGTGCCGTCCACCTTCTCCTCCACGAACGACTACCAGCAGTTTGGGCTGGAATCGAACGGCGTAGACGTTGCTGCCACCGCAGTGGCGTTTGTTCACACCCCGTACGCGGCTTGCCAAGTAACAACAGAGACTGGCATGTCACAGGCCGTAAAGGCATATATCGCTGGGAGCGGTAATACCTACACGAGCGGAAACGGATCGGTCCAAACCAACGAACAACCGTACGGATCCGACTCTTCAGTCGCTTGGCACTATACGACGACAGGAGTAATGAATGAAACCGGCGGGGCCGATGTGGCTAACGCGTACGCCTTCTCGGGCCCCTACGGTCCCGTATTGGGCCAGCAATTCATCGATCCGTATTCTTCGCCCCCTTACACTACCCCGGCGTACACGCTCACAGTGTACCCTGGCGGTCTGGTCGACGGTCTAGGCTGGAACAATGGTGGATCCTATACATCCACCACCGGACTGGACATCAGCATCGGGCTATTCGGAGGAATAGATGGTGGAGCAATAAGCCCCGGCGCCTCAATAGACCTGAGTTATACCACAACGGAGGGGAACAGTTCTTCGCATGAGATATTGTGTTCCTTCGAGGACCCCTCCACCACCGAACCTGCTCTGTTTTACTTCTATGAGGATGGTTCGGAGGCGTCGAGCGGAGCGGCGATTAACGCGCATATTTGGTTCGATGAGGTGGAATGAAGATCCGCCGTCGATTCTGGCGTGGGGCCGCTGAAATGCCAGGTGCCCCATAGGCGGCTATCTCGATCAGCGGAACGTCTCTATAAAGCACTAACAGTACCAACGACTTTGGGACTCGATGGGGCCAGCTAGGACGGAACTACCATGTCGGGCCTGATGATGGCCTTGCGGCGGGCGCGGTGGCTCATTTTAGCAATCGCCATCGTCGTCGTGGTAATTGCTGTCGTTCTGCCCACAGAACTTGGAGGCTGGGCTCCTGTGCTCCATTATGCGTGTGTTCAGCAGCAGAACCCTTCGGAGACGCTGTACGCCTGGGTCCCCGCACTCATGATTAACTCGCCGTACGGCGGCGAGGCTTGGGGAAATGGCACGGTTCCCCCGGGCCCCCTCTCGATGTCGGGCTTGGGCACTGTAATGGAAACTGGGGCGGCGAACGGAAGTGCTACCTGGGCAGGATTCAGGGCTCAGATCAACATCACTGGAGAAGAAAACCAAACCCAGTGGGGACCCGGACAAAGCACACGCTGCGCTGCCCCATTCAGTGCATCGGCACGATTCTGGGGCGGCTACGTCTTAGGTGGTCCAATACTAGGATTTGGTAACGCCTCGGACAGTCGTGAACCGACCTCCCTGGGTCATTGGACATTTCCAGGCGACGTCAATCTCACGATCTCGAACGGGTTTGCGAGCGGCAATGCACAGAGCATTTCGACGTGTGGAAAGGTCGCCTCCTCAAACTTCACGAGCTCCAATCAGTTTGATGTGCGGATTCCGGCTTCTTCTGGCGGCATGAATTACGGCCTTCCTTACGTACTTCCATTCACGGAAACGTTCCATTACCAATTCCCCGCGAACTTCGGCACCTGGCAGGTAGACAATCTCTCTGCCCCGGGGGGACCGGGAGGCGGCTGGGCGTTTTCCTACTCTCCCTGCTCCTAGTGCAATTGCAGACGAGCCAATCTCGCGGAGGGCCTTTTGTCCCATCCTGACGACTTCTGTCACAAGACTCCCCTTGCCTAGACTTTAGTCCCAAAGCCCCCGTTTGGGGCTTTGGGACAAAAGTCGCACGGTCGGTCATGATTTTACAAAAGTCGGAAGCGTGTGACAAAAGTAACTTGTTACCCTCGCTCGGAGTCTCGGGACTTTCGGCCGATGACAGGGGGTCAACTGGTCCAAACCAATGATACTTGGAGTAGCGACTGGCTCGCTTGGGGTGCCGTCGTACCTCGGATTCGTCTGATCGCAATTTTACGATAGCACCGTCGAACCGCTGAGGGGCAGGTTGCTCGTCGTCGAAGATACGATGAGCGAAGCTCCTGCCAAGCTCCAGCTCGAAGGAGCTACGACGACCAATGTCTCATTGTTCGCGATCGGAATAGTTGGGTAGTTCCAGATAGGTCCCGAGGATGATTCCCCGTAGCTGCCCTGCCACGCGCCGTTGGCGGACAGCAGGACCGCATACCAGCCTGAGGAATTCGCTACGCACTCAGTCGGAGATGGGACCCACGTCGAGCAACCAGACCCGCCAAGTGGCAATTGGTGTCCACTGCTGTTGTTGAGACTAAGGTCGATCATCCAGCTCGTAACTCCGCGAGTGTTGTAACCTGGCCCCGAATATGGCGGTGTCCCGACATCCAGAAACTGGAACTCCTGGCGAAACAGCAGTCGTTCCGACCCCCATGTTGACGCTCGCGTTCGAGAACTTCATTTCCAACGGGATTGCGGTAAAATTGTTCGTCGTTGGAGTGCACCCCAGTGTGTAGTTGAACGAGCCAGATACCTCCGCGGTATCATACGTGTCTGCGAAGACATCAAGGCCCCGGGTAACCCCCGCTGCGCCCGCGGTCCCACAAGTGAAGAACGTAGTTTGAGTTGCGGGCGTCTGCCCTGAACCGAACTGAACTCCTCCCATGAGGTACATCTCTGTGGGGAGCACACCTAGCCAAGACACGTAGCTCTTCCCTAAGGCATTCCATGCTCCGCTCGCCATCGCGGGAGTGTCCCCCGGGAACGCCCAACGATAGAAGGCCCACGAGCCGACCCACGGTTCGTAGCCTAGCCCAGAGTACATGCCGCACGGACTCGACATCAAGATCGGAGGATACGCGTGGACCACCCCAAGCACGTCCGTTGCGACCAAGATTTGCAGGGTAGTGTTTGAGAAGAAAACAAACTGCCAGAAGGGTGCCGTGCCGGAATTGAAGGACCCATCGAACAGCGGTATCGTGCCATTCCAAATGGTTAGCCCATTGAACGCGGCCTGACAACTCGCGAGCGTATTGTCGTACTCACCCCATCCCCACGAGGTTGGGCTGGATGGCACGGGGCTGGCGACCCCGTACACTTGCGAAAGGACCCAAGGACCACCACTGACCGTGTTAACAGACAAATTGACAGCTCCTAGGGCATCATGGAAAGTGGGCCCGTCATTGACAATAGTAGAGCTCTTTCCGTCTTGTCCATTCAGAATGAAAAAACCGCCTAGCCCCCCTGCGATCGCTATGATGGCGACGGTCGCGACTGCGATGGTGCGGCGACGTGCACTGCCTCTATCGGTCGGCATCCGAAATCCTGGCGGACGCGCTTGATAGATCAAGTAGGTAGGGGGCAGCTGTACGTGCCTCCCGTATCCTTCGGGGCATATGCCCAGAGGCCGATGGCATCCGCCGTGGTCGATTGGGACGTGCTCGCACCCCCCACTCCGTAGACAACATAACAGAGGGGGATGGTTTGGCTGTTTCCAGAGACCGTAAAGGAAAGAGTGTTAGTTGACGTGTACGAGGACATCTGCGACCACTGATCTGATGCTAGAACTAGACCGATCCCGACTCCGTCCAACGACAAGTCGACCCCAACGGTGAATCCCTTCACCTGGTAGCTGGCGCCGGTCGTCGAACTCACAGTGACACTTCCACCAATCGGGCTGGTCCCGAACACTTGGTGCCCTTGATTCTCTGATCCGGCCCCTCCCCAGTCGTACGAATAGGTACAGGCTGCTGTTGCCTGGAACCAACGTGTCTTGACTGGGCCACGATGCAGGTTCGTTAATGGGAGGCGCATATGCTTGGTAGTAGCTCTCGGCGGTGATGGTGGACTGGCGCGAGTAGGCGTCGAAGAGCACCGTTCCGGACTCCCAGAATTTCTGGGTGACTATGAGATTATGGCCGGGGGCGTAATCGGCGGTGGCTGTCCCTAGGGTGTTCGACGCGCTGCTGCAACCGCTGAAGACAAAGAGGGCTGTCCAGCAGTGGCTGGAACTGGTCGTGTAGGAACTTCCGGATGTGTAGTTAATGTTGCTGTTGGGGAATCCGTGCGAGGAGTTTGCGTTGCTGAAATCAGCGATTTGGTCTATGGGTCCCGTCACGAAATTAGCCGGAAGAATGAAGTCCTCAACCTGGGGGGCCCAAGTGACGATCGTCTCATTCCAGTAGCCGGGCCAGTTTGTATAATCACCGGGGAAGGTGGTCGTCGGCAGCGCGGTGACTAGGTAACCTCCAGCCTGGGCGCAATCCTCTAGGCTGCCCAAAAGTTGAACGGAAAAGTACCCGCCCGTGCCTGTCGAGGGGTAATCGATTCCGTAGCCTGTGGATTCCGCACATCGGATCATTAGCTCCATTCCCGATGGTGCGGGGGTCCCACTCGGATTCACTACGCGACCACTGATAGTTTCACTCGGATCGGCATTCGTGACCCACGAACCTGTGATGGTGTCGCGATAGAAGTGGTTCCCCGAACTGTCGCTGCACTCGCTCCAACCGACTATCTTGTAGTCGTACGTCTTGCTGGGTTGAAGATAGTCCAAGAAGGCACTGCTCCCCGAGCCTGAACCCTGACCGACCTCTAAGTTACTGGCCGCGGTGAAGGGATAGGAGGTACTGTTCCCCCAGGTGACGTTAGTAGACGCGTCTGGGAAGGCGCTTGAGGTTGAGACCCACCAGGATATCGTGGCATTGGTTGAGGAGTTCCCCTGGACAAAGACGGTAAGAGTCAGAGTGTAGGGAGTGGGGCAGTTACCACCGCCGCACGTATTGTAGCAGGCGCACGTGCACGTATTCGGCCCGTTTGGCGATGTTGCGTGAACACTTCCAGCTGCGATCATCATCGTGACGACGAGACCGATTGACAGGGCAAACCCCAGCCCGCCCCGACGTCCTTTTCTCCAACCTTTCTCCTTGGCACCCGTCGCGTTCGATCGCTCACAATTCTCGTGCATCCGTCGTTCCCCCAGATTCATCAAACCGTCCTCGGGACCCGAAGGTCCATCGTAGAACGGAGAGTAACTGCGTCCCTAGCTTCGGTATCCGCAGTGCAGGGTGGGTCTGAGGCCGCACCCGGCACGGTCCAGACCACGCGCTCGTTGCGCGCAGTCATTGACTTGGTCCTGACCTTGACCGCCGTATGCAGTCTACGTACTTGAACGTCGCCGAGGATCTAAGAAAACGGGGCGTTAGAGCAAGCACCCCAGAGTGCGCGCGCGATCGGCGAATGACTAGAGTAGTCTCTTCTGGTGGGCGGCGTGTCCGTGTGGGAGGAGGGGGATGCCCCGAGAATCTGAGCTTCTGGATCCCCTCGTGGATTGGATCATTGGGAAATTCGGGGGCCAAGGGAAACTCCTCATCCACGAGGAGCCTCAAGGCCGAGGTGGTCGCCGCCCGGACATTCTCGTCGTTTTATCGGAGCGCGGTCAGGACGCGGTCGATCAGGTTACGCTCGTTTCAATAGAAATCGAGTGCTCCTCTAAGGCGTCTATTCATGACCGGCGAAACGGGCTGCAACAACTCAGGAAGTACGCTGGGCACGCGAAGTACCTGGCGATTCCACGCACCGTGGCCGTTCGCTCCGAGGCTCGGGAGATTCCGAATCGATGCAAGAGCTGGGGGGTCGGCCTGTTGGTCGTTGACCTACCATCGGGAAAGGTAACATGCGGGGTCGAACCGAACTGGTCGTCTCCTGCCCGCGGATTGAGGGGGTACCCTGCTGCGATGGACCGATGGATCGCCCTTCGGGAATCGAAAGACAGGTATCGTCGCATTTCTCGTCGACGGATTGCCGATCGAGCATGAGAACGGGGCGTGGTACAGATGCAGGGGTCAGATCACGGCTCAAAATCGTCCGGGAGACTGGATTATGAAGAAGGTCGCCCCTCTGGTCCTGTGTGCACCCGGTTCGACGACGCAGACGTATGCGAATCCGGATTATCCCTAAGATGGGCGCATCAATAGGTATCACTGGCCCTCGCGTGGGTTTCGAGTTCGAGTTCCACCGGAGCCCTGCGTCGACGAGGAGGGGCCATTGGGTTCGGGGCCACTACGTCTTGCGAAACAGTAGACGATTCTGGGTCCGCCGACATTGGGTCGCCGGACGGTGACTGGAGCAAATTCGAAGGGTGATCTCGGAAGAGCATGCAGGGGGAGCAGTGAGGCTCAATGTTTACATCGATGGCAGTTGGCTGTTCAAGCAATGTGATCGAGGGAAAATATTCGCGAACAGGACCGAGTCACCAGCTAGGAGCGTGACCATCGATTTCGGCAAGCTCGTGAGAATGTTGGAGCATCGGGCAGAGCTCTTTTTCGGCTCTCCGACCGAGAGGGGTGGCTTGTTCTTTTGCACCTCCATATTTTCCATTCCAGCCGACGCTGATACTTGGCCTGAAGTGTTAACGGATCCCGATCGATTCACCAAGCTGCGTGCCAACATCCATGCGCGACAGGCATTCGCTCAGATGGCAGTTGCAGCTGGTTTCTCCCCTGCTGGATTGCTTCGACCACCCCTTCGTCGATGGGTGCTTCCCGTAATGGCGCGGGGCGACTACCAGGAAAAGCAGGTGGACACCTGGCTAGTGGCCCATCTGGTCGAACGGGCCATCACCGATCCTGATTCGGTCCACTTCGTTGCCACGGGTGACGCTGACATGATGCCCGGCGTACAGACAGTGGTTCCCCGCTATACCGAACGAGTTGTTCTGGTCGCGACGCACCCGGTTCAGTATGACGTTGCTGAGCAACAGACCTCCTTCGCTTTCGAAAACTTTGGCCTCAGATTCGGCCCGGTGTACCTCGAAGACTCGCTAGAACAGTTCATCGCAGGAGCCTACGTTTCCCGTTGTAGGAATCCGAACTGCCTCAAGATCTTCGTAAGGAGTGCACCCGAACGAGGGGCCACAGCCGGTCTATGTGTCACATGTGCTGCTGATACCGAGCGGCGACTCCGGGCAGGACGGTAAGGACATCATCGTTCCGTGCAGGGCCAAGTCCATTCAGCGTGTTGACCGTAGCTAGATTAGTCGAACGGTATAGGCGATCGGCTGCGACTCAAGGTTAGAGGGATCAAAGGGCCTGACGATGGCTACCTTCCCACCCGTCGCCCTCGAATCTTCGGAGACCGAAATTCCGGAGACAACCGCAAGCGCCATCGACTCTCGGTTCGCAACAGCGAACTTCCATTCACGCGCCGTCAGGATGATGGAACTGCCGTCTCCCTGTGTGCCCTTGACCTCGACATAAAGCGTTCTGTTGCCGCGCCGGCATTTGAGGTCGAATGGCCTGCCCCGGTGAGTGTCCTTGACATCGAATCCTCGTTTTTCAAACAGGGTCGTGACGACCATCATTGCTCGATCCTCGATCGCCTTTCTTTCTTCTTTTGAGGAGAGGAAGCCTTGCCCTCGCCATGGATCCGAATGGGATGTCGAGTCGCGTTCTAGCGAAGTCTGGGGACCGAGCTCGTAGCTAACAATCGCCTTTCCGATTCGTTCGATCCAATCCGCGTGTCGTGGATGTCCTATGGGGTCGATCGGATAGAATACGTTCGACTGCCCCATCCCCCCTGCGGTTTGTCTTGGGACCTTCCATTCGTTGGCAGTTCGCTCTTCGGGACTCAAAAGCAGCGCATTCTCTACCGCGGCCTCACACCAGCATTCCATGTCTGCGTCGCTGGGATTTGACCGAGAGGTCGAGTACACAGTGGCACCCTTGTACCAGCCGATCACTTTCTGTCCGCTCCCGGACGGATCGGACGCTATCCACACGATCGTTACTAGGGGGAGGGCACCAAACCGCCGATCAGGCTCAGGGCGTATCCGCCAGAGTGGTATCCTGGCTCTCGCTGTCCGCCCGACTCGAAAGTAGCCATAGACTTTGTCGCCGACCGCCCGAAAATTGTAGACTTCATTCCCGACGTGCGTCTTGTTGTACTTTCCCCCTCCGATGGGGCGAGGATCGGCGGCGGTCGGGCCCCCATACGAACGCATCCACCCCACTCGTGCAAACAACGTGGGCTGCGTCGTCCGATTGGTGGAGAGGTCTCGGCTGGGTTTCTCTTCGCGGTGGCGTGGTCGTACAGAAACGTATGGTGCGCCGAGGAGTTTAAAAACGGCCTGCGGGATGGTCTTCTCCAACCGCCACCGAACAATGATTGGCTTATTGCCATAGCTTAGGGCATGCTTGACCGGGCCAACGTAGAGAAATTCCTCAGCCCGCTTCCCACCCATCTTGCGGCTTCGGACGAAAAGCAGGACTGTTCTCCCATCTTCGATGTGGGTTGAGTAGAGGCTTCCCGTTCCCGAGTCTTGGATGTCCCTGTTCTGCGATTCCCAGTGGAACGTGTCGGGGTCCTCGAAAAAATCGTGGTATTGGTGCGCTCGATCGAGACCTCGCTTATCTAACGCTACGAACAGCAATAGAAAATTCCCAGAACGGATCACTCCTTGCTGTCGCGATCGTTGGTGGTAGGGTAGGCCCAGGATCTTCGCTGCCTCCTCCTTCTCATATCTATCGTATAGTTTCAAGACCGCCGGAGGTGCCGAAGGGACGCTCATGACGTACCCTCTGAGTCGCCGGATACGATGAATACTTCCGCCCGGATGGGGGCCGTTCGGCATTTCGACACGCCGCCGGAGATGCAGCTCCGACAGGCACTTTGGAAACTAGGCGTTCGTTACCGGACTCACCTGCGAGGTGTTCCAGGGCGACCAGATCTGGGCTTGAAGGGATTTCGAATCGCGGTGTTCGTAGACGGGTGCTTTTGGCACGGTTGCCCCAAGTGCTACGTGGCGCCGCGAAGCAACGCCGCGTTTTGGCGGCGGAAGATCCGGTACAACAGAGCCCGTCGGCTCAACGTTACGCGCCAACTCCGACGCCTGGGGTGGACCGTCGTCCAAGTTTGGGGCCACGAGGTGACTCGCGACCTCCCATACGCAGCCCACCGGGTGGCGCGAGCGTTTGGTAGAGCACGTGGACGTGATATAGGCAAGTGATTTCCGGAAGCCGACCGGTGAACCTTGCCGAGGTATCCCCGAAAATTGGTCTCGGTGCGGAGGGAATCCTCCGGTTCGGTTGGGGCCTTCGTCGCGGGGAAGTTGCCGGCCCAATCGCCGAACCTTTCTGCGCTCAGTGTCTTTAGTGGAGCCGGGATCGGCGACTACGGCTACAGGCTCGCGGGTTTCCGATTCCACAGCATGGCCGACCTGGACCCTCGTCGGCTAATCATTGCGAAATCGAATCACCCCAGGGCGGTGCTCATCTCGGGTGACCTAAGGAAAACCTGGTCCCTCGTAGTGAAGCTTTATCGGAAGACTGGACGGGGATCGCCTCCCGCCCTCCTCACCGGTATGCCTCCTTGTGAGGCAATGTCGTGGGCCCACAGTTGGACCGGCACAGGCTCTCGAAATAAGTTCTCGCACGATCCTCGGAACTTGCTCCCCTTCTTGCTCACCCGAATTGCCAATGAATTGAAGCCCCGCGTCGTGGTGTTCGAGAACGTCGTTGGAGTCTTCAGAACGAGGGTCCGTGACTCAGAGCTCGGCAAGACCGACACGGTGGCCCAACTGGTCGTGGACAGGCTGCAGGCGTACGAATGCTGGCCGGCAGTGATCCAGTTCGCTGATTACGGAGTTCCTCAGAGACGACAGCGGGCTCTCCTTACTTTCCTCCGTCGTTCTGACCCGGCCGCCCGCGTGCTGCTCGAATCGGGAGAGAGCCCCTACCCGAATGAGACGCACGATCGGTTCGGCCGAGATGGGCTTACTCCGTGGGTGATCGCTAAGGACTTCCTAGGACCGCCCAGGTTTCGAAGACTTGACTCTCGGTCGGCAGCCTCAGCCCGGGATCCGAAGGATCCGCTTCATTCGATCCCTGTTTACGACGGACAACGATACGACTTGGTTAGAAGTATTCCACCGCATTCTGGCCGATCCGCCTATGAGACGGACACGTGCCCGGCGTGTGGCGTTGGCAGTCAACCTCGGGACGAAGCGAGGTGTTGGTCGTGTTTGAGCCCGCTCTGGACGCGCCCAATCGTCGTCGGGCCACGCGGGGGAGCCCGATTGATTGTCGGAAGCGAGACTGCTTACAGTCGCATGCCATCCCACTTGCCAGTGGCGACTGTTACGACCGCTAGTGGTCATCTTGGGAGCGATGCTAAGATCCATCCGTGGGAGAACCGATTGTTGTCGGTGAGGGAGTGTGCGGCGTCTCAGACGATTCCGCGCACGTTCGAGTGGCCTAGTCCCACACCACGCGTAAACACCCGCCTCCTCCGTGAAGTGGTCGGCGATGCGATTCCGCCGTGGTTCACGTTCCTCCACGGACGCGTACTCCGTAAGCTCCTTCTCCCAGGAAATAGATTGCAAAACCACCAGTAGAGTCAGATCGGATTCGAGGTGACGGTCCAGGAAACTTCGCCTCACTTTCCTGGCGTCGCGACTAGCGTCCCTCGCGTCCAAGAAGGCCTGGTGGGCCTTTTTTGTTAGTAAGAGCACCGACGTCCAGTTGCGCTTGATCAGATTGAACTTCGCACCGATCTGGGCTAGAGCCAATGCCTGTGTGGACGAAAGATTCTCCTTATCCGCGATGAGCACGATTTGCAAACCACGGAAATCCTCCTTGAACGGACTGTTAGTTCTGATGAATTCATCTAACGCCGTCACGTAAGTCTCGAATCTAGCATAATCTCGATCGTCGAAGGCATGTTGTGGCTTCTTGATTTCAACAACTACTAGGGTGGAGACGACTCCGATGAGGATGAAATCAGGCCGCACCGTTCCTTCGAGGGATATGGGGGTTGGCAACTCTGCTTTCTTCTCGCGCTTGTACCACTCTCGAAGTTCCCGCCTAACCGAGTTTAGAGTCTGGTTTGAGGAGAGCACCGTCCATTGGGGGTCTATGATCCACGGGGCATCCTCCAAAATGGCTTGGAGCTCGGACTCGTTCTCCACAGACTTGAGAGCCGCTTCGAGTCTCGCCATGGCTCCCAGGCGTTCTCGGGCGACCTGACCCATCGAGGCCAGCTCGGCCATTTTTGCACTGGCGAACAGTTCCGCGATGATCTTTAGAGGCGTGTCGCCAGACTCGCTGATTGAGTGAAGCTGTTCGAGGAGGGTGGAATGAGGGGCCACTGCAAGAACCAGCTCGCCGAGATTCGCGATAACTTCCGCGTCTTCGAGGTCGTCCCTCGAAACAGTCCCGCCGACGACGCGAGCGAACCGCAGCGCGGCTTGACGTACGGGCGTATCGCCGAATCTCTGAAGGGCCTTTTCTTCGATGCCAGACCGTTCGAGGAACAGCTGCCGAGCTTGCTCCCGGCGAGGCGACTTCGATAATTTTCCAAGTCGTTTGATTGCCTCTTGCCCCCACCGTTGCAGTGCCTGTCCTTGTGTGGAGTCCCACAAGATGTCTCGCCGATCTGTTCGGATAAGATCCTCCTTCTCGTCGAGCCAGTCGGCTCTCAGCACACCAACAACGTACGAGCGAATGGTGTACTCACCAGTGAAACCTGCCCCAAGACCGAAGTCAAATGTCGACGCCACGATTTTTTTGCGGGCGTAAATTCGAATTCCCCCTATCTCGGGGTTCTTGAACGGCTTTTTCAGTACTCCGATCCAACCGTCGAGTGACAGGGTTTTTCCTGCCTCCGTCTTGACCGCCAACTTCTCCGGCTCAGCGCCGGGAGGAGCCAGAAGTCCGCCCCTAACCTCGATTCTAGTCTCGGGAATAATTTCGAGGCTGAGCTCACCCACTTTGTATCTTCGGCCGGTCCTGGTGTCGACTATTCGTATTGCCCAGTCACGGTCTTCGATTCCGAACGTTGCCGCAATCTGTCGCTGAAAAGTCTCGGCGTCGGGAGTTCGCTTTGGTATGAACTTACTCAGAGTGACTCTGGTACCCTTCTTCTTGGACCACTTTCCGTGGTCGGTTCCCGGCGTGGGGTAGTAGACGGCATCAGTATCCGAGATGATCTTGTCGTAATCCATAATGAAGTGCGATACGAGGCGACCGTTCTTCCGGCGAGGACCGCCGGCTGACCACACTTCAATTCTCCGGGAGATTCCGAACGGAGCGAGTTTCCCGATTCCCTTGTGGCCCATTACGGGTCGGTGCTTCGACCGTGATTCCTCGCCCTGCCCTGGCGCGGTCCTGCGATCCTTACCGACGACGAGAAAGTACTCGTTGGCCTCGGCAGGGGTCATGCCGTGTCCATCGTCCATCACGGTAATCGATGCACCGCGATCTACGACCCTTCGCCCGTGCTTCGTCGCCAGCCATGAGGCTAGAGGAATGCTTACCGTGACTTGTTCTGCGTCGGCGTCATACGAGTTCGCGATCAGCTCTGCCACCGCAGCGGAGGGGCGGTCGTAGAGCCGGATGCCTAGCTTGTCTACCGTCGTGCGGGAAATTCGCATCACGTACGGGTGTGAAGAATCGGGGGCAGGAGTCGCCTCGCTCGGCCGGTCGAGCACTCGCTGACGTGTGCCCATGTTCTTCTATCCTGAGGTCAGACGGAGCAACGCAAGCAGGTAGGGCTCAAGAGACTGTCGGGAAAGTTACCCCGTCAGTTCTCACGTGGAAGTATGACCTCTGTCGCCGATTACCGTCGGTGCGAGAACTCGATGGCCTTGAGGGCCTGACTACGGATGGCCTCGGGCACGCTCTGATCCCCACCAATCTGCGCAAGCAATTCCACGCCACCAGGACCCAGTTTTGCGAGGGCCCCGACAGCATGCTCCTTCACGCTCGAAGGCGTTTTCGGATCACGTACCGTTTTTGAGAGGCTCTTGCCCACCTTGGTCGCCTCGTCAGACTGAGTCCAGAGCTCGATCGCCTCCGCCAATCCCCTCGTCAAATCGCCCTTCTTGCCGCCGAACCGTTGGGCGACCGTCACGCGAAGGCGCTTTTCCAGGGGGTCCGGAATCACGGCGTCAATTCGACCCATGCCGTCCACACTTAACCCGGAATACATGAGACTTGTGGTCACACACTTATCCGTAACATATATCTACATCCGTGTTATGTGGTTATGTGGGTAAGTGTGATGGCGAAAAACCCTGAGGAGAAATACGGTGGGGAGGAGGTAGCTCCGATGAAATCCGCCGAGGGAGCGACTGAATCGAGCGCCGTTACCTCGCCGGGAGCGGTCTCCCTTGACGGCAAGGTGACTTTCGCTGTCAGGTCATTCACCAGCACTTCCTCCTATTCAGTCACGTTTGGAGCGGACGGCTGGCGATGCGACTGCCCGAGATGGAAGGACACGGAGGAACTGTGCAAACACGTCGACCTAGTGGTGCGGAAGCTGGATCCTCGCCGTCCCCTGAACGGCCATGAGGACCTGATCGGGACCCGGCGCCGGACCTACGTTCAGGACTGGCCTGCCTACGATGCCTCCCAGCAGGCCGAGCACACGCTCTTCGACGCCCTCCTGTGGGATCTACTCGAACAAATTCCCCAGACTCTCCGCCCTGTTGGACGCATGGGCCGTCCTACGATTCCCCTCCGGGTCCAGTTCCTAGTCGCCATCAAGAAGGTCCACCTGAACAAGTCAAGTCGCCGGGCCCGCGGCCTGATGCAGACCCAATTCGATGGAGGCAAGGGTATCCTGGGCCACGTTCCGTGCTACGCGGTTCCTTCCCGACTCCTGAAACGCCCGGAGACGGCCCCGCTACTGCTCCACCTGATCCAACTCTCCAGTCTTCCGCTCCGGGCCCTTGAAGAAGGCGGAACGGTCGCGATCGACTCCTCCGGCTTCTGCACCACCTGCCGCGGAGCATACTGCACAGAGAAACACGAGCCCAGCCGAAAGCACCGTTGGGTGAAGGCGCACATTGCCATCGGTACCCGAACCCACGCCGTGCTCGCGGTGAAGGTCACGGACGAGCATGGTGCGGACTGCCCCGAGTTCATTCCTCTGCTCGGGGACGTGGTCCGCGCTGGGTTTTCGCCGGAGCGGGTCGTCGCGGACAAGGCATACCTTTCCAAACCCAACCTGGAGACGGCGATCGAGCTGGGCATCGAACCCTACATCCCCTTCAAGTCGAATTCAGTGGGGAAGCGCCGGTCAAGCACCATCTGGCGGAAAAAGTACTTCGAGTTCCAAGCCAAGCGCGAGGAGTTCGACGCGAAGTATCACGCCCGGTCCAATGTTGAGGCGGCGTTCTCTGCCATCAAGCGAAAGCTGGGGGAGGAGTTGTACTCTCACCGCCCGATCGCTCGATTCAACGAGCTGTTAGCGAAGCTGCTGTCCTACAACATCGGGATCGTCATCGAGCAGATGTTTGAGAACGGGATCGACCCGGGGGTAGCCGGGGTCGCTCTGCCCGCGAAGCGCCCCCCTCCGAACCCGGCCGCGGTAACGGTAGAGGAGGCGAATTAGATGCTCGTTTCAGGGTTCGGCCCACTAACATGTGTGACGTCGTCCGGGGTCCTTCGGGTGAGGAAGCTGCGGATTTGCGGCCAGGGGTGCTTCTTCGGCGGGACGTCCTGTGACTTTAAGCCGCCACCAGTGACATAAGTCGAGGCGGCTAGGACTTTAGTCCCAAAGCCCCCGTTTGGCATCCTTTTATATAGAAGGGCAATTTAGCTGTTGATGGTGAGTTAGCATGCTCCAGGGTACGCCGATTCTCGTCCTGCGAGAAGGAACTGAACGCGAGCGCGGAAAAGGTGCGACGGCGAACAACATCGCGGCGGCCCGGGCAGTGGCCGACGCGGTACGCTCGACTCTCGGCCCTCGCGGGATGGACAAGATGCTCGTCGACTCGATGGGCGACATCACGATCACGAACGACGGCGTCACGATCCTCAAGGAAGTCGACGTCGAACACCCCGCCGCCAAGATGATCGTCGAGGTGGCAAAAACCCAGGACCAGCAGTGCGGCGACGGGACGACGACCGCGGTCGTCCTCGCGGGCGAGCTCCTCAAGCGCTCCGAATCCCTCCTCGAGCAGAACGTCCACCCGACCGTCATCGTTCGCGGCTTCCAGCTCGCCGTTCAGGAGGCGCAGCGCCTCCTCGAGACCGAGATCGGAACCGCGGTCAAGGCCGGCGACGAGGGGATCCTGATCGACTGCGCAACCACGGCGATGGGGTCGAAGGGCGTCTTCGGTTCGCGCGACCAGCTTGCGAAGATCGCGGTCAGAGCCGTCCAGAAGATCGCGGAACAGCGCGGCGGGAAGACCGTCGCGGACGTCGACCAGATCAAGGTGGAAAAGCGCCACGGCGGCACGATCTCCGATACGGAACTCATCGAAGGGATCGTCCTCGACAAGGAGCGCGGGCACCCCCGCATGCCGACCGAGGTCGCGCCGGCCAAGATCGCGCTCTTGAACTCGTCCCTCGAGATCAAGAAGACCGAGATCGAGAGTAAAATCAACATCAAGAACCCGAGCCAGATCCAGAGCTTCCTCGACGAGGAGGACAAGTCGTTCCGCAAGATGGTCGAGGCGGTCAAGGCCTCGGGCGCGAACGTAGTCATCAGTCAGAAGGGGATCGACGATGTCGTCCTTCACTACCTCGCGAAGGAGGGGATCTTCGCCGTCAAGCAGGTCAAGGAGTCGGACCTGCAGAAACTCGCCCGCGCGACCGGCGCCAAGATCGTGACGGGGTTCAAGGACCTCACTCCCGCGGACTTGGGTTCGGCCGCCAAGGTCGATGAGCGCAAGGTCGGCGACGATCACATGACGTTCGTCACCGGTTGCTCCAACCCGCGATCGGTCTCGATCCTGATCCACGGCGGAACGGAGCACGTGACGCAGGAAGTCGAGCGCTCCCTCCACGACGCCCTCAAGGTCGTTTCGAGCGTCCTCGAGGACGGGGTCGTCTGCCCCGGCGGCGGCGCGACCGAGATCGACCTCGCCGTCAAACTGCGCAAGTGGGCCCCCTCCGTGGGCGGCCGGGAGCAGCTCGCGGTCGAAGCGTTCGCCCAGGCGCTGGAAGTCGTTCCATGGGCCCTCAGCGAGAACGGTGGATTCGACTCGATCAACACCCTCATCGAGCTCCGCCGCGGTCACGACGGCCCCAACGCGAGCCGGAACGTGGGAATCAACCTCGCGGACGGAAAGGCGACCGATATGTGGAAGCTGCATGTGGTCGAACCCCTGCGGGTCAAACGCCAGGCCCTCAGCTCCGCCGTGGAAGTGGCGGACATGATCCTGCGAATCGACGACGTCATCGCGTCGAAGAAGTCGTCCCCGTCTCCGGGCGGGGCCGGCGGCGGCCACGACCACTAGGTCGAAACTCCTTCGGTGGTCCGGCGACCGCAGGGTCGCCGGGCCGAAGCCTTCTTAACGAGCGAGCGGTAGGCCGCTCCCCATGCGCACGAAGCCGGTGGAAGGGGTCCTTCGACTCGACGTGGTCGCCCTCGACCCCCGCCCGGCGGTCTATCTCGCGTACGACGGGCTCGCGGGCTTGAGTCAACGTCCCCTGCTCCGGGACCTGGTCGACGAGCTGGAGCGGAAGGGCCCGGGGGAGATGGCCAAGTTCCTCGATGCCCTGCGTCGCCGCCATTCCGGCTCCATCCACGTCTACTTCTCCGACTACGTGAGCTACGGGATCGGAGGGGGCGATGCCGCAGCCGAGTTCTTCCTTGGGACGTTCCTCCTTCTCCACGAGCCGGCCCGACCCGCCGGGAAGGATCCGGCGGTCCCCGAACACCTCGCGCTCATGCGGCCGGGCGGAGTCGAACGACTCGCGCTCGAGGGACTCCCCGCGTAGCGCGACAGCCTTTTCGTCCCGGGCCGCTCCGGACCGTACCCCCGGAACTCCCCGTGACCGACGAGACGCCTCTCGAACACGAACGGCGCGCGAAGGTCGAACGGCTGCGCGCGGACGGTCGAGAGCCGTACCCCTGGTCGTTCGTCGGTCGCGTGACCACCGACGAAGTGCGCGCCCGGTGCGCCGGCCTCGGACCTGGAGAGGAGTCCCCCGACCATCTCGTACGGGTCGCGGGGCGACTCAAAGCGACCCGGGTGCACGGAAAGACCGCCTTCGCCGACCTCGAGGACCGGGCGGGGTCGATCCAGCTCCTCCTGCGCGCCGACTCGATGGGAGAGCTCGAGTTCCGTGCGGGCGTACGCGACCTCGACCCGGGGGACCTCGTCGGGGCCGAGGGATTCCCCGCCGTAACGAAACGCGGCGAACCCTCCGTCCACGTTCGTTCGCTCGTCCTGCTCGCGAAGGCGATCGCGCCCCCTCCGGAGAAGTACCATGGTCTGCAGGACGTCGAGGAACGTCTCCGTCGACGCTACCTCGACCTGATGTCCTCTCCAGAAACCCGGCAATTATTCCGCGTGCGGACGATGCTCCTCCGGGAGATGCGTCGCTACCTCGACGCGGCCCAGTTCCTCGAGGTCGAAACCCCGATCCTTCTCCCCGTGGCGAGCGGAGCGGCCGCCACGCCGTTCGTCACCCGGTCCCGGTACCTCGACGCCGAGCTTCAGCTGCGGATCTCTCTCGAGCTCCCGTTGAAACGGCTCCTGGTCGGAGGTCTCGAGCGCGTCTACGAGCTGGGTCGGGCGTTCCGCAACGAGGACATGGATACGACCCACTCGCCCGAGTTCACCGAGCTCGAGGCGTACTGGGCGTACGCCGACTACCACGATATGCGTCGGCTGGTGGAGGGGCTGTACGGTCATCTCGCCGAGCGAGCCCGCGAACTCTTGCCCGATTCTCCGGGGGCCCAACAGGGGGCGCGGGACTTCACGCCCCCGTTTGCCACGGTCGATTTCGTCGACGAGCTCGAGCGACGGAGCGGCATCTCCGACCTGCTCTCCCGAAGCCCCGGAAGAGCTCCGAGAGCTCGCGCGAAAGGTCGGGTCCACCGTCCCGGACCGGTCTCGGCCCCGGCGTCTTCCTCGACAAGCTGTTCGAGCACTACGTCGAGCCCCACCTCGATCGGCTGACCTTCGTCGTCGACCATCCGGCCGTGACCACTCCGCTCGCGAAGCGGCACCGCAGCAAGCCCGGGCGCGTCGAGCGGTTCGAGATGTTCTACCGTGGTTTCGAGCTCGGCAACGCCTACACCGAGCTCAACGACCCCGACGAGCAGGAACGCCGGTTCCGGGAACAGCTGGGGAGTCAGGGCGGGGACACCTACGCCTACGACGACGACTTCGTCCGCGCCCTGCGACACGGGATGCCCCCCGCTACGGGGGTCGGGGTGGGCGTCGACCGGATCGTCATGGGGCTCACCGGCGCCGCCTCGATCAAGGACGTCCTCCTGTTCCCGCTCGTACGGCCCCGCTGACGACCGTGCCCCCCAAGCCGCTTATACCTCTGCCACGCCGATATCTCGCTCGTGGCGGCCTCCGCGTTCGGACCGAACCCGACCCCCCTCGTCATCGAGGACCTGTCGGTGGTGTACGGCGAGCACCGGGCCGTCGACCGGCTCTCGTTCACGGTGCGGCCGGGCGAGATCTACGGCCTCCTCGGGTCGAACGGTGCCGGCAAATCCAGCACGATCAAGGCGGTGGTCGGGCTGGTCCGCCCCACCGAGGGTCGGATCCGCGTCTTCGGCCTCGACCCCGTCGAGGACGGTCTGCGCGCCAAGGAACGCATGGGCTACGTTCCCGAGACGTCGCTCCTCTACGAGGCGCTCACCCCCCGGGAGTTCCTCGAGTTCGTTGCGAGCGTCCGTCGGCTCGACCGGAATACCGCGTCGGACCGAGCGAAGAACTACGCGACCGCGTTCCGGCTCGAGGGGGAGTTCGAGGAGCCGATCGCCTCGCTCTCCAACGGGACCCGGCAGAAGGTCCTGATCATTGCCGCCCTGCTCCACCAGCCGCCGCTCCTCGTCCTCGATGAGCCGCTGAACAGCCTCGACCCGCGTTCGGTGCGGATCATGAAGGAGGTGCTCCTCCACTACGTGACGTCGAGCGGCCGGGGAGTGCTCTTCTCGACCCACACGATGGAGGTCGCCCAGCAACTGTGCCACCGGGTCGGGATCCTCGACCGCGGAGTGCTCCGAGCCGAGGGGACCCTCGGCGGGCTACGAGAGCGGGCCGCCTCGGGGGACGCGACCCTCGAAGAGGTGTTCCTCCGCCTCACCCGCGAGGACGAGGGGTTGGACGCCGCCGTTCGCGCCCTTGAAGGGGCCTAGCATGCGTGGGACGTCGCCGCCCGCGCGCTCGGAGGAGCCTGCGATGGGCTGGCGCGAAGCGTGGCGCATCAGCAGCGTCGCGTTCGCGGAACTCTCGCTCCAGGCGATCTATGCGTTCCGCCAGGGCAATCTGCCCCCCTCGGGGCCACCGCGCCTCGTGGCCGCGAAGGCCCGCCGCCGGGTGGTCCAGAGCAAGGTCATCATCGCCGGGGTGCTCGGATTGCTCGTCACCGGAGCGTGCCTGCTCCTCCTCGACGCTTCCCGGATCGTGGCGACCCCGTTCTTTGGGGTGGTTGTCTCCGTCCCCGTGTTCCAGACGGGAGTCCTCACGGGTCTCCTCGCTCTCGAGATGGCGTTCCTCTGGTGGACCGGACTCCAGGTGCTCCCGACGTTCATCGCGTCGGGGGTCCTGCCCGTGCTCGAACCACTCCCGATCGACGCGCGGACCCTCGGTCGCGTCGCGGGACTGCTGTACCTCCGTCTATTCGACCTACCCGCGGTCATGGTCCTCGTGACCACTCCGCTCTTCGTCGCCTGGACGCTCGGGGTCGCCGCCGGGCTCGCGATCCTCCCGGGCACCGTGGCGGCCGTGGCGTTCGCGCTCGCCCTCGCCCTGCTCACCGGTCGATTCTTTGTCCGACGGGTCCAGGGCTCACGTGGCGGCGGGGGGCGGACGATCGTGCGGTGGGCCTACCTCGTTCTCTGGGTGCTGCCCGCGTTCGCGATGTTCGGGTTCGTGGTCGCGGCCCCCGGGTTCCTCGCCGTCCTCGCGCGCGTCGTCGCCGGGGGCCCCTCGGTCGCCGGCGACCTGCTCGTCTCCGCGTTCCCGATCACGTTCGCCGTCCTCCCTGCGGTCACCGTCGGGGGCGCTCAGGCCTTCGGGCTCGATCCCACCGGGGCGGCCGTCCTGTCGGGAGCGACCGCGCTCTACATCCTCCTCGCCGGGTGGGCGATCGTCTGGCTCATGGGGTCCGTCCGGACCGTGGGGCTCGCGCCGGCGCTCGTTCCCGCGGACGCCCCAGTAGCCCGATACGACCTCGCGACCCAAACGCCCGCGCGCGCGGTGCTCACCAAAGACCTTCGGATCGCGAGCCGGATGCCCGGGTACGCGTTCCTCGTGATCTTCCCGATCCTCGATGCGGTCGCGATCGGGTTGTTCACGTTCGTCTCGGGCCCGGGGTCGGCCGCCGTCTTCGGGCTCGCCCTCGCCGCCGTGTCGACCGCCGCCCTGCTCGCAACCTTCTTCGGCCCCGCGTTCTTCGCGATCGAGGTGATCGCGTACTCCTACGGCCGGACGCTGCCCCTCTCGGAACGGTCCCTGCTCTCCGGCAAGGTCGCGCTGGTCGCGGCGATCTACCTCGTTGCGAGCGGGCTCGTGCTCGGGCTCACCCTTCTTCGGGTGTACCAACCGGTCCTGTACCTCGAGTTCGTCCTCGCGGAACTCCCCGCGGTCCTCGCGGCCTCGTTCCTCGAGTTGGGGATCCTGTTCCGGCGGGCCCGCTCGAAGGGACTGCCGATCGTGAACCTCTACTCGGGCGCCTGGTATGCGGTCTTCGTATCGATCCCGGGCCTCATCGTGGCCGGTCTCCCCTCGTCGCATTCCGGCTGCTCGGCGCGACCACCGCCTCGGTCGGTCTGGTTGGCATGGCGCTCCTCGCCGTCGGGGAGCTCTCCCTGTGCGCCCCCTTCGCTCTCGGCGTTCGCGGAGGGCGCAGCGCGTGAGCTCCCCGGCGCTCCCGACAAGGTTCGAGCCGAAGGAGCTCGAGACCCGCTGGCAGACCGCGTGGGATCGGAGCGCGGCCTTTCGCGCGCCCGAATCGCCCCGGGGCGTCGACGTTCTCGCTCGTGCTGCCGCCCCCGAACGTCACGGGGGTGCTGACGCTCGGCCACATGCTCGGGGACACGGTGATGGACGTCCTCGCGCGCCAGCACCGGATGCAGGGGACCGCGACCCTCTGGGTCCCCGGGCTCGACCACGCCGGACTCGCGACGCAGGTCGAGGTGCGTCGGCGGCTCGCGAAGCAGGGGGTACGGTTCGAGGAACTCCCCGCGGAGCAGGCGGTCGCCGAGGTCGAGAAGTGGCGGGAGGAGCACGAACGCCGCATCGGCGAGCAGGCCCGCGCCGCAGGATTCTCGGTCGACTGGACCCGGTACCGGTACACCATGGACGCCGCGAGCGTCCGCGCGACGCGACAGGCGTTCGTCGCGCTCTACCGGGGGGACTCGTCTACCGGGGCGAGCGCATGGTCAACTGGGACCCGCGGCTTCGCACCGCGGTCTCGGACCTGGAGGTCGTTCACGGAGAGGAGGAGGCGGCGCTGTACTACGTCCGCTACGTCTGGGCCGACGGCACCCTCGGAGGGATCGAGGTCGCGACCGTCCGTCCCGAGACGATCTTCGGCGACGTCGCGGTCGCCGTCCATCCGGACGACCCGCGCTACACGGACTCCCTCGGAAAATTCGTCATCGTGCCGCTGAGCCACCGGCGCGTGCCCGTCATCGCCGACCCGGCGGTCGACCCGACGTTCGGCGTCGGAGCGCTCAAGATCACCCCGCGGCACGACCCGGTGGACCGCGAGATCGCCCTGCGTCACCCGGACCTCGCCGACCCGACCGAGATCTTCGACGAGGGCGCGCGCCTCACGGGTCCGTGGGTACCGGCCCCCTTCCACGGGCTCGACCGGGACCGCGCGCGGACCCGCGCGGTCGAGGAGCTCGAGCGGGAGGGACTGCTCGTCCGTCAGGAGAAGTACCGTCACTCCGTGGGTCGCTCCGAACGGTCCGACGCTGCGATCGAGCCAAGGCTCTCCACCCAGTGGTTCGTCCGGATGGCCCCGCTCGCGGAGCCCGCCGTGGCGGCCGTCCGGGCGGGGGAGATCCGGATCCACCCGGACCGTTGGACCCTCACCTTCTTCCGGTGGATGGAGGGGATCCAGGACTGGTGCATTTCGCGCCAGGTGCTGTGGGGACACCGGATCCCGGTCGACCACTGCCGTTCGTGCGGGAAGCCGACCGTCGCCGTGGAACCCCCCACGAAGTGCGAGCACTGTGGCTCGGGCGAGCTCACGCCCGACCCCGACGTGCTCGACACGTGGTTCACGTCCTGGCTCTGGCCGTTCGCGGCCCTCGGGTGGCCCGAGCGGACCGCGGACCTCGAGCGGTACTACCCGACCAGCATCCTCGTCACCGGCCGGGACATCATGTTCTTCTGGGTCGCCCGGATGATGATGGCCGGGCTCCGGTTCACCGGAACGAAACCGTTCTCCGACGTCTACTTCACCGGAATGCTCCTGGACGAGCGCGGCCGCCGGATGTCGAAGCACCTCGGGAACTCTCCCGACCCGCTGGACCTCATCGCGGAGCGCGGGGCGGACGCGATGCGATTCGGTCTCGTCTTCCCCAACCCCACCTCCGAGGATGGTCCGTTCGGACGCCCGGCGCTCGAGGGCGCACGGAACTTCCTCACGAAACTGTGGAACCTCGTGCGGTTTACCCTCGCCTACGTTCCCCCGGGCGCCGGCCCCGTCTCGGGCCCCCCGACCCTCCCGTCCGACAGCGCGCTCGAGGACCGGTGGATCCTCTCCCGATACCGTCGTGCCGTGGAGCAGGTGGACGGTGCCCTGCTCGACTTCGACCCGACCCGGGCCGCCACGGTGCTTCACGCGTTCGTCTGGCACGACCTCGCCGACCGGTATGTCGAGATCGCGAAGGAGTCGCTCGCGGGCCGGCACGGCGACCCCGCGCTGCGGGCGACCCGAGCGACCCTGCTGTTCGTCGTCGAGCGGACGCTACGGCTCCTGCACCCGTTCGTGCCCCACGTGACCGAGGAGCTCTGGCACGCGCTCCCCCACGAGGGCGACCTCCTCGCGACCGCGTCCTGGCCGAGGACCGAGGAGGCCCCGACCGACTCGGTCGCCGAGGTCGAGATGGAGACGGTCCTCGAGTCGATCCGACTCCTGCGGAACCTGCGAGCGGACGAGCACGTGCCCTCGGGTTCGGTTCCCCCGGCCTGGATCCGCCCCGCCGGACCCGAGGTCGCGCGGGTGCTCATGGAGCAGCAGGGGACGGTCGCCCGCCTCGCCCGAGTGCATCCGCTCCTCCTCCTCGAAGCGGGGGCGCCGACGCCGCCGGGGGTCGCGAGCCGCGTCGCCACGCTCGGAGAATGCTACCTCGAGCGCCCGTCCGCGTCGCCCGCCGACACGGAAGCGCTCACCCGCGAACGGGAGAAGCTCTCCGGACTCCTCGAGAAGACCCGAACCCGGCTCGACGACGCGGGATTCCGTGCCCGAGCTCCTCCCGAGCTCGTCCACGAGACCGAAGAGAAGGCCCGCGAGCTGGAAGAGCGGATTCGCCGCATCGACGAGCACATGAAGCCGGGGAGCTCGGGAACGGGGGATCCATGAAGCCGAAGACCCGCACTCCTCCGCGTTCGCCGCGCGTCCGAAAGCCGCCGGCCCCCGCCGCGCCGGAGCCCCGCAGCCGCACCCGTTCCCCGCCGTCCCCGAAACCGCCCGCTCCGGCTGTGACGCCGAGAGTCGCGATCGGGTCCATCCCTCTTCCCGGCTCGGCGAAGCCCCACCCGGCGCTCGGGGTCGGTCTGTGGGGCCTCGGCCGGTGGACTCCCGAGGATGAGGCGCGAACGAAGGCGACGATCGGTCGGGCGTACGAGCTCGGGTTCCGCTGGTTCGACACGGCCGAGGTGTACGGCAACGGTCGGTCGGAGCGAGTCCTCGGCGAGGTGCTGCAACGGGCCTCGGCCGGAGCTCCGGATGCGTTCGTCGTCACCAAGGTCTCCTGGGAGCACCTGCGGCCCGCCCAGGTCCGCGCCAGCCTGATCAACAGCCTGGAACGCCTCGGCCGGAAGTCGGTGGACCTCTATCTCGTGCACGCGCCCGACCCCCGCGTCGCCCTCGCGGATACGATGCGGACCCTCGAAGCGCTCTGGAAGGACGGGAAGGTCGGCGCGATCGGCGTCTCGAACTTCGGCATCGAGGAGCTCGAGGCGGCGGCGAAAGGTCTCACCGAGGCGCGGATCGTAGTGAACCAGGTCCGGTACAACCTCTTCGACCGCGACGAGGCGGACCCGGTCCGAGACTACTGCCGGTCCCACCAGATCCTCCTCGAAGCGTACACCCCGCTCGCCCGGGGCCTTCTCCACGGCCGGTACCTGGACGGGAAGAAGGTGCCGTCGGAGGTACGCCAGTTCGCTTCCCGCCTCTTCGAGCCCGACCGTCTTCCCGGGATCCTCGAGCGCGCCCGCGCGCTGCGCGCCCTCGCCCGAGAGTCGAAGGTGCCGCTCGCATCGATCGCGCTCCACTGGCTCGCCAAGATGGGCGCCGCCCCCGTCGTCGGGATGAGCCGCCCGGAGCAGGTCGACTCGAACCTCGCCGCATGGGCCGTCCGTCCCCCCGACGACGTCCTCGACCGCGCGGATGCGATCGCGCGGGGCGACCGTGCTTAGGCTCGTCGCGCTCGATATGGACGGGACGCTCGTCGACATCGTGAGCTCCTACGCTACCGTCCACGCTTACTTTGGAGAACGGAACGACGACGGGCTCCGTCGGTTCATGGCGAACGAGATCGACGACCTCGAGTTCATCCGGTCGGACATCCGGCTCTGGCGGAAACACCGCCCCGACCTGCGGGTGGACGAGCTCGAAGAGATCCTGGAAGGCGCTCCCCTCATGCCGGGCGCGGACGCGCTCATCCGGGGGCTCCACGCCCGGGGGGTTCGGACCGCGATCGTGAGCGGGGGGATCGACCTTCTCGCCCACCGGGTCGGGCGGGACCTCGGCATCGACATCGTGCTCGCGAACGGGTTCCGCGTCGACGCGGACGGGCGGCTCACGGGCGAAGGCATCATCCGGGTGCCGGTCCAGCGGAAGGAGGAGGTCCTCGCCACCCTCCAGGCCCAGCTCGGGATCGACCCCTCCGAGACCGCGTCCGTCGGGAACTCCGAGATCGACGTCGGGCTCTTCCGCCGGAGCCGGGTCGGGGTGGCGTTCCGGCCGGAGGACGCGGCGGTGCGCCGCGCCGCCACTGCGGTCGTGCCGGGTTCGGACCTCGGGAAAGTGCTCGACGTGCTCCGGGATTTCCCCGACGTGCCCTCGCGCCACGGCGAGTGAAGCAACCCTTTTACGCGGGCCTCGGGTCCCCGCGCGTCCCAATGGAGAGTTACGAGGCGCTCTTGGAGCGCGCGCACGCGAAGCTGCCTCCCATACGCACCGGCGGCGAGCGCTTCCAGGTCCCGGAACCGGACGTGATGACGGACGGCAAGAACACCGTCATCCGAAATTTCCAGGAGATCACGAGCGTGCTGCGACGCGAGCCGGACCACGTCATCCAGTTCCTCGCGAAGGAGTTCGGCTGCCCCGGCGTCCTCGACCTCCCGCGCGCGGTCCTGAAGTCGCGCCTCACGAAGGACCAGATCGCGCAACGGCTGCGCGAGTACACGGCGAAGTTCGTCATCTGCTCGGAGTGCAAGCGCCCCGACACCCACCTGAAGAAAGAGGGGCGGCTCACCCTGCTCATCTGCGAGGCGTGCGGCGCCCAGCGCCCGGTCACGGTCCGGCGCGTCGTCGCCCCCGAGAAGCCGAAGGCCCCGGTCGTGGTCGGCGAGGTCTACCGGCTGACGATCGAGGACGTGGGCCGACGCGGCGACGGCGTCGCGAAGAAGGAGGGGTTCGTCATCTTCGTCACGGGCGCGACCCAGCGCGGCACGACCGTCAACGCGAAGATCACGAAGGTCCTCGGGAACAACGCGTACGCCATCGTCCAACCGTAGCGTCCCATGCGGAGCCTCCGCTGGGTCGGCCTCCTGGCCCTCTACGTCGGGGCCCAAGCCGTCGCGCTCCTCCTCGCCGACCCGTTCCGCTCCGCCGGGCTCGCGACGAACGCGAACCCGCAGAGCGCCACGGCCCCCCTTGAGATCATCCTGATCATCGTCCTCGCCCCGCTCCTCATCCTCGCGGTCGCGCGCCGCAAGGGCGGTCTCGCGACCCTGCGCCACTTGATCCTCTTCGGCATCGCCGCGGCGCTCTACATCACGCTCTACGCGACGTTCTCGATCCTGCCGCCGGGGCTGATCCTGCTCCCGCCCTACGGCGCGGAGCTCGTGATCGATCCTGCGCTGATCCTCGCCGCAATCGTCAGCGCGACCCTCTACCTCCTCTTGCTGATGAACCCGCAATGGTACATCGTCGACCTCGTCGGCTTCCTCGCGGCGGGAGCGCTGATCGCGATCCTCGGGATCTCGTTCGCGATCCTCCCCGCCTTCATCCTCTTGCTCGCGCTGATGGTCTACGACGCGATCGCGGTCTACGGCACGAAGCACATGGTCAGCCTCGCCGAGGCCGTGACCGACATGAAGCTCCCGATCCTCCTGGTCATGCCCGACTCCGCCGGCTACGACTACGCGAGCGCCCCCAACCTGCAGCAGCAGCGCGCCCAACCGGTCGAGCAGCGCGAGGCGCTGTTCATGGGCCTCGGGGACGTGGTGATCCCGGGAACGCTGGTCGTCTCCGCGTTCGTCTGGCTGCCCGCGCACCCGGTCGTGGGGGGGATCGGGGGCAACCTGTGGGTCGCCCTCGGCGTGCTCATCGGCTCGCTGCTCGGGTACGCAGTGCTGATGCGGATCGTCCTGCGCGGCAACGCCCAGGCGGGCCTCCCGTTCCTGAACGGTGGGGCGATCGCCGGCTACCTTGTCGCGTACTTGTTCGTTTTCCACTCGCTGACGTTCGGCCTCACGGGGGGGCTTTAAGTCCCCGGACATCGAGGCGGTCGTGCCGCGGAAGGTGGAGGACATCCGGATCGACGACCGCCCGTCGCTCGACGTGCTCGTCCGCCGCATGGAGGCGGCGGGGGGGTTCAGCGCGAAGGAGGTCGCGAGCGGCGTTGACCTCCTCACCCGGATCCTCGGGGACCGCGAGATGACCCGGTTCCTCTCGTTCCCCGCGGACATCGTGGCGACCGGAACGCGAGGGGTGCTCGCGACCCTTGTCCGGGAAGGGTACATCGACGTCGTCGTCACGACGTGCGGGACCCTCGACCACGACCTCGCACGCTCGTTCCGGCCGTACTACCACGGGGCGTGGGACCTCGACGACTCCGACCTGCATCGCCGTCACGTCCACCGGCTCGGCAACCTCGTCATCCCTGCGGCGAACTACGGCGCGGTGATCGAGCGGAAGATGCAGGCAATCCTGAAGCGCCTGTGGGCCCGCGGGACACGGACGCTCTCGACCCGGGCCCTCGCCCGGGCGATCGGCGAGGCGATCCCAGCCACCGCCCGGTCGAGCATACTTCGGGCGGCGTTCGAGCGCAACGTGCCGGTGGTCGTGCCCGGCATCACCGACGGGGCGGTCGGCTCGCAGCTCTGGCTGTTCTGGCAGGACCACAAGGAGCTCGCGCTCGACCTCTTCTCCGACGAACAGACCCTCTCGGACCTCGTGTTCGAGGCGAAGCGGTCCGGCGCGATCGTGCTCGGTGGCGGGATCTCCAAGCACCACACGATCTGGTGGAACCAGTTCCGGGACGGGCTCGACGCGGCCCTCTACCTCACGACCGCGGTCGAGTGGGACGGGAGCCTCTCGGGGGCCCGTACCCGCGAGGCCGTTTCCTGGGGGAAGGTCAAACCGTCCGCGCGTCACACGACCGTCGAGGGCGACGTGACCGTGCTCTTCCCGTTCATGGTCGGAGCCGCCCTCGAGCGCATCCGAAAGTAGCCGGCGCTCCCCTCCGAGACGTTATCTCTCGCGGCCAAGTCGGCCCGAGCCGTCCGTGGGCCCGTAGCTCAGCCCGGTAGAGCAGGCGGCTCTTAACCGCAAGATCAGGGGTTCGAATCCCCTCGGGCCCGGGGACCGTGGTAGTTCGAGTGCCCGTCGCGGTTGCTTCGGGATAGGCGACGGCCCCGGAAAGGTTGTGTGCGGGTCTTTTAGCCTAAGACCTCATGCTTCACGAGACGTGGTCCGCCACGTGCCCGCAGCGAACGGGTCCAGGCTCGGCCGATGATCCGAGATCCCTACAAAGAAGAGGAAGTCACAGAAGGGGTCTGGCAGATCTCCGGTTCCCATGACTGGGGCGCGGGAGTCAATGCCGTCGCGCTCGTTTCTGGCACGCACGCCATCGTGGTCGACAACCTATACCGGCCCGGAGATGCCCGCCGGTTGTTCAAGAGGATTCAGAGCCGGGGGCTTGAACCCCATGCACTCGTCAACACCCACTGGCATACGGACCACACGATCGGGAATTGTCTCTTCGACTGTCCGATCTGGGCCCATCTGACCGGTCCGAAGTATCTCAAGCGATTCTGGCCCAAGTGGGTCGGTGGTCCGCGGGACAAACGAGCGGGAGGCCTTCGGCTGAAGTTACCGGATCATCTGTTCGACCGGCGGGTCTCGCTTGACCTGAATGGAGTCGAAGTTCAGCTCATTCACGTACCGGGACACACTCCGGATTCGGTCGGAGTCTTCCTTCCTGATCGACGAATCTTCATCGCCGGGGACACGGTCATGGACCTTCCCTTTGTCTTGTTCGGGGACAGCCTCGAAGAAATCCGCTCTCTGCGTCGGATCCAGCGTCTCAGACCGCGGATGATCCTGCAGGGACACGGACGACCTTGCAGCGGCACCCGGCTGGCCGGGGACATTCGTTACCTGCAGCGAGTTCGAGAGGAGGCGCGCGAGGCTCGACGGACGGGACTCTCGAGGGAGAAGTTCTTGGAAACGCCGCTGGAGCGTTTCCTGCCCTCTCGTCGGTGTCAGGCCCTCGCGAAGGGATATCGCGAAGGTCATCGCGGCAATCTCTGGAAGATCTGGAACGAAATGTCGAGCGCTCGCTGACCGACGCGACTCACGCCGGTTGGACTCGAATAAGGAGTTAATCGAGTCCCTTCGGGCCCGTCGACGTCCGGCGTGGAGAGCCTTCGGGCGGGAGTGGCCGACCGACCCGACGTTGGAGGGGAGGAGGGGTTCGCGCTCGCGAGTATCCGTTCGACGATCTCCGACTTGGCATCCGCGTAATTTTGGACGTACTTCCAGGTCCGGCGGGCGAGCTTGCGCTTGGCCCTGGCGTAGAGAATCCGCGTGTCCGGGTTCGTGCGCAGTAGGTCTCGGAACGCGAGCATCCGGTCAATCTCTCTAGCCCCCGTGGAGAACACGTGGAGGTTGATGTCCGTGTCCGGGCCTTTGACGAGGCGATGCTGGTACCAATCGGGTTCCCGGATCCGGAGCACGTAGCCCTCGGCCTCGAGCGCCGGAACGTAGGTTGACTCGTCCGCAGAGTCCGCGACGACGAGCAAGATATCGATGATCGGTTTGGCCGCGAGGTCGGGTACCGACGTCGAGCCGACGTGCTCGACCCGAATAGCTCGAACACCGAGTGCCGTTCGAATCCTCCGCTCCTCCCGCGAGAATAGCCCGGGCCACGTCGGGTCGTATTCCCACAGAGTGATGGGTGCATCGTGCCGATGGGGTTCCCCTATCGTGACCCGCCGAAGCTGCTCTTCGGTCATGGGAACCGTAGGATGGGCCGCCTCGGCAAATGGCGTCTCGACCCCCCGCGGTGTTTTTCTCGGCAAGAGCTCGTCCCACCTCCGCGCGGATCAATACCGGTCCACCGATAAATCCCCCCGGGCCGCGTCGCACCCCGGTCGCTAGGACCGGGGGTTAGGTGCCACTCCAACGGGGCGCACGTTTCTCGCGGAATGCCGCCCGGGCTTCGCGGTTGTCGGGGCTGTCGCGCAGGGGATTGGCCAGCTCCTGCTCGAGCCGGAGACCTTCGCCGAGCGGCACGGCGAGCCCCCCGCGGACCGCCCCGAGGGCAGCTCGTACCGCGGTCGGTGGGTGGGCGGCGATCGTCTCCGCCATCGACCGGACCTCCTTCTGCAATTGGGAAGGAGGGTAGGCGTGGCTCACCAGACCGATCGCCACGGCGCGCGCGGCATCGATCGGTTGCCCGGTGAGGATCATCTCGAGTGCGGCCGAGGTCGGCACGGCTCGCGGGAGCCGCTGGGTCCCGCCTTGCCCGGGGATGATCGCCCATCGGACCTCGGGTAGCCCGAACGTAGCAGTCTCGCTGGCCAACCGGATGTCGCACGCCAAAGCGAGCTCGAGTCCCAGCCCGAGGCAGACCCCGTTGACCGCAGCGATGACCGGTTTCCCGACCTCGAGGTTCCTCGTGATGCCGCCGATCCCCGGCTCGCGATTCCAGACCTCCACCCGCTGGTCGGTCGGTACGCTCTCGTAGAACTCGCCCATCCGTTTGAGGTCGACCCCGGCGCAGAACGCTCTCGCCCCCGCCCCCGTGAGCACGGCTACCCGGAGGTCGGCCTCGACGCGAAAGCGCTCCCAGGCAGCGACGAGCGCCGCGTGGGATTCGGGGTCGATGGAATTGAGCGCCTCCGGGCGATCCAAGGTGATCCACGCGACGTGCCCTTCGGTCTGGAAGCGGACCGGCATCGGTCCGACACCCCCTCTGGCCTCTTGGATTTGGCGGAGGTGCTCGACCATCCCCGCCGAATGACCCCTAACCGGTACGGGGCAACGCGCATCATCCACGGACCGTCTTCCGAACCTGGGCATAGTGGGATGACGAAGGCTCATCCAAAGCACGCCGTTTCCGAGAACGAATCCGACGTCCTCGCGCCGATGGCCCCCGGAGAGGCCGCCTTCCGGGACCTCCTCTACGAGAAGCGTGACGGGGTCGCGCGAATCACGCTCAATCGCCCCCAGGTGTACAACGCCTACGCCACCGGCACCCTGCAGGAACTCTCTCGCGCGGTCGAGGACGCGGCCTTCGACGACGCGGTGGGCGTGATCGTGCTCACGGGCTCGGGGTCCCTGGCCTTCTGCACCGGTGGCGATGTGCGCGAGTATGCTGAGCGGTACACCCAGCGTCCCCGAGACTACTGGAAGTACATGGGACTCTTCGAGGGCGCCGTCGAGTCGCTCCTACGGTGCGGAAAGCCGACGATCGCGCGACTCAATGGCATCACCGTCGGCGGGGGAAACGAACTCCATCTCGCGTGCGACATTTCGGTCGCCGCGTCCCACGTGTATCTCGGGCAAGTGGGCGTGGGCGTGGGTTCGGTGGCGTGCGGCGGCGCCACCCAGTGGCTCCCCCTCGCGGTCGGGGACCGACGGGCGCGGACCATGCTGCTGCTCAACGAGAGGATCCCGGCCCACCAAGCTCTGGATTGGGGCCTCGTGAGCGAGGTCGCTCCGTCGGTCCGACGAGGAACCGAACTCGTCGTGGAGCCCACGACCGAGGAGGTCAACCTCGCGCACAAGGGATCGCAAGGGTACCAGATCGACCTGACCCTGCTGGACGCCGCGGTCGACCGGCTCAGCGCTCGCCTCCTCCAGATGTTCCCGGAGTGTCTTCGATACACCAAACAGCAGGTGAACTTCTGGAAGGAGCTGTCGTGGCACAGCACGATCGGTCACGGTCGCGAATGGCTCTCGCTGCACTTCGCCAATCGGGAGCCCCAGGAGGGGATGCGGGCGTTCGTCGAAAAACGGCCTCCGGACGTCGCGGGGCTGCGGCGCCGCCTCGCGGAAGGAGAGGGGGGCGAGTTCCTGTTCGGCCGCCCCGTGCGGCACTGCCCGAAGTGCGGAGCCAAGGGACTTCCGGAAGAATTCGCGTTCTGCGGTCGTTGTGGGGCTCCCATCCCCCCGCCGAGCGCGCCGGGGGGGTGAACCGATGCCGGAGGCCGTCTCGGCACCCGCGGCCGCCGTGGGGGTCTCCCCTGCCTTCCTTCGCGATGCCCGCAACCTCCAGCGCAAGCTCGTGGAGGAGTACTACGGAGGCCTGGAGTCGACCGAGCAACCGCGCCGGCCCGTGGCCTACATGCTGGTCGGGGGCAACTTGACCGAGATCCTCCGGTCGTTCGGCTACGATGTCGTCTTCCCGGAGATCGTGGCGCTCAACTGCGCGATCAAGCATCAATCGCTCGACAACATCCTGCACGCCGAGTCGCTCGGGTACGGGCTGGACGTCTGCGGCTACGTGAAGAACGACCTCGGGCTCCAGGACCTTGGCGGGAAGACCTCGTTCGGCCAGATTCCGCGCCCCGACCTTCTCGTCTGCAGTTTCTCGGGCTGCTACATTTACGTGAAGTGGTGGGAGGCGCTCGCGGAAACGTACGGCGCCCCCCTGTTCATGTTCGACGTGCCGTACATGCGGGAGGAGGCTCCGCGCAAGGAAGACATCGACTACCTCGTGAGCCAACTCTGGGAGCTCGTCCACCTCCTCGAGAAACGGACCGGCCGCGCGTTCGACATGGGCGAGCTCAAGCGGGTGTTGGCCGAATCCCGCCGGGCCGAGGACGGCTGGGTCGAGTACCTCCGCGCCGGCCGGTTGCGCCCGTCCCCCATCGAGGCCTACTTTGAGTCGATCTTCTACATGTTCCCCATCAACGTGCTCCGGGGAACCCCGGAAGCGGCGGACTTCTACGGCGTGGTGAACGAGGAGATCCGGGCGCGCGTGCGGGAGGGAAACTACCCGCTACCGGAGGAGAAGTACCGGGTCCTCGTCGAGGGAGTTCCGCCGTACACCAACTACCGGACGTTCTGGGACTTCTTCCGGAAGTGGGGCGCCGTGTCGGTCGTCGCGACCTATCCGAAGGTCGGTGGGCTCTTCGACCGCGGGTTCCGACACGACCCCTCGCGACCGTTCGAGAGCATCGCGGAGTACAGCCTGGGTGCCTACGTCAATCAGTCCTGGCCGTTGCGGCGGAAGATCATCGCCGACTACGTGAAGGAGTACCAGGTCGACGCCGCGATCATCCACGGGATCAAGTCGTGCCGCTCCTTCACCGCGGGCCAGGGCGACCTGAGGGACTGGTTGATCCACGACCAGGGGTTGCCGACGCTCTACCTCGAGTCCGACCACCAGGACCCCCGCTACTTCTCGGCCGCCCAGATCAAGAATCGCATGGACGCCTTCTTCGAATCCCTCGAGCAGCGTCGCGCCGTGGCGGCCGCAACGGGGGTGGCCGCCGCATGAGCGGCGTCGTCGCGGGCGTGGACATCGGTTCGACGACCGCGAAATGCGTGGTCCTCGACGCGAACGCCCGGGTCCTCGGGAAATCGCTGAGCGTGGTCGGCGTGGATATCGTGAAGGACGCCGAACGCGCGCTCGAGGCAGCGCTCTCGGACGCGCACCTCTCCCGGTCGGGGGTATCGTTCATCACCGGCACCGGCTACGGCCGCTACAAGGTCTACTTCGGCCAGCTCGTGGTCACCGAGATCTCCTGCCACGCGCGGGGGGCCCACTTCCTGTTCCCCGGGACGCGCGTCGTGGTCGACATCGGCGGGCAGGACACGAAGGCGATCCGGATCAACGACAAGGGCGAGGTCGTCGACTTCGCCATGAACGACAAGTGCGCCGCCGGGACGGGGCGGTTCCTCGACGTGTGCGCGAACGCCCTGGGGTACGATGTCAGTGAGATCGGGCCGCTGTCGCTCCAGGCGCGGCACGCGATGAAGGTCACGAGCACCTGTACGGTGTTCGCGGAATCGGAGGTCACGTCGTACGTATCGCGCGGCAAGGACCCGAAGGACATTCTCGCGGGGCTGCACGCCAGCATCGCGAACCGGACGCTCTCGCTGATGCAGCGGGTCGGCGTCGAGCCCGAGATCACGTTCACGGGGGGCGTCTCCCAGAACGAGGGCATGGTCCATGCCCTCCACCGCCGGCTCGGGGCCCCCGTCAACGTGAGTCCTCTCTCCCAATACCTCGGGGCGCTGGGGGCGGCGCTGCACGGCCGCGAACGGCTCTCGGGCGGTGCGTCGTGATCACCGGCGGCCTCGACCTCGGCGCCGGGGTCATCAAGGGCGCGCTGCTCGAGGACGGCCGGCGGGTCCTCGCGACCGCCGCGGTCCCGTCGCGCGGGATCCCGGTGGAGGCCGCGCGTCGCGTCCTCGACGAGCTGGGGGAGAGCGCGAACATCGCCCCCGGCGACGTCGACTACCTCTGCACGACCGGTTTCGGTCGCTACACGATCCCCGAACGAAACCTGCAGGTCAGCGACTTCACTTCGTCGGCGCGCGGCGCGGTCTTCCTCTATCCGAAGACCCGGTTGGTCGTCGACGTTGGGACCCAGGCCTCCCGAACGATGTCCGTTTCCGAAACCGGGAAGGTCCTCAAGTTCAAGATGAACGAGAAGTGCGCCGCGGGCGCCGGCCGGTTCGTGGAGCGCTGCGCGAAGTACCTCCAGGTCCCCCTCGAGGAGATGGGCCCGAGGGCGCTCGCGTCCGAGCACCCGAAGCTCATCTCGAGCGTCTGCGCGGTCCTCGCCGAGACGGAGATCATCAACAACATCGCGGAGGGCGTCGCGCTGCCGGACATACTGATGGGCGTCTTCCTGTCTCTCTCCCAGCGCGCGTACTCGCTGATGCGCTATGTGGGGATCCAGCCGGAGGTGACGCTCGTCGGGGGCCTGGTCCGGAACGTCGGGATGGCGAAGGCGCTTCGGGACACGGTCCACATGGACCTCAACGTCGGGCCCGAAGCGTACTACGCGGCCGCCCTCGGCTGCGCGATCCTCGGGCATTCGCGCCTCCTGAAGCTCGGCCAGGCTCCGCGCGGGACGGGAGGGTAGGCATGCCCGGAACTCCTGCAGATCCGGTCCCCCGCCGGTGACCTCGCGGACGGCGACCTACCGCCGAGGGTCGAGGTCTCGCCGGACTTCCGGGAGTTCACCCAGGCAGCATCCGTAGAACAGCTGGTGCACCTGGCCCAGGAGGTCCTCGCCGACCCCTCGTTCCCCACGGTCCGGGCCTGGCGGAAGGCGGGCGGCAAGGCCGTGGGGTGCTTTCCGGTCTACACGCCGCAGGAGCTCGTCCACTCCTTCGGCATGCTGCCGGTCGCGATGCAGGGGGGCGGGGAGAACCTCGAGATCAGCCGGGCGGATGCCGCGCTGGGCTCCTTTCTCTGCTCGATCTCGAAATCGACGCTCGAGATGGCTCTCACCGGTATTCTCGACCCGTTCGACGCGTTCGTCTTTCCGTACATTTGCGATGTGAGCCGCAACCTGGACGGGATCTTCGCCCGGGTCCTCCCCGACCGGCCGTCGCACATGCTGCATCTCCCGCAGAACTTTGCGTCCCCCGCGACGATCCCTTTCCTGGTCGCGGAGTACCGCAGCCTCATCCAGAAGCTCGAGCGCGTCGCCGGCCGACCCTTCTCGCAGGAAGACCTGCGGGCCTCCCTCGAGGTCTTCAACGAGCAACGCGAGCTCGTCGATCGATTGGCCGCGCTGAAGCGCGACACGCCCTGGAAGGTCTCCTTGGTCGAGTACCTATCTTCTGCTCCGGCTGGGGGGGCTCCTTCCCCGGGAGGTCCACATCCCTCTGCTCCGGCGCGCGCTCGCCGAGCTCGAAGGAAGGGAACGGAAGAACAAGGACGCGATCCGGGTGATCGTCATCGGCCCGTTCTGCGAGCAGCCGACCCTCGAGCTCCTGCAGCTCGTCGAGGACGTCGGTTGCTACGTGGTCGGGGAGGAGCTCCAGATGCTGCATCGCTGGTGCCCGCGCATCGAACCGGGGGCAGACCCTCTCGAGAGCCTCGCGACGTCGTACGTCCGTACCCCCGTCGACATCGGGGTCCGGAGCACCCCGACGACCAAGGGCGCGGCGGTCCTCTCGCGAGTGGACGCCTCGAAGGCGCAGGGGGTGCTCTTCCTCACTGCCAAGTTCTGCGAGCCGGCGCTCGAGGACGTGGTCCTCTACCGGAGAGCCCTCGAGGCGCGGGGCCTCCCCTACCTGCACATGGAGTTCGAGGAGAAGTCGACGACCTACGAGCAAGCCCGTCTGCAGTTGGAGACGTTCGTCGAGTCGATCCTCTTTGACTGACCCGGGAAGACCATGAGCGCAGGAGCCTCCGGAACCGTGTCCGTCGTGCGGGTCGACGGGCGCGCCACGGTCACCTGGGAGCGCGGACCGGCGAACGTGTTCGACATCGGGCTGTTAGAGGAGCTCACCCGGAGCCTGCACCGGGAGGAGGTGACGGGAGCCCACGTCGTCGTGCTCCGAGGCGGAGGGAGGTCCTGGAGCGGAGGCCTCAGCGTCCAGGACCACCTGAAACCCCGCGTCTCCGCCATGTTTGACGCGTTCCGCCAGACCCTCTCGACGCTCTGGAACCTGCCCGCGCCGACCATCGCGCAGGTCCACGGACGGTGCCTCGGCGGCGGCATGGAGTTGCTGATGGCCTGCGACCTCGCGATCGCCTCCGAGGGCGCGACGTTCGGCCAGCCCGAGATCCGTTTGGGGGTCTTCGCCCCGTTCGGGGCCGCCACCTACGCGCACCTCCTCGGGGCACGGCAAGCCGCCGAGCTGCTGTTCCTTGGAACGCCGTTCGACGCACGGCGGGCGGTCTCCGCGGGCATCGTCAACCGCGTGGTCCCCGACGACGAATTGGACGCCTCGGTGGCGCTGACCGCGCAAACGTTCTGCAGCCAACGTCGCAACGCATTGCGCCTGCTCAAGCGGGTCCTCCGAAAGTCGGAGCCGGACCCGTGGTCCCGTCTCGCGTACGCCGAGCGCACCTACCTGGACGAACTCATGGCGCCCGGCGACGCAGAGGAGGGACTTCGAGCGTTTCTCGAGAAACGGGCCCCGGTTTGGAAGGACGGCTGAGCCTTCGGTTCCATGAGGGCAGCGGTTTTCCACGGGTCGGGGCGCCCCCTCGTGGTCGGTGAAACGCCCCGCCCGATCCCCGGCCCGGGTGACGCCCTGGTGAAGGTGGCGGCGTGCGGCTTCTGCCACACGGACCTCCACTACCTCGACCATGCCGTCCCGACAGCGAAGGCCCCTCCCCTCATCCTCGGCCACGAGATCTCCGGCACGATCGAGGAATTCGGACCCGGAGCCCCAACGCGGTGGTCCGTGGCGGACCGGGTCCTGGTCCCGTCCGTCCTCCCCTGCGGGGACTGCGAGTACTGTCGGTCGGGTCGCGGGAACATCTGTCCCCATCTCCAGATGCCAGGCAACCACATCGACGGAGGGTTCGCGGAGTACGTCCGGGTACCCGCCCGAGACCTCGTGCTCTTGCCCGCCGACCTCGACCTCGCGCGTAGCGCAGTGATCGCGGATGCCCTGACGACGCCCTATCACGCCGTCGTCCACCGCGCCCGAGTGCGGAGCGGGGATTGGGTCGTGGTCGTCGGATGCGGCGGCGTCGGGATCAACGTCGTCCAGTTCGCCCGGGCCGCGGGTGCGAACGTCATCGCCGTTGACCCTCGTGCCGAGAGCCGGGAAGTGGCCCGTCGCTTGGGGGCGTGCGAGGCGCTGGATCCCACTGCGCACTCCGACCTCGCTCGCGAAGTGCGGAAACGGTCGGGCGGAGGGGCTGACGTCGCGATCGAAGTGGTCGGGAAGCCCGAGACGGTGAGCCTGGCACTCTCGACCCTCCGGCGGGGAGGACGGCTCTGCGTCGTCGGTTACAGCGATTCGGTCGTTCCGATCCCGCTCAACCGTCTCATGTTCTTCGAGTACGAGATCGTCGGGTCGCTCGGCTGCCGGCCGGTGGACTACCCGCGCGTCATCGAGATGGTGCGGAGCGGGAAGGTGAGCCTCGACGCGGTGGTCACCGGCACGCTCCCCCTCGACCGGATCGGGGAAGCAGCCGAAGACCTGAGGAACGGGAAGGGGTTGCGGACCCTCATCGTTCCCTAGCGTTGGCCGCCGTCGCCGCGCCCGGGACGTCGACGCGATCCTCGAGGTCACCGGGAGGGTCGCCCTGGGGGGATCGGGTCCGGGCGATGCCGACCTCGGCGTGACGCTGGGAAGCGAGCTTCCGCATGCCTCGACGCAGGTTCTCCATCGCGGTCGCTCGGCTGACCCCGAGGGACTTGGCCACATCCTTGAGTTGGGCGCGGCGAGGGTAGTCGTAGTACCCCAACACGAAGGCCGTTCCCACGGCCATCTCCTGGCGCGCCGTCAGGTCATGGGACCCGCGGTACGATCCGATTCGAACCAGGGAGGCCGGGGAATTGCCCGGGGTGGTGAAGGACGCGAGGAGAGGGTGGGCGTCCCGGACCCGATGGACGAGCACCCGCCACTCGCCTTCCGGTGCCTCGCCCTCCTGCATGTCGGCCGACGGCAGGAAGGGGCAGCTCATGCAGATGGCCCCCATCTCGAAGACGCTGTGGCAGAGGGCCGGCAGGGGTCCGACGAGACGGACCAGGAGCCGATGCGGGCCGAGCTGGGTGAGCGAGACCTCCTCGGGGCTGGCCCGCTGACGAAGGAAGGCCGTGATCTCGGGAAGCGCCGCCGGGGTCGCGTTGATCTCGAGAAGCTGAAGGAGGCGGCGGGGCGAGCCTTCGGTGTGCCGACAGACGTGAAGACGGACGCCGGCACCCCAGCGCGTGCCGAGGTCCTGCATCCAGTGGGGAACGGGACCGCCACGAATCCGCAGCTCCACCAGGGCCGACGCCGCGCCGGGCCCCCGTCGGACCCCTCGACCGGAGCCGCGGGCGGGGGGAGCCGGGAGGTTCACGCTCTTCTTCGCGGTCCCGATTCGGCGAGCTCGTGGCCCACCCGCGGAGCCTCTGCCCGAGCTCCCCAAGTTACCTCCTCTCCTTTAGGGACCGGGCGTCGCACGGTCGTTCGACCTGATGCCTCCCCCCGAGAAAAGGGTGCGGCCCCCCGCCGGCGAGCGACCCTACGCACCGGGCTCGCGTCGGGAGCTTCGTTCCCCATCGACCTCAGGCCGGCGGCGACCCTGGCCCCAGCCTCCTCATCCGGTCACACGCGTCAGGTTCCGCGCCAGGGCGCGGCGCACTGGGGGGAGGTTTTCACCCCGCCGGGTCGGCGGTCCAACCGATCGACCGATGTCGGCTCCACGGAGCAGCGACAGGGACAGCACCGGAGGGGAACCGCGCTGAGGTAGGCCCAACGATCGGCGTAGGTGCCCGCAAGGACCGCGGGAGCAATCGTCCGGGCCGGATTGCGGGAGCTCCCACTGAGAGGACCGATAACGTACGTCGAGCCCCCGACAACCGTGGGAGGCAAGCCCCCAGGTCCTAGCGTGGACCTGGGAGGGGCATTCGCCCGCATGGCGGCCGAGCGCCTCAGCCGACCGCACCGGGCGGCGGACCACCGCCCCCCGGTGGCGGAGGGGGCGGGGCGTACGCGGGTGGCGGGGCAGCGGCCCCACCGCTAGCGGACGGAGTTGTTGGGGTTCCGGTCTCCTGCCACGGGGCCACGGTCGCAGGAGCTCCCGAGCGGCGTCGGCCGAGGAGGAACACGAGCAGCGCGCCGATCACGAGGCCGACAATGAGCCCGATGATCAGTCCTTCCCAGAGCGACGTCGACGAGCCCGAGGTCGAGGACTGCGTGAACTGGACCTGGACCGCCGGGGCTCCCGAGCTGACGAGGAGCGTACCGCTCGCCGGGAACGGAGTATACCCCGAGGCCGTCGAAGCGGTCGAGTACGCGTAACTGCCGTTCGACACAACGACCGAGATCGTGGTCGTCGTCGCGTGGAACAGGGTGCCGCCGACGGTCACGGACCAGTTGGTCCCCGTCGGCAACCCGGTCTCGGTGAATGCGACGACGTACGTTACGGCAGCGAATGTGACCGTCACCGGCGAGGGGGCCGAACCGTTGACCTTCACGTTGCCACCCGCGGTGGAGACGAGCCGGTACCCCGCAGGAGCCGGTCCGATCGACCAAGCGTAGGTCCCGTTGATCTCCGGGATGCTGATACCGCCCGTCGTGGACGGGTACGCGTGGCCGCCCACCAGTGCCGACCACGGGGTCCCGGGCGGAAGACCGGTTTGAACGAACGCCAGTGGAAATGTCGGCGGAACGTAGCCCAGGAGCCGGTTGTTGCTGTCGTCAGAGACCCAGAGAGTCCCGTCGGGAGCCAAGGCGACACCCGTCGGATTCGAGAGGTTCGTTGCAGTGAGGCCGGGGAAAGTCCCGAGGAGCGAGGACTGGCCCACGACGAGCGCTGGCGCGGGGAACGTCGTGATCGGGGGGGCGAACTCCACTACCCGATTGAGGTTGTAATCCGCGGCCCACAGGTCGCCGGAGGCGTCGACGGCGAGGTCGACGGGGTCATTGGTCGCATTGGCCCCCGTGGCCGTGTTGTCCCCGAAGTTCGGTTCGCCGAGCACCCGGGTCGCCGTCTCCGCATTGGTGAACGGTGCCGGGAATCCGAGGATCCGGTGATTGCCCGCGTCCCCAACCCAGAGCCATTCCGAGGTGACCGCAATTCCGATGGGGAACGAGAAGCTCGTCGCCGAAAGGCCCCCGGAGGAGCCCGAGAACGTGGACTGGCCAATCACAACGGAGGCGGCCTCCCCGTCGGTGAACGGCGGTTGGAACTCCAGGACCCGGTTGTTGTACGAGTCCGACATCCAAAGGTCTCCGGCAGGGTCGAAGGCGAGCCTGTTGGGGCCCGAGAGGTTCGTTGCCGAGGTTCCCGCGCCCGTAGTCCCAAACGTCGACTGACCCAGGATGATCGATGCGTCCATGCCCGTGAAGAACGGCGGAACAAACTCCAGGATGCTGGCGTCATTGAACTCGGTCACCCAAAGATCACCGTGCGGGTCGAAAGCGATAGCTGTGGGGTACGACAGGTTGGCCGGCCCCAGCCCGGCAGCGCTCGAAGTGAAGCTCGGTTGACCCAGGACGACGGAGGCCGCCTCCCCGACGGTGATCGGGGGCGTATACTCCAGCACCCGACTCGCACCGAAGTCAACTACCCAGACATCGCCCGACTCGTCGACGGCCACGGAGTTGGGTCCGGTGAGGTTCGTCTTGGTGACGGCCGGGGCGTTAGTCATGAAATTCGACTGGCCGAGGACCAGCGACGCGGCCATTCCGGTCGTGTAGGGGGAGAGGAAGTTCGTGGCGGCGACGTGCAGCCCCGCATCGACCGATGGGGGCCGGAGAGCGGGGGACGCCGCGATGCCTCCCAAGAGGATCCCCGTCGGGACGAGCATCATTACGGCCACGAGGACGGCACAAACGGTCGGACGGAGCCACCGGGTCATCGAAGCTCCAACTTGCCCGGTTAATAGAACCTACGTCTCCAGTTGCCTCGACTCAGCCCTCGAGGGCGCGGAGCCGGCGAAGGGACCGGATCAACGGTGGGCTTCCTCGGTCGCACCCGATCTCTACGTGGCGGTCTCGGTCCGGCCCGGGCCGCGGTCGAACCGATCGACCGCTCGCGGTCTCCACGCCACGGCGACGAGGAGGGCCCCGAGCGGAACCGCCGTAAGGTAGACCCAGAGGTCGGTGTAGGTGCCCGAGAGGATCGCGGGAGCGATCGTCCGTGCGGGATTGAGGGAGCTCCCGGTGAGAGGACCGATGACGTAGGTGGAGATCCCGACGACGAGGGGAGGCAGCGCGAGTCGCCACCGGAAGCGTCCCTCTCCCCGGTCGGCCAGGAGGAACACCGCGGCGACCAGACCGGCGGTGAACGCGGCTTCCGCCCCGAACGCGGTGATCACCCCCGTGGAGGGGACCGTGCTCCCGAGGTGTGCCTCGGTCCCGAACGCGGCGGCGACGAACGCGGAGCCGGAGAAGGACCCCGCGAACTGTCCGAGGATGTAGATCGGCGATTCCGCCCAGGCGATGCGGCCGCTCGCGGCCAACCCCAGGGTGACGACCGGGTTGAGATGGGCTCCCGAGACGTGGACGAAGAGCACGATGGGAACGAGGACGGCGAAGAACCATGCGAGCGCCAGCTCCCACTGGGGCGCCCCGCCCCCTCGCGCGAAGAGTACCGATCGCCCCGGTGCCGATCGAAACCAGCAGGGCCGTTCCGACCCCCTCGGCCAGGAACCGTCTCCCGAGCGACGAGTTCACCGCGAGGTTCCCCCGGAGAAGACCGGTTCCCTGCGGTCGGAGATGACGAGCTCGGTGCGGAGGCCCCGGACCAGCCCCACCAACCGGTCGCGTACCTTTCGGAAACCAGGGTCGTCGAGCTGAGCGGGGTCCGGAAGCTCCCAATCCCTGAGCTCCAGCGTCTTGAGCCGGGCCGGGCAGCTTGCGTCGTCAAGGCATCCCATCGTGACCCGGACCCGAGCGCGGTCCATCATGTCGGGAGTCAGGAGTTGGGGCGCATGCGGTGGAAGGTCCAGCCCGATCTCGCGGAGCATCGGCCCCGTTCGTGGGTTCGGCGAGTCGGCCGGACTCGTTCCCGCCGAGATCGCGGTCCACCCCTCGGGAGGGTTCGCGTTGAACATCGTTTCGGCCATGAGAGAGCGGCCGGCGTTTTCGACGCAAATGAAGAGAACGATCCTTTGGGCCATCGCATTCACGCGAGGGGCTTGGAGGCCCGAATGTCCGCGGAGACGACGCTTAGGGAGGCTTGACCCTTCAGCGAATCCGGGCTCTTTTCAGGGATTCGGAGGTTCACCCGGATATCGGTGAACCCAGCACGCCTCAGGAGCGACTTCACTTGGCTGGCCTCCAGAGCTCCCGAGGAGCACGAGGACCAGAGGGAGGGATCCGCGCGCTCCTCGGGGGTGATCGGCCGTGTGGCGACCACGTCGGACACGGCCAGCTGGCCCCCCGGACGCAAGACGCGGAACGCCTCGCGATAAACTCTCCCCTTCTCGGGGGCCAAGTTAATGACACAATTCGAGATGACTACGTCGACGGACGCATCGCCCACCGGGAGATTCTCGATTTCTCCCAGACGAAAATCCACGTTGCGGTAGCCTCCCTTTTGGGCATTCTCGCGAGCCTTCGTCAACATCTCCGGAGTCATGTCGACCCCAATGACAGAACCCTTTGCTCCGACCATCTTCGCAGCCAGAAAGCAGTCGATGCCAGCCCCGCTGCCAAGGTCAAGGACGGTCTGGCCGGTTTTCAGGCCAAGGATCGCGGTAGGGTTGCCGCACCCCAGACCCAAGTCCGCGCCCTCGGGAATCGCCGCGAGTTGTTCTGGGGTGTATCCCAGTTGAATCGCCGCACGGGTGTCCCCGCAGCACGACGACCCGGCAGCCGAACCGCAGCACGAAGAACCGGGCGAGGAGGGAGACCCGCAGGACACTCCGTCGGAGGCAATGTTTCCGTAGCGTTGACGGACTTGCGCCCTTCGACCGTCATCCGAAATGGCGAGCTTTGGTTTCGCACTCACCGTAAGGTCACCTTCACCACTTCAATAGGTGAAGTGCTCATAAGGCGACGCTACGTACGGACAGAGTGTCGCAATGTGCGGAGGGGGACCTCAGCTGTCCCTGTCCGCCGATCGGTCTGATCGACATCGTCGGAAAGAAGTGGGCGGTGTGCGTCGTGTCACTTCTGGGCAAGTACCAGGTCGTGCGCTTCGGACCGATCCAGAAGTGTCTCTCGGGGGTCAGCCCCGCGACGCTGACCTCCACCTTGCGCTCTCTCGAGCACGCTCGGCTGGTCCGTCGCGTACCGACCGAAGGCTCGAGGGGCCCCGTGAGGGCCTACGCACTCACCGATGCGGGCCGCTCGCTGTACCAGAGCATCTTGCCCCTCACGCATTGGCTCCAGACGACGTGACGTTGGCCAGGGGTCGCGGTCTCGATCTCCCATCACGAGAGGGCGGCGAGACCGCTCAGATCGTCGAGGTAGGGTGGATAGGAATCGATCGGCCGCTAACTTCCCTCGGATCGGCCGCCACTTCCTCGTCAGAAGCCGACCGTGAGGTAGGTGACCATTCTGGGAAAATCACGGGGGATCATTCCCGTTGGGCGTCGAAGGGATGGGCCCGACGCCGGGCGGAGCCTTGCGTCGCCGCCGGAGCACGATCGCCAGCGTCGCCACGACGATCACGGCCGCTCCGACCCCGCCAAGAACCGCATATCCCTGTGCCAGAGGAAGGCCCAAGAAAGTTGCCGCTGCGGAAGTGAAGGTGACCGCGCGCTGGATCGGGGTCCCGTTCACGATCACCGGCCCTGCGGACAGACCGACGCTGTAGCCCGCCACGGGACCCACCCTGGAGGAATACGTGCCGTTGGGCTCCGCGAATGTGATACTGCTGTTCGAGGAGGTGCGGGGCGTCCCGTTCAACGTGACCGTCCAGTTCGTTCCCGAGGGCAACCCCATCTCGGTGAAGGTCACGGTGTAGGCCACCAGGCTGAACGCCACGGGTTCAGTGACCGCCGCCCCGCTCACCATGAATGCCCCGCCCGGAGATCGGTACGACTTGTCCGCGGTCGCGACCACGTAGGTGTACGTCCCGTTCGGAAGGCCGAGCGTGATCGTTGCCGTCGTCGAACCCTGGGTGGGCTGGCCGGTCACGTTGACCCACCACTCGGTCCCGCCCGGTGCGCCCGACTCCAGGAAGGTGACCGTGTTCGTCACCAGGTCGAACGTCACCGGCTCGCTCACTGGCGCTCCACGCACCCCGAACGAACCATTCGCGGATACCGGCGCATACTCCTTGTCCGTCGTCGCGACCGTGTACTCGTACGTCCCATTCGGTTCGGTGATGCTGATCGTGCTTCCCGTCGAACGGTGGGTCACCCCATCGGTGACGTTCAGATACCAGGGCGTGCCGTTCGGGAGCCCGCTCTCCGTGAACGTCACCGTATAGGTGAGAATGAAGTCCACGTTCTCCGCCACGACCGCACCATCGACCGGAAAAGCTCCCCCCGCCGACTCGTACTCGGGGTTCGCCGTCGCGACGGTAAAGTCGTACGTCGCGTTCGGTTCCACGAACAAGAGGGAACCGGTCAGCGAATCGAACGTCTGTCCGTTCGTCAAGTTCACCCACCACTCGGTACCGACCGAGAGGCCGGTTTCTGTGAACGTAATGTTGTAGGTCACTTGCGCGAACACGAGGGTGGATTCGACGACTGACGCTCCCGTGACGTTCACGTCTCCCGAGTAGGGAAGCGTCGTTTGGTGCCAGCCCGAGATGTCCGCGATGAGATAGGCGTGGGTGCCGTTCGGCAGGCCGAGGAAGGTAAGGTTGTCCGTCGCCCCGTCGGTCGTGAGGCTCGCCTGCACACCGTTGCAGGTCACCGTCCAGGGAAGACCGGACGGGAGTCCGGCCTCCAGAAACGAGACGGAGTAGGTCATCGGGAGGGAAACGAGCGTCGACGCGATCAGCGGCGCGCTCGGAGAACTCTGACCCGTCAAGTTCCACGCGGTCACACGGAAGCAGTAGCTCGTGTTGGACGAGAGGCCCGACACCGTCGCCGAGGAGGCGACGCCGCCCGTCGACCGCCCTGTCCACGGACCCGCGCATCCCGCCGGACCGAAGTAGACGGAATCGTTGACCAGGTCCCCCGAGGGGTTGCTCCAGGCGAGCGTCACTGAGGAGGAGGTCTGGGAGACCGTCGTTAGATCCGTGGGGGCCGACGGGCTCCCCACCACCCACGATGCCTCTTCGCACGCACCGTGCCAGTGAAGGTTCCACGCTTCGACGCAGTAGGACAGCAGGTCGCCGACGGTCAGCCCCGTCACCTCATAGGACAGCGTCGACGACGTCAATGGGACGTAGGTCGTCGGGCCGCTGTCCCTAGACCATGCAAGGGTCCAGTTGATGATGGGGTCCGATTCGCCAGGCGGGGCCATCCAATCGAGCGTCGCGTTGGTCGTTCCCAGAGGTCCTGCACCCGGAGTTACGTCGGAGGGCGGCAGAGCTTGCGCGATCGCCGCAGTCGCGGGATAGGGGAACTCCGGAAGTCCGAGCCGCCACGCGTAATAGATCGTACCGTGCGGGAATCCCGTGCTGTTGACCGTGCATTCCCCCGCCAGATGCGAGAAGCCGCTCTTGGCTCCGTGCGGGCAGGCCGCCGAGGACATGTCGATGAAGTACGAGGTGTTGAAGAACGCCGTATCCTGATACCACGGCGCGTTGATGGTCGCGGTATCGGTCAACGTGGTGACGTTGAGCCCCGGCGAGGCGTTGGTCGGGATGGCCGTATTCGGAGGCGACAACAGGAACGAGTCGTTCGTCGTCGCGTAGTTGACCGCATACAGGAACCCCTCCGATACGATGGACCCGCGATACGGGGCCGCGGCGGTGGCCACGGAAGAGACCCCGTTGGTCGTGTGAATGACGACCGGACTCCCGAGGAGAGTCCCCGTCGAGGGGTCGACGGTGTACCGTACCTCGTTGTTGCCCGCCGGACCCCCCGCACTGAAATACAGGTAGTGCGAGGTCACGTTGTAGGACCACCCATTGACCCCGTTCACGACGAGCGAGGCGGTGCTCCATTGGTCGGAGAACGTCTTGGTCAGCAGGCCGTTCTGCGCCGGCATCTGCCATTCCTCGACGTGGTCCCCCGTCGATCCATCGGCCTGCACATTGACGTATCCGTTAAGGTACGGCACCCAGTACACGTTGTTGCCCTCGAACCAATCGAGTTTGGCGGTGAGGACCTGGGTGTGGCTCCAAATGTTGTGGGTGATGATGTTGCCATTGCTCAGGATGAGCGTCAACCACGAGTCGTTGCCCTCGTATCCCGTCATCTGCACTTGTCCGTTGGCGGAGGCGTTCACGGTCGAGATTCCCGTGAAGTCATACTCGAAACGTTGGTGGGTGGTTACGTTCACCGCCTCGGCCATCAGCGTGGGGCTCGACGACGTAAGCGTTCCCCAGGAGTAGACCCAGGAGCCGTCCTGCGTGAGGAACAGTTCGTTGGGGATCATCGGGTACTGCGGGAACGTCTGCCACAGGAGCGTCCACGGCCCGAGCGAGTAGGCCGTGCGATTGATGAAGGAGTAGAACGTAAGATCGGAAGAGCTGTTGACGTAGAATGCGCCGTCCGACGCCCATGAAATCAAGGGCGTCTGGCAGTCGTTATCTCCACCGGGCTTGTATTGATACTGCCCGTAACAGGTGAGGTCCGGCAGCACGAACGTGGCATTGCCATAGGCCACCGGGGACCCGGCCGCAGGGCCCGCGGACCCTTTCGAGGGGGGGGTCGGGGCCGGCACCGGCGGAACGGGTCCTCGCGTGGGAGAAAGAGTGTTGGGCGTCGCGTGCGCGCTCGCATTCGGAGGGACGGCGGTGAGGGTGACCGACACCAGGATCGCCAATACCACGATGACCAGGATGGGTTCGAGATTTCTCCCGTACCTGTTCGGGAAGCTGGGGTCCATCGGACCGAGAAGTTGTGACTTTCCGGCGGACCGTTCCAGGAACGGGACACGACCGAGCGCCCGATCCTTGGATTCCGCCCTGGCAGGTCGAATCGAGGCGATATACATCGTCGGACCGAGGAGTCGCCGGCCTTTGAAAGAGTACGGTTAGCCCCCCCGTTATTCGGGAGGATTCACCCGGGACTCCGTGGGAGCAGTGGCTAGGGCCTGTCGCCACCCTCGTTCGCGGTGTCTCCGCGCCCTCGCTCCGCTCGCGAAGGAACCGAAACGGGCGGGAGACGGAGAGATGGCGGAGACGGGTTGGTGATCGGAGGCGGCGGCCCGCGTCGTTGACGTGAGGGCCGAAGGGCGGAGGAGCGGCCTGAGACTGGCCTCGGGAGCGACCCCCATAGCGAGCGCGAAGACGCCCAGGAGCGCGAACTGGAACGTCCAGCGGAGCAGGAGTCCGGTAAGGCCGAACGCGGGTGGCTCGACCGCACCCCAGCTGGCGGGAAATCGCCCGAATCCGAGAAGCTCATTGCCCAAGGCAGCGGCCCCGGCCCCGCTCGCGAAGGCCGGCATCCAGGTCACAAGGGCGAGTCCGGAAACGACGAGGGTGCCACGCATCGCAAGACCCCACCCGGCGTTTCGGAGACTCGCCCACCATGCCAGCGTGCCCGCGGGAAACAGGCCGGCGAGGACCGCGAGCACTCCCGGTACCTGATGTTGAACGATCCAGCCGAACCACGTCCACGCACCCGCGTTCCCCGGCGGTGTAAGGATCCAGCCGGCGAACATCGAAAGCGACCAGGTGAGGCCCGCCACCACGAGGGCGATCCTCAGGGTAGCGCTCAGGACCCCTCTCCAGCCGTACGGGGAAATCGCCCCGATCCTCTCGCTCGTCGTGGAGGGTTCCGGCGGCGTCCCGCCGAAGAGGAGGCCATACACCCGCACGAGCTGCTCCTGGGCGACCAGCGCGACATAGACGACGACGACCTGGAAGAGGCCGAGGTACCAGGTGTTCGCCAAGAGCGTCGCCGCACTGGTACCGCTCGACTGGGCCGCGAGGGTGATCCCGGCCGTGGCGGCGGCGGTCGTCGAGCAGCAGGCGCCCAGTGTGACCAGCGCGATCATGGCGGGAGTGAATCCTGCCACGGACCCGACTGCCGTAGGCCCGAGGAGTCCGGCCGTGCGGCGCCGGATCAGGCGAGCGCCCAGGAGGACGGCCAACGCCATTCCGAGGCCGACACGGCCGCGCTCAGCGTCATCAGGATCGCCGAGAGGAAGGGGAGGTCGAGCTGGAAGTACGGGCTCCCCGCCAGGATCGCGGGATACATCCAGGGCGGTCCGGGTCCGGACGGGTAGATGTAGAAGAAGGGGGCGGTCGCCAGCGGGGTAGGCGGGAAGTAGAGCATTCCCCCGAATATCATGGCGGAAAGAGCGTAGGTGATCGCGATCAGGCCGACCAGGATGCGATAACGCACGGCCCCGAGGAGCGCCCGGGTTTCCCTCAAGGTCAACAGCGACCGGACCTGGAGGAGGCTGGGGGCGTTCACCATCGGATCTCCTAGTTACGGAACTCTCGCTTTATCGGGTCGCAGTAAGCACATCCTCTCCCCCCGCAGACGATAGATTCGTCAGCCCCCCACGGCGGCACCTTCCGCGGGGAGACCGGCGGCCCGTGGCGCCGTGCGAGTCCCGGACCGCGCCCCCGGGAGACCACGGAACTTGCGGGAGGGGCGTCGCACGGTGCGTTCGCACCAACACTAGCCATAAGAAACTCCCACCGGTCTGTCGCCCGATGGCGGGGGACACCAGGGCATCGCCGAAGGAGGCCCGGATCAACTACCGCGAGATGGGCACGCCGAGCGGCCCGCCGCCAAGGCTGCCCGGCGGCCCGCGGAGGAGCCTGCTTCCCTACGTCGTGCTGGTTGTCGTCACGTTCTTCGTCAGCTGGTTCGTCTTCGCGACCATCACTGGCCTCCCGGTGGGCCTCGGCCCATCTCAGACGTCTAAGTCGTCCTCCGGATCCCCCGCGACCGGAGTAGTCCTGACGGTCAACAACCCGTTCGACACGGCCATGAATGCCAGTACCGATCAGGTCCTCCCCCGCCAACTTCAGCGTGCCGGCGGACACGCTCCTCGAATTCACCCTCATCAATTACGACACCGGACAGAACCCGGTCACCCCGCTCCAGGCGAGCGTCAACGGGACCGTTGCGAACTGCATCTACCTCAATTCTACCCCCGCGGCGCTCGGACCGTGCGTGCATTCCGTCCCCCAGGGGTTCGTCGCGCACACCTTCTCCTTCGAAGGTGGGGCCTACGCGGGGTTCAACATCCCTCTCCCCTCCGCCAACGATTCCGGCGAGGGGGGCATCGGAGCCACCGTGACATTCTTCGCATGGTTCAACGAGACCGGGACCTTCACCTGGAACTGCCTCGCTCCGTGCGACCCGTATTCGATGGCGACCGATGGGTTCATGACGGGAACGATGACCGTCGTCGCTCCGTAGCCCATGGGGGCCCCGACCGGATCACGGGCCCGCGCGCGCGCGGCCCTTCCCATCCGGGTCCTCGCCGTCGTCCTCATCGCGACCGCGATCTTCGCGATCGCGGCGCCGGTGGGGTCGTTGGCGGTGGGCGGCACGCCGGTCCCTCGGGCCTCCCTCAACCTCGTCTCCCCGGAGAACGGCTCGTCTGGCGGCGACCCGTCGGGTTCGAGTGCCTCCGTCCTGTGCCCTTCGGCGGGACCCGTCATTCTCGGTGTGCAATGGAACTGCGTGGCGGTCCTGGACTTGACCGAGCTCGCGCTCATCCTGTTGAGCATCGGCATCGTGGCCTTCGTCTTCCGGGACGCGGACCGGGCCGAACTGCCCGGTGAGTCCGCGGAAGTGCCGGTCACCGCCGAAGAGTGGGCGGAGTATCAAAGGACGAGAAAGCTCGGGATCCCGTACGAGCCGCGGAAGCCGCCGGGAGGGGAGGGGGGAAACTGACCGGGTTCGAGCAACCCTCTTTCGAGGGGCCGGATTGCGCGCGGTGCCCGGCGTTCTCCCCCGTGTTCTATCGACTGACCGGCGACGCACCGACCCGGTTCCCTCCGGGGGTCGTCCGCCGAGTGGACGCCATCCCTACCCCCAGCCCGGACGAGGTCGACGAAGCCAAGCGCAGCACGCTCAAGCTGGCCCTGATCGGGGGGGTGCTCGCGCTCAGCGGTGCGGGGGTCGCGAGCTTCCTCCGATTCGCCGTTCCTCCTCCGGCAGTGCCGCGACGTATCCCAGGGTCCAGCTCCTCTACGACGACGCTTCGCCGATCCTCGCATCCAGCTATCGGTACCCCTCGTCGTCCAATGCCCTCATCGTGTTCAACTATCCGTTGGACAACGAGCCCAATTTGCTGCTGAACCTCCCTTCGGCCACGCCGGGAGGGGTGGGCCCGAATCAGAACCTGCTGGCCTTCTCGGCGGTATGTCAGCACCTCGGGTGCACCCCGCCGTTCATCTCGTACTATCCGCCGGGGGCGTGCGGCTCCTACCACGGCGGCGCGGCGTTCATCCATTGTGTTTGCCACGGCTCCACCTACGACCCCGCCGTGGTGGCGTCCGGGGGAGGAGCCGCGATCATCACCGGCCCCGCCCAGTCACCGCTCCCTCGGGTCCTCCTGGAGTGGGACGCGACGACAGACCAGCTGTTCGCGGTGGGCGAGGTCGGTCCGCCCGTGAAGGGCCACTCCAGCACCCTCGTCGGAGGGGATGTCGTGACCTTCCCGGTCGAAACTCAGGCTCCCCAGACGCCGACCCAGCAATGTCCGGTGTAGAATGGGGGTCCCCACGGCGGAGAACGGGGGCGGACCCGAACCGCCGGGCTCCTCGACGAAGGGCGTCTTTCCGCGATTCTACAATCGGTCGCTCAATTCGCTCTGGAACTTCATCGAGAGCCGGACCCACATCTCCAAGTGGCCGTACCGCCCGCAGCCCGAATTCAGCTTCAACCCGTCCTACTGGACCGGCGCGTTCGTCGCGGTCGCATTCATGCTGCAGGTCCTCACCGGACTCTTGCTGCTGTTCTACTACGACCCGTCCGTCACGTCCGCAACGACCGGCGCCCCCCCCCAAGCCTGGGCGTCGACCCAGTACATCGTCCAGACCGTGCCGTTCGGCTGGCTGCTCCTGAGCAGCCACCTCTACGGCGCGTACGCGTGCATCATGCTCGCGTTCGTACACTTCTTCCGGGGATTCTACACCGGGGTCTACAAGCGCCCGCGGGAAGTGTCGTGGATGCTCGGAACAGCGTTGCTCGTCTGCATGCTCGGGATGGGGTTCACCGGCTACCTCCTTCCGTACACCGCGCTCTCGGTAGGCAGCGACGGACGTCGGTCTCGCCCTGACCAGTTCCGTTCCGGTCCTCGGCCCGATCCTGGCGCCTCTCCTCGAAGGGAACGGGACGTACCAGGGTCTCTTGTCGCGGATGTTCGCACTCCACGTCGTCCTGATCCCCATCGTCCTGCTGACCCTGTTGTACGTCCACGTGACCCTCTTCGAGTCCCACGGGGTCGGACCCCAGGCCAGCAGCGACCCGCGGGCGAAGCGGGTCCTGACGGCGAAGGACGACCGAAAGCTCGGGAGCTGGTTCCCGAGGGTCTTCCTCTACATGCTCAAGTGGGGTCTCGTCTACGTCGGCTTCCTGCTCCTCATCGCCTCGACGTTCCTCATCGCGCTCCCCGCGGCGTTCGGTTCCCAGAATCAAGGCGGGGCGTCCCCCGAGCCGGACTGGTACTTCCTCTGGCTCTACAAGGTCGCGGATTTCCAGTACGTCACTCCGACCGTCGCCGTCCTTCTTGTCACCCTCCTCGCCGCGTTCATCCTCCTCCTTCCCTGGATCGAGACCATCACGGGCCGCCTCGTCAGCCGATTGAAGAGCCTCCGGACCCATCCCCGGGACCGTCCGTTCGCCCTGTTCACCGCGACCTACCTGCTCGCGTTCTTCGCCCTGATGACGGTATGGGGCGGGGTGATGCCGGGGATCACCATCCCCGTCCAGATGTACGTTGCCTACCTGGGCAGCCTCGCCCTGCTCGACGGCCTGGTCATCTCGTTCTTCTATCTCCGGTACCAACGAACCTATCGCGCGCGCCTGCTCGCGGCAAAGGAGCCCGGAGGGACCCCGGCCCCGACCTTCACGGCACGAGCGACCGCCGCGCCGCGGGACGCACTGAGACCTCGCTCCCGTTCGTCCGTGTTCTGGGATGGGTCGACCGCCCTGACAGTGATGACGTTGGCCGGCCTGCTCGTGCCCCTCGCCTTCATCCTGGACCAGCGGTCCTACGTGGGTGCGGGGAACGAACAGGCGTTCGGACTCGCCACGGCAGTGATGGCCTTCGCCCTGGCCGGTATGGTCCAGGTCCTCGATCGGACCCTCTACCGACGCGCGGCGCCATCGACCGCGTGAGGTCTTCTCCCCCACCCCTCCGAGCCGGTGGTCACCTGACCGCCGAACCCGCTTTGTTGTCTCCGAGAGCCGATGGCCGTGGTCGAGGCACGGCGGTTTTCGGCCGATCGCGTACTTCGTGGCGACCCTCGAGCATGGCCCCGCATGGAACCGTCGTTCCTGATGCGGGAGCCGGAGAAATGAGCCGAGCCCGGGGACCCGGAACCGGCAAAACCTCGCGCTTTCCTCGTCGAGCGTTTCCGTTGCGAGGATAGCTTCATCCCGTACGACTTTCGACCGTCTCTTCGTCCGATATGAGTGCGAAGAGTTCCGCGACCGCGCTCGAACGGTCGCCCAGAGCGGTGGCCTGGTGGGCGGACCGCTTCCACCGGTACGTGCTGCCGGTGGCGGGGGCGATCTCGGTCACGCTCGGCGTCTCACTCGCCGTCGGTGCGAGGTTTCCGTGGGATGCGTACCTGCCGCTCGTCCTCGTGGTCCTGGGAGTCGGCGTTCTGGCCAGCGTCCTGGCCCGTTACGGGACGGGAACGGTTCCCCCGACGGTGGCCCCCGCCCCGTCGGAACGTTTCATCGCCGATACTCTCGTCATCTGCCCTTCTTGCTCCGCACGGAGCTTCGAAGCGGTCTCCTCCGCGTCCCCCCATCCGAGTGCCTGGCGAGTCCCCGACCCGTCCCGAGGGGCCTTCGCGCCGGGGTCCTCCGAATTGCTCACGGCCAATCCCGGCGACTTCCTGTGGGGGTCCTGGCTTCCCGGGACCGGGAGGCTCCCTGTGGAGCTGGTCGGGCCCGTGCCGGAGACCGTCTACGTGCCGCCTCGTCCGGGAACTCCCACGCTCTACGAGGAAAGCGAGCCGGTCTTCGTGGGGGGTCCCCCCGCGGGCGGGACGCGCGGAACGCCCTCGGGCTCCACTGTTCCCGGGAGCCCATCGCTCTCCGCCCGGTCGTGGACGGTCACGGAGATCGTGGAACCGGAGTCCGACCTCCCGACCAGCCTGGCGGGCTGGAAAGGGGTCGGCTCCGCCACGCTGGACTACCCGATCGCCGACCCGCTCCTTCAGGAAGCACTGAACCCCATCCCTCCGCACCTCCGGACCGGTTCGACCCCGGCGAACCCTGCCCCGCCCGTTCCGCCCCCGCGCCCGTGGGAGCCGGGGCATCCCGGCCTGTGTGCCGACTGCAGCGACCCGGTGCCCGACCTGGCGAACTGGCGCCGGTGCTCCGACTGCCACCACCTCCTCTGCGCGGGATGCATGGTGAGCGCGCTCCTGACCCGCGAGCGCGCGTGGTGCGCCCACTGTGCCGAGCTGCGGATCCTCACCGCGCAATAGGCCGGACCCGCGCTCGGAAACGGGCGAACGAACGGGGGCGGAACCCGGTTCCGATTCGCCCGCGCGGGCGCAACGTCGCCAGGATCAACCGAACGTCGTGGGAGACGCCATGGCTTCGAGCTTCGCCCGGCTCGAACGCGCGGCGACCAGGATCAGGATCACGCCGATGACGCTCAGCAGGGGGATGATCAGGAGGACCGCTCCCACCTTGAAGAGCGACTCCCCGTATCGGGTCCCGAGGCGCCAGATCCCTATCAACAGGCCGATGTACCCGATCAGCGCCAAGATCGCGGCGACCCCGAGGAGCAGGATCAGGTCGAGGAAGGTGCCGAGGTTGAGGCAGGCGGAGGTGACCGGGTTTCCCGCGCCGGCGCACGTGATCGCCTGGAAGACTAGCGCGAGGAGGGCGACGCCGACGGCGAGGACGATCGCGATCCCTACAAAGATGAGGAGAACGAGCATCGCCGGGGTCGAGAACGGGCGTCGTGGGGGGCGAGAGTTCGGAACGCGCTCCGGTAGAAGATCAACTCGAGGACGGTGAGGATCAGACTGGTTCCCCCGGTGGCGGCGAGAAGGTAGAGCGCCGACGCGTTCACGGAGAGGGACGTGCCCGTGCCACCGGTCGAGGCGCTGAAGAACTGCGCGGTGTTGGTGCCGAAAAGGACGACGAGGCTGACGACCAGGCCGACCAGCGCGATGACGGCGGCGACCGTAACACTCGACAGGGCGCTCAGGTCGGCGGCGCGGGAAGCCGGCGTGGGTCCTCCCGCCGCTTGGTAACCGGGGGGATACGGGATTGGCGGACCAACGACCGGGGGGCCGAAGTTCGGAAGGGCGCCCGGTGCGGTGGCGAGCGGCGGCGTTCCCCCGAGGGCCGCTCCGCACGAGGGGCAGAAGGTGCCGCCCGGCGACGATGGGCTGGCCGCAGTAGGGGCAGAAGCGCGCGGTCACGGGAACGGGGACGGTCCCCTTTCCGCATTAACCCCGCGGTGGAGCGCCACGGGGGGGCGGGCGGCAACGTCACCTACTTACCCGGGACCCCCCCGACCCTTTAAGTTACCCAGGGTAATTCAGTATAGTGAGGCTACCAGTATGACCGACCCGCTCCGTTCCATCGAACACCGGTTCCCGGGCGTCCCCACGCTCGAGGGCGCCGGAGTGCGCCTGCGCCGATCGTTCTCGAACAACGAGATCCCCCTCTTCGACCCGTTCCTCCTCCTCGACCGATTTGGCTCCACGAACCCGGAAGACTACCTCGCGGGGTTCCCGTGGCATCCGCACCGTGGGATCGAGACCGTGACCTACGTCCTCGACGGACGGGTCGAGCACGGGGATACCCTCGGAAATTCCGGGGTCATCGGTTCCGGGGACGTCCAGTGGATGAACTCAGGGAGCGGGATCATCCACCAGGAGATGCCGCAACGCTCCGAGGGGGGAATGTCCGGCTTCCAGCTGTGGGTGAATCTCCCCGCGCGCGAGAAGATGTCCGTCCCGGCCTACCGAGGACTCTCCGCGGGGGAGATCCCGGAGGTCGCCACCGACACCGGAAATCGAGTCAAGGTCGTCGCCGGCACGTTCGAGCGGGTCGAAGGACCGGTCCGAGGGATCTCCGTCGACCCGACCTACCTCGACGTCCGCGTGCCGCCCGACGGCGAGTTCGAGCTTCCAACGCGGCCGGGGTATACCGTGTTCAGCCACGCGATCGAAGGGGCCGGCACGTTCGCGGGCGAGGACTCCCACCCGGTCACCGCGGGGGAGACGGCCCTGTTCGGTCCCGGCGGAGCGGTCCGGGTTCGCGCTTCGGAGGCGGGGCACCGGTTCCTCCTCGTCTCGGGCCGACCGTTGCACGAACCCGTCGCGTGGTACGGTCCGATCGTGATGAACACGCAGTCGGAGCTGCGCTCGGCGGTCCGCGAACTTCAATCGGGCGAGTTCATCAAGCATCGGCGGCCGATCCTCGAAGAGTGATCGCAGGTCGACCGCGCTCTCTGCGGGGGGAATCATGCCACTTGTCTACGGTCTCTACGCGCCCAACGCCCCCACGCTCATCGACCCCGAAGCCTTCGGAGGAGTGACCCGGGATGTCGCCGCGACGCTCCGGTCCCTCGACGTCGTGCGACGGCACCGCCCCGACGCGATCGTCGTTGCGACCCCCCACTGGTTAGCTCCCGACTCGTTCCTGGTCCAGGAGAGCGAGCGCCCCCGTCAACTGTTCGATTTCTCGGGATTTCCCCCTCAGCTGTCCTCCGTCAAATACGCCCCACCGGGGGACCCCGCGCTCGCCCGAGCCCTCGTAGGGTCCGGGCGCGAGCGTCACGTGCCCGCCCACGCTACCGAGGAGTGGGGTCTCGACCATGGGGCGTGGGCTCCGCTCCTGCATATCGCTCCCGGAGCGCGAGTCCCGGTCGTTCCGCTCTCCATCTCGAATCGTCCCCCCCGCGAACACCTGGCCTGGGGCCGGGCGGTCGGGGAGGCGATCCGGAACTCCTCGAAGCGGGTCGTCGTCGTGGGGACGGGCTCGATCACCCACTCGTTCGCCCGAATGAACCCGTCCCCCGGAGCAACGTGGCCGGAGGGCGAGCGGATCGAGCACGAGGTCGTGGACCTCATCCTTCAACGCCGCTACGAAGACGTCGCCGAGTTCGACCGCCGGAAGTGGCGGTCGATCGAGCCGGAGGGAGACTTGGGGCCCGGGTTCATCCTGTTCGGGGCACTCGGCCCGACGTTCGCTCCGCGCCTCGTCTCCACAGGACAAGTGTGGGGGGCGTTCGGGACCACGGTCCTCGACTTCGTCCCGGAATAGTCGGGCGACGCATCGCCCCGCGGCCGGCCTCGAGAACGGGCGCTCCCGCGGGGTGTTCAGGGAGCCGAGACCCGCGTTCCGGCACGCCCGGCGAGCGCGTCCGGCAGGGACGCGATGTCGGTGATGACGAAACGACGTCCTCCGCGTCGAAGGAACCGGAGGCCGGCTTCGACCTTGGGTCCCATGCTGCCCTCCGCGAACTCCCCGCGACGCCAGTATCGGACCAATTCTGCGAGGCCGACCTGTCCGAGCCATCGCGGTCGGGGGGACGCGTAGCCGAGGGCCGCTCCGGGGACGTCCGTGACGATCGCGAGGGTCTCGACGCCGAGGGTCTCCCCGACGAGCGCGGCCGCGCGGTCCTTGTCGATGACGGCGTCGACGCCCTCCCAACGGCCTCGGCGGGCGACGACGGGGATCCCTCCGCCGCCGGTCACCACGAAGACGCATCGCGCGCCGAGCCCCGCGTCCAGCATCGCCCGGACCGCGGGTCCCTCGAGCCATCGCCGAGGTTCCGGCGAGGCCACGAGTCGTCGCCACCCGCCGCGCTTCGGGTCCTCCCGGATCGTCCAGCCCAGGGTCCGCCGGAGCGTCTTCGCCTCGCTCGTCGTGTAGAACCGGCCCACCGGCTTCGTCGGCGCTCGGAACGCGGGATCCCGGGGCGAGACCTCCGTGCGGCTGACGAGGGGCACGACCGTTCGGTCGATACGCCGCCGCCGGAACTCCGCTCCGAGCTCTTGGGCGATGAGGTAGCCCAGCTGCCCCTCGGTCTCGGCCCCCAGGACGTGGAGCGGAGGCACCGGCACCTCGACCGCGCCGAGCTCCGCCTCTCGGAGGAGACGCCCGACCTGGGGGCCGTTCCCGTGCGTCACTATCAGCTCGCTCCGCGGCGCAACGACGGGCGCGAGCGCGGCGGCGGTTCGCCGCATCTGGCGTACGGATTCCCGCCACGTTCCATGGTCGTGGGCCCGCTGGATCGCGTTGCCCCCCAGGGCGACCAGCAACCGGCCCGGACGCCGGCGCCCGGGTCTCCAGGGTTCCCTTCGCACGGTCACGCTTTCGCCCGGTTCGTCACACAGGTCATGCAGTGGGCTCCGCCGTATCCCCCGGTGATCTCCTGAAGGCTCAGCGGGGTCACGTGGATCCCACGGTCCCGCACCGCGGCGGTGTGGGGGAAGAATCCCCGGCCCTCCCGGAGCTCCTCGCGCTCGCGGCGCGCGAGCGCGAGGAGCGCGCCGTACCGGTGCGGGTCCCGGCGTGCGGCCCCGGCGAGCGCCGGCGAGGACGCGGTCCAGCTCCTGTTCGACCTCGACGGCGATGACCTTGCGGTCGCGCACGCACAGGAAGTTCGTGGCGTAGCTCATCTGTTCGAGCGAGGAGAGGGGAATGACCTCGAACTTCTTCTCGGCGAGGAATTCCATGAGCGAACGGGTCTTCGGTTCGCGCACGAGGCGACCCCGCCCCTTCCGCCGGTAGACCTCGACGCGCGCGGCCTGAAGGAGGACCTCGCAGCCGACCGCGACCCCTTCCCCCGCGACGTTGAAGTACGTATCGAGGTGCATATCGATCATCGGGTCCGGGGCGTCGTCCGGGAGCGCCGGGTGCGCGGGCTGGTGGACCACCCCGACCTCGTCGAACCCGAGGGGCATCCCGAGGATCTGTCGGACCCCGCTCGCGTTCGTGCGGTCGCCGGTTCCGAGGAGTGCGAACCGGCCGAGCGGCATGAAATCCCCACCTTCGAACGTCCCCGGTGCGCGCACGGCGCCGGCGATCGTGGCCCCGGAGGCGCGCAGGAGGGCGCCGGTCAGGTACGGCTCCTGCCTCCGCTGCGGCTTCGACATCCGGCCGAGGACGAAGCCCCCGCCGGTGAGCGCCTGCTGGTCCCGCATGAAGTAGAGGTTGGCGAGCGGACAGTCGAGCTCGACGGTCGGAAGGATCCCGCGGACCCCGGGCCGGGGCGCCAATCGAACGGACGGGCGGAGCAGGAGGATGTTGAACAGCGTCTCTGCGTCGAAGGACGGGAGGTTCTGACGGAACGCCTTCTCGGACCGGGCGACCATCTCTTTCGGTCCGGTGTAGTGCACCAGTCCTTCGGCCGCCCGGCGGACGTGCGCGAGCAGTCCGGGACGAGCCGTTTCGGCCTCCACCGCGTACCGCTTGAGGCGGCGCACGGTCACTCCGGCGTCCGTGAGAGCGTGCTCGAGCTCCGTGTGCTCGTAGACCGCTCCGTCGACGCTGAACGCCCGCTCGTAAAGGAACGAGTACGGCTCCATGAGTCCGAAGAACATCTCGATGCCCGGACGGTGGATCAACACCTCCTCGAGCCGGTGCCATTCGGCCTTCGCGGCGTTTCCCACTGCCCGACCTCCCCCGGCTTGGCTCCCCAATGTCACGCCCTCGGTTTAGGACTGCCCGGCCGTCGGACCGGACGGCCCGGGTTCTGGGGAAGGAACCGCCGGGTCGGTCAACACCTGGCCGTTGCTGCGGGTCCGCGTGCCTTCGGGAAGGAGGGCCGAGTAGTAGGCCCAGAGGTACATCACGACCCCGAAGACGATCAGGATGACGATGTCCTCGGGCGTCCCGAACAGTCCGATTGGCTGCACAGTGAGGAAGTTATCGTAGAGGAAGAACGGGTTGCCGAGGTAAGAGATGACGACGATCCCGACCAGGTACACCGCGATCCAGGCGACCTTGACCGTCTCGCGTGCGGTGGGTCGGCGGAAGATTAAGTAGAGGGGCAGCCCGGCGAGCATGAGGATCCCCCCGATCAGCGTCCAGGGCCAGGAGGCCCAGTAGACGAGGATCGTCGCCATCACGAATCCCGCGGGGGCGATGACGAAGGCGCCCGGAAGGCGAAAGGGGCGGGGGGCGTTCGGTTCGGTCCGACGTAGGACGCTCAACGAGAGCGCGGCGGCCGCGTACGGCACGAGCGCGGTGATCGAGGCGATCAGCACCACGTCGGGGAAGCTCGGGAGCACGATCAGTACGACCCCCGTCAGCACGCTCGCGAACACGAGCGCGAGTGCCGGGGTCTTGTAGCGGGGGTCGACCCGCCCGAGGAACTGGAAGAACAGGTTGTCCTTCGCCATCGCGTAAGGGATCCGGCCTTGCAGGAGCACCCAGTCCCCGAACGCTCCCCCGGTCGAGACCAGCGCCCCCGCGACGACGAGCGCTCCCATCCAGAGGAGGCCCCAACCGTCGGCGATGTTGTTGAGGAATACCCCGCTCGTGCCGCCCCAGTCCCCGGGGACGACACCGACGGCCGCCCAGTGGAGGCTTCCGATCGCGGTGAAGCCGACGAACGCGTAGATGACCGTCACGATGAGGACGCTGACGATCGTCGCGATCGGGAGCGTTCGGGACGGGTTCTTGACCTCGTCGCCGGGGATCACGGCCGCTTCGAAGCCGGTGAACGCGAAGAATCCGAGCGCCATCGCGAACATCACGCCGGTCCAACCGAACGGAGCGAACCCGAACGCAGTGAAGTTGCTGAGGCCCCCGAGGCGAAGGAAGAAGAGGCCGACGACGGCGAACAGGATCAGCGGGATCAGCTTCGCGAAGGTCGAAACGACCGCAAAGATGCTCCCCCACTTGACCCCCAGGATGTTGAGCAGGGTGAAGACCGCGAGAGCGACGAGGGCGATCGCGATTCCCGGCCAGAGGATGACCCCGGTCGAGCTGTTCCAGATCCCGCCCACGTACGTCCCAAGATATTCGATGAAGACGTCGATGATCGCCGCGGTCCCGACGAAGGCGTAGAGGAAGTATCCCCACCCCATCAGAAAGCCCGCGAAGTCGCCGAGCGCCCGACGCGGGATCGTGTAGGGCCCCCCGGTCATGGGGAACGCCGCGCCGAGTTCCGCGTACGGCAGGGCCAGGACGGTGATCACGACGCCGAGGAGGAGGATGCCGACGATTGCGGCGGGGCCCGCCACGGAGCCCATGGTGGCCATCAGGGCGAAGATCCCCGAACCGATGACCGCTCCGACCGTGAGCGAAGTGAGGCCGAATAGGGAGACTTCGCGCTGAAGCTTCGGTGGCTCTTCGGCCATTGCGATCGAGGGCGGGACCCGCCGATGCCAGAAATACGACGCGTAAAGGGATCTTTACGCTCCGGACCCCACGGTGTTCCCACGGGCCCTTGAGCGCCGTTTCCGTCGAGGCCAGGTCTCCGTTCTGTCCGCGGGGCCCCGGGGTCACTCAAGCCAAATCCACTGACCCTTCTTGCCCTCGCATCGGCTCGAGTACCCGGATGATAACTACGATTACCGACACCTGGCCCATCGAATTCCCTGGGAGCTTGGGAGGTGAACTGTGCCGTCTCGGCGACGGGACGCTCGTCCGGATTCCGGCCCGTCGAACCCTCCGACCGGGCCGGCGTCCTTGAATTCCTCCACCACCTCTCTCGCGATTCGCTGGAACTCCGGTTCTTCTCCGCGGTCTCGAACGAGGTCGCAGCGGGCGAGATCCTGGAAGGGAAGGGCTGGCCCGACCGGCTCTCCCTCGTCCTCGAGACCACCGACAAGAAACCCCCCCAGATCCTCGGCCACGCGGAGTACATTCGTTCTCCCCGGGGACGAGACCCACGCGGAGGTCGCCTTCCTGGTCGCGGACGAGCACCAAGGACAGGGCGCGGGGACCTTGCTGCTGCGTCAGCTCGCCCGATGGGCTCGGAAGGCCGGGATCCGGTGCTTGGACGCGATCGTGATGGCCGAGAATCGCCCCATGCTGGACGTGTTCACCGGCGCCGGGTTCCCGAACACCACCGCGTGGGACGGGCCCGAGGCCCGGGTCGAGCTTGACATCGCGCGCGACCCGCGGGCCGCGCTGGTCCCGGTGATCCGGCCCGGCCACGGCTTCGCCGTGGCCGTCGAGCCGGTCCGGGGAAGACCGGACCTCGAGGCGTCGGCGTTAGCCGGGGTTGGCCGTCGGTTTGCGAGAGATCTCGGCGGCGGTCAAGAGGCGGTGGACCAGCGCCAAGAACGGTGCCGGCACGAGCGGAAGCGACACCACCCGTATCCCCGGGAAAGCGGTCAGCCCCGGATCCCGGCCCCCGACCACGACCATGGCCACGTTCGGGAGCTCGCCTCGCGCCCAACGACGGGCGGTCGCACAGATGTGTTCGTTGCACGCCGAGATCACTACGGGAAAGCGCGTGGAGAGGTTCGACAGCGGAGGCTCGGCCGCCACGTCGTAGACGAGACGGCTCGGGACCTTCCCCGATTCGAGGAGGTCGACGATCGACCGGCCCAGGCTCGGGGTTTCCCCCACGACGAGCACTGCGGGGCCCTCCATGGCGGGTTTCCAGCAGGCCCGGCCGTGATATTCACCCCGTCGAGCCGACTTGACCCGGCCCGGGGCCGCCCTCGGTCGCGCGGGACGGCTCGGCTCGAGGCGCGTCGGCACCTCCGCTCCCTCGGGCGAGGAGGCGACAATGAGAAAAGCCGGAGAGCGGTCTCAAGCTCGGGGGGGCGGCCATCGATCCCGAAACGCTCGACCCGGAACTGTTGCGACGGGTCTTCTCGGCCGCGACGGTCGGTATAGTGCTCGTCACCCACCCCGGGACGATCTCCCGGGCCAACCGCGCGTACTTCGAGATGACCGGCCGGAGTCGCTCGTTCCTCGGTACGGACTACCACGATATCCCCGAGGCGGATGGGACGTGGTCGCCGGCGATCCGGGGAGCGGTGGACGCCGCGCTCGAGACCCGCGCCGCGGCGACGTTCCGGTCGGTCCGCGCGCGTCACCGGGACCAGCCCCGCGCCGTCTACCTCGACGTCGACGTGCTCCCGCTCGACCGGGAAAAGGACGAACCTCCCCGCGCCGTCCTGATGGTCCGGGATGTGAGCGATCGGGTCGAAGAGCACGAGCGGGCCGACCTCTTCTACGAATCGTTCCGCTCGTCGACCAACGTGATGCAACTCACGGACGCGCGCGGGATCATGATCGACGTCAACCCTGCCTACGAGCGGGTGTATGGCTACAGCCGGGAGGAGGCGATCGGCAAACGCCCGAACCTGGTGCGGAGCCAACACACCCCTCCCGAGGTCTACGAACGGATGTGGGCCGACCTCCTCGACCCCCAGCGCGGCTACTGGTCCGGCGAGGTCCTAAACCGCGACCGGAGCGGCCGGGAGCGGCCCGTGCTCCTGAGCATCACTGCCATCCGCGACAGCGCCGGGGCGACCACGCACTACCTCGGGGTCGCGGTCGACCTCTCCGAGCAGCAGAGCTGGGAACTGCGCGCCGCGCACGCGGACAAGCTCGCCAGCGTCGGCCAGCTCGCCGCGGGGGTCGCCCACGAGATCAACACTCCGCTCGCGAACGTGATGCTGGTCGCCGAGAGCATCCGACGGAGATCCCAGGACCCGTGGGTCCTCGCGCGCCTCGACCGGATGACCGACCAGGTCGAGATCGCCGCGCGGATCGTGCGGGGGCTACTCGATTTCGCGCGCCGGGAGGAGCCGCACACCGCCGACCTCGACCTCGTCGACGTGGCCAAGGAGTCGGTGGCGTTCCTCCAGGGAAAGCAGTCACCGGACGTGGAGATCGAGGAATCGTATCCCGGGTCCTCCGTGCCCATCCTCGGGGACCGTCGGCAGCTGATGCAGGTCGTCACGAACATCCTGAACAACGCCTACGACGCGATGGAGGGAAAAGGGGCGATCCGGGTGTCGGTGGCCCGCCAGGGCGACCGGGCCGAGCTCGAGATCATCGACCACGGGCCCGGGATCACGGAGGAGTCCCTCGCCCACATCTTCGAGCCGTTCTACACGACCAAGCCCGAGGGACAGGGCACGGGGCTCGGTCTTGCGATCTGCCACGGGATCGTGCAGTCGCACCACGGCTCGAATCACCGGTCGCAACGTGCCCGGCGCCGGGGCGGGATTCCTCATCTCTCTCCCGCTCCACCTCGCGTCGCCCCTCCCGCGATAGGCCCGACGAACCCGCGGGTGCCACCATCTCCCTCCGCCGACGAATGCTCGGAGGTGTCCCCCGGGCGGGGAGACTTCCAGGGATCCTGCCCTCTTCGGTTCTGCGATGCCCGGAGGGGGCGGTCGGGCAGGGTTCAGCTCGGTCGGGCAGGGGACCGTCGATTCGTCCGCGGCACGTCCTCGCCGTGGGCGAGCCGGTCGAACGCGTGGTGCAACACCGTCACCGACCGCGCGAGCTCCGCGGTCGCGAGCGACTCCCGGGCGGTGTGGTCGAGCCGCGCGTCCCCCGGTCCGTAAGCGGCCGCCGGGACGTTCCACGCCGGCACGACGACGTTCATGTCGGAGGTGCCGCTCTTGCGCCAGAGGGTCGGTCGGGCCCCGAGGGACCGGATCCCTGCAGAGAGGGCGAGGACGGTCGGGTTCGCCCGCCCGACCTCGACCGGTTCGGCGCGGATGCAGAGAGATCTTGGGCCGCCCGGGCTCTTCCGGGAGGAGGGCGAGCACGTCCGCGGTCGTGAGCCCCGGAGGCAGGCGGAAGTCGACCGTCACGCGGGTCGTCTCGGCGTCCCCGGCCCTCCGGCTCTCGACCGCGACCGTCTTCGCCGTGAGCGACGCGAAGAGCGACTCGGTGTGGCGAGCCGCGGCGAGGCTCCGGACCGCGGCCGTCCAGTCGAGCGCAAGGTCGGTCGTGGTCGGGGTCGGCGAGGAGTAGTGGGTGCGGCGGCCACGGAACGTCGCGACGAGCTGCAGTTCCCCCTTGTAACCCACCGTCACCCCGTCCCAGCCGCTCGGTTCGCCGACGATGACCCGGTCGGGTCCCCGGCGGGAGAGGAGGTGGCGCGCTCCCCGGCTGTCGGCTTCCTCGCCCACCGCGGCGACGATCGTGAGCTCGCCGGGTCCGTCGAACCCCTGGCCGGCGCAGAGCGCGGCGGCGAGCGCGCCTTTCGCAGTCGACCGACCCGCGTCCGTAGACCCGGCCCCCGGCGACGCACCGGGCGCCGGCCTTCGACCGTGTCGATGTGTCCGAGGAACAGGATCCGGGGGCGACCTCGACCCCGTCGGGCGAAACCGTTCCCGGCCCGGTCGACCGACGTGGCGTATCCGAGCTCGCGGGCGACCGCGCGGAACTCCCGGACCGCGGCACGTTCGCGCCCCGACGGGCTGTACCGAGCGATGAGCCGCGTGAGGACGTCAGCGGCTTCCGTTCGCCACCACCTCCGCGATCGCCTCGAGTCCGGCGGACCAATCCGTCTCCGTGATCACGAGCGGGGGGAGCAGTCGCAGCACGGTCGCCCCCGCCGGGATGGCGAGGAATCCCCGCGCTTCCAGCGCCGCGAGGTACGGGGTTACCTTCTCTCGCAGCTCGATGCCGATCAGGAGGCCGAGGCCACGGACCTCTCGGACCCGCCCCGAAGGCAGGTTCGAGAGCTTCGCCATCGCGAGCGCGCCCAGTCGGTCCGCTCGCTCGGCGAGGTGCTCGCGCACGGTGAAGTCGAGCGCAGCGATCCCCGCCGCGCAGGCGAGGGGATTCCCGCCGAACGTCGAGTGGTGGCTGCCCCGAAATCGTCGTTCGACCTCCGGGGTCGTGACCGTGGCCCCGACCGGGACGCCCCCCGCGAGCGACTTCGCGAGGAGCAGGATGTCGGGGACGACGTTCCATCGCTCGAACGCGAAGAGGCGCCCCGTTCGCGCGATCCCGGTCTGCACCTCGTCGAAGGCCAGCAGCGCTCCGGTACGGTCGACGGCCGCGCGGGCCGCGCGGAGGAACTCCCCCGAGGCGACGTGGACTCCCCCTTCTCCCTGCACCGGCTCGAGGAGGACCAGGGCGGTGGTCTCGTCGACCGCCGCCTCAAGGGCAGCGACGTCGTTGAACGGCACGTGCTCGAACCCGGGCACGAGGGGCTCGAACGGTTCGCGGAGCTCGCGACCGCCAGGTGGCGCTGAGCGCACCCATCGTGCGACCGTGGAACCCGCGCATCGCGGCCACGACCTTGCTCCGTCCGGTCGCGCTGCGGGCGATCTTGATCCCGGCTTCGACCGCCTCGGTCCCGGAATTCGAGAGGAACACCCGGCCGAACGACGAGCGGAAGCAGGCCGAGGAGCTTCTCGAGGAAGGTGGTCCGAACGGGGTTCGCGTAACCGGACCCCAGGTAGAGCAGGGTCCGCGCCTGGGCTGCGACCGCCGCGGCGACCTCGGGATTCGCCGCCCCGAGGCTCCCCGCGCCGTGGGTCGCCCCGAGGTCGACGAACCGTCGCCCGCGGTCGTCCCAGAGCACGGCGCCCTCGCCGCGGACGATCGAGAGCGAACGGTGCGGAGAGCGCGCGAATTCCGCCGAGCCCGAGGAGGGAGCGTCCGTCACGAGAAGACCGTCCCTTCCCCCGCGAGCGCGCGCTCGACCGGGGCGGTCCCCTGGGAAGTTGCGATGACGACCCGTGCGACCCCGCCCGAGAGCGCGGCGCGCGCGGCGAGCACCTTCTTGCGCATTCGCCCCTCGGCGAGGGGAAGCGCCCCGTCGATCGCGTCCCGCCCGACCGACCGCAGGATCGTGGCCGGGTCGTCTCGGATCCCGGAGCAGCCCCGGAACATTCGTCAGCAGCACGAGGGTCTCGGCGCGGAGGGCGACCGCCACCTCCGCCGCGACGCGGTCGGCGTCCACGTTGACGACCTCTCCTTGCGCCGTCACCGCCGGGGGTCCGACCACGGGCGACGAGCCCGAGGCCCATCACGGAACGGAGGAGCGCAGCGTCGACCCGCTCGATCGTACCGGACCGGTCGTCCGTGACCCGGAGCACCCGCCCGTCCACGACCGCCCGCATCCCGTCCTTCCGGTGGGCGAGGAGCAGACCCGCCGTCCACTCCCGAGAGACCCAGTGCGCGCACGCCCAATCGGGCGAACGCAGGCGACGATCTCCGTCTGCACGGCCCCCGCGAGCGCCGAGAACGACCACTTCGAGATGCGCGGGGTCGCTCCGTCGCGAGACGACCCCGCTCGGCGAGCGTGTAGTACTCCGACGGACGACCGAGTGCGTCGCCGAGTCGGTCGACCCGTTCCGAGCCGCCGTGGACGAGCACGTAGTCCCGGCGGGCCAGCGAGGTCGGAGAGCACGGGGTCGAGCGCGTTCCCGGCGCGCGCCGCCGACCTTGACCACGATCGTCACGAAACGGCCTCTAGAGGGGGTGGAGGCCGAGGAAATCGAGCCCGGTCGTCTCGGGGAATCCGGCGCGCACGTTCAGGCACTGGACCGCGTTCCCCGCGGCGCCCTTCATCAGATTGTCGATCGCTGCGATCGCGACCACCCGCTGTGCGTGCGGGTCCGGTGCGAAGCCGACATCGCAGAAGTTGGTCCCCGAGAGGATCTTGGGCTCGGGCTCGCGATGGATCCCGTCCGTCTCGTGGACGATGCGGACGAACGGCTCGGCCCCGTACGCCGCTCGGTACGTGCGCCAGAGCTCCTTCTCCTCGACCGGGCGGGTCACGAATCCGTGGCACGTCGAGAGGATCCCCGGACCGCCTCCACGGCATGGCAGGAGAGCGCGACCCGGAGTCCGGTCTCCTGTTCGATCTCGGCCGTGTGGCGATGGCCCGCGGCCGCGTAGACCCGCATGACGCCCGAGCGCTCGGCGTGGGACCGGCCGGACCGGGGTCCTGCCCGCCCGCGGATGAGCCGGTCTTGGCGTCCACGACCACGTGCTCGTGGTCGAGGAGGCCGGCGGAGGCGAGCGGTTTCAGCGCGAGGATCGACGCGGTGGCGATGCATCCCGGGACTGCGATCGAGCCGCGCCGTTCGGATCTCCTCCCGGTGGAGCTCGGGGAGCCCGTAGACGACTTCTCTCAACAGCTCCGGATGCGGGTGCTCGGTATGATAGTACATTGGATACGCCCTGGAGTCCCGGAGGCGGAAATCCGCCGAGAGGTCGACCACGATGCCTCCGGTCGACAGGATCTCGGGCATCGTGCCCATGGACTCCCCGTGCGGGGTCGCAAGGAACGTCACGTCGGCCGGTGTGCGGGCCGCGTGCGGAACGAACTGGAGGTCCGTCGCTCTCCTCAGGTTGGGGTGGGCCCGGGTCGACTGCCTTCCCGGCCATCGAGTCCGACGTGACCTGCGCCACCTCGACCTCGGGGTGCCGGAGGAGGAGGCGCAGGAGCTCTCCGCCGACGTAGCCGGAGCCCCCGACGATCACAGCCTTCATCGACGCCCACCCCGACCGCGTAGTCGACGATCGCCCCGGCGATGTCGACGCCGGTCGCCGCAGTGAGGGCCTTGAACTCGGGCGTCGGATTGACCTCGTGGACCACGAGCCCGTTCGGGGACTCCATGAGGTCCACCGCCAGGACGCCCCCGCCGACCGCTGCGGCGGCGCGAAGTGCGAGCTCCCGCAGCTCCGGCGTGATCGGGAGGGGTTGGGTCGTCGCGCCTCGGGCGGCGTTCGTCCGCCAGTCGGTCGAGCGGCGGTACATCCCCGCCACCGCCTCGGAGCCCACCACGAACACCCGCAGGTCGCGGTCCGGTTTGGCGACGAACTCCTGGACGTAGAAGACCGAGTGCACCGGCGACGGAAGGCGCGGTCTTGTGCTCCAGGATCTGCTCCGCTTCCTCCGGCGTGACGAGACCTTGGCCATCAGGCGACCCCACGACCCGACCGCGGGCTTGAGCACCGCCGGGTAGCCGACCCGGTCGATCGCCTTCAGCGCCGCCTCGGGCGAGAGGGCGATGACCGTCTTCGGCGTGGGAATGTTCCGCTCCGCGAGCCGGAGCGACGCGAGGACCTTGTCGCCCGCGACCTCGACGACGTCGGGGTGGTTGACGGTCGGGGTCCCGTAGTGCGCGTAGCACCGCGTCGCGTAGAGCGCGCGCGTGTGGCTGACCGAACGGTTGACGACGACGTCGGCGGTGATGTCCGGGCGGTCGAGGCCGAAGGTCACCTCGGCGTCATCGATCCGTACGACCGCGAGACCTCGCGACTCGGCCGCCGCGAGGATCCATTTCTCCTCGGGGCGGACGATCGTGAAGAAGACCCCGAGCCGGAAGCCGTCACTCACCCCAGTCCTCGGCCTCTTTCGGGGCGGGCTGGACGGCGAACGGGGTCGTCCCGAACACCTCGAGCTCCGTTCCGCAGTCCGGGCAGGGGAAGACCTCCCCCAGCACTTTGTCGTGGCGTTCTACCTTGGCGTCGCACTCTGGGCACTGTGTCATCGCTTTTCCTCGTTCAATAGCTCCTCGATCAGCGCGACCTTTCGGCCGAGGGAGGAGAGGGAGGCCCGGTGGGCCGTGAGCCGAGCGCGCGCGGTGGCGCACTGTCGCTCGACCGCGGAGGGCGCGGGACCGCCCGGAGAGGCGCGAAGCCCGACCTCGGTCAGTGGGTCGAGACCCGTTGCGTTCTCAAGGGGGCGGCCGGAGCCCGGTTCCCCGAGCTCCGCGGCGGGCGCGTTGGTTCCCGCTTCGGCGTAGGAGCGAGCGACCTCGACGTGCGCCGCTCGGAACGGAACCCCGCGGGCGACCATCCGTTCTGCGCGGTCGGTCGCGTACAGCTCGGGGTCCCCGGTCGGCGGCAGCGAGGCGGGCACGGTCGAACTGGAGGTGGGGAAGGAGCTCCGTCAAGGCACCGAGGGTCGCGGTGACCGTCGCGACGGAGTCGAGAACGGGCGCCTTGTCCTCCTGGAGGTCGCGGTCGTACGCGAGCGGGACGCCCTTGAGGGTCGTGAGGAGGGCGACCAGGTTCCCGATCGCGCGCCCGGCTTTCGCCCGGACGAGTTCGGCCACGTCGGGGTTCCGCTTCTGGGGCATGAGGCTGCTCCCGGAGCCGAGCGCGGCGGTCCGTGCGATGAAACCGAACTCCTTCGAGGCGAACAGTACGACTTCCTCGCCCACGGTGCTCGCGTGAACGGCGAGGAGGGCGAGGTCGAACAGGAGCTCGGCGAACGGGTCGCGGTCGCTGACCGCGTCGATCGAGTTCTCGAACGCCCGCGCGAACCCAAGCCGGTCGGCTACGTGGGCGGGGTCGACGGGCAGGGTCGAACCAGCGAGCGCCCCCGCCCCGAGCGGAGAGACGTCGGCGCGTTGCGCGGTGGCCAGGAGGCGGTCGATATCCCGTTCGAACCGCCAGAAGTGGGCCAGGAGCCAGTGGGCGACCGTGACCGGCTGCGCGCGCTGGAGATGCGTGTAGCCCGGCATCGGGGTCGACCGCTCCTCGGCCGCACGGGCGAGGAGCACCTCTTCGAGGGCTACGAGCTGGTTTCCGACCTCGTGGAGCGCCGCACGGAGGTAGAGGCGTTCGTCCAGGGCGACCTGGTCGTTGCGGCTCCGGGCCGTGTGGACCTTACCGCCGACCTCTCCGACGATCTCGGTCAGGCGAACCTCCACGTTCGTGTGGACGTCCTCGAGGTCGTCTCGCCAGGGGAACGTCCCGGCTGCCACGTCCCGGGCGACCTGGCGTAAGCCTCCGACGAGGGTCGCGGACTCCGCAGCAGTGAGCAACCCGACGTGACCCAACATCTCTACGTGAGCGATGCTGCCGGCGATGTCGTACCGCACGAGCGGTCGGTCCACTGAGAGCGAGTCGAGGAACGCGGCGGCCGGCGTCCGTACGTACGAGGGCGCGGGCGCCCGCTCGGTCAAGGCTGTCATCGACCGGACCCCTCCTACGGGCGATACTTCGCCGCGCGCGCCGACGCGGCGGTGGGGTGGGTGCCGATCGCCGCCCAGGTCCGCGCGGGCAGCCCCCAGACGTAGATGAACCCCTCCGCCATCTCCGGCCGGAATCGGTCCCCGCTCGAGTACGTCGCGAGGCTGTGCTGGTAGATCGAGTAGGGAGAACGCCGGCCGACCACCTTCGCCGAGCCCTTGTACAGCTTGACCGCGACCTCTCCCGTCACGCGCTCCTGGGTGGACGAGACGAACGCGTCGAGCGCACTGCGCAGCGGGGAGAACCAGAACCCGTCGTAGACCAGCTGCGCGTACCGCTGCTCGACCGTCCGCTTGAACTCGAGGAGGTCCCGCGGGAGGATGAGCGCCTCGAGCGCCTGATGGGCGGAGATGAGGACGGTCGCGGCGGGGCACTCGTAGACCTCCCGCGACTTGATCCCGACGACCCGGGACTCGAGATGGTCGATGCGGCCCACTCCCGCGGCACCCGCCGTCCGATTGAGCTGAACGATCAACTCGTGGAACGGTGCCCGGTGGCTGTCGACCGACACCGGAAGTCCGCGCTCGAACGTGACGTGCACGTAGACCGGTTCGTCGGAGGCTTCCCGCGGGGAGCGGGTCCAGCCATAGACCTCCTCGGGGGGTTCGACCGACGGGTCCTCGAGGATCCCGCACTCCACCGACCGGCCCCAAAGGTTTTCGTCGGTGCTGTAGGGGCTCTTCGCGCCGGTGGAAAGGGGGATGCCGTGGCGCTCCGCATACGCGACCTCCTCCTCGCGCGTCATCTTCCATTCCCGCGCGGGGGCGATGACCTCGAGGTCGGGAGCGAGGCTCGTGGTGGACAGGTCGAATCGGACCTGGTCGTTTCCTTTTCCCGTGCACCCGTGGGCGATGTAGGAGGCTCCTTCCCGACGGGCGACCTCGACCAGGTGGCGTCCGATCAGCGGGCGGGCGAGCGCTGTGCTCAACGGGTAGACCCCCTCGTAAAGCGCGTTCGCCCGCAACGCCGGAGCGAGGAACTCGTCCGCGAACTCCTGCCGCGCGTCCACGACGAACGCCTTGGTCGCCCCCGCGGCCTCGGCTTTGGACCGGACCCGGTCCAGGTCGCCGGGCTGGCCGACGTTGACCGTCAGCGCGACGACATCCGCGCCTTTCTTTTCCCGGAGCCAGGGGATCGCGACCGACGTATCGAGACCGCCCGAATATGCCAATACGACCTTGGAACGGTTCGTCACTGCCGCCGCTCGCTCGCGGTTTCGACCGGGGCGACGGATTTATAGGATGCGACCGTGGCTGAACAATTCGGGGCACAATTGTCCGAAACATGACACATCCGTCACACGCGCCGGGGTCGATCGCGCGGCAGGTCCGAGGTTACCTCGACGGGCATCCCGTCGTCGCCGACGCGATCCGGCTCGGTATCGGGAACTACTCCGCGATCGCCCGTCGGATCGCGGTCGAGCTCGACCAACCCCACCCCGACGCGATCATCGCCGCCTGCCGACGTTACCCCCGGGGGCAGGGCGAGTCGTTCCGGGAGGCGGGGGTCCGCCGCGTGCTGCGCAAGAGCCGCATCGAGACCCGAACGAAGGTCGCGGCGATCACCCTGAGCCAGGGCGTGGACGTGCTCCAGCGTCTCGGCGACGTCGTCGAGGAGCTCCTGGACGAGAACTCCCTCTGCCGATTGATTCAGGTGTCTCGCGGCACCGTCGTCATCGTCGACGAGGACTCGGTTCTCCGCGTGACGAAGCAGCTCCGGGGACCCCAGGTGCTCGGGGTTCGGAAGGGCCTGGTCGAGCTCGCCGTCACCAGCCCCGAGAGCATCGAGGAGACGCCCGGGCTGCTCACGCTCCTGACCGGCGTGCTTTCCGCGCAAGGGATCAATATCGTCGAGGCCCTTTCGTGCTACACGGACACGATCTTCCTCCTGGACGAGGGCGACCTCAACGCAGCGATGGCCGTGCTCACCCGGACCCTGGACTGAGTGCTCCCCGAGCGCTCCCGGGTCCCCGTGTTGTTACCTTTTGAACAAACGACATACTACTTATCTGACCGCGGCGATGGCCCGAGGCTGTGGCCGCACCGAGCGTCTCCGCCCCGACGAACCTCGCCGCCGCCTCGATGGTGTTCACTCCTGGGGAGAAATGGAGGGTCGCGCTGATCTTCGTTGGGATCATCACCGCGACGCTCCTCGGCCTCGCCGCGACCTTCCTCGTCGGCCAGGTCTACGGGATCTTCATTGGGCTCGGGATCTTGTGCTATACCCTTGGGCTTCGGCACGGGGTCGACGCCGACCACATCTGCGCCATCGACAACACCACGCGTAAGCTCCTCCAGCAGGGGAAGCGACCGTACACCGTGGGTACGTGGTTCTCGCTAGGGCACTCCACGATCGTCATGGCGATGCTGGTCGCGCTCGTCATCGCGGAGCGGTGGGTCGTCGCCGCCATCCCGGCCTTCCGCACAGAGGGCACCATCATCGGGACCGCGGTCTCCGGCGGCTTCCTCTACCTCATCGCGTTCATCAATCTCTTGATCTTTCTCGAGATCTACGCGATCTTCCGAAAGCTGCGCTCCGGCACGATGGACCAGCAGGAGCTCGAGGAGCAGCTCAACAAACGCGGTTTCATGAACCGCTACTTCAACTTCCTGTTCAAGCTGGTCAATGAGCCCTGGCAGATCTACCCGATCGGCGTCCTTTTCGGTCTGGGCTTCGACACCGCCAGCGAGGTGGCCCTCATCACCACGACCCTCCTCGTCGCCACGCTCTCCACCGGTTTCCCTCTCTGGACGGTCCTCATCCTGCCGTTCATGTTCACGTGCGGGATGGTGCTGACCGACACCGTCGGACGGGATCGGCATGCGCTTCGCGTACGGCTGGGCCTTCCTGAAACCGATCCGGAAAGTCTACTACAACCTCACCATGACCGTGATCTCGGTCCTGGTCGCCTTCGTCGTGGGGACGATCGAGATCCTCGGGGTCATCGCCGGCCAGTTCCAGCTCTCCGGAGGCCCGGACGGGGTGTGGACCCGCTTGAACTGGCTCAACGCGGGCGTCGGGCCGGACTCGCATCGACATCTGGGGCTACATCGGGATCGCCATCGTGGCCCTCTTCCTCGGCTGCTGGCTGGTCGCGATGGCGATCTACCGATACAAGCGCTACGAGGAGATTGGGTTCGGTCCGACCCCTCCGTCCTCCTCCGCGCCAGAGCCGAGCGGCACCCCTCACGGGCTCCGAGACGTGACCGTCAAGGTCGTGCGGCTGGGGGTATCGCTCGAGCCCGCCCTCCTCTCGTTGCTCGACCACTGGGTCGAGGAACGCAACAGCCCGAGTCGTTCGGACGCGATTCGTGCCCTGATCCGCAAGGAGCTCTCGGACCGGACCCTCGCCGACCCGGCGCGGACGCGCTCGGGGTGGTCGCGCTCTTGTACCGCCACGAGGCTCCGAACGTCCTCCGTCGATTGACGGCGGCCGAGCACCGCTGGGGGGACCACATCCGGTCGACGACGCACGTCCACCTCGAAGGCGAGGCGTGCGCCGAGGTGGTCGTCCTCCTCGGGAAGCGACGCGAGGTCGACCAGGCCGCCCAGGACCTCCGCGGGGTCAAGGGCGTGCTGGAAGGCGGCTGGCTCGTCACCACGCCCGCGGTCGCGGGGGGTCGTACCGGGTCACCGCCACCCTCACGAACCCCCGCGGGTTCGGGGACACTCCCATGCCGCGGCGACGACCCCTGCGCCCCGAGGACGCCGTCGCCCGCGTCGTCCTTGACCGCTATCTCGGCGTCCGGCGGGGCGAATCGGTCACGGTCGAGACCTGGAGCCACGCCCTCGACTGGGCACGGTCGTTCGTCGTCGAGGCCCGACGACGGGGAGCGCGCCCGTCGCTGATCGTCGAGGACGAGACCGCGTTCTTCCGCTCGCTGGAGGCGGTCGGAAGCCCCGTCGTTCCAGTCCGTTACGGCGACCCCTCTGGGCGGGGAGGTGCCCACGTCTACCTCGACGGTCCCGAGGAGTTCCCTCGTCTCCTGGGGTTGCCCCCCGAGGACCTGGAACGGCTCCAGACCCGCCACGGCCGCGCGTGGTGGCGGAACGCCCGTCGCTCCCGGACCCGGGCGATCCGGGTCGCGGTCGGGGACGCGAGCCCGACGGCAGCGGCTCGGTACGGCGTGGACCCGGGCGCCTGGCAGGCCGAGCTGGTGCGCGCGAGCCTCGTCGACCCCCGCCATCTCGAAGCCGCCGCCCGACGGCTCACCCGGCGCCTCGCAAGGGCCCGCCGGCTCCGGATCCGCCATCCCAACGGCACCGACCTCGTCGTCGAGACGGGCTCCCGGCACGCGATCGTGGATTCAGGCCGTCCGGACCCCGCTTCGGGGGTGGTCTGGGGGCGTGTGCCATCGGGCCTCCTCCTCGTCCCGATCCGGGGAGGCACGGCCGAGGGGACCTGGGAGACCAACCGGCCCGCCTACGACCGGTTCGCCCAACCCCCGGTCGCCCTCGGGGGACGTTTCGGATTCCGTGCGGGCCGGCTCCGGGAATTCGCTTTCGACCGGGGGGGAGCTCCCTTCGGTGCGGCCTATGCCCGTGCCGGGCGGGCTCGGGCGGTCGCGCTCACGGTCGGGCTCAACCCCGCGATCACCCACGCCCCCGAGGTGCAGGAGCTCGGCGAGGGGACCCTCGGGCTCCTCCTCGGCGACGCACCGTACCGTGCGGACGGAGGGCAACCCCGGTTCTCGTTCCTGGCGGCGCTCTCGGGAGCGGAGGTCGACGCCGACGGGCGCGCGTGGCTCGTGAGGGGCCGCCTCGCGGTGCGGCCCGACAGTGGAACGCGGCGGCGGGCGGGCGCACGCTACGGTCCGAACCGGTCCGCGAACGCGACCAGGAAGGTCCGTGCGTCCCCCAGGTGACGGATCGAGATCTGCTCGACGTTGACGCCGAGCGGCACCTCGAGCCCCGCGTCCCGGGACCCCGCGGTGACCGATTCCCAGACCCCGAGCGCCTGGTCCACGCTGCGCTGGGCCGCCCCCGCATCGTCCCCCTCGAGGATCGCGCGCTCGGCCTCCTCGGGCACGTCAGCGCCGAGCCAGCGGATGAACTCGGCGTCCTGTTCATCGACCACCGGAGCGAAGCTGAGGAGCACCGGAGCCGGAGCGAGCGATGCCTGACGGCAGAGCAGGTCGTACTGCCGGATCATCTGGAAGGTCGCGTCCGCGTCGAAGACAATCTGAGTGGTGAAGAACGCCGCCCCGGCCCGTGTCTTGGAGAGCATTCGATGCGGTTCGCCCTGCCGCTGCGGTACGGTGATGTTCCCCACGAGTCCGCCCGCCCGCTCGACGATCGGCCGGCAGATCCGGTTCGCCTCGGTGACGGCCGGGCCGGGTACGGGATGTACCGGCTCGTTCCCCCGACCAACACGACGTGGCGGATCCCCATCCGAACCGTCTCGGCCGCCCACCGCTCGATCGCCTCGGGATTCTCGAGGTGGGCGACGACCTTGTTGACGACCACTTCCCGGCCCGTGCGGTCGGCGAGGACCCGACCGTACTCCCGCGGGTCGGCCGTTCGGTAGAGGGGGCGCCCCTCGTGGTTCTCGTCTACGAGCTCGGGCACGTCGATCGCGTCGACCCGCGGGATCGCGCGAACGAGCTCGACCACGGCGTCGACCTCCGCCGTTGCCCGCGCCGGCTTCGCGCGGGACGACGGGGGCACGGGTTCGAAGAAGAGCGGGGTCCCGCGGAGGGCCTCGGCGAGCGGTCGCACCATCGGTTGGTTCCGTACCCCGGCGGTGCCGGCGGGACCGACCGTGCGATAAAGCGTTTCGTCCGCCGAGCGGGGTTGCAAGGGGCGCAACGCCGCTTCCGCTGGGGCAAATGGCGGGGCCGGCACCCTCGCGGTACCCCGTACCTCATCCGACCCACCGACCTCCCCGCGTCCGTGCCGACGCGACGCTCGGTCCCCCGCTCCGGACCGGTCCCGGGCGACCCCCACGCGCGGGTCCACATCGTTCCGGTCGGGTTCGAGGTCGAGCGGATCACCGAGCCCCTCGCCGCGGAGCGGGTCGACCGAGTCTACCTCGTCACCCGGAAGGATCGCGACGCTGGCCGCTCCGTTCGTCGACGAGGTCACGCGGCGGCTGCGGGGCGTCCCTTGGCCCATCGACGTCCGCGTCGTCGGGACCGACCCGTGGAGCGTGTTCGAGACGTTGGCCACATACCGGACGATCTTCGAGGCCGAACGCCGGGTCGAGCGGGGGGCGCACGGGGTCCTGCCGGTCCGCGTGAACGTCTCCACCGGCACCAAGATCACCGCGATCGCCGGCACGCTCGCCTGCATGTTGTGGAACGGGGAACCGTACTACGTCCAGGTCTCCCGGTCGTGGTACTCGGACCGGACCCCACGGGTCCGCGCCGTGCACGACGTGGTCGAGCGGGTCGAGCCGGTCAACGTCTACGAGCTTCGGGCCCCCGCGCGCGAGCTCGTAGAGGTCCTCGAGGCGCTCGACCGGCGCGGGGGGACCTTGCGAAAGCGAGACCTCCTGCGCGAGCTCGGGCTCGACCGTCCTTCGGCCGACGGGGTTCCGGCGGCCTCCCCTCAGGCGCAGCACGGCCGCCTCCGCCGGCGACTCGAACCGCTCGAAGAGCGGTGGGGGTTCGTCCGCACCGAAGCGACGGGCTCACGGGCCCGGGTGCGACTTACCGAGCAGGGCCGCGTGGCCCTCTCCCTGTTCGGGAAGCCCGCCCCGAGCCGATAGTTATTTCATCCTATTAACGTCATTAACGTTACAATACCGATATAGTCGACCGGTCGTCTCTCTCCTCGTGGAAGCAGGGAACGGTCCGGACGGTCGCGGGTGGGATGCCTCGACCTGCCGGGCGTCGGCATCTCGGGTGCACCAGACGGCCTCTGGGCCGTGGCCGAAGAGAAGCTCGACCGCGCGGGACCCCGGTGCGTCAGCGGTCCCGTCGCCGTCGTTCCCCCATCCCCGGAGCCCCCGGGGTCCGCGGCGATCCCCCGGACTTCGGCGGCTCCGCGTGTGACCTCTCGTGGGGACCTCGCGGTCTCCCAATCGATAAAGCGGGGCGCCCCCTCCTCCCCCCGTGGGCTCGCGTCACGTCGGTGACGTTCTCTCGCTCCTCCGCCAGGGCCTGACCGTCGGGGTCCAGTACGGGACCGCCTCGGTCGAGGCGCTCCTCTGGGTCGCCGAGACCGTCGAGGAGGGCGTCTACGAGGCGCAGTCGTTGCGTCGGATCCCCGGGGGGATCGCGTTCGCGATCGACAACCCTCTCCTTCGCGTCGGGGCCTTCACGTCGCTCACGCTCCGGGTCGGCAGCGAGGTGGTGCCGGGCGACCGGGTGCGTCTGCGCGCGGGTCCGGGCGCACCCTGGCGAACCGCCGCGACGATCGTCGCCGGTGCTCCGCTGGGCCTCGCCCCGGGGGACCGCACGGAGTTCGAGGCCCTCGGGACCTTCGGCCACGGTGGGGACCCGATCTCCGTGCGCCTCGAACTCCGCACGCCGGCGATACCTCCTCTCGTATGGTTCGAGTTCCGGGACAGCCCGACGGAGGTCGCGCTCGAGCCGTGAGCGCTTCCTCGCCAGCCGTGCGACCGGACCCTCCGGTGCTGCTCACCAGCCTCGGCTCCGCCGCCCTGCTGGATGGGCGCGGGGACCTCGAGCTCACCCAAGAGATGCGCGGAACTCCGGTCGATTGGGGCGGGGTCTTCGGCCAGTGCGTTCGCCTCACCGGTCCGTGGCGACTCTCGCTCCACAGCGACGGGGTGGACGGTTCCCTGACCACGTCGCTCCTCTCCACCGAGCGTCCACCGGGGGGGTGGCGGAGCCATCACCGGTGGAACGGATTCGACCTGGTCCAAGACGTGGCCGCCGTGGGGGGCGTTCCTGGGGTCGTGCGAACGCTTCGATGCTCCCGCGCGGACCGGCCCGGTGTCCGACCTGACCGTCACCAGCTCGTTCGCCCCATTTCTCGTCCCGGTACTCGTCGAAGGGATCCGGCCGCACTCTTTCCGCGTCGACACTTCGGCCGAGGAGGTCCGGGTTCGTCAGCGGGGATTCGGCCTGACCGTACGCTCGAGCGTGCTGCCGACCCGGCTCTTCCTGAACCGGGGGTCCTGGATCGGCGGAAAGTTCCGGGGTCGCGTGGACGAGGTCGGGTTCGAGTACACGCTCCGCGTGGGTCCCGGGGCCCCGGGCGAGCTCCGCGTCCTGATCGCCGGTGGCATCGACCGCGCGATCGACGCGTGGACGGACGCGGCCCGGGAGACGTTGACTGACCCCGGAGCGGCCTCGGCTCGGGTCGCTGCGGCGGACCGCGCCTGGACGGAGACGACCCCCACCCTCCGCTTCCCGCAAGCGCCCTCCCTGGAGCGCGGGTACGTCCTCGCGCGCGCCGCGTTGCGGCGGCTCTACAGTGCGCCGGGGGACGGGCTCACGGGTCTCGTCGCTGGGTTCCCGTGGTACTCCGCGCTGTGGGGCCGTGACCTCGCGTGGATGCTCTCGGCGGTCCTCTGGCTGGGGGACTTCGACTGGGCGACGGGCTCGATCGACACCGTGCTGCGTTTTCAGTCCCGCTCGCCCGTGCGGGTCCTCGGAGGGGAGACGGGCGAGCTCCCGATGGAGGTCGCCCCCGGCCCGATCTTCTTCTACGGGACCTCCGACACGACCCTCCATTATCCGGTCCTGATGGCACGATGGGCACGGCACGCGGGGGTCGCCTCCCTGTCCAACGATTGGATCGAGGCGATCCATCGCATGATCGCGTGGGGGGAGGCACGCACCGATGCCGCCACGGGGCTGCTGCGGAACGGGGGCGAGGCCGAATCGATCAGCGCCGCAACGGGCTCGCTCGCGAACGTGCGGTACGGGATCGACTCACCCGACACGACCATCTGGGATTCCACCGACCGCCGTGATCACGCCATCGACATTCAGGTCCTCTGGTGGCGGGCCCTGCACGCCGCGGCCGACCTCTCGGGCGACCCGCCCGACGGGCGCGCGCGGCACTGGCGAGATATCGCCGACCGGGTCGCCGCCACGATCCGGTCCCAGTACGTCTGGAAGGACGAGGGGTACCTCTACGACTCCCTGCGCGGCAGCGCACCGGTCGAACGGGTGCGGCCGAACGCGCTGCGGGCGGTGAGCGCCGGCCTGTTCCCTCGGGCCGACGCGCAGCGGTTCGTCGACCGCGCGGCGCGGGACGACCTGACGACGCCGTGGGGGGTCCGAACGCTCTCTTCCCGAGACCCGGGCTATCAACCGATCGCCTACCACGACGGGGAGGTGTGGACGATCGCGACCACGTGGGCGGCGGACGCGGCGCTGGCCGTGGGGAACGTCGACCTCGGTCTCGCCTACCTCTCGACGATCGTCGACCTCTACGACCGCGAGGCGGGGTTCGCGAACGAGTGCTACCGGGGCGACCGTGCGGAGCCGTTCGATTCGTGCTTCTTGCTCGGTTTCAGCGTAGCACCGTTCCTCGCCGTGCTCTTCGAGCGGCTGTGGGGCCTCTCGGTGAACGCCGAGACCGGGCGGCTCGTGGTCCGCCCGGCCTTCCCGGCATCGTGGCAGTCGGCGTCGATCGAGAATCTGCGGGTCGGGGCGGGGACCGCCGCACTCGACTGGAGCCCCGAACGCCTGCGGGTCCACTGGTTCGGCCCCGGAACGTTGGTGGTCGACGGGGGCGCCGAGACGGTTGCGGTGGGACCGGGTTCGACGGGGACGTGGTGGTCGCGGCCCGCGAATAGCGCAGCAGGGCGATCGCTTCTTTGCCGCGGGCGGGGCTGGTGAGCGGATGAAGGTCCTTCTCTTCGGCGCGTCCGGAATGGTCGGTCAGGGCGTCCTGCGTGAGTGCCTGCTCGACCCGGCGGTGACCGACGTGCGGGTCGTCGGCCGCTCCTCCCTCGGTCCGCTCCCACCGAAACTCAGCGAGGTCGTGGTGCCGGATGTCGGCCAGCTCGCAGCGGTGGAGCCCTAGCTGCGCGGGTACGACGCGTGCTTCTGGTGCCTCGGGGTGTCGTCCGTGGGGAGGAACGAGGCCGAGTATCGAAAAGTGACCTACGACCTTACCATCTCGGCTGCGACGACCCTAGCGCGCCTCAACCCCGCGATGACGTTCGTCTACGTCTCGGGGGCCGGCACCGACTCCACCGAGCACGGCCGGTCGATGTGGGCGCGGGTGAAGGGCCAGACCGAGAACGCCCTGCTTCGCTTGCCGTCCACGGCGGCCTACATGTTCCGGCCGGGGGCCATCCGACCCATGCACGGGGTCCGTTCGAGGACACGGTCCTACCGGATGTCGTACGCGGTCCTCTCCCCGTTCCTCTTTCTCGTGCGGCTCGTCTCCCCGGACTCGATGACGAGCACCGAGCGCGTCGGCCGCGCGATGATCCGGGTCGCGCGGGACCGCGCGCCGGATCGGCTCCTCGGGACGCGGGACATCAACCGGCTGGGCGCGTAGGAACGGGGCCGCGGACCGGGATTGCTCCGCCCGCCGGAGCAGCCTTCATAACCTCACGAGCGAGACGGCGGCGATGCCGGACGCGATCGAGGTCGACCACCTCGTCAAACGCTACGGGGAGCTCGAGGCGGTCGCCGGCATCGATTTCACGGTGCGTGCGGGGACCGTCTTCTCGTTCCTGGGTCCGAACGGCGCCGGCAAGACGACCACGACCGAGATCCTCGAGGGCCTGCGCAAGCGGACGGAGGGGAACGCGCGCGTGCTCGGCCTCGACCCGTGGACCGAGGCGACCGCGTTGCATCGCCGGATCGGCGTCATCCCCCAGGACTTCCGGTTCTTCGAGAAGATCACCCCGCGCGAGGCGGTCCGCTACTACGCGAGTCTCTTCCACACGAACCCAGACCCCGACGAGCTCCTCGAGCGCGTCAAGCTCGCCGACAAGGCCGGCGCGCGGTTCGACACGCTTTCCGGCGGCCAGAAGCAGAAGATGGGTCTCGCCCTCGCCCTCACCAACGACCCCGAGGTCTGCTTTCTGGACGAACCGACGACCGGGCTCGACCCGACCGCGCGACGGGCGATCTGGGAGGTGATCCGCACGCTGAAGGCCGAGGGGCGGACCGTCTTCCTCACGACCCACTACCTCGAGGAGGCGGAACTGCTCGCCGACCAGGTGGCGATCATCCACCACGGTCGGATCATCGCTGCGGGGACGCCGAACGAGATCATCTCGGCCCACGGGCAGCCCGAGCGGCTCCGCTTCCAGTCGACCCCGGCGCTCGCGGAGTATCTCCGTCCAAAGCTCGGGCTCCCCGTGACGGCCACCGACGGCCACGTCGACGTCGAGCTCCAGGAGAAGTCGGACGCGCTCCGGGTCCTCTCGGCGGTCGAGGCGAGCGGGCTCCCCTGGCAGAATTTTTCGACCGTCCAGGACACCCTCGAGGACGTCTTCGTCCGACTCGTCGGTCAGATGGATGACGGGACCTTGAAGTCGGAGGCGGGGGCATGAGACCGGCCCGCATCGGGGCGGACTTCCGGATCGTCGTCCGTTCCTACCTGCGGAACCCGGTCGCGCTGTTCTTCTCGCTGATCTTCCCAATCATCCTAATCGCGCTCTTCGGTCTCATCTTCTCCGCGGTCGGGAACAGCCCCGTCGACGTCCAGGTCCTCAACCTGGACCACAACTCCTCTACGAGCGTGGAGTTCTTGGCCGCCCTCAACAACACGACCGCGGTGAAGGTCCAGGTCGTCAACGTGAACGCCTCCAGTTTCGGTACCTGGCTCGGCCAGAACGACGACCCGGTCGGTCTCGTGATCCCGAACGGGTTCGCCGCCAACTACAGCTTACATCGGACGACGAACCTGACCGTCTACATCGACCCCGAGGACGGCGTCGTCGAGCGGTACCGTGCTGGGCGCGGTCGGCGGCGTCGCGAACTACTTCAACCTCCGTGCGTCGAACGGCAGCGCGATCATCGGGGTCGCCCAGGAGAACGTCGGGAGCCAGGTCTTCTCGTACATCGATTACCTGATCCCGGGGCTGATCGGCTTCTCGATCCTGACGAGCCCGATGTTCTCGATGGTCGACATCGCGTCGTCCTACCGGAAGGACGGGATCTTCCGCGAGCTCTCGCTGACGCCGCTCACGCGCGCGGAGTGGCTCACCTCCCACATCCTGTGGTACACGAGCCTCACGTTCGTCACCGCGGGGATCATGATCGGCGCCGGGATCGTCCTGTTCGGGGCGCACGTGAACGTGACGCTCGGCCTCATCCCGTTCCTCGTCGCGGGTCCCCTGCTCTTCGTCTCGCTCGGGATGCTCGCGGGCTCGGTCGCGAAGACCCCCGAGAGCGCGGCCCTGATCGGGAACATCATCACGTTCCCGATGATGTTCCTCTCGGGGACGTTCTTCCAGGTCTCGATGTTCCCGCCGTACGCTCCAGAGCTTCGCCCGACATCCTGCCGCTCTACTACGTGATCGACGGGATGAACCAGGTGATGCTGTTCTCGAACACGACCCGCGCGCTCACGGACGTCGTGGTCGTCTTCGCCATCGCGATCGTCATCTTCCTCCTCGCGGTCCGGTTCTTCAAGTGGCGGGACGAGTGACGCCCGACCCTTCGGCCTCCGTCCGCGACCCGAGCCGTTTCCGCGCCCTGATGGCCCGCTGGGCCACCGGGGTGTCGGTCGTCACGGCGCACGACGCGAGCGGGGACGCCGGCCTCACGGTGAACGCGCTGCTCTCGGTCTCGCTCACTCCCCCGTCCCTCCTCGTGAGCCTCTCGACGACGCCGACACGCTCCCGGTCGTCGACCGGAGCGGCTACTTCGGGGCGAGCTTCCTCGCCGCGGGACAGCGGTCGGTCAGCGAGCGGTTCGCCCGGACGCTTCCGTCCGTCGAGAAGTTCGCCGGGACTCCCGTTCCACCGCGGACCCGCACGGGTCGCCCATCCTGGACGGCGCGCTCGGGGCCGTCGAGTGCCGGGTCGTCTCGCATGCGCCGACCTTCGACCACGTCCTGGTCGTGGGCGAGGTCGTGCACGAGGAGACGGGACCGGACGCCTCCCCGCTCCTCTTCCACCGTTCAGGGTATGCGAGAGTCCGACGGACCCGAGCACCTGCGCTTACCCCCTCGCCACCCCTAAGAGCGCGGTTTTAAGCTGCCCCGACCTCGATATCGTCGATGTCCGAGGCCCCGCAGGAAGGTCCGCCTGCTCATCATCGGGAGCGGCCCGGCGGGCCTCACCGCCGCGCTCTACGCCGCGCGGGCCGAACTGAAGCCGCTCGTCCTCTCGGGGGTCCCCGCGGGCGGTCAGCTCCTCGTCACCACCGACGTCGAGAACTACCCCGGGTTTCCCGAGGGGATCCAGGGACCGGAGCTGGTCGACCGGATGCGTCGCCAGGCCGTCCGGTTCGGGGCGGAGTTCGTCGACGACAACGTGACGCAGGTCGACCTCTCCGAGCGGCCGTTCCTCGTCACCTCCGGCAGCCCGGGGGGCGTTTCGCGCGGACGCGTGATCGTCGCGACGGGCGCGAACGCCCGCTGGCTCGACCTCCCGTCCGAGGCGGCGCTGAAGGGGAAGGGGATCTCGGCGTGCGCAACGTGCGACGGGTTCTTCTTCAAGGGAAAGGAGCTCGCGGTCGTCGGCGGCGGCGACACGGCGATGGAGGAGGCGCTGTTCCTCACGACGTTCGCGCCCCACGTCACGATCATCCATCGTCGCGGCGACCTGCGCGCGAGCGCGATCATGCAGCAACGGGCGCGGGCGAACCCGAAGATCTCGTTCCTATTCGACTCCGAGGTCGCCGAGGTCGTCGGTGCGGGGGCGGTCGAGGGACGTGCAGCGTGAAGAACCTTGAAGAGCGGGAAGGTCTCGGCACCTGAAGGTCCAGGGCCTGTTCGTCGCGATCGGCCACGTCCCGGCGACCGAGGTGTTCCGGGGGCAGCCTCGACCTCGATGCGAAGGGATACGTCAAGGTCCATGACCTCACGCAGACGAGCGTCGAGGGGGTGTTCGCCGCGGGCGACGTCCACGACCATCGCTACCGGCAGGCCGTCACCGCGGCGGGCGACGGATGCCGCGCAGCGATCGACGCCGAACGGTGGCTCGCGGAGCAGCGTGACGTCGGCGGCGCACGCGGCCCAGGCGGGGCGCCGCCCGCCCGCGCCACCGTCTCGAGCGCCCCCCGCAGCGGTAGCCTTTTATAGCGAACGGACCGGTGCGAGCCGAGGACGCGGCGTTGCCGAGCAAAAAGAGCCTCCACATCGAGGCGTCCGGCCAGCTCTGCATCTACTGCGGGGCGTGCGTCGGGATCTGTCCGCTCAACTGCATCTACCTCGACGAGACCCGCATCACGTTCGACGAAAAGGTCTGCACCCGCTGCGAGATCTGCGTCCGGGCCTGCCCGGTCGGGGCGATCGAGATCGGCTGAGCGCCGCTCGGGCGGAGGAGGGAGCATGGTTCACGGACCTCACGACCGACGTGCTCGTCATCGGCGCTGGCCCCGCGGGCAGCATGACCGCGAAGTGGGCGGCGAAGCACGGCGCGAAGGTGCTGATGATCGAGAAGCGCCAGGAGATCGGGAGCCCCGTCCGCTGCGGCGAGGGGATGAGCAAGGAGTGGCTCCCCGAGGTCGGGATCAAGCCCGGGCAAGTGGATCAACGTCGAGGTCGAGGGGGCCCGGATCTACTCGCCCCGCGAGCAGGTCTTCGAGATCAACGAAAAGAGCGCGGGCAACGAGGTCGGCTACGTCGTCGAGCGCGACGGGTTCGACAAGCAGCTCGCGATCGACGCCGCGAACGCGGGCGTCGACGTCGTGCTCAAGACCGCCGCGGTCGAGATCCTCAAGGAGAAGGGCACGGTCGTCGGCGCGAAGGTCAAGCAGTTCGGCCAGAAGTTCGACATCCGCGCCCGATCACGATCGGCGCCGACGGGTTCGAGAGCCAGGTCGGGCGGTGGGCGGGATCCCGACGAACCTGGCGCTCCGCGACATGGACACGTGCCTCCAGTACCGGATGACGAACGTCGACTCCGACCTCCGCTACTGCGACTTCTACCTCGGCAAGGTCGCCCCGGGCGGCTACGTCTGGATCTTCCCGAAGGACGACGGCGTCGCGAACGTCGGGATCGGCGTCCAGGTGAGCCAGGTGAAGACGACCGCCGAGGCGCGGAAGTACCTGGACGCGTGGATCGACAAGCACCCCGGCTACGCGAAGGGAAAGAAGATCGACATGGTCGGCGGCGGCGTCTCGATCTCCCCGCCGCTCAAGCAGACGGTCGTCGGACGGGTTCATGCTCGTCGGTGACGCCGCGCGGATGATCGACCCGCTCACCGGCGGAGGGATCGCGAACGGCTGCATCGCGGGGAAGATCTGCGGCGAGGTCGCGGCGAACGCGGTCCACGCCGGGGACGCCTCCGCGGTCTTCCTCCAGGCGTACGAGAAGGGCTGGCGCGCGCGTCTCGAGGAGAAGCTCTACCGCAACTGGCTCGCGAAGGAGAAGCTCTGCACGATCTCGGACGAGACGTTCGACAAGCTGATCGACGCGCTTGCAGGGCGTCAAGCTCCAGAAGCTGAACGTCCACAACATCCTCAAAGCGGTCCACGACAAGTACCCCGAAGTGACGAAGGAGTTCGAGGCGTTCCTCTGAACGCTCGGGACGGATAGCGATGCCCGGCGCCCCGAACCGTCCGCCCGAGACAACGCCCGCACCCCCGCCGCCGACCCCCGTGGGGGACCCGCCCGAGCGGAAGGTCCTCCGCCGACTCGCGCCGGCGCGCGTCGCGCTCCTCCTCGACCAGTGGAAGGGGGCTCCGAGCCCCGAGCTCACGACCCCGTTCGAGAAGGCCGAGGCCGCGTTCGTCGCGGCCGACTATCCCGGGGCGTTGAGCGCCCTCGACCTGCTCGCGGTCCGATTCGCCGAGCCGCGCTGGCCGACGCTCCCCGAACCGTTCCGATTCCTCCGCGTACCGATCCCCGCTCCGATGCCCCCGAGCTGGAACCCCGACAACGCCCTCCCGCCCGCCGACCGCGAGGCGAAGCGGGCCCACCGGTTCGCGGAGGAACAGCTCGCCCTCGCCGACGGGAGCGTCGCCTGGGCGACCGCGCATCGGGTCGACCTGACCGACGTCGCCCCCGCGGTCGGGGCGGCCCGCGCGATCCTCGCGGCCGAGGGAGCGAGCGCGGGGTTCTACGACCGGATCGACGGGGTATGGGAGGCGGTCCGCGCCCGGGTCCCGCTCCCAAAGTCGACGGCCGCGCGCCCCGCGGCGGTCGCCGCGCCGCCGGCCCCCGAGGCTGGCGAGGCGTAGCCGTCCCGTGCCGGACGACGACCCCCCGACCCCTCCCCGACGCCGCGTGGCGCGGGGGGAGGGCGAGGTGACCCAATGGCCGCGGGGCCTCGCGGGGTACGTGCCTTCGGGCCCGGACGACGAGACACCCTCGCCGGAGGAGGACCGCACCCGGAACCGCCTCCGGCTCGCCGCGCGACTCCTCTCCGTGCTGCGCTCCCAGGGCCGGGACGTCGACCGCGAGGTCCGGGAGCTCACGGAGGCGGAGGCCGCGTTTGCGCGGGGCGACAAGAGCCGCGCCACTCACCTCGTGGACCAGCTGTTCGCCGACCTGGACGAGCGCCCGCGCGCCCGGGGTCGGAGCACCGACACGCCTTAATCGGGCGGTCGCTCCTCCCCGCACACCGATGGCGCCTCCCCGGTTCGGAACGTTCTCCATCGTCGCCCACGACCGAGCCACCGGGAGCTGGGGCGTCGCCGTGCAGTCGAAGTTCATCGCGGTCGGCTCGGTCGTCCCGTGGGCGGAGGTCGGGGTCGGCGCGATCGCGACGCAGGCCGCGGCGAACGTTGCCTACGGGCCGGTCGGCCTCCGGCTGCTCCGCGCGGGCGCGTCGGCGGCGGATGTCGTCCGCGAGCTCGCGGAGGCCGACGCCGGACGGGACGAGCGCCAGCTCGGGGTCGTCGACGCTCGAGGGGGCGCGGCAGCGTTCACCGGCAAGAAGTGCATGGACTGGGCCGGCCACGAGGTCGGGAACGGATTCACCTGCCAGGGGAACATCCTGTTCGGCCCCGCGGTCGTCCGCGGCATGGCTCGGGCCTACGAGACCACGCCGGGCGACATCGCCGACCGCCTCCTCGCCGCGCTCGCGGCCGGCCAGCGCGAGGGCGGCGACCGACGGGGAATGCAGGCCGCCGCGCTCTTCATCGTCCGCAAGGGCGCCGGGTACGGGGAGGGAGACCGCTGGGTCGACCTGCGGGTCGACGACCACGCGACGCCGATCGAGGAGCTGAAACGTGTCTTCAAGCTCTACGACCTCACGATGCTGAGCCGAGAGGACCCGGCGACCCTCGTCCCGATCGAGGGCGAGATCGCGAAGACGCTCCAGCACGACCTCGCGGTCCTCGGCTACTACTCCGGTCACTTCACCGGGAACCTGGGACGCGGTGAGCCGCGCGGCGTTCGCCCGGTTCCTGGGCGAGCACAATTTCGAGAACAAGCAGCGCGAGGATGCAAAGGTGTGGCCGTCGATCGTGACGTACCTGCGCGAGCAGGCGACCGCCGAGACGACGCGGCGCACCCAGACGGCGCCGATCGTCCCCGGGGCGCTGACCGAGGTCCCGGGGCCCAACCGAAGGGAGGTGGCTCATCCCCGCACGCCCACCCTCCGACGAAGAAGCGTTCGAAGTCGAAGTGACGACGGTCGTCCGGCGGGCGTGTGCGAGCCCGACCGAAGCCGCCCGGCTCCGGGCCGCGGTCGCTGCCGACAACCCGTCGTTCGTCGCCGTCCACGTCGAGGGATCTGACCTTATCGGTCCGCGTCACGGCCGCCTCCGCCTCGAGCGCCCGGGCCACGCTCGACGACTTGCTCGCCTGCGTGAACGCCGCTGAACGCGCGGGCGCCGGGACCGGCTCAGCGGCCGAGGAGCGGCGCGACCGCGCTCGCCGAGGAGGGGAACGATCTCCTCGACCGTACCGACGATCCCGACGTCGACGTCCCGGAACACCGGTGCGGTCCGGGTCCCGGTTGACCGCGAGCAGCGCACGCGCCCGCTTCCATCCGACCAGGTGGTTCGTCGCTCCACCGACCCCGAGGAGCACGCCGAGCCGGGGAGCGAGGGCGCGACCCGTGAGCCCGACCTGGTGCTGTCGGGGAACCCAGCCCGCGTCGACCACCCGGCGCGTCGCCCCGAGGGCGGCGTCCCACCGGGCAAGGAGCGGCGCGAGGGCCGCCACGCCGACGGGGCCGCCGATCCCCATGCCGACCGCGACCACGACGTCCCGCGCGTCGGGCGAGGGGGTCCCGGGGACGACCTCCGTCCCGGACTCGACCGGAGCCCAGACCTCCTGGGCCGGGGGAGGAAGGAGGCGGGTCCATGCGAACGGCTCGGTCAAAGGGGCGGCGGCCTGCGCCTCCCAGACCCCCGGCCGGACGGTGGCGAGGCTCGGCCGGGTACGGCTCGAGATCCCCGCGACCGTTCGACCGCCGAACGACGGTTTCGACCAGAGGATCCCGTTCGGTTCCTCCGGACGAACCGCGATCGCGTCGCCCGTCAGTCCCAGCGACCGCGCCGCGGCGAGCTGCGCCGCCGTCTCCCGCCCGAACGGGTCCGCAAGGAAGACCGCCCCAGCCGCCGCGGGTCGGTGGTCGAGGGCGACCCCGAACGCCTCGGCGACGGTCCTCGAGTCGCTGGGCAGCGGGGAGAGGGGGCAGCAGTAACCGGCGGCCGCTCCCGCCCGGGCGAGCCGGTCTCCCTCGGCCGGCGTGGGGGAGAGTCCGACCCAGACGACGGAGGGCCAGTGGCCCGGCAGGGACCGACGGACCTCCGAGAGGATCGCGAGCGTCGAAGGGTCGAGCGATCCCGACGCATCCGTGGCGAGCACGAGCACCTCCCGTTCCTCCGCGAGCGGGGTCGAAAGGGGAAGCCAGCTCGGGGACACCGCCCCCGGCCGCTCGAGACGGGGACGGAGGGCCTCGACGGCCCGGGCAACGCGCTCCGCTGGGCTCCCGCCCTCGATCACGACCGGTTCCCGGTGGGGCGAGTCTTCGGTGACCGACCGTACGACCGTGGGGGAACCGGCGAGGCCGACCGCACCGGCCGACAACCCGAGGTCGTCGAGCGTGAGGACCTCGACCGCGGAGAGTGGGACCCGGGCCCGGTCCTCGGGAGCGACCTTCCCCGGTTTCGTGATCTTCTCGCCCACCGTCACGACCAGGGGGGCGCGGGCGCGGTAGGTCGCCCACCCCGACGGAGTGTCGACGGTCACGGTCAATCCGGGTCCGGTCGGGTCCCGCACGACGGCCCGTGCTCCCGTGAGGACCGGGACGCGCAGCAGGGCGGCGACCTCGGGTCCGACCTGCCCGGTCTCGCTGTCGGTCGTCCACGTTCCTCCGAGCACGACCTCGTGGCCCACGCGTTGAAGGCCCGCGACCAGCGCCCGCGCCGTGGCGAGCGTGTCGGACCCGGCGAACCTCGGGTCGGAGAGGAGGAGCACCCGGTCGGCCCCCACCGCCGAGGCGTCCCGTAGCGGCCCCGACGCGGCGGGAGGTCCGAGCGAGACCACGCTCACGTGCTCCCCGGGCCGATGCAGCTGGAGCGCGACCTGGAGGGCCCGCTGGTCGAACGGGTTGAGGAACAGCTCGGCCCCCTCGCGCACCACGGTGCGTCGTACCGGGTCGAACGCGAGGTCGTCGAGCGCCGGGCACGACCTTCATCAATACCGCGAAATCCATGGTCGGCTCCGGCTGCGGACGCGGCGCGGGCGGATAAGTACGGCCGCGAGGTCCCCGGACCGTGGCGTCTGCCGCACCCCGTGTTCCTGGCGTCCGAGCTCCCTCGGCCTCCGTGGGTCGTTACAGCCTCGGGGTCGTCATCACGGTCTTCGCGATCCTGAGCCAGTACCTTCGTCCCGCAGACCTGGGCCCCCGCGCGGGCATTGTACGACAACCTGCCCGGGGACCTGTTCGTCGTCTACGGAGTGCCGGTCCTCGCGTTCGGTCTCCTCGTCGGCGCCGGGCCGCTGCGCGGCTGGGCACGTCGCATGGGCACCGCGGCCGTCCAGGGGCTGCGATGGTACGGTGCGCTCTCCTTGTTGGCGCTCGCGATCACCTTCGTGCTCATCGTCGTCTATGAGGCGGTCGACCCCGGGGCACTTCAGCTGCTCAACCGCCCGAACCCGGCGCTGACCCAGGCGGCCGGGAATCCGTGGTTCTGGGTCGGGTTCTCCTTCGTCGTCGGAGCCTTCGAGGAAACGATCTTCCGGGGGTGGATCTTCGGGTACTGGCAGGGCCGCCCGGTGGGGTGGGTAGGCCCGGCCCTTGGCTCCAGCGCGATCTTCGCGGGAGTGCACCTGTATTACGGAACGACGTACGGCGCCGCGGCGCTACTCATCTTTCCGTCGTTGTTCCTGACCGGCTTCGCGTTCGCCGCGACGTACCGAGCGTCGGGCGGCAACCTCGTGGTCGTCGCGATCCTCCACGGCGCCTACGACGCGTCGGCGTTCGTCTACGCCTTCATCAACCCGACCGGCGGGCTCCTCTTCCGCTACGTGCCGGTGCTGGTCGGGGGGGTCATCGCGCTCGCGTTCTATCTACGCACCCCGGAAGAGGCGCGGTTGGAGCGGATTCTGACCCGACCGGACCGCGGGTCAGGTCCCCGGAGACAGGATCAGTTCGACCCAGAATCCGTCGGGGCCCTCGAAGTATGCGAGGACGACCTTGCCTCTCCACTTGATCTCGTCGACGAGGCGTCCCCCGGCCGACTGGACGCGACGGGAAGCGGCCGCAAGGTCGTTCACGCGAAAGCCGAGATGGTCGAGGCCCTCTCCGGCGACGAAGGGGGTGGCGTACTTGCTGCCCTTCGGATACCAGTTCAGCTCGAGCTGCTGGTGCGAGGTCGGGTCCCGGAACAGCACCCAGACGCCGCCGTGGCCCATCCGTCCGCGCCGGACCTCCTCGAGACCGAGCCCCTGGGTGACGAACCGGGTCGCCCGGGCGAGGTTCGTGACCCGGATACCCGCGTAGTCGAGGTACACGGACAGTCGAAACGGGGCCGGTTGATATCCCTTGAGCTCCGCCGCGATGCCCCAGAACCGTCATGTAACCGACCTCTCTCGGGCGACCGATGTCGCCGAGCGATGTGGAGATCCGCGACGTCCTCACCCGGGCCCGTACGGTCGCGATCGTCGGTCTTTCCGAGAAGCCGGACCGCGACTCCAACGAGGTCGCCCGCTACCTGCAATCCAAGGGGTACCGAGTGATCCCCGTCAACCCCGCGGTGGCCGAGGTGCTCGGAGAGAAGTCCTATCCTTCCGTCACGGCGATCCCGAAGGAGATCCGCGTCGACATCGTCGACATATTCCGCCGCAGTGACCAGGTGGTCCCGATCGCGAAGGAAGCGATCCGCCGCGGGGTCAAGGTCGTCTGGATGCAGCTCGGGATCGACAACGCCGACGCGGCCTCCCTGGTCCGAGAGGCCGGCGGAACGGAGTTCGAGAACCTCTGCATCATGACCCAGCATCGCCGACTCGGCCTCCCCGCGGTCGGCCCCGCGCGCTAGGAACCCGAAATGTCGGCGGCGACCTCCTCCCCAACACTCGCATCGCTTCCCACCGCCCTTCCGCCGAGGACGGGAACGATCCGGGACTCGGGGACCGTGCGCCGCGATTCCGTCCGGGCGGCGAGCTGGACAACGACCGGGATGGCGAAGGTCCAGGGGGACGTGGACGTCGAGGCGGGCGCGGCGAGCGGCCTCGTCTCCGTCGCGGGCAAGCTCACGGCCGTCACGTTCCGCGCGCGCGGCACGCTCGAGGTCGTGGGCGCGGCCGAGGTTCGGGACCAGCTGAGCCTCGAAGGCACGGTCCATTTCGGGGCGGGCCTCCACGCGGGCGCGCTCGAGTCGCGGGGCACCCTCCGTTGTGCCGGGGACCTTCGGGTCGACCGCGCGCTCTCCGCGAACGGCCTCGTGGAAGCGCCCTCCGTCCACGTCGGACAGTTCGAGCTGACGGGGAGCGCGGAGGTCCCGGGCGACCTCGAAGCGACCGTCTCCGTGCGCGCGCGCTTTCGCGGGGACTCGCAGATCGGGACGATCCGGTCGAAACGGGTCGAGCTTCATGGCCCGCCCACGAGCCTCGTGCCGACGCTCCTGCGCAAGGTCTTCGGAGGTGCCGCCACCGTCCACGTCGATCGGGTCGAGGCAGACTCGGTCGAGCTGAGCGCGGTCGACGTCGCGTTCGTCCACGCCCGGGAGGTCGTGCTCGGCCCGGGTGCCCACGTCACCGCCGTCGAAGGCACGATCGTCCGTCAAGCCCCGTCGAGCCGGGTCGGACCCGAGTCGCGGAGTCCGAATCCCTACGGTCTCACCCGGTAGCGCCCGTCGCCCCCTGCTTTTTATCTCCCCCGGCTCCGTCGCACCGTCGATGCCGCCGGACGAGGAGGGAACGGGAGCCCCCTCCCCGGCGGAGGTCCAGCGGAGGGTGCTCCGTTACTGGGAGACGACCGGCGTCCCGGCGCGTGCCTACTCCGGTACCCCGGGCGGCCCGGTGTTCCGATTCACCGAGGGCCCTCCGGGGGTCAACGGCCCTCCCCACCTGGGTCACGTGGAACCCCGCACGCTGAAAGACGTGCAGCTCCGCTACCGTCGGATGCGCGGGTACCGCATCGTAAGCTCGATGGCGGGCTGGGATTGCCACGGCCTTCCGGTCGAGCTCGAGATCGAGAAACGGCACGGGCTCAGGTCGAAGAAGGAGATCGAGGCCTACGGGGTCGAGCGGTTCTGCGAGGAGTGTCGCACGACGGCGCTCTCGTTCGCGTCGGTCTGGCGCGAGATGAGCTCGCGCCTCGGCTACTGGCTCGACTACGACCACGCCTACCAGACGATGGACCCTCCCTACATCGAGAGCGTCTGGTGGGCGCTGAAGACGCTGTTCGACCGGGGGCTCCTCGAGAAGGGCCACTACGTCCTTCCGTACTGTCCGCGCTGCGAGACGACGCTCTCCTCGCACGAGGTCGCCCAGGGTTACCACGAAACGACCGACCCTTCCGTGACGGTCCGTCTGCCGCTCGAGGGAGACTCCCGCGACCTCCTCGTATGGACGACGACCCCGTGGACGTTGCCCGCGAACCTGCTCGTCGCGGCGCACCCCGACCTCGAGTACTCCGTGGTCCGGGTCGGAGAGGAGCATGCGGTCGTCCTCGCCTCGGCGGCCGTCCCCCGGTACTTCCCCGGTGGGGGAGAGGTGCTCGAACGGCTCCCCGGCCGCGACCTGGCCGGGCGGACGTACCGCCCGCCGTTCGACGCGGCCGGGCCCGGACCGGGGCGGTACCGGGTGGTCCTCGACGACTTCGTCACCGCGACCGAGGGGACGGGGTTGGTGCACGTCGCTCCGAGCTTCGGTCCGGACGATTACCGCATCGGCGCGCGCGAGAAGGTCGGGGTCCTCGACCCGCTCGACGGCCGGGGCGTCTTCGGCGACGCGGTCCCGCTCGTCCGAGGGAAGCTGTTCAAGGTCGCCGACCCGATCCTCACCCGGGACCTCGCCGCACGAGGGCTCCTGTTCCGGTCCGAGACGCTCCGGCACATCTATCCGTTCTGCTGGCGGTGCGACCACGCCCTGCTCTACCGGGCCATCGATTCCTGGTTCGTCCGGACCTCGCGCGTCACCGACGCGCTCGTCCGCCACAACGCCACGGTCCGCTGGATCCCGGCCTACCTCCGGGACGGACGGTTCGGCAACTTCCTGACGGAGGCGAAGGACTGGGCGCTCTCGCGCAGTCGCTACTGGGGTACCCCGCTACCCGTCTGGGTCTGCCCGGACGGTCACCCGACGTGCGTCGGCAGCTTCGCTGAGCTCGCCGAGCGGAGCGGCGCGCCGCTGCCCGTCCCGTTCGACCCCCATCGCGTGACGGTCGACCGGCTCGTCCTCGCGTGCGCGACGTGCGGTAAGGAGAGCCGGCGCGAGCCGTACACGATCGACGTCTGGTTCGACAGCGGCGCGGCGCCGTTCGCCCAGTTCCACTACCCGTTCGAACCCGGTCCGTTCGACCCGGCCGCCCCGCTCGACTTCGTTTCCGAGGCGATCGACCAGACGCGCGGCTGGTACTACACGCTCCTCGTGATCGCGACGACCGTGTTCGACCGCCCCGCCTACCGGACGTGCCTCACGTGCGAGTTCCTCCTCGAGGAGAGCGGGCGGAAGATGTCGAAATCGAAGGGGAAGGTCCTCGAGCCGCTCGCGCTCCTCGACGCCCTCGGGGGCGACACGATCCGGTGGCTGTTCCTCTCCCAGGACTTCACCGCACCGATCCGGGTGAGCGACACCAACCTCGAGAAGGCGGGGCACCGCACCCTCGGGGCGCTGCGCAACGTGGTCGCGTTCCACCTCGAGAATGCGCGCGCGGACGGGCTCCCCCCGGTCGTCGCGACCCCTTCCCCCTCCTCCCTCCTCGACCGGTGGCTCCTCTCGCGTCTCGAGGCGACCCGGGAGGATGTGACGAACGGCCTCGAAGGGTTCGACCCCCGACCGGGGGCCGCGAGCGTCCGGGAGTTCGTCGACGACCTGTCAACCTGGTACCTCCGCCGGTCGCGGCCGCGGTTCTGGGCGGACGCCCACCGCCCCGAACGACGCGAGGCCCACGCGACGCTCTCCTACGTCCTCGACTCGCTCTCCCGGGTCGTCGCCCCGCTCGTCCCCTTCACGGCCGAATGGGTCCACCAGGAGGTCGCGGAGGCCCGCTTCTCCGACGCCAGCCGTTCCGTCCACCTCGCCCCCTGGCCGGAGCCGTTCGCCCCGCGCGACCTTCCGCTCGAGGCGGGGATGCGGGAGCTTCGCGAGATCGTCGAGGTCGGTCGCGAGCTCCGCCACCGGGCCGAGGTCAGGTCGCGGATCCCGCTCGCCGAGATCGTCCTGTTCGGCACCCCCGGTCCCGCGCTCGCGCGCCTCGGCACGGAGGGAGAGCGACTTCTCGCCGAGGAGCTCAACGTCAAGCGGGTCGTGCGGACGCCGGCGTCCTCCCGAACGAACTATCCGGACACCGCGTGGGTGGTCCGGGAGGAGGAGGGCCGACCCGTCGCGGCGATCCCGCGCCACCCCTCGCCGGAACTGCTCGAGGAGGGCCTCGCCCGCGAGGTCGCCCGGAGACTCCAGCAGGCCCGCAAAGAGCTCGGGCTGCGGTACCTCGAAGGAGTCTCCGTGACCGTGAGCGCTTCGGGGGTGCTCCACCGTGCGCTCCGGGCGCGCCAGAGCGAGCTCGCGAAGGACCTCCTCGCCGACCCGTTCGAGGTGGTGGAGGGCCCGTTGCCCGCGGGGCCGGACGTCCGAACCTGGGACATCGACGGCGTGACGTTCTCCGCACGCATCGTTCGCCGCACGCCCTGACCGAGGGAACGCCCGAGCGGGGGCTCCCCGGTGCGCTAGAACACTACGCGCGCGACGTCGCCGCTCGGGGACCGCTCGCCGAACACTTCGGCCTCAAAGCGCCGGACCGTCACCTTCGGGTCGCGCCAGGCCCGCGCGGGAAGTCCGGCCTTTTCGCACGTGCCGTCCAAGAGCTCCTCGGACGACCATCCCTGCTCGGGGGCGACTTGGGGGAGGAGGAGGCCGCTCGTGCCGTACCCGTCCACGATCAAACCGTCCCGGCCGACCCGGATCTCGCGGACGGTCTCCTCGGGCCGGCTCGCCCGGACCGCGACCGGTACGGTCAGCACGGAGACCTCGACCGTGAGGGCGCCGAGTTCGGCGGCCCGGACCGGGGGGAACCGCGGGTCCTCGGTCGCCGCCGAGACCGCGGCCTCACGGATCGCGTTCTGGAGCGGGAGGACCGGGAGCGGGAATCCGATGCAGCCGCGAAGGCTGCCGCTCGGGTGGTGACGCAGCGTGACGAACGCCCCTCTCGGCTCGTCGAACACCGGGGGAAGGGCGGTCTCGGCGGCCGGCAAAGACCCCGCGTCGCTCCCGTCGCCGACGGACCGAACGATGCTCGCCCGCGCGAGTCGCACGGCCCGGACCCCCTCGTCCTTCGAGAGCATCGGTCGCTTAGGGGGCCGTGAGGGAAAGGCCCTTCGCCGCCGCGGGAGCAGGTTTTATAGCCGAGGGGCGGTCCCCGCGGGTCCCATGCCGTTTCCCGAGGCGGTCGACCGCCTGCTCAACAAGAAGATCTGCATGAACTGCTCGGCCCGGAACCCCCCGAGGGCGATCCAGTGCCGGAAGTGCGGGTACCACGGCCTCCGCGTCAAGTCGCGCGAGCGCTCGGGAAAGACGCAGTAGTTGGCTTACGGCGGCGGGACGGCGTCCGGCCCGTGCGCGAACGGTACGGGTTTTCCCCGGGCCGGCTCGCGGGCCACGTCGAGGCGCTTTCGCGCGAGGAACATGAAATTCTTGTACCCGTCCCGCCAGCTCGACAGCTTCGGGCGGCCCCACCGCTCCCCGTAGGGGATCGGGACCTCCTCGACGCGCAGCCCGCGCAGGATCGCTTCGATCTTCAGCTCCTCGCTGAACGCCATGCCTTCCTCGCCGAGGTGGACCCGGTCGAGGACCTCGCGTCGGAATATCCAGAACCCGCTCTGGCTGTCCACGAGCCGGCCTCCCGGCAGCTCGCGCACGTACCGGTGGAACGCGACGTCGAGGAAGAGGTTGAGCGCTCGATTGCCGATCCGGTGCTCGGTCGTCATCGCTCGCCGGTTGATGTAGGCCATCCGGTTCCCCGTCAGGAAATCGAGGTGCCCGTCGAGGAGGCGTCGCACGAGGGCGGGGATCATCTCGACCGGATACGTGCCGTCGCCGTCCGCGGTCGCGATCACCTCCCCCTGCGCCGCGGCGAACCCGGTCTTGTAGGCGCGACCGTACCCGCTCCGCCGTTCGACGATCACGCGGGCGCCTTCGGCCTCCGCGACCCGCGCGGTCCCGTCGGAGGACGCGCCGTCGACGACCACGACCTCCCAGTCGATCGGGGACGACCGGAAGATCGTCGTGTTCGCTTCCTCCTCGGCCCGCCCGAACGTGCGCAGGACGTGTCCGATCGATCCGGACTCATTGAGCGTGGGGACGACCAGGCTTGCGCGCACCGACCCGGCCGATAGGAGACGACGACCGCTTAAGCCCGTCGAAAGCGTGGCGTCGCCACGACCGGGAGAGGGCCGCGACGCGCGACCGCGCGCCGTTGGGGGAGCTTCCCGACGACGGCGGACGTCGGGATCTGGGCGACCGGACCGACGGACGCGGCGCTGTTCGAGGCCCTCGGCCTCGGGTTGTTCGCGCTGATCACGGACCGTGCCCGCGTCCGGCCGGTGGCCGAGCGGGCCGTGAGCGCCTCCGGCTCGGACCCGTCGTCGCTCGTCGTCGCGTATCTCGGCGAGCTCTTGCTCCTGCAGCAGACCGAGGGGTTCCTCGCGCGCGAGATCCGGGCGCGCCCGGTCGGCGACCCACCGACGGCGATCGTCGCGAGCGTGACGGGCGAGGTGTTCGACCCGGCGCGCCACACCGCCCGCACGGAGGTGAAGGCCGTGACGCTCCACGACCTGTCGATCGACTTCGCCCGCGGACGGGCGCGCGTGATCGTCGACATCTGAACCGGATGCCTCACGGCATCCGGTCCACGACCGCGCGGAGCGCCGCTCCCGGAGCGGGGAGGCGACCGGCCTTTCCGAGGATCCGCTCGAGCGCCGCGAACGTGACGAGGAGGTCCGGCCAGTCCGCGATCCCCATGTGGCCGATGCGGAAGATCTTCCCGGCGAGTGCGCCCTGCCCTCCCTGCACGAGGACGTGGTACTCGCGCTCGAGGACCTTGCGGAGGTCGGCGTCCGCCATCCCGTCCGGGTTGCGCACCGCGGTCACCGTGTCGGAGGCGTGACGCCGGTCGGGGAAGAGGCCGAGCCCGAGCGCGTCGACCGCGCCCCGCGCCGCCTCGGCGAGGCGATGGGTCCGCTCGAGCCGGCGAGCGAGCCCCTCTTCTCGGAGGAGGAGGAGCGCCTCCCGCAGGGCGAGGAACAGCGGTACCGCGGGTGTCCAGGGCGTGTCGTTCTTCTCGAGCGATTTCAGGTGGGCCGCGAGGTCGAGGTAGAAGGATCCCGGATGCAGCGTCGCGACCGCACGGTCGGAGAGGTGCACGAGCGCGAGGCCCGCGGGCGCGGCGAGCCCCTTCTGGCTTCCCGCGACCAGCGCGTCGATCCCCCAGCCGTCGATCTCGACGGGGATCCCGGCGACCGCGCTGATCCCGTCGACCAGGAAGAGCGCGCCCGACCTCCGTACGGCGGGGGCGAGCTGGGCGAGGTCGTTCGCGAGACCGACGCTCGTCTCGTTGTGCACGACGCAGACCGCGCCGAGGTCGCCCTTCTCAATCTCCTGCTGCGCCGCGTCCAGCGCGATCGGCTGCCCCCACGGGGCGGGGATGGTCGTGACGTTCGAGGAATACCGGCGCACGATCTGGTCCGTCCGCTCCCCGAAGTTGCCGTTCGTGAGCACGAGGGTGCGACGGTCCTTCGGGACGAGCGAGGAGTAGACCGCTTCGAGGCCGGCGGTGCCGCTTCCCGAGAGGATCAGCTGGTGGCCCTTCGTCCCGAACAGGACCGGGAGCAGCTCCCGGACCTCGGCCACGACCCCGTGAAAGTAGTCCCCCCGATGGTTGAGGGAGGACATCGACATCGCCCGCAGCACGCGCGGGTGGATGCGGACGGGCCCCGCGATAAGGAACGTCGCCGTCTCGGGGTCGAACGTCACGGGCGTCCCCCCGGCGGCGGGACGAGCGAGCGCAGCGGTTCCCCGCGCACGGCGCGGAGGACCTCGTCGACGATCTCCCGCCGGCGCGCCCCTGTCCCTCGGCGGTCATCGCCCCGATGTGGGGGGTCGCAATCACGTTCGGCAGCTCCAGCAGTTCTCGGTTCACGGGCGGTTCCACCTCGAAGACGTCGAGCGCGGCCCCCGCCAGACGACCGGCCTTTAAGGTGGCGAGGAGCGCGGTCTCGTCGACGAGAGGCCCGCGCGCGACGTTGACGAGGAACGCCCCCGGCTTCATCCGGGCGAACGCCCGGGCGTCGACGAGGTGCCGGTTCTCGGGGGTCAGGGCCGCGTGGACGCTCACGATATCCGCCCGGTCGAGGAGCGCTTCCCACGGGACGATCTCGGTACGGTCCAGGGGGGCAGGGACGAACGGGTCGTAGGCGATGGTCGCCGTGCCGAACGGCTCGAGGCGTCGGGCGACCTCGCGTGCGATCCGCCCGTAGCCGACGAACCCCACCACCTTGCCCGCGAGCTCCCGGCCGTGCGCGCTCCGCTCCCAGCGACCGGCTTTGATCGAGGCGATCGCCGGGACGAGGCCGCGCACGAGCAGGAGGTAGAACGCGACCGTGAGCTCCGCGACACTCGTCGTCGCGGCGGCCGGGGCGTTGACGACCCGGACCCCGCGCTCGGCGGCGGCGCGCATGTCGACGTTGTCGACCCCGACCCCGGCGCGTGCGACCAGCGTAAGCGCCGGCGCGGATCGGAGGAGGTCGGCGGTGACCTTCGTACGGCTCCGGACGATCATCGCCGACGCCCCCGCCAGATGGCCGGGCAGCGAGGCGGGGTCCCCGCTCGCGTCGATCACCCGGCACGGCCCCGCGCGCAGCCGCTCGAGCGCGGCGGAGTCGATCGGGTCGGCGACCACGACGAGCGGGGACTCGGGCATCGCGGGCCCGACCGCCGACCGGGGGAAAACAGTTTGGCCCCCTTCGAGGCAGGTCAGCTCGAAGCGGTGACGAACGTTGTCGAGCCGTACTGCAGCGTGAGTCCGTACGCTTGGTGGTACGTCGGAGCGAGCCCGACGGGGTCGAAATTCGTGTGCATCTCGCCTAGCTCGAGCGACGGCAGGTAAGGGAGGCGACCCCAAGAGAAGTTGATCTCCTCGACGAAGACCCCCGCTTGCGATTGCGAACCTTCCTGCTCGGTGTAGGTCACTGCGTCGAGGCTAGGACTCGCCGAAGTGTCTCGGTAGCACTCGGTGAGCACGCCGGTAAAATACCCTACGTTCTGAGAAGGCATGCCGCCGCCAAACTGCATCGCGCCGGTCTGGGGGTACGATAGGCTCGCGCTTGCGCCGGTGGTCGAGTCTGAGCCCGTGAAACTGACCGATCCGCTCCCCAGTGTCAAAGCCAGGTCTACCGAGTCTCCCGAGTTGACCGCTCCGGAGAAGGGAGCCACTCCGGCGCCCCCGGAGAGCTCCGGGTAGATCGAGCTGCCGTCCGGTCCGAAGACCTCGTACGCGAGACCCCACCCGGAAGACGCGATGGTCCCTCCGCCCCAGTCATACGAGAGAGCTACCTGATACCAGTACACCTGCCCGCTGTCGTTTACATAAGCGTTCACGAAGTAGCCGAAGCCGAGCGGGCAATTTCCGGATTGGGGAACCGCATCTACCTGGTAGGAGAGCGACGTGCCGCCGGCGGCGCCGACGTACCCCGCCTGGAGGTCGTACGCTACGGGGTCATTGACGAGCGCGCTAACTTCGATGAAGTCCGCCGAGAAGGTTTGGGGGCAGAGGAGAAGGATCACCACCAAGCCGATGATCACTGCCCCGGCGGGGGCTACCCACGGTGAGCTAAGGCTTGCCTTGGGTCTTGCATGAGAAGTCGGATCCGCCGAGGGAGAAGCTCTTTCGCCGAGGTTACGGCCGGCCGACTTCCGCAATACGAGGAGGGATCCGACCATTGCCAGGACGAACCCGAACCAGAATCCCGCCAGCGCGAGGGGAATACTCACCATCGCACCTACGACTCCAAGAAGACCCGCGAAAGCGTGGTCCCGCCTTTTGGAGTAGAGCAGAAGCGAAGCTAGCAGGAGGATTAACCCGGGAAGGAGTGCGAGGAAGAACAGCCCATCTAAGAAGCCGTAGGGCCCGCCGGAGGTCGCGCGAGTAGCGCCGGCAACGAAGAATAGGCCGCCGCTTACGAGGGTCAGGACGGTCCCGATTGCGATGAGGAGGCGCGCGGATGGACGCTTCATGAAACCACGCAGAACGAGGTCTTGCCAATTGATCGTGAGGCCGGCCGCGTATGATGATTGCTACCGCGGCTGGTCCCGGGTAAGTTGAATCGGGTGCCGGGGGAGGGGGCCTTCCGCGCCTGCTTCGGTGGGTCGGCCACGCAACGCCGTGGCCCCACCGGGCCAGGGTGTCGCGTTGGTGACCACGAAGGGGGTAAAACAGTTTGATGTGGGGCGGCGGCTAGTGCCGTACCCACAAACATCGTTTGACTTTGTGGGCGGGTGCTGAGTGCTTGGCGTTGAGCTCGCGCATCGCCATCTGAATAGCGGCCCCCAACGGCCGCCACTCTCGGAAGTCCGACCCCGTCAGGGCCATCTGACGGATCGAGCGGAAGTGGGTCTCGATTGGGTTCATGTGAGAGGAGTTCGTCGGGATCGGCACGAGGGAGATCTTCAGCCGTCGGGCCTCTCTCAGCGCCTCCGGGGTTGTGTGCGTGGAGAGATTGTCCTGGATTAGGTAGATCCGTTCGTCCGGCGGATACCACCGCCGCACGTAGCGGAGGAACCTCACCCAGTTCGCTCCGCTCTTCCTCGGGGAGAGGTACCCTCGGAGGACCTTGTGGAAGTAGTCGTACATCCCCATCAGGTGGCGGACCCCCATGGTCCGCTTGTAGGTCGCACGGACTCGGTCGGGGTGGCCCGACCGAGCCCACGTGCGACCTCCATACGGCTTCAGCGAGATCGGACCCATCTCGTCGACGGCCACCACCACCGGAGGGTTGTGCTCGCGATTCATGAGGGCCCTCAACCGCTTCACCTTCTCTCGGAACTTGGGGTCCTTGCTCTGCTTCCAGGTCTTCACGGCCTGGTAGGAGACCGCCTCCTCGTGGAGGATCTCTCGCAGCCGCTCCTTCGAGATCGACTCGACGATCCCGAACATCACCGCCGAGCTCTGCAGCCGCTCGAGGGTCCACGGGCCGAAGGCATACCCGTGGTCCTTCGGGGGGGAGAGCGCGAGATCCACCAAGGCCTGGCGAATGGGCCGAGTGAAGGTGGGCGGGCGGCCGCCCACCCGATTGGGGTAGAGGGCGTCCCTCCCCATTCGATTGAAGTCCTTGATGACCCGACGGACCCACTCCTCGCTCCAGAAGACCATGCGCGCGATCTTCGGCGGAGAGAACCCCTGATTGGAGTGCAGCACGACCTGCGCCAGTCGCATGACGGTGGGGTCGCGGGTGCGGTTCATCAGACGGTTGATCGCCTCTCCTTCCTCCGCCGGGAGGTCACGGACACGCAGCATGGGGGAAGGGGTGAACCCCTTCCCCGGGAAAGTACCTTCGTCGGACCGCTCAGGAAACCCTAGACTCGGTTCCCGGTCGCGGCACTAGGCGACCTTCGGGACGGGGGTCCGGTCGACCGCGGCGCGAACGATCTCCTCGCCGCGCACGCCCCGGATCCACGGTTCCGGCTTCACGAGGACCCGGTGCGCGAGCGCCGGGAGGGCGAGGGTCTTGACGTCGTCCGGGAGGACGAAATCCCGTCCGTCCAGGAGGGCGCGCGCCCGGGAGAGCTTCTGGATCGCGAGGGAGCCCCGCGGGGAGGCCCCGACCTCGGCGCGCGGGTCGGCGCGGGTCGCGCGCACGAGCGCAACGATGTAGCCGGCGACCGATTCCTCGAGCTCGACGTCCTCGACCGCCCGTTGAAGGTCCTGGAACTGGGCGAGCGAGGTCGCGGCCGGGACCACCACGTTCTCTTCCTTCCGCTCCCGACGACGGGAGAGGATCGTCGCTTCCTCCTCGGGCGTCGGGTATCCGACCCGGAGGCGCATGAGGAACCGGTCGACCTGCGCCTCGGGAAGGGGATACGTTCCTTCGAGCTCGAGCGGATTCTCCGTCGCGAGCACGATGAACGGGCGCGGCAACGGGTAGGTCGACCGTTCGCTCGTGACCTGGTACTCCTGCATCGCCTCGAGGAGCGACGACTGGACCTTCGGCGGGGCCCGGTTGATCTCATCGGCGAGCAGGATGTTGGCGAAGATGGGGCCCCGCAGAACGGAACTCTCCCTTCGTCGTGTCGAGGATCTCGCTGCCGGTGATGTCGTGCGGCAACAGGTCGGCCGTGAACTGGATCCGCTGGAATTTTCAGCCCGAGCGCCGCGGCGAACGATTTCGCCATCAGGGTCTTTCCGAGCCCGGGAAGATCTTCGATCAAGAGGTGGCCGTCGGCGACGAGGCCCGTCAGGATCGCGTCGAGCGCATCGGGCCGGCCGACGACCGCGGTCGACACCGCCGCCCGGATCGACCGGGCGAGCGACCGCGCATCCTCCGCCTTCATCCCCGGTGCCCCGACCCTCGAGCACTCCCTCCTATAAGGACCGAATCGGACCACCTTCGGTCCCGGGCCGTTGTTCCCCGGTCCTAACGATCCGCGTCACAGCAGGCGATCGCCCTCTCGGCGGTCTGACCCGGACCGGGGGTGTCGGACACCGGGGTTGTCCTCACGTCATCCTCGGCGGACGACCCGTCCGCATTGAGTCAAGAGGGACCCTTCGACGGTACCCGGGCGCGACGCGTGGCCGCGCCGTAGCTCCCACCGGCGGGGCCGCTAAATCGTTGTTGCCTCGTCGCGGCCGAACAGGTCGGGGCGACTGACCAGGTACGCGAGGGCGAGGAGCGCCCCGGCGAGCAGTCCCCCGGCCACCCCGAGCGACGCCGCGGAGGAGGGCAGGAGGAACGTGCTCGCCCAGGCGATGCCCACTCCCAAGGCGGGCACCGCCCACCCGAGCGCACCGCGAGACAACCCCGCCGGAGGCCGCCACGGGTCGTCCGAAAGCCACGCCACGAAGACCACCCCCGCGGCGCCGACCAGGAGCTCGGGGAGCGGCGCGATCGGCGTCTCCACGGCAAGCAGCCCGAGCACGGCGAGCACCGGTACGGGAGCGGCCTCGGCGAAACCGGGGCGTCCGACCGCGCGCAGTACCACGGAGGACGCGATCCCGGCGGCGGCCAGCAGGAGGGCCACGGCCGTCGGGAGACGACTATCGAGGGCGAGCACGAGGACCGCGACGGCGAGGACCGGCACCGTCGGACCGATCGCACGGCGCCAGGACCGGGGTGGGGGCGGCGCGCTCACATCCCCCTCCCTCGTCGGTCCGGCCGGCGGAGCAGCTCCACGAGCCCCCGCAGCGACCAGTAGTCTTCCCAGTCCACGACCGGGGCGTCCCGCCATGCCTGGGCCAGGCGAACGCGGCGGACCAGGCGCGCGATCCGCGCTACCAGCTGGACCTCGGCCGCGGACAGGTTTCGCGACATCGGGAGTACGGGCAGGGGGGACGGGCTCAGCACGACGACCGGGAATCCCCGCCGCCGCAGGTAGGGCACGAGGTCGGACGAGGCATCGTCGGCGAGACTCGTGAGGAGGATCGTCGTGACGCCCGGCGGGAAGTACCGGCGGGCCGCGACCGCGCACCGCTCCGGGAGTCCCGGGTCCGTGGCGAGACGGGTCGCGAGGAGCGCCTTCCGCAAGCGGATCCGCTGGGTGCGCCCCCCGGCGAGCGGCACGGTGTCGAGGAACTCCCCGAAGACCCCGAGCCCTACGCGGGCCTTCTGCCGAAGGAACGACTCAGCGATCCCGTGCGCCGCCGCGACCGAGAGCGACAGCAACTGGGCGTCGATCGCATATCCGAGGCTCGACGGACGCGCGTCGATCAGGAGCAGGACGTCCCCGGTTCGCTCGACCCGGTACTCGTTCGCGAGCAGGCGCCCGGCCCGGGCCGTGGCGGTCCAGTTCACCCGTCGGGGAGGCTCGGTCGGGGTGGCCTCGCGGATCCCGAAGAACTCTCCGTTCGACCCGATCCTCCGCGACACGGTCTCCCCCGGCACGGCGATCGTGCGTTCCAGCCGCACCGCACCGATGTCGACGAGTTCGGGCGGGTACCGCTCGACGACGAGGTCGGTGGGGTCCCATCGCACGGGCCGCTCGACGAGGTCCGCGGGGTCGCGCCAGACGAGGTGGGGGGCGGCGACCGGAAGGATGACCGGTTCCGCCACGCTCCAATGGAACACGAACCGAAGCTGCTGACGATCCCGTTCGACCTCGGGCGGTCCGGTCTCCTTCAGGCCCGCGGGCACGGGGCGTTCGAGGACGAGGTCGTTCGGGTCCGTCGGCGGTGCGATCTCGATGGTACCCGAGACCCGAACCTCGGGCCCCGAACCATCGACCCGCCATCGAAGGTGAGCGGGGATCTCGGTTCGCGGACCCAGGAGGGCCGCCGCGACCGGGGCGAGGAGGATCGGCAGGGCGAGCAATAGAGGACCCGGATCCCGCAGGAGGACCCCCGCGACGAGGAGCACGGTGCCCGCGCCGAACAACAGCGACGCCCGCGGCCGCCAATGGAACGCGGCCCGGGAACGGTCATCGCCCGCGTTCACGTCTCGGCCTCGAGCTCGTCCAAGCGACGCCGAACGTACTCGCTAAATTCGGACCGGGAGAGCTGGGCAAGCTCGGTGATCTCGTTCGTCGAGCGGTGGGGTAGGTCGGGCGTCGCCCCCGACCGCTCGATCCGGTCGAGGGTCGTGATGACCTCTTCCCTCGCGAATCGCCCCGGACGGAGCCCGAAACGGTGCCGGAGGAGGTCCGGGTCGGGCGCGAGCGCGGCGGGGGCCGGTCGCCGGGACGGACGGTCGAGCCACGCACCGACGAAGAGCAACCCGGCCGCGAGGACCGCGACCGCAGCACCGACCCCGGCGATCGCGAGGTTCGGCCCGGCCCAGACTGCGATGCCCGTGGCCCCGGCGGCGACGACCAGCAATAGTCCGGCCCACGAGGCGTTCATGCCGGTGGCGCGGCACGGTCGACCCGGTCGAGGTCGTCTCGCGCCTCACGGATCGCGACCCGGGCCCGTTGGGCGGCGTCGGGGTTCATCGGATGGGAGGAGTACCGTGCCTTCTCGAAAAGTCGGGTGAGCGTCTCGGCCGCCGCCGCCCGAATCCCGAGTCGGACGAGGTGGAGGGAGCGGATCTCCTCGGGAGTGTCGACCTCGACCCCACCGACCATCGGGCCGACCCGGGCGAGGACGGTCGCATAGAGCGCGACGATCACCTCCCGGGGTTCCCCGCCCTCTTCCAGTTGCTGGGCGGCGGCCGCGAGGGCTCCGCGAACGGCCTCGGTCTCGGGGGACCGGGGTCGACCGGTCCCACGCTCCCGCTCTCGATCGATGGTGTACGCCCACGCCCGCGGGACCGCGACGGCGCCGACGACGAGGACGATCGCGGCGACCGCCACGAACAACGCCCACGAGGGCAATTTCACGGAGAGGAAACTGAGCTCTCCTCCGGCGCCGGTGACGTTCGACCCGCTCGTCCCATTCGTGGAGCCCCCGGAGCCGGTGGAGTTTCCCCCGCCAGCGAACCCGGATCCCCCCGCTCCCGCGCCCGAGTGAAGTAGGGCGACGAAGAGGACGCCGACGAGGATCGCGGCGAGCACGGTCACGGCGAACCGTCCGGGCATGCGCATCGTCCCCGAACTGATCCGTACGTAGAGTCCCACCCCCACGGCCACCGCGAGCAGGAGGACGATCAGCGCCCCGATGACCGCAGGTGATACCAGGAGCTCGCTGGCCGGCCCCGAGTGGAACGCGGGCGCCGAGGCCGCTCCCGCGACCAGGCTCGCGGCGGCGCCGACCGCGAGGGCGACGGCGACGACGATGAGGAGGACGACGGACGGTCCGGGTCCCGTTCGGGTCGATGCCATACGGCCTCCGAGGGGCGGAGCGCCGGCGGCCGCCATATAGCTTCCCGAAGACTAGGTGTCCCCGGCGGGTCGCCGCCCCGTCCGGCGGAGTCCGGGAGAGGAAGTAGAAGCTCCGGCGCTCGTGGTCGGCCGAGACGACCGAGAAATCGTCCACGCGGTATCCCAGGTCCGACGCAGCGCGGAACGCATCCCGCGTCGCGTGGCGCCATCGTCCGAGCGCCTTCGGCTCGTGCTGCCGGACGAGGGCGAGGTCGAACGGGATCTCGAGGTGAGCGCTCGCTCCCGTCGGTTCGCCGACCGCGGTCGGCACCCGGATCCCGCTCTCGCCCGGCTCCGTCTCCACGATCGCCGACGACGTCTCCCATCGGCGACGGTCGTCCGCCGCGGAGGGGTACTGACCGGCGATCCGCGCCTCGACGGACGGCGACGAGATCGACCAGACCGCCCGCATCCGGTCGGTCTCGACGCCCTGGTTGAGCGCGTCGGCGAGCTGGCCGTAATAGTGGGTGAAGTACCGTCCGGCTTCGCGCCCAGCCGCCGGACGTTGAGCCAGGCGCCCCGGCTCTGGAGCGGGTCGAACGCCCATCGGACCTCGGAGAGGCCGAGCTTCAGCACCTCGTCTCGTTGGAACGACTTCAACTGGAATCCGAGGTGGTGGTTCTGGTACTCGGGTCGGACCGCCGTGAGATGCGAGTAGTGGTAGAGGGTCGCGCCGTCCCAGCCGATCATCGAGACGGCGAACCCGGCGAGGTAGATGTCCGCGAACGCGCCCAAGACGAGCCCGCCATTGTCCTGGAGGGCGCGGAGGAGCGGGACCGGGAGGGTCGGGCTCGCCGACTCGCCCCCCCAGACCGCTCCCTCGACCTCCTCGACCTGTCGGAACTCCTCGGGCTTCTCGAGGCGCCGGAAGCGGAATCCCTCGACCTTGTCGCTGACCCCCACGACCGCCACGGCCGCGTTCACCGGCGGCGCGGTACTTAACCCGGACGACCCCGGTCGACCAGAGCCCTAACGGCGCACGTGGAGTTCCACTTTCTTCTGCTCGTACCGAACCTCGTCCGCGGGAGTCAGCTCCCACAAGAGGTCCTCGAGCTCAGGGATGTTCCGGAGAAACTCCGCCTTGCTCTTCGTGACCATCAGGTGCTCGAACTTTCCGCGCGCCACGTAGTACGACCCCGCGAGGTACGCCCCCGCGATGATGACGATCGGGCCGACGATGACGAACACGAGGTTGTAGTTCGCGGCCGGGGTGTTCGTCGCCGCGTTGAGGACCGTGAACGGCCAGGAGCTCGACAGCGGCGTGAAGAAACCGAGCGCGAGTGTGGTCAGGAGGACGCCGACCGCGAGGATGAAGTCCGAGATCCACGCTCGATAGGTGCGCAGGGCGTGGCGGAAGCGACGATCGAACGGAACGGGCTCCGCGGGCGAGCTCATGCGCACGGCGGGAGGCCGCTCGGCATATGAAACTACTCCAGGCGTTCGGACCCATCGTCGTCGCGCGCACCGCCCGCTTCCGCTCGGTTCGTCCGCCCGTAGGACGGCGGAACGTCGGGCCGTGGCGGTGCGACACCGGAACTCGGGGCCGGGATCGCCGCGAGGAGCGGGCGGAGACGATGGTAGACGAGGACGCCGCCCGCGAGAGCGACGAGGGCGGCCGCATAGGCCACCGCCTCCGCGTCCACCGTCCCCAGGCCGGAGAGCGCGCCGACCCCCAGGACGAAGAACCCGATCGCCTCGAAGATCGCGCCGGGCACCGGTCCTCCGCCCTTCCTTCCGGCGACGGCGGACGGCGGCATCGAGAGGAGCGCGCCCGCCACCTCGAGGGCGAGGACCGCTCCCGCTTCCACGAGCAGGAGCACCACCCCGTCCCACGTCACGAGGGCCCCGGCGAGATACTGGCCGACGATCGCGAGCGCGAAGATGCCCGCGATCCCGGCGCGGTAGCCGAGCGCGTAGAACGGACCGCTCTCTCCGGTCCCCCAGTAGTGCGCGCGAAGCAGGGCCCACTGCGCGAATTCGGTTCCCCCCACGAGCGCGGCGAGGAAGATCAGCGCTCCGGGCAACGCTCCGTTGGCCATCGAGTCCAGAAAGAGGAGGAACGCGATCGCGAGGGGGATCCCGACGAAGAGCCCGGCCGTATACGCGAAGACCTCGCGGCGTTCGTCGAACAGGGTCTCGGGAACCTGGGGGGTCGCGAACCGACCAATCTCGGCGTAGACGAATCCACCGGACAGCAAGATCCCGATCAAGGCCCCGATCGAGAGGCTCAGGTCGACCATCGTCAATCGACCCGTCGGCCGGACGCGAGGAACCCGGTATGCCCGAGCATCTCGAACGCGGGCCGCGTGCCGCCGTCGCCCACATGGAGGCCCCGCTCCCACAGCTCGAGCGCGCGGACCTCGTCGAATCCGAGCGACCGGAACGCCTGGACGGTCCGCTCGAGTTGGTTGTACGTTGGCGTGTACGTGGCGACGTACCCCCCGAGCGCGAGCGCCGTCCGCGCGGACGCGAGGACCGCCCACGGCTCCGGGAGGTCGAGGACGATGCTCGCCACGCCGGCGAGGTCGATCCCGTCGCGCGCGACGTCCCGTTCGCGGAACGTCACCCGGTCCGCGAGGCCGGCGCGGGTGACGTTCGCGCGCGCCGCATCCAGGAAGTCGCGGCGTCGGTCGAACGACGTCACGTGGCCGGACGCGCCGACCGCATGCGCCAACGCGATCGTCAACGCGCCGCTCCCGGATCCCGCCTCCGCGACCTGCGTCCCGGGGGCGACCCCCGCCATGAAGAGAATCTCGACCGCATCCTTCGGGGTGATGATCTGGGCTCCCCGACGCAGCGTGGAGAAGAGGTCGGCGAGGGACGGGCGCAGGACCCGGTAGGTCTTTCCCAGCCACGGGACGGCCTCGCCCGGGGCGGCTCCGATCTGCGCGGTGAGGTCGATGACCCCGTCATCGCCGACGCGGACCGGCCCGCGAGCGAGGAGGACGAGGAAGGCGGGAGCGCCGAGCGTCTTGAGCGCGACGGTCTCCCCTTCCTTCCACCGGTCGTCGGTCATCGCTTCCGTCTCGGTCCGGGCCGAGCCACGGGGGGAACCCCGTAATAACCCGGCGGCCGACGCTGGCTTTATGGTCGGAACGATGCTCGGGGTCTCCCGCGCCGTCCGAGGGTTGGGGTCCGCGTGCGTGATTCCGACGAACGACGCCCGGGGTTCGGGACGAAATTCACCGTGCGGGCATAGTGTAGTCTGGTCATCACATAGCCTTGCCAAGGCTATGACCCGGGTTCAAATCCCGGTGCCCGCATCTTCCGAACCTTGACAGGGCAACGACGCAGGGACCACGAACGGAAGGGACTACCGCTCGGAGCTCGAACCGCCGAAACGTTTCAAATGGAGGAGTGATACCGGTTACATGGCTCGTCTTCGACGCGTCACGGCGTCCGGCGGACGTTCCTTCGAGGACGTCTCCCAGGGGAAGGGTCCCGCGACTCTCCTCGTCCACCCCGGAGGACCCGGGCTCACCTACCATTATCTCCGGGGACTGTTGAAGCTCGCCAACGCCCATCTCCGGGTGGTGCTCTTCAACCCGCGGGGCGTGGGACACAGCTGGTCGCCGCGTTCCCCGCGCGAGTACACCCTCGGGGCGATGGCCGAGGACGTCGACGCGATCCGGAAGGCCCTGCACATCTCGGAGCTCCACCTGCTCGGCTACTCGGCGGGGGGGTTCGTCGCGCTCGAGTACGCCCGCCGATACCAGCGTCGCCTCACGTCCCTGATCCTCTGTGCGACCGCGGGGAGCGCGGAGGAGATGCGCCAGTCGAACCGGATGGCGCTTGCGGTGGCCGCCCCGAGCCGCCGCGCGCGCGTGCGCGAACTGACGCGGGCCCAGGCGTTCGATTCGCTCGAGTATCAAAACCTCGTCGAGGAGATCTTCGGTCCGTTCCAAACCCGATTCTTCAAGGGGGCCTCCCGCGATTGGAAGGCGACCAAGATGAGCCCTGCGGTCTACCGCGCGATGATGACCCGGTCGGGCGATGAGTTCGCGGTCGACGGGACGATGGCCAAGTGGGACGGCCGCAAGTACCACTCGAAGATCGAGGTCCCCACCCTCGTCGTGGTCGGACGGTACGACTTCTTCCTCACCCCCTCGGTCGAGATGTCCGAGCGGATCGAGCCCGCCCACCTGCGCGTGCTCCAGCGGAGCAGCCACCGCGCGATCCTCGAGCAGCCGAAGGAATTCCTCGGCACGATCCGGGAGTTTCTCGAGGACGTCACGGGCGGGTAGGGCTCCCCGGCGGTCCCCGGGCCGGCGCCGGGCCCCGTCCCCGGGGGCCGCGCCTCGACGAGTCCATATGGGAGGTCGCGACCATACTACGTCGATGACCGAGCCCGAGGGGTCCGGCGACCTCCTCGACCCGAAGAAGGTCGTGCGGGAAGGGTGGAACCGCGTCTCCACCATCTATCGACCGCCGGGCTCTCCCGCGGACGCCTTCGACCACACGAACGCCGACTACCGGGAGTGGCTGCAGCCGTTCTTCCGGATGCTGTCGCCCGGGACGGAGGTCCTGGACCTGGGGTGCGGGTGCGGAATTCCGGAGGCGCGGATGCTCTCCGAACGGTTCCGCGTCACGGGAGTCGACATCTCCGACGTGCAGATCGCGCGGGCGCGCCGTATCGTGCCCGAGGGGCGGTTCGTGCGCGCCGACATGACCCGGGTCTCGTTCCCGGCCGGGTCGTTCGGGGGGGTCGTCTGCCTCTACTCGCTGATCCACATCCCGCTCGAAGAGCAGCCCGAGCTCCTTGCGAAGGTGTTCCGCTGGCTCCGGGCCGGGCGGACTCTTCCTCGTGACGACCGGGGCGACCGCCTGGACCGGTGTCGAGGAGGGGTGGCTCGGTTCGAACGCGAAGATGTACTGGAGCCATACGGACGCTCCGACTGTACGAGCAGTGGCTCAAGGAACGGGGGTTCCGCATCCTCCGTCGCACGCTCGTCCCGGAGGGGGAGTCGAGCCACGCCCTCTTCCTCGCCCAGCGGCTTCCGGCGCCTCCGCCCGCGGGGGCGGCGCGCAACGGCGAGCGCGTTCGAAGCTACTTCGAGCGGTGCGGGTGAGCCGACTTCGCCTTACGGGCGGAGTCTTCCGCGGCGACGAGCTCGTTCGCGCGGACGATCGTTTCGAGCTTGCGCGCGAACGCGGCGAGGTGGTCCCCGCGGATCCCGACGACCATCTTGTCGCTGCCGATGTCCGTGTAGATCCGGGAGCCGATGCATCCGAGCGAGACCGCGACCGGGGCGCCCTGGTTCATGATCGGCATGATCGCGCACATCGGCCGTCCGTTCATCGGGACCGGTGCGGCGTCCGTGCCCGAGCCCGCGGCCTCGAGCGCGAGCATCGCGCTCTTCGGCCGCGCGAAGATCAGGACCCCCGTCGGCGGGACCGGTAGCGATCCGAGCGGGCCGTAGGCGACCCACTTGGGCGCGTGCTCGTTGTGGGGAACGTGCGCTTCCTCGCCCGGATTCAGGTACCCCTCCTTCTGCATCGACCCGATCGTGCCCATGAGCCGGGTCCCGAGCTCCCCCGCCGGCGTCACGCCCAGAACGTACGCTCCGATCTCGCAGTCCTCGTGGGCGGGCAAGCCGGCGTAGAACGGCTTCTCCGTGCCGAACGCGAAGAACGTACACACGGAGGGGACCCCCCCGGGGTGCTCCGGAACGCCTTTCGGGGGTGCGTCGAGGTACGAGACCTGGACAGGAGGAGTATCGAGTTCGAGCTGCCGGACGAGTTGCGCTGCGATCGCTTGGTTCTCCGCGGACATGGCTTCCCGGGGTCCGCAGCCCACGCCGCGTATAGATGATTTCGCCCGCGGTGTCCGGTCGAGCGACGCGCGCCCCGGGACCGATGGGCCAACCTCAGGCGCCCCGCTTTCGATGCGCGCCTCCCCCGGACCCGGGGGGATAGTAGAATCTAGTCGAAGGCGATGCTGTACTCGCCGCGCATCCTCTGGGGCGGGGAGGACGACGGGGGGACCGGGGTGCCCGATACGGATACGGTTCGGACCGCGCTCAAGTTCGTCAACGAGATCAACCGGCACGACGTCGACAGCCTGGTCGCGCTGCTCTCGGACGACCACCTGTTCGTCGACGGCCTCGGTCAGGAGGTCCGAGGCCGAGAAAAGCTGCGGGAGGCGTGGAGGACCTACTTCGCCTGGTTCCCCGACTATCACCTCGCCGTCAAGGAGTGGTTCCAGAACGGCCGGGTCGTGGGGATGTTCGGGACCGCGACCGGTACCTTCGCGGTGGGGGCGGAGCTTCCGGTGCAGAACCGCTGGAAGGTCCCGGCCGCGTGGAGGGCGGTGGTCCGCGACCACCAGATCTCCCATTGGCAGGTCTTCGCGGACAACGAGCCGGTCTGGAAAGTGATGGGCGTGAAGCGTTACTGAACGCCCCTATTCGAGGACGCCGAACCGGTCGAGCGATGCAAGGATCGTCGCCACTTCTTCCTCTACCGCTACGCGGAGGCCGTAGCGGCGGAAGTATCGATCGAAGGTCCGTAGCCCTCGGGAGAGCGCGTCGCCGGCCTCGGTGAGACGGGTCCACGGAGAGCTGCCGAGACGGTCGACCCGAACCGCCTGGCCGAGGTCGATCGTCCACGGTTCTCCCTGGTGAACGAGCACGTTGAACGGGCTCGAGTCGGTGTGGACGACCCCGGCCGCGGCGAGCTTCCGCACCTGGTCCAGGACCGCGGGCAGCATGCGTTCGGGCGCCGCCGGCGTCACGGTGCTCAATCGCGGCGCCGGACCGTCCGGTCCTCCGAGATACTCCATGGAGAACATGTTCTCGACCCGCCGGCCGGTCCGGTACCCGGGCCCCGCCGCGCCAGGCGCAGGTCAACATCTCGAGCTCCTGGGCGGCATGGTGCCCCATCGACTCCTGCTTGACCGGCCGCCCGCCCCGGTGGCTCGTCCGATAGAGCCGGTAGACCTTCACGGCGAGCAGCATCCGGTCGTCGGCACACGCATAGACGTCCGCCTCCTTGCCCGAGCCGATCCGCTGGATCACTTCCGTCGCGAGGCCGCACTCGAGGATCGACTCCGCGGCTTCCGAGTACCGCTGCTCCTGGAACGAGGCGGTGCCGGATCGGACCTTCCAGTGTACACTGGAGTCGAGGTACGGGTCGTTCGGCACGGGGGTTCTGTTGGTGGTATTTCCGTTACGGACCGGTCGGCGGGGCGCGGCGCGTTGCCGGGACGATAGAATGGGGTTCAGTCGGTTCCCGGCGTCGGGAAAGATTCGGTGGCACTCTTCATTCCGGGAACCTCCTGGCCTGTACGGGCCGAGGGGCTCCACGCTCGGGGAAGTATCTATAGGCTTGGGCCCGACGAAGGGGTTGGCCGGGTCCCGGGAGGCGGGCTCAGTGGCCCATCTGGCGGTGGCGGCTCATCTGGTGGAACAGCCAGCCCAGGAACGCGAGGAAGATCCCGACGCCGACCAGCGCGTCGTAGACGGCCATTTCGTTGTAGTAGTTCTGAAAGGAGGGGGTGGTGGCGCCCGCGACGGTGGCGTTCGCGACCAGCTCGACCAGGAAGCCGACCAGGACGAGGACGCCTCCGACGAGCACGAGGATCCCGCCGAACGAGAGCCACGCGGGGATCATCGGCCCCCGGGTACTGCTGGGGCGGGGCATTCTGCCAGCCCGTGTAGCCTACGGGAGGGTATCCTCCCGGAGCGTTCTGGGGCGGCGGGGGCGCGGTCGGGTAGTTCGTTGGACCAGCCGGGGAGGGGTCGGGCATGCTGCAGGTACTCGTTTGGACCTAGGATACGAACCTACCCGTGCCCATCGGGCGGAGTTCCGGTGGCGGACGGGTGTCGGACGGCCGGGTCGAGAGGCGACGTCGACCACGTCGGTCACGGGGGGACGGGGAGACGGATTTCGACGACGGGAGGGCGCCGCCTAGCGGGAGCCGGAACGATGCCCGCGAACGCGTCTTCGCGGCTCCGCAAGGCGTAAATACGGTGCCCTGAGTGGCCGAGCCCTTGATGGCCGCATCGCCTCTCGCGGCCTCGGGGAGTGCTATCGTGCCCGAGCGTCCGGTGCCGACCCCCCTCGAGTCCAGCGAATTCACCCGGTTCGAACGCGCACGTATCTTGGGCGCCCGCGCCCTTCAGCTGTCGTTGGGAGCCCCGATCCTCATCGACGTCGCATCGACCCTGGTCGACCCGGTCGAGATCGCCGAGGCCGAGTTCGCCGCCGGGCGCATCCCGATCACCGTGCGCCGCGGTCCGCGCTCGAGCTAGACCGCGGCGTCGTCCAGCGCGTGCCCGCAGCGGCACGTCGGGGGATGGGCGAGGCGCGGCATGAGCTCGGTCAGGACCCGGCCCATCCGGTCGGCGTTCCGGTGCATCACGTCGACGATCTCCTTCGCTTCGACCGGCCGGTCGGCCCAGACGTCGTAGTCCGTGACCATGGCGAGGCAGCCGTAGCAGATTGCGCGCTCGCGGGCGAGGGTGACCTCGGGCACGAGGGTCATGCCGATCACATCCGCGAACGAGCGGAAGAACGCCGACTCGGCGCGGGTGCTAAACCGGGGTCCCTCCACGCAGACGTACGTCTTTCCCTCAGCGAACGGCGTTCCGACGTCACGCCCCACGCTCCCCGCGGCCGCGCTCAGGTCCGGGCAGAACGGGTCGGCGAGCGAGACGTGATAGACCCGCCCCCCGTCGAAGAACGTGGTCGGTCGCTGTTTCGTGAAGTCCACGAACTGGCTCGGGAGCACGAACGTGCCCGGCGCGAGCTCCTCCTTGAGCGACCCGACGGAGCTCACGGTGACGATCGCCTCCGCGCCGAGCGACCGCAGCGCGTCGACGTTCGCGCGATAGTTGATGCGATGCGGAGGGATCGAGTGGCCCGGTCCGTGGCGGGCCAGGAACAGGACCCGAACGCCGCGCACTTCACCCTCCTCCACCAGGCCGGACGGCGCACCCCACGGGGTCGAGACCCGGTGGGAGCGGACGGCGCCCTCTCCGAAGATGCTCGAGATGCCGGAGCCGCCGATCACGGCGATCGTCCGGCGGGCGGGGACGGTCACGGTGTCCCCGAGGGGGGAGCGGTCCCGTCGGGACGCGCCCGGGCGAGGAACCGCGCCATGACGACCTCCCCGCGGGTCCGCTCGAGGAGGGTGCGCGCGGTGTCCTGCTTCGGTTTCAACTGCACGATCGCCCGGGTCGTGTCGAACCGGAGCAGGGAGCGGGTCAGTTGCTCCATCAACGCCAGGTCTGCCTCCGCGCCCGCGAGGTCGTCCCGCCCAAGCCGGTCGAGGACCCGACGACGCACCTCGCCGACGACATCCCCGAGGCCCAGGAGGTACGGCTCGGGGTCGACCCCGAGGTCCGACGGGCCGGGCAGCGGCTTCCCTTCCGCGATCGTCCCGAGGAGCACCGCCTCCACCGCCTCCTGGAACGCGTCCAGCGCGAGCGGTTCGTCCCCCCGCCCTTCCCGATGGACCCAGTCGGCGAGTTCGGCCGTGAGCCGACGGATCTCGGCGAGTTCGGGCGCGGCCGAGCCGTTCGAATGCAGATGCGTCATCGTCGCCTGGGCGAGGCGGCGGAGGCGACGCGCGCGCTGATAGAGGTCCTCGCGGCGCAACTCGCGCTGGCGCAGGTGGGCCTCGATCGTGGCGAGGACCGGGTCCGGGACCCCCGGCGAGACCGGTGGGGACGCGTTATCGGAAGAGGGTGAACCGCTGGTCATCCTCGCCTCCGTCCAGGATCCCGAGTCGCACGCCGGCGTCGAGCCAGCCGTGGGCGTAGCTCGCGGCCGCGAGCGCCCGCTCGGGGTCGCCCGACGCCGAGAAGTGCTCCGCGTCGGCGAGATACGCGCGCGCCATCGAAAGAAAATCGTCCGACGCTCCGCGCAGGAACGAGCGCTCGGGAGGGGTCGCCGTGACCCGCTCGAGCGCCTCGTGCGTCAGACGGAGGTATTTCTCGAGGAGCGTCGGCTCGGTCACGTTCGGGCCGGGGTAGCCGCGCGCGTGTTATAATCCGTCGGGCCCGCCGGGGCCGCTCAGCCCTTCGGTACCTTCTCCCAGTCCTTCAGGAACCGGGCGAGGCCGACGTCGGTCAGCGGGTGCTGCACGAGCTTTTCCATGACCGGGTACGGCATCGTCGCGATGTCCGCGCCGATCTTCGCCGCATCGAGGACGTGGATCGGGTGGCGGACGCTCGCGACCAGCACCTGGGTGCGGACGTGGTAGTTCCGGTAGATCTGCACGATGTCACGGATCAGCTCCATTCCGTCCTGCCCCTGGTCGTCCAACCGTCCGATGAACGGGCTCACGTAGGCCGCCCCGACCTTCGCGGCGAGGAGCGCCTGGTTCGCGCTGAAGACGAGGGTCATGTTGACCCGGGTCCCCTCCTTGGAGAGGGTCTTCGTCGCCTTGAGACCGGCCGGCGTCATCGGGACCTTCACGTAGATCGACGGGTGGATCTCACGCAGGTGGCGGCCTTCACGCAACATGCCGTCCGTGTCCGTGGCCACGACCTCCGCGGAGACGCTCGGCACGCCGATCGCGCAGACCTCGCGCAGGACGTCCTCGAACTTCCGGCCCTCCTTCGCGACCAGGGTCGGGTTGGTCGTGACCCCGTCGAGGATCCCGGTCTCCCACATCGTTCGGATCTCGGTCACGCTCGCGGTGTCCAGGAACAGTTGCATCGATCTCTCCTCTCCGAGGGTCCGCCCTAGGTCACCTTGCCCCGGCTCTTGAGCAGTTCCCACGCCTCGTCGCGGACCCGCTCGGTCGACATCCCGTACCGGTCGAGGAGAGCCCACGGTTCCCCCGACTCGCCGAAGACGTCCGGGACGCCCACGCGGCGGACCGGGACCGGATAGTTCTCGGCGGTCGTCGCGGCGACGAGCGCCCCCACCCCCGTCAGGACCGAATGCTCCTCCAGGACCAGGATCGCCCCCGTATCGCGCGCCGCGCGGAGCAGCGCGGCCTCGTCGAACGGCTTGACCGACGCGAAGTCGAGCACCCGGGTCGAGAGGCCGACGTGGGCGAGGTCCTCCGCGACCTCGAGCGCGCGGGCCACGAGGGCACCGACCGCCACGATCGTGAGGTCGCTCCCCGCCCGCAGCTCCGGGGCCCGTCCGACCGTGAACGTCCCGTCCGTGACGGTCGGGAGGGGCTCGCTGCTCAGGCGGAGGTAGGCGGGCCCGGCCCGTTCGGCGATCGCGAACGTCGCGGCTCGCGCGCTCGGGGCGTCCGCCGGAACGACGACGGTCATTCCGGGCAATCCGCGCATGAGCCCGAGGTCCTCGACCATCTGGACGGTCCCTCCGTCGGCCCCGGCGAGGAGCCCGGCGTGGGTCGCGCCGATCTTCACGTTCGCGCGGTTGTAGCAGATCGATTGGCGGACGAAGTTGTACGCTTCCCCCGCAGCGAAGACCGCGTACGTGCTCGCGAAGACCGTTCGCCCGTCGAGCGCGAGCCCCGCGGCGATCGACATCATCGTCTGGTCGACCACGCCGACGTCGAAGTATCGCTCGGGGAACTTCTGGCCGAAGGCCGCCGTGCGGGTCGCTCCCGAGAGGTCAGCGTCGAGGACGACGAGCCGAGGGTCGCGTTCGCCGAGTTCGACAAGCGCCTTCCCGTAGGCGTCGGGCAGGCCGGCCCGGTGGGGCGCTCCCGTCACCTCGCCGCCTCCGCCGGCGGCACGCCAAGCTCGATCAGCGCCCGCTCGACCTCGTCCCTCGTCGGAGCTCGGCCGTGCCAGACGTGGGTGTTCTCCATGAACGAGACGCCCTTCCCCTTCACGGTGCGGGCCACGACCGCGCTCGGACCGTCGGTGGTGCCTCGCGCGGTCGCGAGCGCCCCGAGGATCTCCCGGAAATCGTGCCCGTCGATCTCGGAGGTGCGATAGCCGAACGCGCGAAGCTTCTCCGGGAGCGGCTCGATGCCCAGGATCGACTCGGTCGCACCGTCGCTCTCGAAACCGTTCCGGTCGACGAGCACGACCAGGTTCCCGAGCCGGTAGTGGGCGCCCGCCAGGAGGGCCTCCCACGTTCCGCCGGCCTGGCACTCCCCGTCCCCGACGACCGCGTAGACGCGGGACGAGCGGCGGTCGAGCCGGGCGTCCAACGCCATTCCGACCGCCATCCCGAGCCCCTGGCCGAGTCCGCCGGTCGCACGCGTCGACCGACGCGAGGCGGTTTCGGTCCGGGTTTCCCTGGAGGCGGCTGCCGAGCTGTCGCAGGGTGAGGAGTTCTTCGCGGGGCAGGAATCCGCGGAGCGCGAGCGCGGAGTAGAGCGCGGGTGCCGCGTGCCCCTTGGAGAGGACGAGGCGGTCCCGGTCGGGCCATTCCGGGCGATCCGGGTCGACCCGCATCTCGCGAAAGAGGAGCGCCGTGAGGAGGTCCGCGACCGAGAGGCTCCCGCCGGGGTGACCGCTCCGCGCGGCGTACGTCATCCGGACGATGTCGCGCCGGACCTCCCGGGCCGTCGCCTCGAGGGACTCGACGAGCTCGGCCGGGACCTCGTCCCCCATCGGCGGCGCCGCGAGGTGGGCCGGGCTATTTGATGGTTGAGGGCGTGCGTCGGGTTCGCCGGCGGGCCGGGGGCCCCGCCGCAGGGGCAGCCGGTGCCGCGAGAAGCGACCGGAGCGTGGAAAGGTCCGTCGCGTACTGAGCGTACCCCCCGTTCTCGTCGAGGGGGGTCTCGAGGTACCCCGGCGTCGAGTTCCAGCGGGAGTCGAGGAGGAGGTGCCGGAACCCGTCGAGCCCGATCCGGCCCTTCCCGATGTTCTCGTGGCGGTCCAAGTGGGACCCGAGCTCTTCCTTCGCATCGTTCAGGTGGAACGCGCGCACTGCGGGCACCCCGACCGTATCGCGCACTCGGTCCACGAGGCGCCCGTATCCTTCCTCCGTTCGAAAATCCCAGCCGGCCGCGAACAGGTGACAGGTGTCGAGCGTGATCCCGAGGCGCTCGGGCGCGTCCACGGCCGCAAGCACGGCGGCGAGCTCCTCGAACTTCGAGCAGAGCGTGGTCCCCTGGCCCGCGGCGTTCTCGAGCAGCAGGCGGACCCGGCCCTCCGGGCGCTCCTCGATCGCCTTGCGCAGGCTTTCGGCGACCGCTTTCAGGCCGAGTTCGACCCCGGAACCGATGTGCGCTCCCGGGTGGAAGACCAACCCGTCCACCGCGAGCAGCTCCGCCCGCGCGACCTCGTCGCGAAACGCGATGCGGGACCGGGCGAGCGTCTCGGGCTTCGGGCTCCCGAGGTTCGCGAGATACCCGTGGTGCACCGCGGTCGCTCGGACGTGCTCGTCCCGCACCGCCGTTCGGAAGTTCTCTGCCGCGGCCGCGGCGATCGGAGGCCCGGTCCACATCTGGGGGCTCTTCGAGAAGATCTGGAGCCCGTCCCCGCCGATAGCCCGCAGGTCGTGCACGGCCTCGGGGAGTCCCTTCGCGATCCCGATGTGCGCACCGAGGATCATCCCTCGGCCGACCGGTTCCGCACGGGGATTAGGCTATCGGGCCCGCGCGGGCCCCCTTGCCGCCCGCGCGAGCAGAAGGAGGCTGACAGCTTTCCGCGTCTCCCGTAGGCTCGCGCACTTCAGTACCGCGCGGAACGCCAGCGGGCTTAACTGCCGGGTTCGGAATGGGACCGGGTGTTTCCCCGCCGCTTTGGCCGTCAGCCAGTCGCGGCGACAGGGAGGCGGCTATTTAAGTTTGATTCGGTGAGGCGTCGCCCACCAAGACGGGCGAGCTAGGCTCCAAAGGCTCATCCCGAAGAGCGACCCTTTCGACAGCACTGGGTAGGTGGACAAGGGTGGATTTGGGGGAGCCCCCTGAGATTCCTGAATACCGGTTGCGACTCGAAGTCGATTTCGCTCGCCGGAAATGGACCGGAACTGTCAGCTTCGACCCACCGGCCGATACCGAACGCGCTCGCGCTCGACTCGGACGAGCTCGAGATCGCCGGCGTGCGAGTCGGGGCGGAGGCGGTGCCGTTCCGATTGGACCCGGGGAAGCGAAAGCTCGTCCTGCCCAACCTCCCCGCCGGGTCGGTCACCATCGATTTCTCCGGGACGGTCTCCGAGACCGGCCTCACCGGCCTCTATCGCTCGCGGCAGGGAGGGGGATACGTCCTCACGACCCAGTGCGAACCCAACGGGACCCAGCGGATCTTCCCTTGCCTGGACCGGCCCGACCGCAAAAGCCGTCTCTCGCTGACGGTCCGCACGGAGTCCGGACTTCAGGTCATCTCGAACACCGTGGAGGATTCGGTCGGGGACGCGGACGGACGCCGCGAGTGGAGGTTCGCGACGACGCCGCGGATGTCGCCCTACCTGTTCTTCCTCGCGATCGGGCGCTTCGACCGACTCGAGGAGGCGACCGAGCGGGTGAAGTTCCGCCTCTTCGCACCGCCAGGACAGGGCCCGTCGGGCCGGTTCGCCCTCGAAGCCGCGCGGCGGATCTTGCACGCGTACGAGGAGTACTACGGGATCCCCTACCCCCTCCCGAAACTCGACCTGATCGCGGTCGCCGAGGCGTCGTTCGGAGCGATGGAGAACTGGGGAGCGATCGCGTTCCGGGACGACCGTCTGCTCATCGACGACCGTTCGTCCTCGTTCAACGCGACGCGAGGTCTTCCTGACGATCTCCCACGAGATCGCGCATATGTGGTTCGGAAACCTCGTCACGCTGACCGACTGGACCGACATCTGGCTCAACGAGAGCCTGGCGCTCGTTCCTCGAGACGAAGATCGCGGACCAGGTCGACCCGACCCTCGATGGCCGCTCCGACTTCTTCCTTCGCACCGCGGGCACCGGCGCCGCGTTGGAGGGGGACTCCCTGGACGCGACCCATCCGGTGCGGGCGCGCGTCGACGGGCCCGGAAGAGGTCAGCCAGATCTTCGACGAGATCACCTACGGCAAAGGGTCGACCCTCCTCGGCATGCTCGAGTCCCACCTCGGCGAGGATCGATTCCGTCGGGGCCTCGCGAGCTACCTTCAACGTTTCGAGTATTCCAACGCCACCACCGCGGACCTGTGGGAGTCGTTGAGCCGCGTCGTCGGGCGAGCCGGTCGGACCCCTGATCGACCCCTGGCTCGACCGCCCGGGAGTTCCGCTGATCTCGGCCCGCTCGACACCGACCGGGATCGACCTCGCCCAGACCCGATTCTCCTACACTACCGCTCGCCCGTCCGAACCTTGGCCGATCCCGATGGTGATCGACGTCGACGGGCGGCGCGATCGCATCCTGTTCGACACCCGCGCGCGGACGATCGCCGTGCCCGCCGGGCGCGACCGTCCACCTCAACCCGGGCGCGGTCGGGATTCTACCGGGTGCTGTACGACGACCGTCTGCGCGAGCGGCTGCTGCGCGTCCTCCCGGACCGACCCGCGGCCGACCGGTGGACGTTTCTCGAGGACCTCTGGACGTTCCTTCTCTCGGGCCAGGTGGACTGGGCGACGTTCGCCGCGGCCGTCCGCCCCCTCGGTGTCACCTCGGACCGCCTCGTGGCCGAACTCCTGTGCCGGATCTTGGGACCGCTCGCGATCTTCTTTCCGGAGGCGGCACCGGTACAGGACCTCGCCCGGTGGTTCTTCGCCGATCAGTTCGCCCGGCTCGGGACGGCCCGTCGACCGGGGGACACGACGTCGGACGGGGTCCTTCGCGAGCGCGTCTCCTTCCACTGGGTTCGGATCGACCTGGGGTTCGCCCGCGACCTCTCGGAGCTGTTCGTCGCCTGGGACCGCGTCGAGCCCGACGTCCGCCCCGCCGTGGCGGTCGCCCGCGCCCGCACCGGGGGGGCCGTCGGCTATCGGGAGCTCCGCCGTGCCCTGGAGCGCGAGCCGATCGAGAGCGAACAGGTGCTGCTGGAGAATGCCCTCGCCTGGACCAACGAGCCCGAGCTGGTGCGCGAGACCCTCGACCGGATCTGCTCGGGGGCGGTCAATCGCGGGAACGTCCCGGAGCTGATCCGCAACGTCGCCGCGAACCCGGTCGGGCGGCCGGTGCTGTGGCCCTGGCTGACCGTCAACCTCCCGCGCCTGGACGAGCTGTTCCGGGGCGCGGGGCTCCTTTCGCGGACCCTCGAGGTCGCGCTTCCGGTCCTCGGGCTCGGCCGCGGGGACGAGGTGCGCCAGTACTTCCGGACCCACCCGTACCCCGAAGCGGACCGCGGGATCGGCAAGGGGCTCGAGCGTCTCGAGATCCTCGAGCGCGTGGCACCGAGCTTCGCCGCGCTCGGGGGCTAACGGCGCCGACGCAGCGGGGGCCGCGGCGATGCGTCCTCCGCGGACCAGATGTACCACGTGCCCCGGGCCTGGCTGAACCGGCGTCCGTCCGAACCGTAGAGGTTCCCTTCGGCGAAGGCGATGTGGCGGCCCCGGCGGAGCACCTCCCCCCGCGCGGTCAACGTCTCGCCTTCTCGCGCCGCGCGAAGGAACTCCACGTACAGCGAGGTCGTCGCGGTCGTCTCGGATGGGCCCAGGACGGAAACGACCGCCGCCCCCATCGACGTGTCGAGGATCGTCGCGTATACCCCTCCGTGCACGACCCCGTTGATGTTGAGGTGACGGTGCTCGACCTTGCCGGTGACCGTCACGTACCCGCGTCCGCTATGGCCGGCGTTGATCCGGAACCCGACCTCCTGATGGAACCCCCCCCGCCGCGCCGCGGCGAGGAGGTCCGGTAGGGGCCGGGTCGGATGGGGGTCCGGTTCGGGGGGGCGACGGGGCACGTCGCCTGCGAGCGGGACCGCGCGGATAAGTACTGCGAGCGACCGTGACGGCCCGTTCCGATGGCTCCCCGCGCACGTCCCTCGGCCACGTACGAGGCGCCGCCGAACATCGCGCTCGTCAAGTACTGGGGCGTCCGGGACCCGGCGCTCGCCCTCCCTTACAACTCCTCCCTCTCCGTGACCCTCGACCGTCTCCGCTCGCGGACGACCGTCCGGTTCGATCCCGAGCTCGACGAGGACTGGGTCGTCCTCAACGGGACACCGGCGACCGGGGGACCGCGGGAGGGGGTGGTCCGATTCCTCGACCGCGTCCGGGCCCGAGCCGGGACCCCGAATCATGCCCGGGTCCGCTCCGCGAACAACTTTCCGACCGCGAGCGGTCTCGCCTCGAGCGCGAGCGGTTTCGCGGCGCTCGCGGGGGCGGCGACGCGCGCGGCAGGCCTCACCCTCTCCGACCGCGAGCTCTCGCAGCTCGCCCGGTTCGGCTCGGGCAGCGCGTGCCGCTCGGTCTTCGGTGGGTTCGTCGAATGGCGAGCGGGGGTGCGCCCCGACGGCCGGGATTGCTTCGCCCGCCCCCTCTACGGGCCCGACCACTGGCCCGCGATCGTCGACCTGGTCCTCCTCGTCCGCGATGCCCCGGTCAAGGTCGTCCGCTCGGCCGACGCGATGCAATCGACCGTTCGGACGAGCGACTACTTCGCCGCACGCCAACGGGAGATCCCGGCGCGGATCCGACGGATCCGGGCCGCGATCGGAGCCCGGCGGGAGGACCGTCTCTTCCCGCTGATCATGGAGGAGTGCGACAGCTTCCGCCGCGTCTGCGAGACGACCCGTCCCTCCCTCGACTACCTCACGTCCACGTCGCGCGCGATCCTCGCCGAGGTTCATGCCCTGAACCGGTCGGCGGGCCACCCGGTCGCAGGGTACACGCACGACGCGGGCGCGCACGTCCATGTCTTCACGCTCCGCCGGCATCTCGAGCGCGTCCGCGCCCGTCTCGCGGCCCTCGACGGGGTCGAGCGCACCCTCGCGATCCCGCCGGGCCCCGGCGGTCGGGGGGTCCCGTCACCGCGGGGCCGCACGCGCTAAAGGACGCGCCGGTCGAATCCGGGGTCGGGGAGCTCGAGGCCGATGTTCGCCGTCAAGCCGGTGACTTCCTGGATGAACCGTGCCCGGGCCTCCTCGTTGGTCCAGCGCTTGAGGCCGTACTCGATCGCCCGCCGACTCGTGGCCGAGTTCGAGTGCCCGAACATGTCGAGGGCGCGCGGATACCACTTGTTGACCGCGACCTGGGCTTCGGCCTTCGAACCGTAGTACTTCGAACCGTCCTGGACCATCCGGCGGAGCACGCTCGCTCCGAAGTTGAGGTGCAGCTGCTCTTCGCTCAGCATCAGCGGCATCGCCCGGGCGAGCGGGCCGTACGAGCACTCCTGGAAGGCCCGCAGCTGGTAGACCCCGACGCGGTCGACGAAGCAGGTGAACGCCCCGACGTCGCCCCAGACGTCGAACTTCATGTTGAACGCGTCGAGCTTGTGCTCGCCTTCGCGCTTCGAGAGCAGCTCGTCGATGTACCGCTGTCCTTCCTCCCCGAAGTCACGGAGGATCCGGCACGCCTGGAGGCCGTGACGCGACTCGTCCGCGATGATCCGCGATTCGATCCACCGGTCCTCGAGCGTCGGCGCGGAGTCGAGCCACGGCCGGTGCTGCTGGATCGACGCGAACTCCGTGTCGGCTTGGACGACCATCAGCTTGACGACCAGCTTGGCCATGTCGGGTTCGAGTTCCTCGGCGGTCTCGTACTTGTGGGCTCCGGCAGAAGCCCCCCAGAGGATCTCCCGGACCGGGACGACCGTTCCGCCGTCCTTCAAGCTGGACGACCCCGCCCGCGTGGTGGAGAGCGGGACGGGAGGAGGGGTGGGATTGGACATGGGTCCCGAGAGAGCAAAGGGCTCAGCGGCCCTTAAAGTTGGGCTTGCGCTTCTCGGTGAACGACGTCAAGCCTTCCTTCGCGTCCTCGGTGATGAAGAGCCGGTTCTGGAGCTCGCGTTCGAGCGCGAGCCCCGCGGTCAGCGGCATCTCGACGCCCTCGACGACCGCGCGCTTGATGAGGCTGACCGCACGGATCGGGCCGTGCGCGAGCGCGCTCGCGTACGCCTGGACGTCCTTCGCGAACGACTCTTGCGGGTACACGTAGTTCACGAGCCCGATCGCGAGCGCCTCGTCCGGTGTCACGCGCTTGCCCGTGATCATCATATCCAGGGCACGGGAGGTCCCGACGAGGCGGGGCAGCCGCTGCGTCCCACCGGTGCCGGGGAGGACCCCGAGGGTGACCTCGGGGAGGCCGATCATGCCGGAGTCCTTGGCCATCATCCTCAGGTCGCAGGCCAAGGCGATCTCGAGCCCACCGCCGACAGTATGGCCGTTCAAGGCCGCGATCACCACCTTCGGGGTCTTCGCGAACTTGTCGAGCGTCTCCTGGCAGTGGAGGCAGAACATCGCCTTGAAATCCGGCGCGCTCCGCCGGAGCATTTCGATGTCGGCGCCAGCGCTGAAGAACCCGGGGATGGTGCTCGCGAGGACGATCACGCGGACCTCGTCGTCGAACCGGAACTCGTCCACCGCGGCGCTGAACTCGCGCATCATCTCGAGGTCGTACGTGTTCGCCTTGGGCTTGCCGATCTCGATGTAGCCCACATGGTCGTCGACTCGGGTCCGAAGGTACTTGCCCTGCATGGTCTTCCCCCGCCCGGGCCGGGCGGTGCGACGGCCCGGACCCACGCGGGCGGATAACGCCGGCGGCCCCGGGAGGCCCGGGTCGCTACGGACGGGGGCGGCTCTTCGTGAGCTCGTCGACCCGACCGTCGGCGTGACCGACCAGCACCGAGGTCGCGAGTCCGACGAAGATGCCGGTCTCGACCACCCCCGTGGGTGCGGCGAGCGCGGCCGCGGTAGCGGCCGGGTCCTCGATGGGCTTCACGGGGGATAGGTCGAGAATCTCGTTGCCGTTGTCGGTGAGGTAGGGGCGCCCGTCCGGTCCCTCCCGAAGGCGAACCCGGTAACCGTCGTGCGCGAACCGCCGAGCGAGCACCGCCCGGGCGAACGGCACGACCTCCACCGGGATCGGCGACCGCTCGCCGAGGTGCGCTACGAGCTTCGTCGGGTCGACGAGGATCACCAGCTCCCGGGAGAGCCGCGCGAGCAGCTTCTCGCGTAAAAGCGCCCCTCCGCCGCCCTTGGTGAGGTCGAGCGAGGGCGTGACCTCGTCCGCCCCGTCCAACATCAGGTCGAACCGGTCGTCGGCGCGCAGGGGGCGGACCGGGATCCCGAGCGACAGGGCCAGCTCCTCGGTCGCGCGGGAGCTCGCCACGCAATCCAATGCCATCCCGGGGAAGCGCTCGGCGAGAGCACGCACCGCTTCGGCCGCGGTGGAGCCGGTCCCGAGGGCGAGCCGCATGTCGGGACGCACCATCTCCGCGCCGCGGCGGGCGGCCGCCGCCTTCGCTCGGGTGAGGTCGTCGGGCACGACCGGCCCGGAGCGGTGCCGCCTATTCAACCCGGCGGACGGCGCTCCGTCACCCATAAGTCGTGGGGTCGCTCCCCTTCCTCGATGCCGTCCCGCGCTCCCTCACGGCCCCGGGCGGTCGTCGTCTCTCTCGGCGGCTCGGTCCTGCTCACCGGCCGCGACGACCGAACGTACCTCGAAGCCCTCGCGAAGCTCCTGCGCGAGGTCGGCCGGACGACCCCTCTCGTCGTGACCACCGGGGGTGGACGGACCGCGCGCGAATACATCCGGCTCGGCCGCGAGCTCCACCTCACCGAGTTCGAGCTGGACGAGATCGGGATCGAGGTCACCCGACTTCACGCGCGGCTCCTGGCGGCGGTCATCGGGGCACCGACCCCGGCCCACCCCCCCACGACCGTCGCCCTCGCCGTGCACGAGCTGTCGCGGTCCTCGCCGGTGATCCTGGGCGGTACGGAGCCCGGGCACACCACCGATGGGGTCGCCGCAATGATCGCGGCCCGAATTCGCGCCGCTCGCCTCGTCAACGCGACCGACGTCGATGGCCTGTACGATGAGGACCCGCGCACGCATCCGGACGCGCGTCGCATCGGGCGGACCCGGTGGCCCGAGTTCCGTCGCCGGGTCCACGCGGCGACGTCGGGAGAAGCCGGCCAGAACTTCCTCTTTGACCGGCTGGGCGCCGACACTCTCGCGCGGGCCGGCATCCCGCTCTCGATCGTCCACGGCCGGGACCTCGCGAACCTCGAAAAAGCGATCCGGGGGCGGGCGTTCGTCGGCAGCCGCGTCGATTAGTCGCGGTCGTCAAACCCATTACGGAGGGATTCGTTGGTGAGCCCCATGCGTCGGGTCGTGTTCCTCGGCCCCCCCGGGGTGGGAAAGGGGACCCAGGCCGCGACGCTCGCGAAGGAGCTCGGCGTCCCGCATCTTTCGACGGGCGACCTCCTGCGCGCCGCCGTCGCAGCCCGGACGCCGCTCGGGCTCGAGGCCCAGGGGCACATGGACGCGGGTCGCCTCGTCCCGGACGACCTCGTCCTCCGCATCCTGAACGAGCGGCTCGCCGGCTCGGATGCCCGCGCGGGGTTCCTCTTGGACGGGTTCCCCCGCAATCTCGGCCAGGCCGAAAAGTTGGAGAAGATCACGCCGATCGATGCGGTCCTCGCTTTCGAGCTCCCGGCGAGCCTCCTGCTCGAGCGGCTCTCGGGACGACGTTTCTGCCCGACCTGTCAGTCGGTCTACAACGTCGCGACCCAGCCCCCGAAGGTCCCGGGCCGCTGCGACCGGGACGGAACGGAACTCCTCCAGCGGCCGGACGACCGACCCGAGGCGATCGCGACCCGGCTCGCGGTGTACGCCGAACAGACCGCCCCCCTCCTCGGCTACTACCGTAAGGCCGGGCTCTTGCGTTCGGTCGATGCGACCGGGACCCCCAACGAGGTCGCCGGCCGCGTTCGGGGCGCCCTTCGCTGAACCCGCGTCCCTTCCCGGGTCAGTCGGGGACTCGGACGACCTCGCCCGACACCCACCGCCGACCGTCCCAACGGAGGCGAATCCCTTCCATGTACCCGAGGGCGGGACCCCACGACGGCGCGACCCGGGGGAGCGCCGCGACCGCGCCCAATTCGATCACGCCCGCGTGGGAGACCATGAGGAGGGTTCCCCCCTCGGGGACCCGTTCGAGCTCGACGCGCCAGAGCTCCGCCTGCCTCGAGGCGTAGGCGGCCGCCACCGCGCTCCGACGGACGAGCTCGGCGTAGTCGGAAAAGGTGCGCGGCCGGAGGAGGTCGATCGGGACGCCCGCATCGTCCGGCATCTCCGCGAGCGCGGCGAGGGTCACGTCCACGGCTCGACCCATCGCCTCCGCGGTCTCGATGGCCCTCGGCTTCGGCGACGTCACGACCCGGTCGAACGGTGCGATCCCCGCCCCGATCGACCGGGCCAACGTCCGGCCGGTCGAGTTGAGGTGGATGCCCGTCGGGTCCCTCCGACTGTGGCGCCGGTGCTCGAGCGTACGCATTCTCGGCCCACCGTAGCAGGCGAGCAGAGGCAAGTTTATAGCAGGTGAACCGCTCCTCGGGCCATCCCGGCTTAGCTCAGTGGTAGAGCGGGGGACTGTAGGCGAGACTGCCGGAGCTCCGGCGGCCCCCGTGGAGATCCTCAGGTCGCCTGTTCGAGTCAGGCAGCCGGGACCTGGGGACCCCGACGGGAGGGGGGGGCGCACGACCCGGTCGCCCGTCGGGCCCTCCGCAGCCGTGATGTGGCCCGACGGCCTCGCCCTCGCGGAGTCCCATGACGTTCCGACCGGTTTCCGTGGCCGTCGCCGTGACCGACCGCAAGAAAGCCGCCAAGTGGTACGCCCGCACGCTCGGCTTCCGCGTCTTCGACGACGATCCCGAACACTGGACGACGGTCGGGGACCGGTCCGGGAAGTTCCTTCTGCATCTGTGCGAGGTCGCGGGCGCCGGCCACAAGCCCCCGAAGTCCGAGATCGGGAACACCGGGATCCTCCTGGTCACGACGGAACCGTTCGCGCGGACGTGCGCCCAGCTCAAGCGCCGCGGGGTCCGGTTCTCGATGCCCCCCCGGAAGCTGCCGTGGGGGTGGGTCGCGAAGTTCCTCGACCCCGACGGGAACGAGTTCTGGCTGAACCCGGCCCCCTGAAGGGTCGGGCGTACGGCGATGCGGTTGTCGGGATTCGAACCCGAGTAGGTAGCTTGGGAAGCTACCGTCCTAACCACTAGACCACAACCGCGCGCCTCCACCGGAGAGCGGGGCGCTCTTACGTTTTGTGCGCGGCGGACGCTCGGGCCGGCTAGAGGAGGAGGCCGACCGACTCCGCGGGGATGCTCGGCGCGGCGGCGAGCAGGTCCGGGTTCGAGACGAGCCGGTCGGCGAGCTGGCTCGTGAATCCTGCCTGCCGGAGGATGCGCCGCGCACGGGGAAGGTCGTTCGTGGAGAGGGCGACGAGCGGGTGATTCCCCTCGCGCGCGACCAGGATCGCGACGCTCTGGAGGTTCACCTTCCCCTTCGCGAGGACCTCGAGCACCTGGAGGAAGCTCCCGGCCCGGTCCTCCAGGCGCACCGCGATCATTTCGCGTTCCTCGGCGTCGTAGCCCGCCGCCGAGAGGAGGCCCAGCGCCCGGTCGGGGTCGTTCACGATCAAGCGAACGCGGCCCTTCGCACCGGTCGAGTCCACACTGATCGCGGCAACGTTCACCCGCTCCTTCGCGAGCGTTCGGGCGACCGCGGCCAGCGTGCCCGGTCGGTTCGGGAGCGAGAGCGATATCTCACGGAGGCTCATCGCCTCCCGAAGACCCCGCGGACTAAAGGTTTCACGCCACGGTGAAACCCGGGCGCTCGCGGTCGCGCATGTATTTATAGACCAACCGGGCCTAATTCTCGATACTCGGGGCCGTGGGGCTTCGGGCGGTCCGTCTAATGGGGGGAACGAGCAGTTCGACCGCGGCGCGGCGCTATCGCCGGGCCCGCCGGCTGCGCCATGAGCGGGACGGGGTCGTTGCCGTGATCGGCACGCTGCTGGCCCTCCTGGTGTTCTTCGCCTTGTTCGGCATCTTCCTCACCCAGTACGTTCCGCTCTGGATGACCGACAACGAGGCCCTCTTGACCGCGCAGGCCTCGACCTCGTTCGCCACGTTCAAGTCGTCCATCGACGAGCAGTACGCCCTGGACGGCCCCCAGTCGTACGGCACCCCGTTCGTGATCAGCAGCTCGGGCGTGCCGTTGATCGCGCAGCCGACCCAGGGGTCGCTCGTCTTCCTTCCGAACACCTGCCCCACGGGGCTCTACTCGACCGGGAGCACGCCCGTCGGCCACACCGGCACGGGCGTCGGAGAGGACGGTCAGCCCATCAGCCCGGCCTACTGCGTCTTCGCGAACGTCACCGAGTCGATCGGCCCGGGGGCGTCGTGAACTTCGGGCAGCAGATCACCACCGGGGTCCTCGAGCTCATCCTGCCGAACCGCTACTACAACCCCGAGACGTTCTATTTCGAGGACGACGGAGTGGTCCAGAGCCAGAGCAGCGGCTACCAAGTCATGGCGTTCCCGCCGCCGCTCAACATCTCGGCCGTCGCCGGCAATACGACCGTCTCCGACAGCCTCCTACAGCTGTACGGCAACGCGTCGACCGTCTTCGGCCAGGGTTCGGAAGAGGTCTACAGCCACCTGAAGTACAGTGACCTCGTCACGTCCAACGGGGGCGCGAGCCTCACGCCCTTCAAGTTCACTTTCGAGATCGGTACCCAGTACCCGTGCGCCTGGGACCCGTACCTCTACCACCTCGTCACCACGAGCGGGCTGTCGTCGACGGTCTCGGCGTCGGCGCCGTACTATACGCTCACCAACACGTTCCAGACCGTCGCGACCCCCACGCTCACTCCCACCTTCACTGCCGGCAGCTGTTTCAACACGAACGGCGCGACCACGATCCTCTCGTTCTCCCTCGTCAACATCAATTACGCCGAGGTCTATCAAGCGGGATTCCAGGTCGGCCTCGGCGTCGGGAGCACCTAGTACGATGGCCGGAGGATCAGTGCGAGTGAAGATCCCTCGGACGGGGACGACCGGGACCGAGACCTCCCCCCTCGATACGTCCCGCCCGCTCGAGACCCCGACCGACGTGCCGGGGACGTTCATCACCGCGATGCCCCCCCTCGCCGAGCCGACCATGAAGGAGCTCGAGGTGAACGCGGTCAACCCGCCGTACTCGTATTCGCGGGTCAGCTACAACGACCGCACGAAGGAGTACCTCTACGAGGTCATCGAGCCCCAGCTGACCTCCCGCGAGCGCCAGTTGGTCGACCATCTCAAGTCGACGCTGACGATGATCCTCGGCAGCGACGTCGGCAACCTCTCGACCACGGACAAGCGGTCGTACCTCCGCGGGGAGGCCGAGGAGTACTTCCGGAGCCGCGGGATCACGCTCAGCCCGATCTCGATGGAACGGATCGTCTACTACGTCCTTCGCGACTTCGTCGGGTACGGCCCGGTCGATGCGCTGATCCTCGACCCCCAGGTGGAGGACATCTCGTGCGACGGCGTCGACGTTCCGCTGTTCATCTTCCACGGGAAGTACGAGTCGATGAAGACGAACGTCGTCTTCCCCGACGAGAACGCGACCAACTCGTTCATCGTCATGCTGGGCCAGCGGTGCTCGAAGGCCGTCAGCGTCTCCGCCCCGATCCTGGACGGCACGACCCCGGAAGGCCACCGCGTCCAGGCGACCTACGCCCGAGAGATCACGACCCGAGGAGCGAGCTTCACCATCCGACGTTTCAAGGAACGGCCGTTCACTCCCGTCGACCTCGTCGTGATGGGCAGCGCGAGTGAGGAGATGGTCGCCTACTTCTGGCTCGCCGCGGAGCAGGGCGAGTCGTTGATCATCTGCGGCGGCCCGGCGGCAGGCAAGACGAGCACGCTCAATGCGATCGCACTCTTCATCCCCCCCACCGCGAAGATCGTCTCGATCGAGGACACGCGGGAGGTGAACCTCCCGCACGAGAACTGGATCCCCGGCGCGACGCGTAGCGGTACCGGCGACCGCGGCGCGGACGGGAAGGCGGCCGGGGAGGTCGACATGTTCGACCTCGTTCGGGCGGCCCTCCGGCAGCGTCCGAACTACATCATCGTGGGAGAGGTCCGGGGGAAGGAGACGTACACGATGTTCCAGGCCATGGCGACCGGGCACACGACCTACTCGACCATGCACGCCGACAGCGTGAAGTCGATGGTCAACCGGCTCGAGAATCCGCCGATCAACACGCCGCGGATCCTCCTCTCGGCGCTCAACAACGTCATCATCCAGATCCAGACGCGCACGGACAAGGGGGTCGTCCGGCGCTTGAAGCAGGTGCTCGAGATCGTCGGGTTCGAACCCGAGACCAACGAGCTGATCACGAACACCGTGTACGAGTGGGACCCCGCGACCGACGGGTTCGTGTTCAAGGGCCACTCGTTCCTCTTTGACAAGATCATGGAGCTCAAGAACTTCACACCGGACGAGATGGAGGCCGAGTTCCAGCGTCGGAGCGCGGTGATCCGCTACCTCGTCCAGCACCAGATCACCGACTACCGCCAGCTCTGGCGGACGATCGCGCAGTACTACCGCGACCCGAGCGAGGTCATGGCGCGGATCGGCGCCCTGAACGCCGCCCCGAAGGAGGCCTAGCGACCGTGCCCGCGACCCCGACCGTACCGGCCACGGGGATCTCCCGGCGGGACCGCCGAGCCGACGGTCCGACCGGTCCGGTTGAAGCGCGGCCAGCAGCCGACCCATTCGACCCTCTCCGGATTCCAGCGGTGGGCCTGGCGGACCTTCCGCGGACGGGTACTCGCGAAGCCGCCCGACCCCATCCTGGAAGAGAACCTCGTGAAGGCCCACATGCGGATGCGGGCGGACGAGTTCATGGCCACCGTCTACGCGACGACGCTCGTCACGGCGATCGCGACCGTGGTCGCGGGCGCCGTGATCGGGCTCCTCTTCATCGACTCGGGGCAGTCCCTGTTCGGGATCCTCATCGCCGTCGCGCTCCCCGTCTTCGGCTCGCTCGGCGCGTTCTTCGGGCTCCAGGGCGGCCCGGCCTCGCGGGCGAAGTCCCGGGGTCGCAAGATCGACCAGAAGATCAGCCCCGCGATGAGCTTCGTCAGCGCGATGGCCTCCGCGGACGTGAACGTCGATCAGATCTTCAAAGAGCTGGGGCGTCAGAAGATCTACGGCGAGGTCGCCGAAGAGGCGTCCTGGATCACCCGCGACACCGAGCTCCTGGGCGTCGACATCCTGACCGCGATCCGCAACGGCGCCCAGCGCAGCCCGTCGAAGCGGTTCCAGGACTTCCTCCAGGGCGTCGTGACGACCGCCACGAGCGGGGGCCAGCTGAAGCCGTACTTCCTCCTGAAGGCCGAGCAGTACGAGCGGGAGAACAAGCTCGCGCAGCTCCAGCGCGTCGAGACGATGGGCCTGCTCGCCGAGACGTTCGTGACGGTCGTCGTCGCGTTCCCGCTCTTCCTCGTCATCATCATCGCAATCTTCGCGATCATCGGGGGCGGCGGGACGTTCATGCTCGACATCCTCTGGGCGATCGTGGGCCTGATGATCCCGCTCTCTCAGTTCGGGTTCATTTTCTTTATGTATACGCTCGCCCAGGAGATGTGAGATGGCGACCGCAACCCCCCCGGCGTCGGTCCGGAAGGTCAAGGCGCTCACCAGCTCCGAGGTCAACACCGGCGACTCGGTGACGATCACCCGCGAGACCGCCCTCCTCCTCGGGGGCATGGCGGTCGCGATCGTCCTCTGGGTCGTCGCCGGGCTCAATTACACCGGTACGCTGAACATCCAGCTCCGCCCCGGGGAAGGCTCGGGGGCGAACCCCGCACTCGATTTCTTCGTCATCGGCCTCCTCGCCCTGATCGCGCCGTACGGCTTCGCGATGAGCGCCAAGCTGCGCCGGATCTCGAAGATCGAGGAACGCCTCCCTGACTTCCTCCGCGACGTCGCCGAGGCGGGCCGGTTCGGGATGACGCTCCCCGACGCGATCGTGGTCGCGAGCACCGGGCGCTACGGTCTCCTGACGGACGAGATCAAGAAGATGGCGAGCCAGATCGAGTGGGGCGTCCCCGTCGCCACGGCCCTCCGACTCTTCGAAGAGCGGGTCCCGACGCCGATGGTCCAGCGGGTCGTCTCGATCATCACTCGGGCCAACGAGGCGGGCGGGAACGTCGCGGACGTGATGACGATGGTCGCCCACGACACCCGGGAGACCCAGCTCGAGGCCCAGGGCCGCCAGATCTCGATGCTGACCTACGTGACGGTCATCTACATCGCGTTCTTCGTCTTCCTCGTCACGATCTACATCATGGCCGCGGTCTTCCTGCCGCAGATGATCCTTGCCGGGCAGGGGGTCGCCTCCTCGTCCCTCTCGGGCGCGGGAGCGCTGACGTTGCAGTTCACGTTCGTACCGGTCCTGTTCCTCGCCTTCATGGTCGCGGTCATCGTCCACGCGGTCGGGGACGGTGTCATGGCGGGTATCCTCTACAACGGCCGCATCGCCGAAGGACTGCAGCACGCGACCATCATGCTCGCGACCGGGTGGCTGATCATGCGGTTCGTGGTACCGGTCCTCAACATCGGGTGACGGAGTCGAAACCATGAGCGGAGCAGTGGCACCCGCCCCCGAAGGGTCGGAACCGGACGTACCTGAGCCCGAGGAGATGCAACCCCGTCGCAAGCGCGGCTCCTCCTCCCCGTGGCTCCGTCTCGGCGTGTCCCTCCGCAAGGGGTCGGCCGAGCCGCGCCCGGTCAAGCTCGCGCGCCTCGGGGTCTCGGGCCAAGGCAGCGAGGGGGAGATCACCCCCATCCCGTCGCTCAACGACCCGGGTTTGAAGGAGCTCGACCTGGCCCCCATCCGGCCCGGCGTCTCGTTCGTCCGGGTCACCTACCACAACACCCGGAACGAATATCTCTACGAGATCATCGAGCCGCCGCTCTCGCCGATCGAGAAGGACCTCACCGAAAAACTCCGGATCGTGCTCATCGACGACTTCCAGCCCCTGACCGAGATCGACCCCGAGAGCAAGCGCCGGGAGCTGCGGAAGATGGTCGACAACAAGCTCCAGGAGTGGGAGCTCGGACCGGGCCCCACCACCAAGGGCCGGATCCTCTACCACCTCGAACGGGATTTCATCGGCTACGGGATCGTCGACGTTCCGATGAACGACTCCGAGGTCGAGGACATCTCGTGCGACGGGGTCGGCATTCCCCTCTACATCTACCACCGGAAGTACGGCTCGATCCGCTCGAACATGAAGTTCCACGACTCGAAGGAGCTCGACGACTACGTCATCTGGCTCGCCCAGCGCTCCGGCAAGCACATCTCCGTCGCGAGCCCGATCCTGGACGCGACCGTCCCGGACGGCTCTCGGCTCCAGGCGACGCTCGGGACGCACGTGACGAAGCGCGGCAGCTCGTTCACGATCCGTCGGTTCCGGGACAACCCGTTCACGCCGGTCGACCTGCTCAAGTTCAAGACGATGAGCGCCGAGATGATGGCGTACCTCTGGATCGCCATCGAGAACGGCCAGTCGATGATGGTCTGCGGCGGCACGGCGAGCGGGAAGACGACGACGCTCAACGCGACCCTGTTGTTCATCCCGCCCCAGATGAAGATCGTCTCGATCGAGGACACGCGCGAGCTGAACCTCCCGCACGAGAACTGGGTCCCGTCGCTCACGCGGGCCGGGTTCGGCGCGAAGAACCTGACGAGCGGGAAGGCCCCGGGCGAGATCGACATGTTCGACCTGCTCGCGGCGGCCCTCCGGCAGCGCCCGCAGTACCTGATGGTCGGAGAGGTCCGCGGGGCCGAGGCGTTCATCGTCTTCCAGGCGATGGCGACGGGAAAGACGTGCTACACGACGTTCCACGCGGAAAGCGTCAGTGCGATGGTCCACCGGATGGAGAACCCGCCGATCTCGCTGCCGCGTTCGCTCGTCTCCGCGCTGAACCTGGTACTCCTGCAGCGGCAGGTGAAGGTCGGCACGAAGATGACCCGACGGGTCCAGTCGCTCACCGAGATCGTCGGTCTCGACCCCGAGACGAACGAGCTGATCACGAACTCCGTCTACTCCTGGAACCCGGCCGACGACACGTTCCTCTACAGCGGCCACTCCTACGTCTACGAACGGGTCGCGATGATGAAGAACCTCTCGATGAAGGAGATGGAGCGCGAGGTCCGGAACCGCGCTGAGATGATGGACTACCTGCTCTTCCGGGACGCGCAGGCGACGCGCTTGAAGCCGTTCACCCACCGCGACGTCGGTCAGCTGGTCTCGTTCTACTACAAGGAGCCAGAGCGGGCGCTCGCCGAGGCCCGCGCCGAGCTCGCGAAGTCCAAACCGCCCGCGGCGGCGCCCGCGGCGCGATAAGCGTATTCGGGCCGGCGCCTCGAGCGCCCGCGATGGACCGCCCGTTCGCCCGCATCCCGCTCGGTCGCGGGCGCGCGGTCGAGCTCTGGTGCGAGGACGCCGTCGCGGGCCTCGGGCGTCGGCTGGGCAGGCGCCGGGCGGACGTGGTCGTCACGAGCCCGCCTTACAATCTGGGCGCCCCCTACCGGACGTACTCGGACTCCCGGCCGCGCGCCCAGTACCTTGCCTGGGTCGGGTCGGTCGCGGGAGCGGTCGACGGGGTCCTTGCCCGGGACGGGTCGTTCTTCCTGAACGTCGGCGGGCGGCCGAAGGACCCGTGGCTGCCGTGGGACGTCGCGCGGGAAGTCGGGCGCGTCTTCGTCCTCCAGAACGTCGTCCACTGGGTCAAATCGATCGCGATCGACCGGGGGGCCGCGGGCCGCGCGGCAGCGCTCGAACGGGACCTCGCCCTCGGGCATTACAAGCCCCTCGTCTCGGACCGGTACCTCCACGGCGGGCACGAGTACGTCTTCCACTTCACGCGACGGGCGATGTCCGGCTCGACCGGCTCGCGATCGGGGTCCCGTACCAGGACAAGTCGAACGTCGGGCGGTGGCGGCGCCCCGGAGTCGACCGCCGTTGCCGGGGCAATACCTGGTTCCTGCCGTACTCGACGATCCGGGAGCGCGCGCGGGACCGGCCGCATCCGGCGACGTTCCCGCCCGAGCTCCCCGAGTGGTGCCTGCGCCTCCACGGCCTTGCGCGCGTTCGCCTTGCGGTCGACCCGTTCGTCGGGATCGGGGCGTCCGCGGTGGCCGCGGCGCGGTGCGGAGTGAATTTCGTGGGGTTCGAGCTCGACGAGGAGTACCTTCGGGTCGCGGCCGAGCGGGTCCGTGCGGAAGAGCGCGTACGGACACCTCGTCGGCGGGTCCCGCCGCTGCGATCGGCCGCGCGATCGGCCTAGTCTTCTCGTCGTCCCCGGTCGTGGGAGTCGACCACTCCCGGATGGGGGTCCGCTTCATGCCCGCGGCGCTCGCCAGCGCGTTCTTGGTCCCTTCCTTCGCCCGGTGGCCGGCGGAGACGAATGCGTCGCGCGTGGCCGCTCCGGCGCGCGAAGCGCCCGAGCCGATGGCGATGCCCGCGTTGGCGATGTGCTGGGGAATCCTACGGGCCGCCTCGTCCAACGATTTCCCGAGGTGCGCGAAATCGTCCTGGATGTCGAGGGCGAGGTACTTCGCCTCTTTGGACGTCGTATGGCCGAGCCGCTCGATCTTGCGGTCGAGCTCGGAGAATTCGTTCGCGAAGTCGCGGCCGATCCCTCCGGCCGCCCGCCGCATTTCGGCGAGGTGCTGGCGGAACTGGGCTTCATCTCGGCTGTCGGTCACGGTCTCACCGCCCGGTCAGACCGACGGAACGGAAGATAAAGGTTGACGACCACTCGCAGCGGCGCCCTCAGCCACCCATCCGGCGGTCGGCGCGGCGACGGCGGGAGGCGCCGGACGGGCCGCGGCCGCCGGGGCGGGGAGCGGCGCCGCGGGGGTCGACACCCGGCGCTCGGTCTCGGTCCCGTGCGCCCAGCGCACGAGGAGCTCGACCCCGAGGCGGACCGGGTCGGTCACGACGAGCTCACCGCCCATCGTGCGGGCGACCGTCCGGGCCGCGGTCTCGTACTCGGGGTGCTCGCTCTTCAAGAGGATCACCGTGGACTTGAGCGGGGTGACGGTCGCGAGCTCGCGCGCTCGCTCGAGAGCGTGTTCCATGGCGACGTCGAGCTGACCCGAGCGCACGCGTCCGTCCTCGGCCGTGTACGCCTCGGGAAGCCCGTCCGTGATGAGGTAGAGCTCGCGACGGGTCGCTCGCGAGGACCGCAGGAGCAGGTGCGCGGCCCGGAGGGCTTCGGCGGTGTTCGTGAACGCCCCGGCCTTGCATTCCCACAGTTCGACGAGGTCGAGCACCTGGACCTCGTTGTCGAACGCGAAGACGTCGACCGTGGCGTCGGGTACCGGCGACGGATCGCCACGTAGAGCGCGAGGAGGGCCTTCTTGGCCGCTTCGAGCTTGCCGTTCTCGCTCATGCTCCCCGACCGGTCGAACGCGAGGACGACGTGCACGCGCTCGCTCGTCACCTCGCGATAGACGTAGCTCGTTGACTCGTCGATGTGGCGCTGGCCGGCGAGCCGGGCGGCGAGCAGCGAACTCGGCAGGTCCGAGCCGGGCGACCTCCTCCGCCCGCCGCAACCGGGCCTTCTCGTAGACCCCGGTCGACCCCCCGCCGCGGAGCGAGAGGCGGATGTCGCCGGGGAGACGGTGACTCTCGTCCTCGAGCAGGAGGCGGGCGAACCGCTCGACGAGGCCGTACGTGACGGCGAGCTCGCCGCCGCGCTCCGCGACGAACCCCCGCTCTTTGAGCTCGCGTTCGAGCCGACGCTCCTCGCCTTCGCGGACCCGGGCCTCGGTGCTTGCCGCCGCCCGCCGCTCCGCCTCGCGTCGTTCCTCCTCGAGGAGGCGGCGTTGGGCCTCGGCGGCGCGTCGCTTCTCCTCGGCCACGCGCTCGAGCTCGCGCTCCTCCCTTTGGAGGGCCCCGGTGACGGAGTGGCTCAGCTCCTCCTTCTGCGGGCCCGAGAGGCTCGCGAGGGCATCGCCGAGCTCGGACGCGCCGAGCGCCCGACCGCCCGAAGAGGCGATCGCGATGGGAATGCGGCGCTCCGAACGGACCGGGCGCGCGGGGCTCTTCCTTCCCGAAAAGGCGCTTCAGCCAGGCGACGAGCCGCGCGAACGCCGCGCGAATGCGGGCACCGATCCCGGGTGTCGGGGCCGGCTGGTTCCACGACGCCGTGGGAAGCAGGAGCGCCGCGCCGACGTCATCCAGGAGGTCGCCGGGAAGGCGGGACCAGTCGATCGTCCGCGCCGCTCGGAGCCGGTTCTCGAGCTCGGCGATCCGTTGGGCGACCTCCTCGTCGCTCCGGCGAGCGACGCGGTCGAGCTCCACGCGGCGGCGGTCATAATCCTCCTGGACCCGGGTATTCCTCCGGGCGGCTTGTCGTCGGAGCCGCTCGCGGAGCCGGGCGAGACGGTCGGCGAGCTCTCGGTCGCGGGTCGCGGCGTCGCGGACGAGCTTCCGCGCCCCGTCGACCCCTTCCTCGGCGAGGGCCCGAATGAGCGCGGCCCGGTCCACCGCGTCCAGGAGGTAGTCGGAGACGACGTCGTCCGCGAACTCGGTGCAGTTCGGCAGCTCGATCGCGTCGCTAGAGGGGGGCGTCGTCGTCGTCCTCGTCCTTGCAGGAGAAGAGGGAGTACTCCTCGAGGAGTCGGAAGATGTTCGCGGCGACGTCCATCGGCGGGACCGGCGTGGTCGGGCGTTCGCGGTCGGTCACGTACCGGACGAACGTCCGGAACTGGGGGAAGACGTGGCGTCCGTCGCGGCCTGCGTCCGGAGCTCGGCAGTCGTCCTTGAGGCGGCGGCCCTCCCCTACGAGGGCCTGCGCGTCCGCGGAATTCTCCCGGAGGACCCCGCGGTAGAACCGGCACCAGTAGACCCCGGCGCTCCGCTTGAGCGACGGGTCGAGGTACTGGTCGATGAATTCCGCGACGCGTTTCTCGTTCTGGCGGAACGAGTCTCCGCTGCGCGCCCGAATCCGGCCCGCGCATCGCGTGCACGAGACCGGCCTTCAGGTCCGCGCTCGTCGGGAACGGGTGGCCGGCGAGCACCCCGATCGACGGCGGTTCGGGCCGCGACATCGAGGAGCGTGCGGTTCGACCCGACCTCCCCGATATCGGGGTTGTCCTCGCTCATCCGGAGTCGCCACGCTTCGATGACGCGCACCCCGGCATCAGTGAGGACCTCGGGAACGTCACTGGGTCGGGTCGTCGCTCCGTCCGAGGGCGACGATCCGGCGGTTGTCCGCGTGGCGGTCGTTGTAGCCGATGTGCAGGCTGGTGAGGCGGTCGGAGAGCGGGTCGTTGATGTTGTCGAGGTCCGAAAGGTTGGAAGTGCAGACCGCGACGAACAGGCCCGGGAAGCTCTCCCGCGATTTCGAGGGCGTCACGGTCCCCTCCTGCAGCGCCTGCAGGAGCACGTTCTGGGTGCCGAGCGGCAGCTTTCCGATCTCGTCGACCAAGAGGAAGCCGCGATTCGCCTGCAGCAGCTTTCCCGGCTCGAAGACGAGCGGGCTCATCGGGTCGCCGACCTCCTCGAGTTTTCGAAGGTTGATGTTGCCGGTCAGATGGTCGCGGGAACACCTCCGAACTGCCCTGCAGTCGGGCGTATCCGTACCCTTCCCGGAGCAGCACGTAGCTGGCGGGGACCTGCGCCGGGTCGACCGACGCAGGGTCGAACCGGGTCGGGTCGCCGCTCGGTGCGAATCGTCGCTCGCAGATCGGGCAGGGCGGGAACCGGGCGGCGACTGCGGGGTCGACCATGCTGAGCGGATGGTCCTGCACCGGGCAGCCGTCGACCGTCCAGACTCCCTTGGGGAACAGGTTCCACAGGTCCTTCGCGAGACTCGTCTTGCCTGCGCCGGACGGTCCGAAGAAGAGCACATGCGCACCCGAGACGAGCGCCGTCAGGAGGTCCTCGTAAGTAGGTTCGGGGAGAACCGTTCCCGGGAAGAGCGCCGGACCGCTTCCGTCGCGATCGAGTCCTTTCGCTGCGCAGGCCGTCGAGCGTGCGAAGGATCTCCCCGCGAAACCGTTCGGCGGGGCTCGCGATTGGCTCGTGGGCGGACTTCAGGGCGGCGGCCGTGGAGTGCGTTCCGGGAGCCGGTGCTCGGACGGGGGTATCGACCACGTCGCGCTCAACTCGGTTTGGGTTATTACTCCTTTTTCCGGTTGACATTCTAGGTTCAACCGACCTTCGCGTCGTCTCCCTTCACAGGCTCGCCCCTGGGGCCCGAGACCGTTTCCAGCCCCGGACGCCAGGCCGCCGCCTCCAGGAGCGCGTTGCGCGCGCTCGGGGGAGGGGCCGCTCCCCGTAGGGCGAGCTGACCCCGAGTCAGGATGACGATCGCCGCCGCCCGATCCCGATGCCATTCGCCCTGGCAGTTCCCGCACGTCGCGCCGTCGCCACTCCGGGTGGGCCAGCGGCCCTCCGCACCGGGGACACTCTGACGAGGTCCCCCGAGCGTTCACCCGCACGACTACGGTTCGGGCTTTGTGTGATACGAGACGCGTGAACTGCCCGTGCGTCCACACGCCAAGCCTTCGTCGTCTTTCAGTCCACAGTGTCCTTCTTTCCAGCTCTTCCGTGGTGTTCGATAGATCCTCCACTACGATGTTGCGGTCGCCCACCTTCGCCAACAGTTCATTGACCGCTTGGTGGAGCAGTGGCATCACCCGGTGACCTTCTCGATCCTTCGAGCGACGGAGTACCCGGCGCTGCGCTCTCAGGTCCTTGGGAATCGCTCGCTGCGCTCTCCGTCGCTTCCGGTCCATCGCTCCTTGAATCTGGGTGATGCTTCCGGAGGTCGACCGCACCGGTCGTTCCGTCGGAGGTGGCGAAGTCCCCCGAGGGCATGTTCGAGATCCACCCCGACGCTCTCCTCAGCCAGTGTGGGCTCCTGACCGAGTCGGAAGTTGAACACGAGCTTGCGGTCTGTTACCGCGAGACCGAACTTGCCGCTGGAGGCGGCGAGGTAGCTCGAGAACAAGGGACTCTTGACCGTCCGCAGATCGATACGAACGTGCTCCTCGGGTCTGATAGTGATGTCGAGGATGCCATCGCGAAGTCGGTACAGTTCTGGATGCAGGCTCGCCTTGAGCCGGATTCGGTGCGGGAGATGGTCTTTGATCCGCGCGAACTTCGGGGGGTCGTGACGCTGAGCACGTCGGAGCATTCGATCCCAACTGTTGAGCGATGCCGATGCCTCGTTACATGCGGTGATAGGCCAGGCCGACGCGAGGTGCCCGTAAGCTTGGCGAAGCACCGGATACCACCGTTTGGTCAGGTCGAACCGAGACTCGTGGGGATGGGCCCGCCAGTCGGGGATCATGCGATTCACGGACGAGCGGACGTCGTGAAGGGCCCGGAGAAGGTTCGCGGGCGGAACGATGGGAAGGACGACGGACCGAATCTGGGGCATGAAGGGGGTGTGGGCGAATTCGGGAACATAAACCGCGGAGGGAGGTCGTGGAATGCGTCCGCCATTCCTGGCACGAAATCCTCCTCAGACGAAACTGGTTGTAATGCGGGCCCCGAGAGGATTTCCGGGGCATTGCACCCAGCGAGGGTGTTTCACACTCGAGCGAAGGGGATTAAGGCGACCGACGTCGCCCTCAATCTTTCAACCAGAAGAGGGTTGGATTACTCGGAGAGCGCGCGCGAGAGCCGGGCTCGGATCTTCTCCCGAGCCCCGGAGAGTTCCCCGTCAGATTTCCGCTCGTTATACTTAAGTAGGCTACCCCGCTCCGCGCCCCCGCGAACGATGGCCGACAAGGAAACCCCGGCAAAGAAGCCGGCGATGGCCCGTACCGTCAAGGACAAGTGGCGGTCGAAGCACTGGTTCAAGGTACGCGCACCGGGTCTCTTCCAGCACGTCGAGCTCGGAGAGACCGTCGCGACGGAACCCGAGCAAGTCGTCGGTCGCACGCTCGAGACGCACGCTCCCTGAGTTGTCGGGCGGCGCGGATTCGGGCAAGGCCCACATCAAGCTCCGCTTCCGGATCGAGCGCCTGGGCGGCGATGGGGTCGCGGAGGCCCGGTTCATCGGCCACGACCTGACGAGCGACTACGTGCGCCGACTTGCCCGAAGAAAGCGCTCGAAGATCGACCTCGCGCTCACGGTCACGACCAAGGACGGGGTCCGGATCGTGCTGAAACCCGTCGCGGTCGGCGAGCAACGCCTGCAGACCCGGCTTCGAGCCGAGCTCCGCCACAAGATGGTGGCGATCCTGCTGGAGGAAGCCGCGAAGCGCTCGTCGCCCGAGTTCGTCCGGGAGATGCTCCAGGGAGAGCTCTCCAAAATCCTTGCCCACGGGTTGAAGACGCTCTATCCGCTCAAGAAGATCGAGATCCGCCGCTCGGAAGTGCTCGGGGTCATCGCGGACGAGCTCCCGTTGCCCGAACCCTCCGCCCTCACCGAAGTCCCCAGCGCCCCCGACGGGTCGTGCCGGTCGCCGACGGCGGCGATGCCACGGCGGCGTAGGCCCCGAGGACGCCCGATGGCGCGTCCGTTCCCTGTCGGAGTGGCTCAGCCCGGTAGAGTTCGGGACTCATAGCGGGACGCGGGTCCGCGTTCCGGGAGAGATCCTGGGGTCGGGGGTTCAAATCCCCCCTCCGACATATTTCACCGATTTATCGCCGAGAAACGAGCACGTTCGACCATTTGTGTGTCAGGGATTTGAACCCGCCAAGGGGTCCTTCCGGAAAAGGGTGGTTTTTGAGAAGGCGGAGTCACTTTTGGACCTCTATAGTATAGCGCCCCGGCTTCGAGGGGTGTTACCACCGTTTTAGCGATAAGCGATACCAGCGGCAGGGTCGGTAGGTATCCGCTCGGTCCTCCGGGCCGCTGCGCGGCCCCTCTCCCTCGCTCGCCTCTCTCGAATTGCGGGCAACACCGCCAGCGAACGGGCCCGACACAAGGGACGGCCTTATGCGCCTGTTCCACTAACAATCTCGAGAAGGACGGGCATTGAACTTGCCGACACAGCAGGAGCCGATCATAGACGTGCACGTTCACACGCTGAGGGAAGACGACCCACAGATTCGAATCCCCAATCCGGTCACAGGTCAGCCGGTGAGAGCGGTTACAACATCAGCGCACGAAAAAACGGTCCTCGAAGAGATGCAACGCTTGGGCGTTGTGAAGGCCGTTGTAAGTGGGCCCTACGTCGATGTTCTGCAATGGCAAAAAGACGCGCCGGACAGGGTAATTGTAGGGATCAAATTTGACGACTGGACTAAGGTGGACTTGGGGTTTTTGCGCACCGAAGCTAAGGCTGGCCGGTTTCAAGTAATCGGCGAGGTGTCTCCGCAGTACGCTGGCATCGGCCCCAATGATTCTCGACTGGAACCACTCTTTGCTCTCGCCGAGGAACTCGACGTTCCGATTGGCCTGCACATGTATCCGGGCGGTCCCCCGGGAACGCCGTTTGTTTCACCCCTGAGAGCTTCCCTTGGCGACCCTCTTTTGCTCGAAGACGTTTTGGTTCGACACCCCAAGTTGCGTATCTATGTGATGCACGCTGGATGGCCATTCCTCGACCACATGATCGCGGTCATGTACGCCTACCCCAACGTTTTCGTGGACCTGGGTGTCATCTCTTGGGTCCTGCCCCGTGCAGAGTTCCACAGTAATTTGCAGGTGTTAGTCCGGGCCGGTTATGCCAAACGAATCATGTTCGGCTCTGATGAAATGGTGTGGCCTGAAGCGATGGGAATGGCGATTGAGAATGTGAAATCGGCGGACTTCCTTACGCCGGAGCAGCGATCGGATATTCTTTACCACAACGCAGCGCGCTTCTTTCGATTGGAACCGACTCCTCGTTTTGCGCCTCCGGGCGCGATGGAGACCCTTCCTCGCTGATTCCCTAGTGGCGCAATGGCGCTTTCTCCGGTACCGGGATCTTGTCGGGGATATGAAGAATTCAGTAACGTCCCCCTCCGACACAATTCTTGCCAACTGTGGTCAATCAAACCAGCCCAAACGCCTCCGGAGAGCCTCGAACCGGGGATCCGACCAAAGCTGCTCGAGGTAGAAATCGCTGAAGGCGGCCGGAAGCATGTAGGGACGTTCTTCGAAGGATTTCCCGAGCCACTCCAACGCGCGGTCGTTCTCCCCCAAGTCCGCGTACATCACCGCGATCGGGAGGGCACCTCGATGGTTCTTGCTGTGCCATTCGAGCCCCTCGGAAAGCAGCTCTCTCAGCTCGTCGATCTTCCCGACCTTGCTGAGGGCGTACCCCAGGTAGGTCGTGGCGCACTCCAGGCTGAAGGTATTCTCCTTGCCAATGGCTTCCCGGAGGAAGGCGATGCCCTCCTCGAACCTCCCCAACTGGACGTACGCCAAACCGAGGTCGGACCGGTTCCAAAATGCGCCCGCGTCGATCTTGAGGACCTTCGTGAGGAGTGCGATGGCTTCCTCCGGATGGCGAAGGCGGAGCAGCTGGCCAGCCACATCCTGGATCATGTTCAAGGAGAGCGGATCGAGTTCCAGCCTTCTCCTCGCGAGACGCTCGGATTCGTCGAAATGTCTCTTGAACCGCTCCCAATTCGATTTGTGGCCGAGGGCGGTGGTATGGTTGGGGTCCAGTTCGAGCGCCAGGTCGAGCTCCCGGTCGACACCCTGGTACTCCCCCCGTGAGAATAGAGCTACCGCCAACACAGCGTGAGCCTCTGCAAGCGACGGGTCCAGTGCCAGCGCTCGCACGACGAGCGCCTCTCCCTTCTGTGAGGACTCCTTCGGCGGAGTGGTTTCCTGGAATCCCATCTGGAGGATCGCGTCCGCAAGGGCAGTGTACGCCAGGGCGTACTCGGGGTCCGTATCAATTGCCTTCTGGAAGAACTCGGACGCAATCTGATACGACGGAGCCGCCTTCCCCTTAAGATACAGCGAGTGAGCCTCTGGGTCCTTGGTCGGTGCCCGCTCGAGCCTCTTCCGGTCGTCCTCCAGCAGTGCGACCTTCAGCATGGAGGCGACGCTCTGGGCTATCTCGCTCTGGATGGAGAAGACGTCCTCGAGAGTCCGATCGTAGTTCTCGGCCCAGATGTGCTTGTCACTGTTCGCATCAATCAATTGCACGGCAATCCGGACGCGGTTCCCGGCCTTGCGGACACTGCCTTCTAACAACGTGCCGACGTTGAGGTCACGGCCGATCTCAGCTACCTTCTTCGTCGTGTTTCGGTACTGGGTCACCGACGTCCGCGAGATGACATCGAGTTCGCGGACCTTGGAGATGGCCGAGATGATCTCCTCGGTCATTCCATCCGCGAAGTAGGCTTCACTGGGGTCGGAGATCATGTTTACCAAAGGCATCACCGCGACGCGATGCTTGTCCAACGCTCCGGAGATGCCGGCATTCTGCTCCCACGGCATGGTCACTTTGTAAACCTCGATGGGGAACCGGACGTTCTTTAGCACTTGGGGCGCCAGTTTCTCCAGACGATTAGGAATCTTGTTCCGGACCTGACCGAACACTGGATCAGTGATGCAGATTCCCCCGGGTTCGGCAAGCGCTTCGATTCGAGAAGCGACGTTGACAGAGTCCCCGAAGATATCGGTCCCTCGTACCTCGACATCTCCGAGGTGAATCCCGACGCGAAGGTGGATTGGAGATTGGCCTGGCAGCGAGTTTCTCTCGTGGATGCGCTGCTGAATGTCAATCGCGCACTGGAGGGCCCGCAGAGCGCTATCGAACTCGGCGAGGAACCCGTCGCCCATCGACTTGATCTCGCGTCCCTGGTGGGCCGCGAAGAGAGGGCGGACGAGACCTTCCTGCTCATCTCGTAGGCGGAGAGCCTCCGGTTCGTTGGTCTGAGCCAGTGCCGTGGAGCCGACCATATCGGTAAACATGATTGCAGCGAGGCGACGGGTCGCGGCCACGCACCGAGAACGGCGTTCGTTAGATTAAGGCCCGGTTTAGGGAAGAGACAGTGGTTTGACTAGTTGACCGGGTGCTTCGGACGCCCCGGAAACCCAACCGCACCGGGCACTCTTGTAATCGCGCTTTCCAGACTACGGGTAGTCGCGCAATCACGCTTTCTCGCTGACCCCCATGTCGGGGATATGAACAATTCAGTAGTGTCCCCCTCCGACATCTTTCGCCGATTTATCGCCGAAAAACTGAGTGGGCCAGAGTCCGCTGGTGCACCCGTTTCTCTGAAGGAGCCGGGTGGAAGAAGTCTGCGTCACCGCTCGTAAATTCGCGACCGATGGTCCACTCGTTCCACCAGAATGGTCTGATCCGAGTGGGAGAGTACCGCGAGGAGGCGGTAGTCACCGATACGGAGCTTGTACTCGTCCGAGCTTGCTAATCTCGTGAAGTAGTGGGTCGGGTTCGAGGAGGCCGCCTCAAGCCTGGTTGCAACCCGGCGGGCTACTGTCCGATCGAGGCTGTGCAGGTCTCGGACAGCGGTCTCGGACCACTTGATCGACCAAGGCGTCAGAGGCCCAACCGCTTCCTGACCTGCGCGTGCTCAGTTACGCGGCCCGACCGGATGTCAAGTCTTGCGTTCAGTAACCCCATCCGAAACGCATCGCTGTACGCTCCTTCGTCGTCTCCCTGCGGGACTAGGGACAGCAGCTTGTTTAGGAGCTCATCGTAGGTCTCGCGCGGCGAACTCTTCAACGCGGCAAGCCGTTCGCGGGTGGTCGGTGTAACTTGGATAGTCGTAATCATCAGCTATGGGATAGCATATGGTCATCATATAGATTACTATGTACGTCCCGGGAGAGAATTGACACAGGAAAAACGTACGGAGCGAAATCCCTCCTGTTGGGGATATGAAGAATTCAGTAGTGTCCCCCTCCGACATCTTTTCACGCTTTCTCGCCGAGAAACGGCAACCTTTGACAATTCGCGTGCAGGGGATTTGAACGAGCTGCTCGCCCCGCCGGAAAGGAGTCCCTTTCCCGACGGGAGGATTCGTCTCGCTAGCGGGCATTTCCTGCCCTGAGCCAATCGACGTAGTCTGCGACACCGGATCGAATGTCGAACTTTGGCGAGAAGCCTGTGTCTTTTTGCAATCGTTCCGTGTCCAGGGCGGGCATGACCATCCGGGAGTTGCGACCTGGCGGGAGGTCGAATTTGAAACCCGGCACGGCCTGCTCGATAGCCCTTACCAGCTCAAGATTCGACGTGGACTTTCCGGCAGCGATGTTGTAGATGCTGTTCGCAAGCTTCCCTGAAGTCTGAATCATCGCAATCGCGCGTCCGAGATCCTTAACGTACGGTCGGTCGATTTCATCGTCCGCGGCGGTTCCGAGGAAGAGACCCTCGAGGTTAGGGGGTACTCCCCGCACGGCCGCGTGAATCAAACGTGGCAGGATATCCGGCATCTTCGGATCCATGCCGGGCCCGAACATTCCTCCCAGTCGAACGCACACGGAGCTGATGCCGCTGCCCCGAGCGAATTCGTAGGAGGCCAGCTCGGCGATCTTTTGGTACCCCGCGGCACCCCTGCTTTCTATAGGGAGCAACTGGTCCTCCTTCATTCGAGCAGGCCCTAGCCCGAGGTAGACACCCACCGAGCTCGTCATCGTGACCCGATTTACCTTCCACTCTTCCGCCGCTTGGAAGACCGCGGTAATCATGTCGAAGTAGGCCCGGAGGTTGGGGAGTGTGCTTTTCGATTCAGGGCCGAGGGGTCGGCCCGCGCAGAAGATGCCGTCGATCTCGTGCTTCTCGCCGATTCGGAGAAGGTCGGAGACGGAGGTGACATCCGCGGACTCCATGAGAACCTTCCCGCCGATGTGCTTCTGCAGAAAGGGAGGAACTTCCGTAGTCACGTGTCGGGTGAGAACACAGTCATAGCCCAAGTCCACCAGCGCTTCCGTCGTGTTCGAACCTACCCAGCCCAGACCTCCAATCACGAGAATTTTTGCCATTCTCAAGCCTCGGACTCGTTGCAGCTCACCGAGGCTCATTCTCCTTCGTACGGATATGCTCGGTAGCAAGAGGGGTTTATCTGGGGAGGTTGCGTGGGTTTTTGCATGCGACGAATCGTCGTCGAGATGCCGGCGGAGGACTTCCTCAAGCAGCGGGGGGCCGATCCGATTTATCGCATGGTCCGAACCTTCGAGGTGCTTCACCAACTCCGGACTGGGCCCGACGGGTCGACGGTTATCATCCGATTGTCCTTCAGGGACCCGAAGCTGACGCCCGAGAGTCTTTTCGGCGCCGGAGGGGGAAAGATGCAGGTCCTCGACGGGGCCGATGGCATCTTCACTTGCTTCGTGAGACTCCACGGCCGTTCCCTCGATCGTTGCCTAGGGCTTGGAAAAGGAGACGGCTACGTCGTACCTCCGCTCGGGATTTCTGACGACCTGGCTCGGATGACATTCGTGGGGACCTCCCATCAGCTCGAGCGGTTCCTCCGCCGGTTGGATGCCAAGCGCATCCGTCATCGAACAGTGTCACTCATGGACCTCCGTATCTCGGAGGGCTCGCCGCTCGGAGTCCTGACGGAAAAGCAGCGGGCGGTACTCACTACCGCATACCGGAATGGATACTACGACCGACCGAGAAGGGCGAGCTCGAAGGCGCTTGCCGGTTCGTTGGGGTTGTCGAGCTCGACTTTCGTGGACCATCGCCTCAAAGCTGAGAGGCGGCTCCTTTCGGTTGTCCTGGACCAAGCGAGCACTCATTCGCCCCCGGGCCTGCGAGGTGTCACGGGCAGTTTCGGGGCGTTCCAGAGGATGCGGGCCTAGCACTCCGAGTCGAGTTCAGGACGTCGGGGATTGTGAGCCTCCAAGGATTCGCATGTCGTGAGGAAAGTCACTTCGCGGGTGGTCCCGATGAGCCGGCACCCGCTTCTCACGGTCCATCATCGCCCCCCCGTTGATTGCAATCGGGTCATCGGCCCTGCGCGTCCTCCATTAAGCCTGCGCCAATGCTGCGATCTCGCGACGGGCGATCAAAACGTCTGCTCGAAAACGGGCTCGTTTTGTGACAAGAGGGCCCGAAGTCGTCCGCTCGCACCGTTTTCTAACCGGTGCTTTGTCAACCCACCCGATTCGGGCAGGACGGAAGTGCGCCTACTCCCTGACAGGTTTCGTTCGAGGATCCCGTAGAGAAGCGCTCAAGGTGCTGGAGCTCGCGTTCGCGTGTCTGGGCGCGCCCGCCCCCGGAATTGCGGATGGGCGCGTATAACTGGGGAGCTCCGCCCGAACCTTCCGGGGGTCCGTTAGGGTCCCTTCGCGGGCCGTCCCGCTCGGTAATCGACCTCGAGGGCCGCCGCAAATCGGGCCCAAGTGGCCGCCACTTGTGCGCGAAGTTCTTCCTTCGTCGGATGGTCGGGCGTGAGCCAGCTCTCGGTAGAGAACAGATGAAGGCGGGTCCGCGCTCGGCCCATCGCGGTAACACGATAATCCAGCGACTGCCGATCGGTTTCGTCGATCTGATCGAGGTGCCAAGAGTGCGGTGGATTGAGACGCACCAGGTCGACCGCGATCGCGGGGTCGCGACCGCCGTCGACCCCGCGACCCGGGTAAACGCGGACGCGGAGCACGCGACGCGGCGAAATTCGGATCACTCGAAACGTCGGAAAAGGACGTGCCGTCGTGAGCCGCGAGTCACTGGTCCGGTAGTCCGTGCACCACTCGTACACGTATCGCGAAGGGGCGCGGATCACTAGTGACAAGCGAACCCGGGTGGTGCCGTACAACCGGTGGCCCCGTTCGGGCATAGGGAGCGGAAATCGGGGGGTCGACTTAAGCGCTCGTTTTGGGACAAGAGGGCCCGAAGTCTTCCGCTCGCACCGTTTTCTAACGAGGGGGTTGTGTAACGGGGGGGGTCCCTCGATCGGGAAGGTGGGTCGCCCAAGAGCATGGTATAGAATCGGAAGAATCGTGCGGTGCCTCCCCCAGTCTCCCCGGGAGGAGCGGCTCGGTGCACCTCATGCACCCAGCCGCCGCGGCGCACCAGGTGCACCCCCGCTCCGGAGGCCCGCTGGATGCGAGAGTGGCGTCATCTCGCTTTCATGTAGTTGCGCAGTCCCGCTGTCCCGTTGATGGTCCGGTTAGGGATATGAAGAATTCAGCAGTGTCCCCCTCCAATACATTTCACGGACGTTTAGCTGTGGAATGGTATCGGTCGACTGCTTATCTGTCGGGGACTTGAAACAGCCAGTTCCCTATCCAGGGTGCCATCCCTTTCCGCGGGTGCGGGGGCAAATTCGGCCGGGTTCTCGAGCACGGGACAACGATACTTCTTCATACGGCGGCGGGCATGCGACCGCGTGACTCTCTCGGACATCCAGACGTGGGCGAGCATCGCGGCGTCGTCCGCACTCGTGGTTTCGGTCATCCTCCTAGCGTACAACGTACGAGCCTCCCGGGTGGATGCAAGGAGGAATCTAGCCTTCTCGATGATGGAGCAACTTACTTCGACCGACTTCGCCACGAGGCGATGGAATATGCGCCGTGCCGTCGGGGCCGCGTCCGCCTCCGGTTGGAAGTCGTTCGACGACAGCCTCGAGGATATCGAGAGTCGCTCCTTCGCGTATCAGTACGAGCTGATCGGACAGATGGTGTCCTCCCGGACACTGGACTACGAGCTGGTCAGGGACTTCGTTCAGTACCTCGATCGTCACTGACTGGAATGCCTTCGAGCCCCTGGACGCTCACCTCAGGGAGCGGTACCCCGGACGGCCCAACCCCTGGACCCGGTTTTGTCAGCTGGCGCAACGGATCACGACCGACCTCAAGGGCCCCCCACTACGCGGTACTCCCCCCGCGCAAGAAGGCGGAAGGTAGCGTCGACCCCGGCGCCAAACGGGCTCCGTCGGCTCGGGACCCCGAAGGGAGACCGATGGGCTCCGGGACGTCAGAAGGGGATGTGAAGTGTTCCGGAATGGGGAGCACCACCCTCGGCATCCTAGGGACTCGGTTAGGGAGAGCGGGCCACTTGCTTAATGACGCATGCACTGTCGCCGACTGGAGGGTTGAATGGCTCCTTCGGAGCGCGAGGTACGCCTGTTGGATAGCCAGATCCTCCCCGTTCTCGACGATGACAGTCCTGACTATCGGGGCGTCCTCGTTCTCCCCGGAGTGCCGGGCTCAAGATCCCTAGACGGAGGGCGCGTTCGGAATGCCCTCCGTGGCCGCCTTCACTTGATCGAGTACGACCAACCGGGCGATCGTGGGCCCGAGTCGGAGCCTCGGTGACGTACCGAATCGTCATTCTCGGTGCGGCCGGGATCGTCGGGCGCGGGATCGCCCGGCAGCTCTCCCTGGACGGGGTGCCCGACCTTCTCCTCGTTGACGTCCGGGGCGACGTCGTGGGCGCTCTCGCCCGTGAACTCGGCGCGGAGGCGGCCGTCGCTGACGTCACAGATCCGGACGCAATCAGGCGCATCCTGGGAGACAGCCAGTTGACGGTGAACGCGACCCTATACTACCAGAATCTCGCGGTGATGGAGGCGTGCCTCGCAGCGACCAGCTCCTACCTCGACCTGGGGGGTCTGTACCGCATGACCCTCCGCCAGCTCGAACTCGCTTCGCGTTTCGAGAAGGCGGGACTTCTCGCCGTGCTCGGGGCCGGCAAGGCTCCCGGCATCACGAACGTTCTCGCCGCACATGGGTCCCAAGGATTCGATCGGCTGACGGCAGTTCATCTGCGCTCTGGTCGCCGGTCGCTGGACGAGGCCGCGACCTTCTCACTCCCCTACTCCGCGCAGACCTTGCTGGACGAGTTCACCCTCGCGCCGGTGGTCCTCGACCAGGGAGTCCTCCGCGAGACCCCGCCCCTCTCCGGGCGTGAGCGGGTGACGCACGCACCACCGTTCGGCGTGATTGACTACGTCACGACTTTGCACTCGGAGCTCGCCACCCTCCCCGCATTCCTGGGCCGGGGATTGCAGACCCTCGACTTCAAGGTCGGACTCTCCCGCGCGACCGCGGACGCGCTCGAGAATCTTGTCCGTCTTGGTTTCGCGAGCTCGGAGCCGGTCACCGTCGCCGGGACCTCAGTCCGCCCCCGTGAGTTCACGGCCGCGCTGCTGTCCCGAATCCCCGGCACGTCGGGCCCTGAGGTTTGGATCACTGAGGTAGAGATTGAGGGAATTGCGAACGATCGCGTGCGACGGCTGGTCCTTCGGGTGACCGGGGATGAACGCCAGAACGGCACGTCCCTCGCCGCCGCTGCCACCGCCGAGCTGTTCCGGGCCGGAATGGTCCGTGGTCAGGGGGTTCAAGCTCCGGAGACCGCCGTCCCCCCCGGCCCCTTTCTCGACCGTCTTCGCTCCTACGGTCTCGGTTACTCAGAGTCGGAAGGGACGTAGGCGTGCGGTGTAGTTTCTCAGTGGTGAGAAGTTACGGGCGGCTCCTGCCCTCACCCGTCGACGGAAAAAGCGAGTCTTTCGTGACGAGAGTCTGGAATCGACCGGTCCAACCGATTTGTAAAGACTGAGTTGGGGGATGGTGGATCCCCGTCGGGGAGAGGCCGGGCACCTCGACGCCCTGCATTCTAGATGTTTGAACCCCCCGGGGGCGTCGAACATCCCCTCGGCACTCTGGGGCGGGGGGTGGGCTGAGCTACCGCTCGACCATGAGGAGGAGGCCCTTCGGTCCTGGTGCGGTCGCCCCTCACTCTAGGATCCAAGAGCTCTTCATGGGCTCAGAGCAGGGCTTCGTCTCATCAGTTTCTCTGTCTCCCGAATCTGGCCCAGGAAAATCTGCCGCCCCTCGACATCCACCGAGGAGCCGTCGAGTTGGTCTCGCGCCTTGATGATGTACTCTTGCGCTGACGCTCGGTCATCCGTCACCGCATACGCTCTCGCCATCGCTTCGTACGCCGTGCAGAGCAGGTCCGACAAGCGGTGCTTCTCGCAGAGCCCGAGAGAGGATTTCGCGAATTCGAGCGCAAGTTGAGGATCGTGAAGAGCCGCATAGACTCGGGAAACCTGCCAATCGCCGATGGCGTGGTTCCGGGGGGTCCCCACAATGCTCGAATGGAAACGCGCCGCGTGGGCGAGGTTCAGCATGCGTTGGTCATCGTGGGCACTTCGATGTCTCTTCTCGAGGTACTCCCACGCCTCGTTGAAGCAGCGGGCCATCGTCTTCTCGTGAAACTCCCGATCGGCCTTGGAAAGGGTCATCCACCGCGTTCAGGCGAAGTGCGTCTATAAACTACGGCCCGTCCCTGTACGGTATCCATGAAGAGGGTAATTGCGGCGATTCCGAGGGAGGATTTCGAGCGATCCGACCGGCTCCCCGAATTGGCCTTCGTGGAACGGCTCCGGGTCGTCCACCTGTTTCGCTTCCGCCCAACGTCGTACGCCGGGGTCTGTCGGGTGAGGTTTCGGATTCCCACGGCCCGGCCCCACATGGTCGGTCACGGCGGGATGACCAAGGTCGTCTCCTTGACTCGGCTCGAGGACGGCGCGTTCCTCGCGTATTTCGAGGGCAAACCCACGACGGGATGGGCGAGGCTCGCCGCGACGACGCGCGGACATCTGATCCCTACGCTCGAGCTCACCCCCGACAGCTGGCGGATCAGCGTGGTGGGAACGGGTCCTCAGCTCCGGAAGTTCTTGGTGGGGCTGCGTCGCCGGAAGATCCACCACCATGTGCTGTCGATCGCCGGAACCGACCCCCGGGAGGATTCTCCGATGCAGTGGCTGACGCCCCGACAGCGGGAGGCATTGGTCGCGGCGTACCGCGCTGGCTACTACGACACGCCACGGCGGGCGGACTCGGCGCGGGTGGCGAGGTCGCTCGATCTGAGTAAGTCGGCCACCGTCGAGCACCTAAGGAAGGCACAAAAACGGCTGCTCGACGGGATCTTGCGCCGCTGAGGTGAAGACTTGGGGACGGCGGACCCCAGGGTCTAAGGGAGGAGCCGTTCGCTCTCCGGGGCCAGGAACCTTGGCCCCTCCGCACTTCCCGTGCCGTCCGTGCGGATCACCCCGGGCCCGCCACGGAGACCGAGTGGATCGCCGGGAACTGGAACGGCACCTGATTCCAAGACTTTCCGGCGTCGGGGGAGACGAACAGCTGGCCGGTCGTCGTCCCTACGTAGATGCCCGCCGGATCGAGCGCATCGCACGCCATGCCCTCCCGATGCGTCCCGTAGTCGCCGGGGAATCGGGTGGGAGGCATGAGGGTACGCCACTTCTTGGTGGACTCGTTCCACTCATGAACCTGGAACCCGCCCCCGAATGTCGTTCGGGACTCTCCCATGAGCGGGACGAAGAAGGCACGACCCGGGAGATGCTTCGCTGTCGCCACGACGAACCCGAAGTCGTCGTCCAGGGACTTCCCGATCCGCTGCCATTTTTCGCCGGCGTCATGGCTGACGTAGATGCCTCCGTGGTCCTGGCGGTAAAGGGTGTCGGGGCGCGCGGAGTCCTGGACGACCTTGTGAACGCACTGTCCGACCGCGGGGTACTTCTCGGGTTGGAAGGGGGTCTCGACGCCCTGATTGGCCAGGGCCCAGTTGCCCCCGCCGTCGTCCGACCGGAAGAGTCCGGCGGCCGAGATCCCCGCAAAGATCCTATTCTTGTTGGTCGGGTCCACGATAATGGTGTGGAGGCAGGGGCCACCGTTGCCCGGGTTCCACTTCGCCTTCGTGGGATGGTCGTTCAAGCCCGAGATCGGCTCCCACGTTTTCCCCAGGTCGTCGCTCCGGTGCAACGAGTACGGGTCGAGGCCCATGAAGAGGGTATTGGGCTCGCTTTCGTGGCCGGGTTCAAGATGCCATAGGTTCGTTACCGCGTAGGTTGGGGCGGGAGTGTCAGGGTTCCCGTCGAATCGGGGGGGACGAACCTTGGTCGAGGCCATCATGGGGGTCCCGGTCTCGGCCCACTTCTTGCCGTAATCGCGCGAGCGGTAGAGCACTGGGCCCCAGAACGGCGAGTTGACGCACGCGTAGACGTCTCCGGGATGGCGTGGGTCGGCGATAACGTGGAACACCTCGGCGCCCTTTTGGAACTGGGAAGCAATCCTCCACGTCTTCCGCGACGCCGTCGCCTTCGACGATATACCCGCCTTTCCGAGTCCCCACCAAGATGCGCACTTTTTTGTCTGCCATGACTGGTCCACCTACCGTCCCTCGCCTAGAAGGGGTACCAAATTTAAACCATATCAACGGGTAGGTGAGTGGACGTATACCTACATGGTTTCAAAACCCGCTCGGAAATTACCCCCGGAATTGATCGTCGAATTCGCGGGCTGTCCCGTCAAGGCCACCCTGGACGTCCTGGCCCGCAAGTAGGCGCTCCTGGTGCTCCGGAACATCGGGCTCTACCGAACCCAGCGGTTCAACGAAATGCTGCGAATCACTCCGGGCTTGACCAAGAGGGTCTTGGCGGTGCGGCTCAAGGAACTGCAGCACGGCGGATTCATCCGGGCCGTCGAACGGGGTCGAAACTACACGAGATGGGGTCTTACTCAGAAGGGGGAGGATGCCCTGCCCATCCTGATGACGCTCGTTCACTTCGGGTCGAAGTGGTACGCCGCAGAGGTTCTTGCCGACCGAAAGGCCCGATCCTTGAGCGATGTGTTTGGCCGTGCCTACATGCAGAAGGTCCTCCAAGAAGTGAGTGCGGCGGGGGCACCCACGGATCGTGCCGCGGTGTTCGGACGGCCCGGGGCCGGCGCCCTATTCCGACATGAGCTGGTCGAGCAAGCGCTTCTCTGCCTTTCTCAGGTGCTCCACGATCGTCGCCTTGCCCAACCCGAGGGATCGTGCGATCCGAGCGGAATCTGCACGCCGGGGCACGTCGTAGTAGCCGCCCCGATACGCGGCGATCAGAACCTCCCGCTGCCGTGGCGTGAGCGTTCCGAGGGGAGAGTGCTCACGGAAGTCGGCCGCGGCGATCGTCTGGACGCGGTAGTGAATCTTCCCGCGTCGCAATGCCGCCAGGAATCGACGGAGCTGGAGACTGGTCCCAAGGACGGTGATCCGCCAACTCTTCGACGTGAGCTCGAACGGGGGATGCAGGTGGGCGCCCGTCGCCGCCGCGAGCTTCGTCCACCCTACATTGGGCCGGCCTTCGAAATATGCCAGAAAGGCGCCGTCCCCGACCTGGGAGAGCGTTTCGACTTTGGTGAGTCCTGCCTGACCCGCCATATGACGTGGGGTGAGCGCCGCGGACCGGAACTTCACCTGACAGATTCCGGCAATCGCGCTCGGATCGGATCGAAATTGGTGGACCACACGAAACGACTCGACGAGACTCAGGTCCGGAAGACCTTCGAATCGTTCGAGGTCCGACCGAGGAGCCTCGACCACGAGTCTTCGCATTGGGGTTCGAGGGCCCGAGCCGGCGGCCATGAAGACCCGACCCGGTGCGGCATCATCCCCATATGATGACTTCGGACTAGCCTCGGCGTGCGCGATACCTTGTCCATTCCCGCGACGGGAGACCCGCTCACCGAATTGGCACTCACCTTCCCGGTCCTTCCCGGAAAGGATGAGCGAGTGGAGCGCCTCGCGACCGATCTGAACGGGCCGAAGGTCGCGGAATTCCGCCGGTCGCAGCAGGGCCTCGGGATTCTGAAGGAAAGCTGGTTCTTGAACCGGACACCGTTGGGGATCTCTGTTACCATCTACCTGGAGGCGACCGACGTCGCCCGGGCCCTCGGGACCCTGATCGCTTCCCAGGACCCGATCGATCTTTGGCTCAAAGCCGAAGTCCAGTGGATCACCGGAATCGATTTCAATGCCGCATCGCCGTTGAGCCTGCCCAAGCAACTCCTCCGGTATCGGTCCTGAGCGAACGCAGGAGGGATCGGACAACCACCCTTCGTGGTCTCCCCGACAGGTCCAAGCCCCTGGCAATGGCGTACCCTTTGGGCTGCGGGGCCGTCCCGCTCCCGTCCATGAGGAGGGTACCTCCCGCGCAGATACTCCTGATGAAGAACCGTCGGGTCCGGGTCTGGGAGATGGTGCTCAGGCCCGGCGAGACCTACCCCATGCACCGGCACCGCCACCCCTACCTCTCGATCATGTTGGAGAACGCCGCGGTCGTCATGACCGACGATAAAGGGTGTGAGGAACGACTTCGGGTCCGAAAGGGCGACGTGGTTTGGAGGGTCCCGCCGGACGATCATTCGGTACGGAACGTCGGTCGGACGAGATTTCGCAACCGGCTGGTGGAACTCTGCGGGTGAATTGACCGGATAAAAGCACCCCGCGAGGGAACGACGTGACCGCAATTCTATACGAAAAGTCTGGTGACTCCTCCCAGTCAACAGGACCCCGCGCTGACTACCACCCCCGACGGGAACCCGAATGAAGGCGCTCATCAGCGTGATGTTCAACGTCAAGAGCGTCGACCGGTCGCTCGCCTTCTACCGTTCCCTCGGCTTCACGGCTCGCTGGAAATGGAAGGGTGACGACGGGTACTCTCCTCTATGCCGGCGTCGGGCTAGGAGAGGCGGTCATCGCGCTCGGGAAGATTGCGCCGGGGGGAGGCGGTGGCGAGTATCGAGGCTACCGCAGGTGGGTGGGCTCCAATCTCGGAGGAGGGGTCATCGTCAACGTGGAGCTACGGAATGTGGAAGGTGTCTACGCCCGGGCTCGGAAAGCCGGCGCGAAGATCGAATCCCGCCTTCGGGAGTGGCCCTACGGCACGGCGTTCACGATCAACGACCCCGACGGATACGTAGTGAAATTCCTTCGGTCGAAGGGAGAGTTCGCCTAACCCCCCGGACGGGCGGAGGCAAGGATCGTTGCATCCTCCGCCAGGGTCGCGGTCCCCGTCAAGCCCGCGGGTGTTCGGGCCGGGGGGGACTATGGACGGGGAGCCTATAGTGGCGAAGTAGGGCGACGAATCTCGGATCGTCGCGGACCTGATCGAACCACACACCCGAGTGATACAACCAGAGCACCTGGTCGCCCTCGCGGGCATCTTTCTCGAGAAGGTCCAGAGCCTTTTCCCGTTCGCCGACCGCCGCGTACAGCATCGCGAGCGTAGTCGCGGAATTGTACGATTTTGCCTCTCCTCGTTCTGATTCCCCCGTGATCGTGCGGGCCGCGTCTGGTCGGCCCAGGAGGGCGTTCAGGAGGGCGTGATCAAAACGCTCCTCCTCGTTCGCACCGGTCAACGGAGTGTCCGCCTGTATCAGGGCCTCCGCTCGACGCCCGGCCGTGAGATACGCCAGTCCGAGGTAGACGTGCTTGCCCACCGATGAGGGATCGCGCTCCGACTCCTTCTTCTGATGTTCTATCCCGGTCGCGAAATTTCCGGACCCCAGGTCGGCCAGGGCCATCAATCCTTGAAAATTCCCCCCGGGGTCCAGTCGGATGCCCGCTCGGAACACATCCCTTGCATCGTCGAACCGACCGAGGGCAAGGAGCATCAGCCCGAGGAAGCTGTGGGCGGTGACATTGCTGGGATTGAGGGAGATCGCCCTCCGGAACTCGGTCTCCGCGAGCGGCCAATCGTGGTCGAACTGCATCGCGATGTTCGCCAGCGCCGCGTAGGCATCGGAAGACTCGGGGTCCAACTCGAGCGCTCGCGCCGCCAACTCTCGGGCGCGCGGCATCACGTCCTGCATGGGGAATTTATCCCCCGCCACCTTTACGTAAAGGTCGGCCCAGGTGGCGAACGCGTCGGCAAAGGTCGGGTCCAACTTCGTTGCGTCCTCGTAGCACCGGATTGACTCGTCGTACCTACTCCCCTTCGGGTCGCGTTCCGCCACGAGTCCTCGCAGGTAGGAGTCGTAGGCGGCCAGATTGGCCGTCGGTTCGCCTCGAACTCGCGGTCGATCTGGTTTGGTGAACTCGAGTCGGAGCGCTTCCGCCGTCCGTTCCGCGATGTCGGTCTGAACGGCGAACACATCATCGATCTCACGATTGTAGGTGCTCGCCCAGATGTGCCTCTGCGTCAGCACATCGATGAGTTGGAGCGTGATCCGAATGCGATTTCCTGCCTTTCGCACGCTCCCTTCCAGCACGGTGTCCACCCCCAACTCCGCCCCGACCTGGGCGACGGACCTCGGCGCAGACTTGTACGGGGTCACGGACGTTCGGGCGATCACGTTGAGACCGCGGACCTGGGAGAGCACCGAGATCAGTTCTTCGGTGAGGCCGTCGGCGAAGTACTCGTCGCTCGGATCGGGGCTAATATTCGCGAGCGGAAGGACCGCGATGCGGTGTCCGTCCCCCGGCTCCGAGGCGGAACCCGGTACCGGCTGCACGTCCCAGGACTGAACGATCTTGTAGACGCTCATCGGGATGCGGATGTTCTTGAGGGCCACGGGGGGCAGTTTCGTGAGTGGGATCGAGATCTTGTTCTGAACCTGGTCGTACACCTGTTGGGTCACGCAGATTCCCTCGGGGTCGGCGAGCGACTGGATCCGCGACGTGACATTCACCGCGTCCCCCAGGATGTCGCCGTTCGCCTCCTCGACATCCCCCACGTGGATACCGATCCGGATCCGGATCTTCCACTCGACCGGGGATGACAGGTTGTAGTCGTGGAGGGACCGTTGGATCTCGAGGGCGCATCGAACTGCGTCGAGCGCACTGTCAAACTCGACCAGGAAGGCGTCGCCCACCGTCTTGATCTCGTGGCAGTGAAATCTGGAGAAGATCGGGCGAAGGAGACGGTTGTGCCGATCCAGGACCGCAAGGGCCGTCGCTTCGTCCGCCTGGACCAGCGCCGTGTAACCGACCATGTCGGTGAACATTATCGCGGCGAGTCGGCGTTGTGACTCCGTCACGCTGCCCGAACCCTCATTGCCCAAATTAAGCGCTCCGAGGAGGGAGGTCAGGGTCGTCGCACCCCACGCGAGGATCACCTAGTCGGTGCGGTTCGAGATGACGAACTCGTTCCCGTCGGGGTCGGCGATGACCCCTCGGGAGAACTCCCCGAGCGGGGACGGGATGATCTTCGCCTCGACGGTGACGGTTCCGCCGCGGTGCTTGATCTCCTCGCAGGCCGCCTGAGGGTCCGGGTGTTGGAAGATGATACCCGAGACCGTTCCGGGATCGCGTCCTTCCTCGCCCGGCCCTTGGATGTGCATGGTCAAGAGGGTCGAAGCCCCCGGAAGCGCGAACACGGCCCGGCTTGCCTTCTCGTCAAAGTTGAGCTCCTTGAAACCGAGGACCTCCCGGTAGAACTTCCTCGCCCGCTGAATATCTCGAATATGGATGGTCACTGCGTGCAGCCCGGTTACCACTTCGGTCATGCCTCCGCAGTTTCGGACGCGTTGTTAAGTTCTCCGCCAACGGCCGAGCGTCCCCCCTGCCTCACTGCGGGACAGGCCCCCATTTCACACAGGATTCGGCTCTTGACGGGGTCTCGATCGAGTTCGGGCAGGGCTGCGGACCGGATCCGATTCGAGATCATCGGCGCCTTCCTCCCGCCGGACCCGGACCTGGTCGCAAGAGGGGTCCGATCAGCGTCGCCAGCCGGTCGAGGCCGGCTCGCATTTCGTCCTCGTCCAATCCAATATAATGAACCGTCTGATCGAGCGACGAGTGTCCATACAAGTTCTTGAGCTGGACGAGGTCCATGCCCGCCTTGTGGGCGAGCCGTCCAAAAGTCCGGCGCAGGTCGTGGTGGCTGACCCGCAACCCCAGACGAGGAAATCCCGCGCGCTCCGCCGCCCTACCGAGTACCAGATCGGCACCGGAGCGGGATAACGGAATCACCATCGTGCCCTCCTCGGCATTTGGGGCCAGTGGACGCAACAACCGGGCGGTCTCGGAGAACATGGGCAACGTGCGCCATTTGCCTCCGTCCCGACCCTTACCGAGGACGCGAAGCCGCCCTCGGGCAAAGTCCACGTCCTTCAATCGCAGCCGCAATACCTCCACGCGACGTAGTCCGTTGAAACCCTCCAACGCGAGCAGGATCCGCTCTCTCCCACGAGCGCAACGATAGAGCAGTGCCATTTGTTCGGGCGATAGCCAACGTCGTCGACCGCTCGATCCGGAAGGAACAGCCCACACTCCGCGATCGACCGCGATAGGATTCTTTGCCCACCGGAGGAATCGTTTCAACGCCGCGAAATGCAGGGCGTAGGTGGCCGGGCTCCAGGGTAGGCCGCGTTTGAGCTGTTCCACATGGATGGTCGTCAACCCCTCCGGTCCGGAGGGAAGCGAGGTGATTCCAGCCTTTCGTAGCAGCGACGGAGTGCGTGAGACCTCGTACGTGATGCGACGCTTCCAGGCCGCCCCCACCCGGGAGCGAGCGAGGTCCTCTTCGGTGAACCGACGCATGGCGGCCCGCCACGGCCCTTCAAGGCCGCCGTTTGCGCGCCGCGGTGCCCGTGGACGTCTACGTGACTTCAGCGGTGGCGGCACACCACCGAAGGATTTTGGTCGCTTGGGAATCTAACGAGGCTCCTGAACGATGAACCATGGGAGCGCCCGACGCGCGCTCGAGGGCGGTCGCCCGAGGGCCAGGTTCAGGGGAGCGGGTTCCTCTCGACCGAGCTGACGATTGACGCAGGTTCGGACCGGGAAAGGATCCCCCGTAGCTGACCCGATCGATCCTGAGGCTGGCTCAGACTCCCTTCCTAAGGGGGAGGCGGCGGGGGAGGGGTCCATCCGCTGGGAGGAGGGGGCGGCGGTGGGAGCCAGTTTCCAGGGGGGGGCGGGGGGGGAGACCCACCCACGGGAGGGGGTCCGGCTCCTCCGGCACCCGGCGGGGGCGGCGGAACCGTAGTGGAACCGGCCCGGGGTCCACGCTTTCGGAGCTTGACGGCCACGAGGGCTCCGGCCACGATCAGGACGAGGAGGGCGACGACGAGGAAATACCCGTCGTCTCCAGGCAGGCCCAAGAACGACGAAGATCCGCCCGATTCGGGGCTCCCGGACCCGCCGGACGAGAGCGGCCCTGCCGCGATCACGCTGATGGTGTTGGTGTCCTGATCGGATACGTAGAGGTCGTCGTTGACAGGATCGAACGTGGGGGTCTGGGGGGCACCGCCAACGTCGATCAACGTGGTGAGCGAGTTCGTCGTCGCGTTGAATGCGAAGATGCCGCCCGTCCCGCCGTTGAAGCTGTACCCCGGAGCGTACATCTCCCCGTTCACCGGATCATACGTCGCCGGGAAGTTCAGGAACGAATTCGGTGCGACGGGGATCGTGGCGACGACCGTGTTGGAGGGGGAGATTATCATCATCGCTGAGGACGCCCAGAGGGTCTCGAACAGCTCACCGTTCACCGGGTCGACCGCGGGAGGCGCCAGCAGATCCCCCGTGTTCGCGGCGGGGACCGCGATGGACCCGACCACGGAGGTTCCCTTGAGAATGGTCAGGTTGTCGCCTCCCGCGTTGGGGACGTAAACCTCCTGGTTCACGGGGTCGTACGCGGGGGTATACGGAGAATCCAATCCCGAGATCGTGGCGATGACCGTGTTCGTCGCCGCGTCGATGATGCTGAGGTTCGTGCCGCTCCCTTGCTCGAAGTTCGGCACATAGATGTCCCCGTCGGCCGGGTCGTAGATCCCGGTGATCGGTCCGTCGCCGACCACGATCTGGGTCACGAGCGTGTTGGTCATCGTGTTGATGACCGAGACGTTGTCGAGCGGATATGCGATGAACGCCTCGGTGTTCTGGTCCGAGACGTAGAGGTACTTGTTCACCGGATCGTAGACCGGGCTGGACGGCCAGGACTCGAATCCCGTTCCGATGTTCGCCGCGAGGCGGTCGGTTCCCGAGAAGACCGTCACATTGTCCATGCCGGTGGACCCGTTCTGATCCGCGACGTAGATCTCGCTGCTCGAGGGCGCGTACGTGGGGGTCGGGAGGTAGGCGTTGACCCCAAGGAAAGACTGGGCGACCACCGAATTGGTGGCGCCCGAGATCACCGTCAAGTTGGTCGTGTTCGACCCGGTCTCGAGACCCCCCGTGGAGTCGGGGACATAGACGTCCCCGTTCGCCGGGTCGAAGGTCCCCGTCGCCGGTGAGCTCACGTCGGGAATCGTCGCGATGACCGTGTCGGCCTGCCCGCTCGCAGGCCCCACGATGAAGGGTGAGGCTCCGAACTGCACTCCCCGCACGGCAGACTCGAGAGTCTGCGGCGAGGTGGGCCCGGGGGTGTTCCGGGTCACCGAGACTCCGGCCCCGCCGAGCTCGAGGGCTAGCACGAGGCATAGCAGCAAGATGGCGGCGACAATCGCCCCCCGTGGTTGGCTTCGTGTCGCCCGCATTCTGGGACGATGTTGACCCCTCGGCAATAATCTTTGGGCTGGGGAATCACTTGATTCGTCGGAGGTTCGCGGCGTGGGTATCTAGCAAATCCGAGATTCAGGGAATGGTCGACCACCGAGGAATTCGGAGCGAGCGCCAGCTAAGGATCGACGCGGCGGCCATCAGCGCTCCGCCCACCCAGGGAAGATACCATCCGGTCGTCGGGCCCCAATTCAGCGACGCGGTGACGACTTCGCTGGGTGTGCTACCGTTCGACGAATATTCGGCGTGCCCGAAGAAGGTCGGGGGGTACGGATCGCCCGTCTGGATAGTGAAATTGTCCGTTTGAAATGCGTTCGGCAGTTCCACCACGAAATACGTCGCTCCGGTGAAGCAAGCGCCGGCTGCGAGCAGACCGATCACGAGGACGAGTGTCGCTACTCCTCGATGCGGGGACTGGCCGGGTCGGGTGTAGACGGCGAACCCGATCGCGAAGATCGATAGAAGAGCACCAAATGCAGCGGCGCCCACGCTCGTCTCAGTGAGTGTCTCTACATCGGGCATCTCGAGAGGCGTGGCCCCTTGCGGTGAGGTAGGCGGGGCCGAACCGCCGCAGTTCGAGTCGTAACTTCCCGTCGAGAAAACCGTCGTCCAGTAATTCTCACAATAACCAGGTTGACCGTTCACGTAGACGATTTCGTTAAGAGCCCACCATGGGGCGTATAAAGCAGAGAAACAGAGAACGATGGCGGCGGCAAATAACAGCGGACCGATCAGGCGACGGAGTCGCTGATTCCGACCCTTCATACAGCCCGTGTCGGCTCCCTCACTGTCCGCCGCTTCTAAATGGCGACGGTCTCGGTCGGTCGGTGGGAGATCCCCTCCGGAGGGCCGTCGGGGATTCTTCGGCGCGACCCCAAAGCTCAGAGGGGCGGGGTGCAACCGAGTAGGACCTAACGATCTTCTTGCCTCTCAGTCCCGATGGCGCCAAAGAACGTTGATAATTTTCCACTTGCCGTTGAACTTGGCTAGAGAGATGTAGTCGATTCCCCAGGCCGCCTCGGTTCGGACTACGCCCATATCCTTGAACCGGTCGAGAATCTTGATCTCGGCCTGCCGTTGGCCCGTCGGTGCCCGCTTGGCACCGGATTTCCTACCGCCCCAGCCAGCCTGGACGTCATGGATCAGTTTCGAGGCGGAATACTCGTGGACCCTACTTCGGCCAGTCTTCGGGTCGGTCCAAACCATTCGTTTGGCAAGTTTGGGGTGCAACGCCCGCCTCATGCGATCTCCCTCCCAGGAGTAACATGACTCGAGATAATCGAGGACGGTCCTTCGCATGGCACTCTCTTCAGATTGGGAACTGCCACGCTTCGGGGCCATGATTCCGGAATCCGATTCGAGTATATGTTCGAGAGTGAAGCGAACCAGGCCTTGTGGTCAGACGTACTCCTCGGGGCGAACGTGGACGTCTGCAAGGCTCGGTTATGTGGGTTCCGCCGACCCGCGGTTGACTTGCGAGATGCGACTCGCCGCTCGTCGGTTTACATGAACGTGGATGAACTCGAGGTCCTCGCCACACTCAGTTATTCGCGCCTGGGAGCGCAGGAAGACGGTCCGTGGCCGAGGACTCCAGAGTCGCTCGCCCCACTCATTGCGACGCGGCCGCCCGAAGGGCGCCGCACACCTTGCATCGGGGCCGTCGGCTCTGGAGCGTGAGGGAGATAGGCCCTCCGGTCTTTCAATATTGCGAATACGATTCGCAGCAACTTGTGGGCTCCCGCGATCGTTCCCTTGCCCGACCCACGGTGTCGAGTGACGCGGCGCGCAGTCCGCGCCACATCTCCTCGACGTTCGTGATGTCGGTGCGTCCAGGACGCCTCGACCAAGAGCCACCGAACGAAGGCATTGCTGTCCCGCTTCAGCTTGCCGTGATACTGGCGGTCCGCGGACTGGTACGACCGAGGGACCAGTCCTACGTAGGAGGCCACGTGACGCACGGTGGGGAACCGCTCGATCGGACAGAGGTAGGCGACGAGGGCCATCGCTGTCAACTCTCCGATGCCCGGGATCGTGGCGACTAACTGCCCCTCTTCGGACTCGAGCCAGGCGCTGTGGATGGCCTGGTTGAGCTCCTTGCCCCGTTCTTCGAGAGCGAGCAGGGTCTCGAGACCTCGGTCGACCTCCGGGAGGTGGAGTTTCCTCAGGACCTCACGCTTGCGTCGGTGTCGGAGGAGTCCATCCTCGTAGGGGATTCCTCGAGCGATGAGGAAGTGGTACGTGTGATTGGCCAGCGCGGTCCAGTATCGGCGGTAGAACACCCGGTCCTGGACGAGAGTGCGCAGGTAGCGGATCTCCCGAGGAGGTGCGTACGAGGTAGGGATCGAGTCGACTCGGAGGAGCCGGGCCAGCGCCTCCGAGTCGACCTTGTCACTCTTGAGACTCGCCTCGGCGATGAGACGGGTCTTGTAGGGGTTGGAGAGAGTGACCGCCGCGCCCGTCGAGGCCGCCGTGTCGTAGTACGGGGCCCACATCGAGCAAGCTTCCAGCGCGACGTGCTTGCGACCCGGTAGTTGGGCGAGGAAGTCAATCAGCTCAGAGGGTTCGGGGCCGAACTTCTCCTGAGCGAGCTCGCGGCCCGTGGCATCGAGTGCCGTGGCCACCACGATCTTTCGGTGTACGTCCAGTCCCACATAGGTGTCTGCTATCGCCTCCATGCCGCGCCTCGAGGGGGAGGACAAGGCGCGGCGCCGATGGGCCTTCCGCTGCGGCATTGGCGGAACCCATCATGTCCACATTTCACCCAGAATACCGCATCTCACCAGGCGAACATCATTCAGTTTCCCTGAAAGGTTTATGAACCCTGTAGTACAAGTACTACCGAACAACGCATGGACGTGATGAGCATCCGCGTCGACCGGGAGACGCGGCGAAGGATGGCGGGTCTTGGTGACATCAACTGGGCCGAAGTAATTCGAGAAACCCTCAAGGAACGACTTGAGCTCGAAGAAGAGGCACGGCAACCCATCGATCGCCGACGGGCCCTCCGGGGTGCTCGCGGAAGCGACAGTCTCCGGCGAAAACTCGGAGGAACGCACTTCGATTCCACTCGAGAGGTCCGCAGATGGCGCGAATCCCGAAAGTAGTCGCCGACGCGTCGCTGGTTTGCAAGTGGTTTATTCCCGAGATTGGGTCCGAGGGAGCCGTTGCCCTACGCGAGGCTCACACTGACGGTCGGGTCAGAATCACCGCTCCTGACCTACTGTGCTACGAGTTCTCGAACGCTTTGCGTCACCACTCGTCGGTGTCACGGGATCAGCTCCGTGCTGCCGTGCGCGATCTCTTCGATCTGCAGATCGGTCTCGTCCATCCGTCCTCTGAGATTCTGGCTAGAGCCGCCGAGTTCGCATATCAGGAGAATCTGACGGTCTACGATGCGTGTTACGCGGTATTGGCTGAGATACAGTCTTGCCCGCTTTTCACGGATGATTCCCGGCTCCTTCGCGCCTCCGACCGTGCACTCCCCGCTTCGGAATGGTCACTCGACCCTTAGACCCAATCCTGGCGCGCCGGGGAGGTGCAATGTGGACATGATGGGTTCCGCTCATGCGGCAGCGGAAGTCCCATCGGGGGCGCCTCTATTCCTCCACCTCGAGGCGCCCTATGGAGAACGTGAATGCGGAAACCTTCGTCGGACTGGACGTACACCGAAAGAGCGTAGTGGCCACCGCCGTCGACCCGCTGGGTCATCCGGTGAGCCAGGCCAAGTTCGGACCGACCGATCGAGAGCTCGTCGAGTACCTCCGCGGTCTTCCGGGCACCAAGTACGTGGCGCTCGAGGCGTGCTCGGTCTGGGAACACTTCTACGACGCCGCGGAGTCCACCGGCGCCTCGGTGGTCCTCTCCAACCCCCTGAAGACCCGACTCATCGCCGAGGCGAACCTCAAGACCGATCGAGTGGACTCCGAGGCCCTCGCCACTCTCCTCCGAGGGAATCTCCTACCGCTCTCGTATGCCCCACCTCCGGAGACCCGAGCGCTGCGCTCGCTCGTGGGTGAGCGACTGTTCTATCGGAGGAAGGCGTCGTCGATCATCCTCCACACCTACAGCGTGCTGCTCCGGCGGGGGATCGAGTATGAGGATCGGATCCTCGTCCATCGGAGGAAGAGGGAATCCCTCCGAACCCTCCACATCGAAGAGGTCGATCGAGGGTTGGACAACCTCACGAACCTCGAAGCGACCTGCAAGGACCTCGACCGGAGGATCCACGAGGCGTGCCTCCACTCGGAGGACGCTCAGCTGCTCACCACCATCCCCGGCGTGGGAGAGCTCACCGCCGTGGCCCTGGTCGGCTGGATCACCCCCATCGCACGCTTCTCCACCGTGGAGAAGCTGGTGTCGTATCTCGGCCTCTGCCCTACCACACGCCAGTCGGCCGACTCGCTCTACCACGGGAAGCTGAAGAGAGACAGCAACGAGCTGGTCCGCACTCTCCTGGTGGAGGCCTACTGGAACCACCGACAGCGCGTCAAGCGAGGAACGGTGGCGAAGAAGGGGCGGCGAGTGGGCCGACGGCGCGGGATCACCAAGGGAGCGGTCGCCGGGGCGCACTCCCTCGCGAAGTGTATCTTCGCAATGTTGAAACGGAAAGAAGCCTTCAACCCTCACGCTCCAGGGCCGTCGACTGCGGTGCAACGCCTGCGGCATCCTCGGATGACCGCGATGCAATGTGTGCAGCGCACGACCCTGGGGTCCTCGACCGCGAATAGTCTTCCTGCGACGTAGAGCGCGAATAACTGACTGCGGCGAGGACATCCGCCTCTTCGAATCGATGTGAGCGATCGAGCCCGGGGTCACTGCCCCTCAGTCACTCGTTCAGCGGAGCGGAACCCACATAACTGCGAGTTGCACCCACAACTATCCGTCAGAACCGATGGTCGTTGGCGCCAAACGACCTCCAACGATCTCGACGCACCAGAGCTGGTCGCCAAGAGCGGAGATTCTGACCAAGTAGCGTGCGTTCGGAGTCCGTTAATAGCGAAGGGCCTTGCTGACCGCATGGCGAGCCAGCCGGCCCCGAAGGTGCAGTGCAACGATTGCGGAGTGCAAGTCGACCCGGCCGAAATGCAAAACCATGTCGGCCACGACCTGGTGAAGATCGAGCAAGGATAGAACTAGGAAAGAACAGGCCGACTTGGGCCGGTATCCTAAACGCTGCGGTCTCGGGCGTCGCGATCGCGCGTCCAATCCACGCCCCGGGGAACGGGGAGTCGTATTGGCTGCTACCCTCTGCCCGCTCAGATTGGCCGGCTTGAGGAGGTGCATCCTTGCCTAGGTCGGGTGCAAGCGACCCTGCGTCTACCCTCATCGGGGCGACGGAAGGCCGCTTCGGATCTGAACCGCAACCCCCTCCCGGAGGACACTGGGCCGGCGCGTGTCCCTCTCTCTCAGGGTGGGCTGGTGAGGTGGCCCGGTAGGATGTCTCCGATGTAGAACCATGCGGCGAGCGCCGCCAGGAACATGAAGATCGGGAACCACACGGTCAGAAGGTACGCCCAGTACGGCACGCGGTACCGGAGCTTCGCGGATCCCTCCGCCGCGGCCTTGTTCTCCTCTGCCAGTTCCGAAATGGGCGTCATACTCAGGGAGAGCTTCGGGAAAGTGGAACCCGGGTGTTCGAGCCACCAATCCACGAGCAGCGCGGCAGGCAGTGAGAAAACTCCCGCAGCTGCGTACGCGCCGTAAAGAAGGAAGGTCTCGAGCGGGTCCTTCGTGAGCCCGAAGGTGCCGGATGCTGTTAGGGTCGTGTACCCCCAGTACCCATACCAGGCGGTGATTACCCCGGCGACGAACCCGAATAGGCCCGCGTACTCGAGCTTGAGACCAAAGTACCCGACGATGGCGTAGACGACCATGACCATCCCGAAGAGCGCGGTAATGTCTCCAAAGAAGATGTTGTAGGACCCGAGCCCGTCCGACAGCAAGTAGGGCCACGTGAACTCGGTGAAGAGGCCGATTGCGAGCGCCACCATGCCGATGATGCCGGCCGGAACAGCGGACGCCTTGATGCTCGCCCGTACTCGGACTGGATCGTTCCGAAGGATGTTCCAAAACGCTCGAATCGAAGCGTAGGTCAGAACCGCGGCGCCGGCGAGGATCAGCGCGACAACAAATCCCAGGTCGTCAATAAATGGTGCGAACGCCATGTTTTCTCATCCACTGGGCTTTCCAGCCCGTCTAACCATCGAGATGCGATAGTTAAAGGACGGGTCGATTTAATTTGACGGAAATCTTGCGGGGCTGGCAGATCTCACCGGGCAGCAGCCAACTCGGAATCCTTCGATGCGACCCACCGCCAACCCCCTTCTCACTGCCGTAAGACCCCCCGTTTGCGCTACCGGTGCACGCGCGGTGAGTGGTCGGAATCAGCCTTACAGCGATTCTAACCAGTGGACCCGCCTATGACGCCTGGCGGATACTGCGCCAGGGGACTGACGGATGCCTTCACTTGGCCAGTTTAGAGCGGTGATTGCCCGGGTGCCGCGGGGGAAGGTGATCACCTACGGTCAGGTGGCCGAGGCCGCTGGGTTCCCCCGAGCAGCGCGGTTGACCGTCCGTGCGCTGTACGGGGCTACGGGATTGCCGTGGCACCGCGTGGTGGGTGCAGGCGGTCGGATCGCTCTGCTGGGTGAAGAAGGCCAGGAACAGCGCCTACGACTGGAAATGGAGGGAGTGACCTTCAGGGGCCACAGGGTCCGCATGGATCTCCACGGTTGGACGCCGAGATCCCGGCGCCGTTGAGAAGGTGCAACAAGCGTTACACCTCGTGTTCGGTGCGGGGGGATTCGGGGCCGCTTCCACGAAGGATATCGGTGGCGTAGGAAGGATGATATATCGATACACTAATCATTATCCAGAGGCGTGATCGATGGATACTGTGACGGTCTCGACCAAGTATCAGGTGGTGATACCCGAACGAGTCCGCCAAGAATTCCACATTCGGGCAGGCGACAAAATGGCGGTGATTGTCAAGCATGGCATACTCCATTACGTTCCAGTTCGCCCCTTCGAAAGGACCAAGGGAATGACCCCCGGCTTGGATACCAAGGGTCTCCGGGACAAGCACGATCGATTCTAGAGGTCGTGGCTGCCGTGATCTCAATTGATAGCTACGGCTGGATCGAAAGGTTCGGCGGGGGACCGAAGCAAGTCCAATACAATCGGGTAATCGATGCGGTCGCCCCGGGGGAGATATTGACGTCGGCCGTGACGGTTTACGAGGTCTACAAGAAAGCCAAGGCCCTGCGCGGCGAGCACGCGGCCCTCGAGGACGTTGCCGCCCTTGGCCACACGTTCCTGGTACCGGTAGACCAGGAGATTGCGCTCGCGGCCGCCGATTACTGTCTCGAGCTTGGACTTCACTTCGCGGACGCACTGATCTATGCCACCGCTCGACGGCACCTCGCGATCCTCTACACGAGCGACCCTGCCCTGAGGAACCTTCCCGGCGTCACGTTCATCTAAGGTCCGCAGCAGTGGGTGGTCGCCTAAGCTTCCGACTGATCAGCGCGTCTCTCGCCGTGTCGTTGCCAACGACGATGGGTGCGACCCCCGCGGCAGCCACTACAAATTGAGAACGGTGTAACCTTCGGCGGAGGTCCTGGGGGATGCGGGCACCCTCCCGTGTCCGAACGGCGAACGTCACTTCCACCGCGTCAGAATCTCTTCCCGATGGAATATCCGCGTGCTCGCGAAGAAGAGGGCGAGAACGAGGGTAGCAAACACCGCCGAGATGTACAGCAGGTCGATACCAGCTAGGTTGACCGACCCGATCTCGCCCGCGATGTAGACGAAGATCAACGGGACGAAGATTACACTCCCGTACTGTTGAGCACTTCGGGCGTCTGTCGCGCGCGAGGAGACGATCACGGAGAATTCGATCGCGTACAGGCTCGCAAGTGGCGCCAGAACGAAGAGGATTGCGGCCATCTCCCAGTTCGGGAAGTAGAGGTAGCCGAGCGCATGTTGGGTCACGAGGTCAATGAGCAGTTGGAAGAGAGCGGATCCCGCCCAGATCGCGAGCATCGTGGGCACAAAGGCGGCGAGCACCTTTCCGAGCAGGAGCTCGCCGTCGGTAGTAGGTGTGGACAGCAGCGGCTCGAGACTTCGCTCGATCTTCTCCCCCACGATACCGTAGGACGAAATGGCGGTCGGGAGAATCGCGGCTCCGATGACGAACCAGAAGCTGAACGCGCCGATGAGCCCGGGCAGATACGAACCCACACTCGCAGTCCCTGCCTGCTGGACGATGTACCAGGTCAGAGCCGGGAACCCGATGGCGACCCCGAGCGGGAGGGCGATGAGCCCGGAAACGATTCCCCGTTTGTGGCGAAAGATCCCGAAGTCGTGACGCGCGATGATCCAGGCCTGGGAGAGCCTCATGTCGCGAGCACCTCTTCGTGAACGAGTTTCAGATAGACATCTTCGAGTGACGGCGAAAGCTGGGAGAGCTCCCGGATACGCCCACCGGCCGCGATCACCGCGTCCGCGATCTCCGGATTCTCCCGGTCGGGGTCCTCGACCGCGACGATGAGATGGTCGCCCGACACCTCGACGGAGCGCGACCCCAGCCGGGCGCGTATGGCATCCGCGATCTCATCCGAAGCGCGCTCCAGTCGTACCAGGGTCCGTTTCCCCGACGCCCCAGCCCGCAGCTCGGCGACGGAACCCACCGTCAAGAGGCGTGTCCGAAGAATCCCGACACGGTCGCAGATCCGCTGGGCCTCGTCCAAGTGATGGGTGTTGAGAAATATCGTCCGCCGTTCCTTCTTGAGCTCCAGGATGACGTCGCGGACCATCTTGGCGGCCTCCGGGTCGAGGTTCGCGGTCGGTTCGTCGAGGAAGAGGAGTATGGGATCGTGCACGAGAGTCCGTGCGATCGCAACCTTCTGTTTCATCCCCTTGGAGAAGGTGGCGAGCGGGAGGTCCCTCTTCTCCCAGAGGTCCATCATCCGAAGCAGCCGCTCGATGTTCTTTCGAAGGGTGATCGGGTCGAGCCGGTGGAGTTGACCGAAATACTCGAGGTTCTCGTAGGCGCTGGTGCTCTCGTAGAGACCCACGCTCTCGGGGAGCACGCCGATTCGCCCGCGGAGCTTGAGCCCGTCCGCTTCCTTGCCTACGTCGCAGCCCGCGACCACGGCTGACCCGCTCGTGCTCGAGATTAAACTCGCGAGCATCCGTACCATCGTGGTCTTGCCCGCTCCGTTGGGGCCGAGAAAGCCGAAGACCTCCCCGTCCTCTACGTCGAGGGAGACCTGGTCCACGGCGGTGAGGTCTCCGAATCGCTTTGTAAGCCTCTCAGCGTGGATCATGAGAATCTAGCGGTCGCGATGTATGCGACCCTTTTCAAGGCGCGGGGTAGACCAAAAAAACGGTGAGGTGTAACCCGCGTTGCAACCACTGAACCCTTGCTGCTGGACTGGCGGTGGGTCCGCACGGAGGGTTGCCTGTTCTTTCCTCGGCAGGGGGATATCGCAAGTCTGACTGATAGTCATCGAACAAACGAAGGCGAAGAGAAGAATACCGACTCGTTGTGTCTCTCCAACCAGCGTGTTCCAAATGCGGGCTTCAGTTGTTCTTGGGGCCGTGCTTATCGTGGTCGGAATCGCCGTTGCCTTCGTAGCCCTCGGTAGCCATTGCTACACGACTGTCATTCCCGGACTGGCACCCTCTGGACCTAGCTGCAACGAGACGGTTCTCTTTGGTGCCGCCGGCCTTATCCTGTTCGTTCTCGGAATTGTCTTGGTGTTCCTCGGCCGGCGGAAACTCGGTTCGGGCGTGTGATCGGGTCTCGGCTAGCCCCGTGTCGAGAGGCCCGAGACACCTATTCGGTAGGTGCAATGTGGACATGATGGGTTCCGCCAATGCCGCAGCGGAAGGCCCATCGGCGCCGCGCCTTGTCCTCCCCCTCGAGGCGCGGCATGGAGGCGATAGCAGACACCTATGTGGGACTGGACGTACACCGAAAGATCGTGGTGGCCACGGCACTCGATGCCACGGGCCGCGAGCTCGCTCAGGAGAAGTTCGGCCCCGAACCCTCTGAGCTGATTGACTTCCTCGCCCAACTACCGGGTCGCAAGCACGTCGCGCTGGAAGCTTGCTCGATGTGGGCCCCGTACTACGACACGGCGGCCTCGACGGGCGCGGCGGTCACTCTCTCCAACCCCTACAAGACCCGTCTCATCGCCGAGGCGAGTCTCAAGAGTGACAAGGTCGACTCGGAGGCGCTGGCCCGGCTCCTCCGAGTCGACTCGATCCCTACCTCGTACGCACCTCCTCGGGAGATCCGCTACCTGCGCACTCTCGTCCAGGACCGGGTGTTCTACCGCCGATACTGGACCGCGCTGGCCAATCACACGTACCACTTCCTCATCGCTCGAGGAATCCCCTACGAGGATGGACTCCTCCGACACCGACGCAAGCGTGAGGTCCTGAGGAAACTCCACCTCCCGGAGGTCGACCGAGGTCTCGAGACCCTGCTCGCTCTCGAAGAACGGGGCAAGGAGCTCAACCAGGCCATCCACAGCGCCTGGCTCGAGTCCGAAGAGGGGCAGTTAGTCGCCACGATCCCGGGCATCGGAGAGTTGACAGCGATGGCCCTCGTCGCCTACCTCTGTCCGATCGAGCGGTTCCCCACCGTGCGTCACGTGGCCTCCTACGTAGGACTGGTCCCTCGGTCGTACCAGTCCGCGGACCGCCAGTATCACGGCAAGCTGAAGCGGGACAGCAATGCCTTCGTTCGGTGGCTCTTGGTCGAGGCGTCCTGGACGCACCGACATCACGAACGTCGAGGAGATGTGGCGCGGACTGCGCGCCGCGTCACTCGACACCGTGGGTCGGGCAAGGGAACGATCGCGGGAGCCCACAAGTTGCTGCGAATCGTATTCGCAATATTGAAAGACCGGAGGGCCTATCTCCCTCACGCTCCAGAGCCGACGGCCCCGATGCAAGGTGTGCGGCGCCCTTCGGGCGGCCGCGTCGCAATGAGTGGGGCGAGCGACTCTGGAGTCCTCGGCCACGGACCGTCTTCCTGCGCTCCCAGGCGCGAATAACTGAGTGTGGCGAGGACCTCGAGTTCATCCACGTTCATGTAAACCGACGAGCGGCGAGTCGCATCTCGCAAGTCAACCGCGGGTCGGCGGAACCCACATAACCAACCTTGCAACCACCGCGGTCCCCCGACGACTAGTCGGCTCGGTGGAATAGTTCGAAGGCGTGTTGACCGGTCATCGACGCCTACCTGGAAACCACCGACTGTACTCCTTGTGACTGACTATCTCGATGACCACAATCACGCGTCGGCCGCCGCGATTGACGACCGTGTACAACAGCCGCCAGAAGCTCGGAAGATCCTCCACGTACAGGTTCCCCACGTCGTACCTTTCTCGAAGGCTCCTCGGGATTGCGCTCTTTCGAACGACCTCCCCGTGGAGGCAGTCCACAAGAAGGACCGACTTGAGGGCTCGAGCCCGCCGTAGGATGGCCCGAGATTCGGGACCGGAATCAGATTCTAGTGCCCTGAGGGCTGTGTTTGCCCGGTCGCTGAGGAGGACCGCACTCGCTGGAATCATCAGAGGGGGCGGGCCTTCGCGATCGCGTCCGCAAGCGCGGGCGAGGCCTGGGGAACCCAAATCAGTCCTTTGCTACCCTCCGCGACGGAACCGTCAGCTGCCAGGAAGGCGATTACCGCGTTCAGGCTCTGCCGGGTCATGGAGTGAGACCAGCCAGCGAGAGTTCGGAGGATGTCGTTGCGGCTCACGGGCTCTTCGGCCCCGCGAAGAATCGCGCGAATGTACTCGATTGACTCCAAGGTCGGGTTTGCACCAGGGCGTGCGAATTCAGGACGAGGAACGCGTAGGACTCCCACCATGGGGTACATGAATACATAGAGCCATATATACATACCCTCCCTTCACACCTCGAGTCCTGGCTGCAATAGCTGTTGCACCCACCGCCACCCAATTTGCGAGGCAGGCCCCTCTGCATGCCTCCACACTTGTAGAACAACTTAATAATGTGACAAAGTGTAGAGGCATCCGTGGCAATAGTCCGAACGGTCGCTCGCGGCAGATTCCGGTACTTCTACTTGGTCCAAACCTTCCGTTGGGGCGGGACGGTTCATCGGAGAGAGAGGTACCTCGGGACAGCCCTACCGGAAGATCTCGAGCGTCAGCGAGCCTCCCTCGAGCGTGAGGTCTGGCAGGAGACATGGTTCAAGGCGTTCCAATCAATCCACGATGGTTATCGGGCGCATCTTCAGACGCTCCCCGCTCCGGCCCTCGAAAAGGAGAGAGAGCAGTTCGTAATCGAGTTCACTTACGATACGAACCGAATCGAGGGTTCGGCTCTCACGTTTCAGGAAACAGCGGACCTACTCGAACACGGAATCAGCCCACGCTCCAAACCGATGCGTGACATCCGCGAGACTGAACTCCACGCCTCATTGACCCGGAGGCTCCTGGCCCACCCAGAACCGGTCGACCTGCCGCACCTGCTAGCCTGGCACAAAGCGGTTTTCGGAGAAACGAAACTCGAACTCGCAGGGAGGCTTCGCGACTTCGAGGTTCGGATTGGGCGAAGCAAGCACGTCCCTCCACCACCCCTTGAAGTTCGACCCATGTTGATCGAGCTGTTGCGATGGGTCCGACGGCGCGCTAACGAGCTTCAACCGGTCGAACGAGCAGCCGAATTTCACTTCCGATTCGAGAATATTCACCCGTTCGGAGACGGTAACGGTCGAATCGGACGTCTAGCCATGAACATTCTGCTCCACGAGAGCGGCTATCCGATGTTGAACATTCAGTATGGCAAGCGTGCAGGATACTACCACGCGTTGGAGCGATCTAGTGTCACATCAAATCCCTCCCCGTTCATGCTCTGGTTCTTCCGTCGTTACCAACGAGACGGAAACCGGTGGGCTCGCGCAGCCCCCGTGAAGTGAGGACGACACGTCCCCGCACGGCTGTAGTGGCCGTCTCACCTACCGATTGTTTGTGATCCCTGCGCCTCGACGAAAGAGGCCCAATTCGCGCAAAGTGTGGGGGTCACAACTCGAGGGTGATTGGCACGCGACATCTCGGACAGGTTTCGACATCGTGAAGTCGGGAGCTATCCATATTGGAATCGGATTTCGGTTGCGATTTGAAATAGCTTTGCTGCCACGGTAGAGGTCCATGGCCGTCTTCGGTCGCAACCACCGGGTCGGTTTCAGACCTAACGGGGTGGCTCAGCTCTTTCGCATTCGAGGCCGCTTGATCCTTCGCTGCAGCGATTTCTTCTCGGACTGAAGGACCTCCTTCAATCCATTAACGTTCTCTCGAAGATACACAAGGTCAGAGTGGAACATCCTTACTCCCTTGGTCAGTCGCGAGGAGCCTTGGGACTTCAGTTGTTGTTCCAGTTGCTTCACGTGTCGAAGGAGCGGCTCGACTCTGACCTTCGCCCAGTCCGTCTTCGACTTGAGCTCGGAAAACTCCATCTTCAACTTCTCGAGCGCCTTTCTCTGTGCGGGGATATCTGCCTTGTAAACTCTGTCGACCACCATCTCGCCCCCGGGCCCCAATCAATCCGCGTCAATTAAAGCTGAGGCGGTGGAGTTCGCTCCATTAGGCGATCGAGCGAGATTTGGCCGGAAGCTAATCTATAACGGACTCTTTGAGAGGTCGAAGGAACTCCGAGGGTGATGGACTGTTGAGCCGGGCGCATAAACCACGCAAGGTCGGGAGCGCTCGAGAGGCGATCGAGGCAGCTCGGCAGGGCTTCATCGCCGACATGAGGCGAGGAGACGTAGCTGCCTTGGTCGCTCACTACGACGAGGAGGCCATCATTGTCCCCCAGACCTCGGGTGTTTGCCGCGGAAGAACTTCCATTGAGAAGCTCTTCAGGAGCTGGCTGTCTTCTACTACGATTCGGGAGTTCGAAGCGGAAACGGAGGACCTTCGAGTGGTCGATGACGTCGCGTTCGAAGTGGGTAGTTATCGCATGGTCATCGAGGATGCGGCGTCGGGTCGGGTTAGTGATGAAGGCAAATTCCTGATCGTGTACGAGCGTAAGCCCGATGGGGCTTGGCTCATTTTCCGCGACATGTCCTCCTCAAGTCGGCCATAAATCGGAGCCTGCCCAGCCCAGGGAGTGGGGTTTGCGGCCAGACGCCCCTATTGGGTGCAACAATCGTTGCACCCACTGACCTCCAGCTACTTTTTGGACCGCTTCGACTTCGAAGCTCTGTTTAGTCGTGGTGCCGGGGTTGACTTCTCCATTCGGTACTCAAAGAAGAGAGCTCCGGGAACCGGGTGGGGCCAATATGCGGGTATGGGAGCGAACCCCAGCTCCTGATAGAACCGGATTGCCGCGGTCATGCTCGGAAGCGTATCGACGCGCACCCGCTCGTAGTTGAGTTCTCGCGCACGGTCGAGAAGCGCGCGAGTCAGGATGGGCCCAAAGCCCGGGCCCCGATGGTCGGCCCTCACGTACACGCGTTTGATTTCCCCGACCTTCGGTTCCAGTTCCCGCAGAGCGCCGCACGCGACCACGGCTTCTTGGGCGAATGCGAGTATGATCTCTCCTCGGGGTGGGCCGTAGGAACCCGGCAGCTCTTCGATCTGCTTGTCGACCTGGGCGAGTCCGAGCTTGACGGTCAAATCGGCGGAAGCGGCGGTATCTCGGTGGTCGTCGAGCCAATCGCGGTAGTCCCGGAAGAGTCGGCGAACGGTGTCTCTCTCCGTCGACCAGTTCACCCTCCGAAGCGTCGTGCCAGAGTAGCTCTTCCGGATCCGCTCGACTTCGTGCTTCGGTCATGCCTAACGTGCCTCTCCCAATCGGGCTGAAAGCGTTAACTGACGCGCGAGAGAACGGTCAAGGCTCGAAGTGTGATCATCTTGCTCGGTCGCCCGGCCGCCTCGAAGGTCAGGGGGATTGGGCGTTGCTTCGGATGTTGCGCGAACCATTTGGCGCTCTCGGGGTCTGGGTCCGTTTGGTTGGCATCTAGGTTCCAACGTCCGTCCGGCCGTTGTTTCTTGCGTAGGAGATCCAGGGCGTACTCGAGCCGGCGATCGTCTCCGTAACCGAGCGCAGTCAGAACGTCAAGGCCCACGAGGATGTCGTAGTAGTAATGAATGGGCCAGTGGAAGCGGTACCACGGTTCGTACCGATCTCCCTGAATGTGGAGCTCGTGTTCAAGAAAATACTCAGCGCCGCGTTCGACGCAGGTCTGCATTCCGCGAGTCCATTTCGAGCGGGGATAGACCGCGAACGCGCCCAGGCCTTCCCAAGCGTCTAACGTCCGACTAGGGGCGGGTCCATTTCCGGCGAACCGGCATGTCCAACCCCCCTTCGGGTGTGCCGTTTGGACCAACCACCCCAACGTCCTTACGACCCGCGGATCGTCCTCGTATCCGAGACGGATCAGCCCCCGCGTCATGTTCGCTGTGTAGCAGTGGTGTCCCTTCCCCTTCCCAAACCCACCCACGCCACCCCCCACCAGGGGAGATTTGCCCATCCAGTCCTCCGCGGACGTCCCAACCTCGGCGATATCGCGCCGGGCGCCCAGGTCAGCCAAGGCCAACATATTCCAATGAGTCCCCACGAACCGGGTATCAGCCAGCCGCGATCGCGAATCCACCAGCCCTCTGAGTTTCGGCGTCGGAGAATCTCCGCGACCCACCCGGTGGAAGGGATCCGGGATCGCGCTTCACGCACTAACGGGTCGGATTCGCGCTTCTTCAGAAGCTGCGTCAGGGTAAGATAGCGGATCGAGGGTTGATCCTCCTCGAGCAACCAGTCGATGGCTTTCGTCCCCGGCACCGGGCCACAAACAACTTGGGCTTCCCATTAGCCTTCCCGCCCGTCAGGCGATGACACTTGCCGCAAGGAGTGGGTGTGCCTCGCGAATAGGTGCCATCCGTCGCTGCAACTCGCCGTACTGAAGGTCTTGATTCGCCTTCGTACATCCGAACCACGGTCCGCGGCCAGCCAATCTACATATACAAGTGTGTAGATGTGTAGATAGATGGGCAGACCGGACGGTTTCTCTCGAGGATTCCGCGTACGAGCGGCTGAAGGCTGCAAAGCGACCTGGGGAGAGCTTTTCGGTGACGGTCAACCGGATCCTCGAGGGATCTCGGCCCACGTACCGCTCTCTCTCCGGATTCCTCACCCGGACCGAGGCCCAGCAGGTGCGCCTGGCGATCAAACGCATGAGAGACGCGGAGGCTCCCGCGGAACTTGCGCACCTGGAAGGGGTGAAAGGAGGCGTTGGGCGTAACTCTACGACACTAGCGTCCTCATCGACCTGCTCCGCGGGGATGTCCGGGCCCTTGCCCACCTGGATCAGCTCGAAGGAGAGGGGTTGCTCCCCACGCTCAGCACGGTGGCAGTCTTCGAGGCACTCTCCGGCGTCGAGTTCACCAAGTCCAGAGCGGATCGGGTCCGACTCGAAATCCTTCTTCGCCAGATCCCAATGGAGCCGTTCGACCTTGATGCGGCCCGAAGGGCGGGGGAATTGCGCGCCGAACTGCTGCGCGCAGGTAGATCTCCGGGAGCCCCTGATGTCATGATCGCTGGGCATGCACTCGCAGCAGGTCATACCCTCGTGACACGAGACCGATTCCTGGCCGCCTCGGCCAAGGCCATGGGAGTTCGGGTCGTCAGCTACTAACCGGTGAGCTTTGTGCGGACGACGCTCGGCATCAGTGAAATCGTGCGGTTAGTCGTTGCCGCTCGGCGAGTCGCGACTTGGCCTCTGGAAGCGGGCTGCGACAAGCAGCCATAAGTGAACCGTCGGCGTTGGTGCTCGAAGGGAGTCAATATGGATTCCGAACTGGAGACGATCCGTGCTTGGTTCGCCTACATCGCCGACGCACGTCGCGGTTACCTTGAGACGCTCGCGAAGCTCCCTTCTGCAGAGCTAACTCGTGACCGGGGCGCGTCGTACCCTACCCTTCTCGACATTTTCGCGCACTCTCAAGGCGCCCTCTACTTCTGGATGAAGAGCTGCGCGACATTTCCGTTCCCTCCGCAGGAGGGTGAATCTGGCGGTCCGCCCACGATCGCCGAGTTGAGGAAGGATGAGACGTACATCCAAACCCAGATCCAGAGGGTCATGGCGGAATTGACCGAAGCCAACCTCTCGCGTACGATCTTCAGGGAGAAGGGGAGGGGGTCGAAACACGACTGTCACATTCCGGTACGAGATGCGCTGTGGCATCTGGTAGAAGAGGAACTACAGCATCGGGGTGAACTCAATGCGCTGCTCTGGCAGATCGACGTCGATGTACCGGTCGCCAGTTGGATCGACTGGGCTCACACAGTGGGCCGGATCAAGGACCCACCTTCTTAGTCGAGGGGGGTGTTAGTGGATACCTCGGGTTCGGTGTTCCCTCTCCTGCGGGAGTGAGCGGCGACCGAATTAAGCGGTCGGTCCGAGGTGCAATCAGCCTTCATTCGTTATCGGATAAGCCCCCCAGACCCCTCCATCCCCCTACCCCCTTCCATTCGAAGACATCAAGTTCATAGCCGGCCCACCGACGCTCCCGGATGCGTCGCACCTCCGATCGCGCACCCCGCACCGCTCGCGGACCGCCGGCCACCCTCCTCCAAGACACCCTCCTCGAACTGTTCCCCTCCGACGTCCTCCAGCGGATCGCCGAGGAGACCGGCTTCGTCCGTCGCCACCGCAAGGTCGACCCCGTCGCCTTCTTCTGGGCCGTCACCCTCGAGGCCGGTGTCTACCTCCAGCGCTCCCTCGAGCAGCTCCGTTTCGTCTACAACCACAAGGCCCCCAAGCCCCTCTACAGCTACGCGAGCTTCTACGACCGCTTCACTCCCGAACTGGTCGAGTTCCTCCACCAGTGTGTCGCCTACGGCCTCTCCCAACTGAAGAGTGCTCCCGGCCACCGCCTCAGCCCGAAGCTCGCCCGCTTCGAGGATCTCCTCATCCAAGACTCCACGATCGTTCGACTGTATGCCTCTCTCGCCACCCTCTACCCCCCAGCGCGAGCGAACCACCCCGCCGCTGGGGTGAAGGTCGCCACGCTCGTGAGTGTGCGAGCGAACGGACCGAAACGGGTGGAGCTCTACGCCGAGAGCACCAACGATCGGGACACGCTGAAGGTGGGTCCGTGGGTGAGGAATTCCATTCTCCTCACCGACCTCGGGTTCTACAAGCACCAGGCGTTCGCTCGCATCGCCGAGAATGGGGGCTTCTTCGTCACGCGCTTGGCCCCCCAGGTGAACCCTCGATTGGTCCGATCCCACCTCGTCCATCGAGGTCCGGCCATCGACCTCGACGGAAAGCGATGGAGAGAGGTGGAACCCCACCTCCGCCGAGAGATTCTCGACACCGAAGTGGCGATCGACTTCGATCGGCGGAAGTATGGCGGTCACCAGTCGCGCGATACCCTCACCGCTCGACTGGTAGCCGTGTGGAACGAGGAGACGCGGAAGTACCACGTCTACCTGACGAACCTCCCCGTCGACGTGTTGAGTGCCGAGGAGGTCGCCTCACTCTATGGATGCCGATGGGAGGTCGAGCTGGTGTTCAAGGAGTTGAAGAGCGAGTATGCGCTCGACCGGGTGAACACGTCGAATCGGTACGTGGCAGAGTCGCTCATCTGGGCGTCGATCCTGACGATGGTGGTGAGCCGTCGGCTGCACACGGCGGTGCGGGAACGGATCAAAGAGGAGTATCGGGCGCGCTACACCCCGATCCGCTGGGCGAGGGCATTCCGAGAGCAGTCGGGGCGGATCCTCGACACGTTGATGGACCGGTTACATCGGAAACGAATCGCGCCCGAACCTCTCCTGGAGATCGCTCGAGCTCTGATGGCTCGCGCGATCGACCCGAACGCTGGACGGACCCGGTTCCGAGCGGAATACTGGGCTTAAGCGATAACACATGAATCAGCCTTACACCCACCACTAGTGGAAGGACCCCCTCTTACACAACACCGTCGTTACAAATCGGTTCGATGGAGCGTCACGCGAGCCATCCGTCCGGAAACCAGCCCGTTTCAGACCCCTTACGCTCGCCGCGTACGGGCTTTCCCCGCACTTCCGCTCGGCCCGTGGCTAGTCCCCCGCGGCAGAAGCACCAAGTCGGCCGCTTCCTCTGCTTCCCTGAGAAGGGTCTTGCGCGCCGTGCCCATTTTCGCACGCACGGTCAAACCACGGACAAGGTCAGTGACTTGGCTCGCCCGCGCGGCTACAGGAAAGTCCGACGGGATTTCTCCCGCGCTGATCCCGTCCCGGAAACGAAGTTCCACCATCGCCACGCCGCCAGCCGTAGTGTTCTGTAGGAATTGCCGGACCTCTGCGTCGTCCACAAGCGGCGCGACGCACACGAGAAGACAACCCGCAGGGCTGCCTTCCTCGGTCGCACTCTCGACGGCGTGCCTCAGGAAGCTGGCGAGCGAGTCGCGAAGAGGCTGCGGAGAGAAGATTGCCTTCGCAGCGACAGCGCCTTTCTTCTCCGCGTACGCCCTGAGGACGCGCAGGAATAACGTCCGCTTGTCCCCGAAGACTGCATACAGGCTCGGCCGACCAACTCCCATCCCGGCGACTAGATCGTCGATCGTCACTCCGTCGTAGCCCTTCGACCAGAACACCTGGGTCGCCTTTTGCAGCGCTTCCAGCTCGTCGAAGCTGCGCGGTCGTCCACGCGGCCTAGTGCTATTGTGAATCATCTAGTCCGAAACTCCTTGCACCTGACCATCTACTCTTTTTCTTAAAAGCTGTGTCACGACTTGTTGACGAGAGGCCTGACCGACAGGGACATTTTGGGCACGGATCCCCCCTCGAGTAGGTTCGGACGGCTGCCCAATCAATAATCCTTGGCACAGCACCCCTTATTATAGTACCAATCAGTTCTTAATTGGCAAGGCCACCACGTCGTCGCTAGGAAACCATCCATGAGATACTCGATAGCTCTCGTCACCGGCACCACCTCCGGCCTCGGTTATGCGGCAGCCAGTATGCTCGCCGCCGGGGGCTGCCGCCATGTCATAGTCACGGGCCGCACTCTGGCCCGGGTCCAAGAAACGGCCTCTCTGCTCGCCGCTGAGACAAAGATCCAGGTCTTCACGCCGCTGGAGCTGGATCTGGATTCGCCGACAAGCGTTCAGTCCGCTCTAGCCGAGCTGGTCAAGCTAGGTCGACCGATCGATTTTCTTCTGCTCAATGCGGGGATGCTAGGCGGCAAGGAGCGCGTGGTCACCGCGGAGGGAATTGAGGCGGCTCAGGCACCACTAATCGGCCATCATCAACTGACTGTGGGGTTACTCCGCGCCAACCTGCTTAGCCCCAGCGCGCGGATTGTTATCGCCGGCTCGGAAGCTGCCCGAGGGGACGTGCCTACGTTCAATTACTCCGACGTCGCGGCCCTCGCGGCCACTCATCACCAGGATGACCGAATTGCCGCGGTGGAAGCCCTGTTGCGCGGCGGGCCGAACGTGAAGTACCGGCCCAACCGGGCGTTCGCCGACGCGAAGCTCATCGTCGCATGGTGGGCCGCTGCACTGGCGCGCCGCCTACCCTCCGGCATGGCCGTATACGCCGTCTCGCCCGGTGCCGCGCCCGACACCCAGGCGGTGCGGAACGCAGGGGGTGCCACGAAGTGGCTGATGATTCCGCTGACAAAGCTCATCCCCGGCATGTCTCAGACGCCGGAGACCGCGGCTCGTCGCTACCTCCAGGCATCGGAGTTCGGCACCGACGTCTCGGGCCAATTCTTCGCTTCGGCCCCCAAGAAGCTCACAGGCCCAATCGAGGCGATGCGCCACCCGCACTTTCACGATCGCGCCAACCAGGAAGCCGCGTGGCAGGCCGTCGTCAAGGTCTCCGGCGTCGACTTCTCCTCCGCAGCACCCTCGAGCGCTGTGTCCTGAGCGTTCACCCGACTTCTGAGCGTGGTCGGGACGTGGAAGCTCAGGGAAGAGAATCTCGCGAAGAACGTCTACGCGGCGCTCAGCTGAGCGACGCCCCTATCGGGGCTGAGCACGTACTTGCCACAAAGTCGCTGCAAGCTTAGAGAGGTCGAAGCATCGCGACTCAGGTACGGGATCGCTCCTGTTGGCGCACGCGGCTACCGCCGATTTGGCAGGTTAAGGTAGCCAAAGCACCCTTTTCCGGAAAGGGGGCAACTGAGTAGGTGCAAGTAGCCTTGCACCCACCCCCTGGGCTTTTGAGGCGCGAAGCTCAGCCGGGGAGCATGTCCGGCACATTGCCCTGGTCCGGGACGCCGCAGGCCCCGCCGATGAACGACCCGAACGAGTTGCTCAACACCATCCGTCGGATAGACCAGACGACTAAACGGACCCATAGCTTGGTGACGATCGGGTTCGTCGTCCTGATCGTCCTCGCCTTGGTGGTCATCATCATTGGTTGATGGCACGAGATGATCTGACTGAGTCGAGATTCCACGACGGAACCATGACCGACGACGCAAATCTACGCAGGCGGACCGTCCTATGGCAAGACCCCGCTGGTTTCGAGGAGCCGATTCGGAGGTTGAGCGGTATCGAGTTCATGCGAGCGTTTCTCGCCGGGGACTTGCCTCCACCGCCATTCATGCAACTACTCGGGGTGCGGATCGTATCGGTAGATCCTTCCTCCGTTGTGTTCGAGTTCGAACCTGCCGAGTACATGTACAGCCCACTGGGGAACGTCCACGGCGGGATCATCACGGTGCTACTGGACACTGCGATGGGGTGTTCGTTTCATACGACCTTACCGGCTGGGACGGGCTACACGACGCTCGAGCTCAAGGTCAACTTCCTGAGGCCGGTCACCGCAAACGTGGGCACGATGCGAGCCGAAGGCCATGTCATTCACGGTGGTTCTCGAGTAGCCACGGCGGACGCTCGACTTCTGGATTCCGGCAAGCGATTGTACGCTCATGCGACCTCAACCCTGATGATTCTCCATCCAAACGCAAAGTGAGTCGCTTGCCGTGTCCTACCCTCCTTTCTCTCGGAAGGCAAACTGGGTGCGCAGGCTGGAAGGAAGACGCATCCCTGACCAGTTCGGCTTCGCACTTGGATGCAGCGCCACTTGCACCGCCGAGGCGGTGGTTGTACCGTCAGTTATGTGGGTTCCGCTCCGCTGAACGAGTGACTGAGGGGCAGTGACCCCGGGCTCGATCGCTCACATCGATTCGAAGAGGCGGATGTCCTCGCCGCAGTCAGTTATTCGCGCTCTACGTCGCAGGAAGACTATTCGCGGTCGAGGACCCCAGGGTCGTGCGCTGCACACATTGCATCGCGGTCATCCGAGGATGCCGCAGGCGTTGCACCGCAGTCGACGGCCCTGGAGCGTGAGGGTTGAAGGCTTCTTTCCGTTTCAACATTGCGAAGATACACTTCGCGAGGGAGTGCGCCCCGGCGACCGCTCCCTTGGTGATCCCGCGCCGTCGGCCCACTCGCCGCCCCTTCTTCGCCACCGTTCCTCGCTTGACGCGCTGTCGGTGGTTCCAGTAGGCCTCCACCAGGAGAGTGCGGACCAGCTCGTTGCTGTCTCTCTTCAGCTTCCCGTGGTAGAGCGAGTCGGCCGACTGGCGTGTGGTAGGGCAGAGGCCGAGATACGACACCAGCTTCTCCACGGTGGAGAAGCGTGCGATGGGGGTGATCCAGCCGACCAGGGCCACGGCGGTGAGCTCTCCCACGCCGGGGATGGTGGTGAGCAGCTGAGCGTCCTCCGAGTGGAGGCACGCCTCGTGGATCCTCCGGTCGAGGTCCTTGCAGGTCGCTTCGAGGTTCGTGAGGTTGTCCAACCCTCGATCGACCTCTTCGATGTGGAGGGTTCGGAGGGATTCCCTCTTCCTCCGATGGACGAGGATCCGATCCTCATACTCGATCCCCCGCCGGAGCAGCACGCTGTAGGTGTGGAGGATGATCGACGACGCCTTCCTCCGATAGAACAGTCGCTCACCCACGAGCGAGCGCAGCGCTCGGGTCTCCGGAGGTGGGGCATACGAGAGCGGTAGGAGATTCCCTCGGAGGAGAGTGGCGAGGGCCTCGGAGTCCACTCGATCGGTCTTGAGGTTCGCCTCGGCGATGAGTCGGGTCTTCAGGGGGTTGGAGAGGACCACCGAGGCGCCGGTGGACTCCGCGGCGTCGTAGAAGTGTTCCCAGACCGAGCACGCCTCGAGCGCCACGTACTTGGTGCCCGGAAGACCGCGGAGGTACTCGACGAGCTCTCGATCGGTCGGTCCGAACTTGGCCTGGCTCACCGGATGACCCAGCGGGTCGACGGCGGTGGCCACTACGCTCTTTCGGTGTACGTCCAGTCCGACGAAGGTTTCCGCATTCACGTTCTCCATAGGGCGCCTCGAGGTGGAGGAATAGAGGCGCCCCCGATGGGACTTCCGCTGCCGCATGAGCGGAACCCATCATGTCCACATTGCACGTAGAAGGGCTCGCGCCGCCCCGAAGACATTTCCTAGGTGAACCTCATGGAGGGGTCGTAAGCCACCAATCGTGACGCTCACGTCAAAGCCGCTCTCCACGGACACCTGGCCTGCGTTTGCCCGCCTTGTGGAGAAGCACAACGGGATCTTCGGCGGGTGTTGGTGCATCTCGTTTCATCTCGAGGCAGGGGAAGGGAAGCGCGGCGCGGCGGCGTACCGGGAGATGAAAGAGGCTCGAGTGCGGGAAGGCCGGGCGCACGCCGCACTCGTCTTCGACGGCCCGAACGCAGTCGGGTGGTGCCAGTTCGGCCCTGCCGCGGAACTCCCCAACATCCGTAGCAAGAAGACCTACGAGGAGGGACTGCGCAAGCTTCCCGACTGGCGCATCACCTGCTTCTTCATCGATCGGGAACGCCGGGGGGAGGGAATTGCCACGCTGGCGCTCCGCGAGGCGCTTAGATACATCGCTCAACTCGGCGGTGGGATGGTCGAGGCTTATCCCGAGGACTACCCGAACGAGAAGGTCTCCTCATCATTCCTGTGCAGCGGAACCTTGGGCATGTTTGAAAAGTCGGGGTTCAGGAAGACGCGCAAGATCGCGATGCGTCGCTGGGTCGTGGCCCGGAGGGTTTCTCCGAATCGGGCGAAGCGCTCCGCGAACCGAACCTAGTCCCTCAATGCACCGGTGATTTCCGACTTGAGCAGCGAAAGTCTCTCACTCCCTTGGAGATTGGAACCGCCTCAAGGCTCCCCGATGCGCCGGCTCGCCCCGCTGGTAGGGACTTGGAGGGTCCGAGGCCGAACCATGGGCTCTCGACGCGACAACATCCGGGGCAAGGTCGTAGTAGAGTGGTTGCCCGGCGGGATGCTCCTGCAACTACGCGGTGAATTGAACGTCGGCGAGTTTTCCGCGCCAAGCCTTGAGATCGTCGCTCATGATTCGTCCGACGGCTCCTTCCCTTCGTTCGTTTACGCCAGCGTCACCGAACTGCCGCTGACTTACCGCTGGAAGATTCGGGGTCGTTTCGTCGAGCATGCCGGACTTGGAGCTACATTCCGGGGAAGGTTTGACAGGGGTGGGAAGACCCTCATCGGGAACTGGCGAGCTGATCTGGGAGTGACTTCGAGTCCTCAGAGCACTTACGACGTCGTGATGACGAGGCAAGACTGAACGAGTCTGTCGCGGAACCTTCGGACGAGCTACAACAACCATAGCACCCATCAATCGACTCGGATCTTTTCTACCGCGACCCTGATCGAGGAGCACTCCTGAGCTGCCTTCCAGACTAACCGAAGGTTGACCCGCCAGTACTCATGCTTCGCGAACGAGGCGAACCCTCGCATTGCGTGCCACGGAACTTCGGGGTGCGAGACCCGTAGCCGCTCCGAGATACTGCCCGCAGCCTCTCCCATGACCTCGAGCTGGCGAATGACAGCGTCTTGGGCCATGGTCGACTCAAGAAACGACGCCATTCCACCACGCACATATTCGGCGATGCGCCGGGTTGCGACGGCGATATCGGCGAGTCGAACGAGCGTCTTGACGAGGTTGGCGGCTCAAATCGGCACCGCCTCGAATAGCACTTGGGGCCGCACGAGCCAGTGTAGGCCATCCGGCTCAGTGACGTCCACTTTCCTACCGAAAAGCGCCTCTAATTCCGCGATTAAGTTCATCTGATCGAAGGCTGAGGCAGTCGAATCGAAATCCACTAACAGGTCAAGATCGCTCGACTTCTGGGCTTCGCCGCGCGCGACAGATCCAAAGACTCGAGGGTTCCGGGCACGGTTCGCCTTCAGTGCCTCATCGAGTCGTGCTCTTACAGGGACGACGATCTCCGATATCCCCAATCCATTCCCGCGGCGGACCGGGCGAATCACCGGGGCGTCCCAAGATCGGGACTTGCACCGAGGGCAAAGCCTCGGCTCCAATGTCCGAGGCTTCCAGACAAATCCGCACCGGAAGCAGCCCGAGAGCCCAGACGGGTCAATCCGATTCGACATCCCAAACACCATCGCATCTAAAGTAAATAATATTACTGTCTGGACCGAATCTCGATCACCGTTGTCGCAACAGTCATTGCAACTAGAGGCACCCGCACTGGGAGGAGCAACCGGCGGTATTCCTCTGACAGAGGATGGTTACCGATGGGTGGCGACCCTCCCGGTTCCCCTTGCTACTCTCGTGAGGGGGAGAGCTGCCCGCTCACTTAGTTGTTGGGTCCGGGAGATAGTACCTGGACAGGAGTTCTAGGAATCTGGGGTCCCTTCTCGCTCCGGCAAACAATGGGGAGAGTCGAATTCGGCCAAGTTGAATGGTATGCTCCTTGGCGGCGAGGTTCATGCAGTCGAAGAACCGGTCCAAGTCCCCGAGAGCGTAGTAGATGAACCCGACGGACGTTTGGCGGCGCGAGCTTCCTTCCAAACCGGCCTCGTTGAGCTTCGCGATGACCTTCATCGCTGCGGGCCGATCTCCCTTGACGCCAGATAGATAACCGCGACATAGGTAGGCGTAGTCGCTCGAGGGAGCGATGCGCTCCAATTCGCGCACCCAGCTCTCCGCTTGCTCGAGATCCCCCTTGAGAATGGAGTAGTCCGCCAAACCACGATACGAATGGATCGGAGCCACCTCCACGGTCTGCTTCCAGTGCGCCTGCGCTTCGTCCAATCGCCCTGAGTGGAAGTATGCGTCTCCGAGGCGTCGGATTGTCTCCGGTGAGAGCGGATCCAAGTGGTACGCCTCCTCGGCCTGAAGGATGTACGATTCCACCACGCCGAACGTTGCGGCCATCGCGGAGAGTATCGAGTGGCCCTGGGCCAGATTGGGGTTCAGCTCGAGAGCCCGTCGCACTTCCCGGTTGAGGACGTCCGATGTCTCGTCGGCCATGAATGCCAAGTCGGCTCGCGCGGCGTGGGCCTCGGCCATTTCCGGATCGATGGCGCTGGCTTTCTCCGCCGCCGTCCGGCCGTGCTTGATGGCTTCCATCCACGGCATGAACCCTTCCGAACCGAGGCCGATGTAAGCACGCGCGAGTCCCGCGTAGGCTCTTGCAAAGGCGGGGTCCGTCCGGATCGACTTCTCGAACAAGCCCACCGACTGCCGAAGCGAGGCCTCATCCTGGTGCCACATCAGAGCCTGCCCTTGCAGATACGAAAGGTAGGCTTCCGTCTCCGTAGGCTTCTCGAGTTGGGGAACCGTGGCCCGGGCCTTCACCAGGCTTCCGGGGAGGGAGGTCGCGACCTTGGTGGCGATGTCGCTCTGGACCGCGAAGATGTCATTGAGATCGTCATCGTACTTCGAGGTCCACAGATGCTCCTCGGTGGCAACATCGATGACCTGCACGGTCACGCGAATCCGGTTGGCCGCCCGTCGGACGCTCCCCTCGACGATCGTGCCGACCCCGAGTTCCTTCCCGATCGTTGCTACGGACTTCTCGGTCTTCCTGTAACCGATCACGGACGTGCGGGCGATCACCTTGAGCCCAGGAACCAGCGAGAAGCTCGCGATCAGCTCCTCCGTGAGTCCATCGGCGATGTACTCGTCGCTGGGGTCGGGGCTGATGTTGGTAAACGGGAGCACCGCTAGACGACTCGGGTCCGGCGGGGTCGAGTCGTCCCCCACGCCGTCGTTCCCGTTGTCGCTCCAGGGGAGCACCATGCGATAGACGTCAATCGGGATTTGGAGCCCCTTCATCCCCGTGGGGGGAAGTTTGGCGAACTTGTCCCGGACCTTGGTCCGAACCTGTTCGAAAACCGCTCCCGAGACGCAGACACCGCCGGGTTCGGCCAACGGTTCTATCCGAGCGGCGATGTTCACGGCATCACCGAGAATATCGGACCCGCTTTGCACCACGTCGCCGAGGTGGACCCCGATTCTGATCCGAATCGGGGTAAGTCCCCCTTCCCCATTTCGCTCGAACAGCCGGCGTTGGATGTTGACGGCACACTGCACCGCCTTGAGCGCGCTGTCGAACTCGACAAGGAAGCCATCCCCGGTGGACTTGATTTCTCGCCCCTGGTGAAGGGATACGATAGGACGTACCATCTCCGCCTGCTGGCGGAGTAGATCCAGCGTACGCCCCTCGTTCGTCTGGGTAGACGCCGTATACCCCACCGTGTCGGTGAACATCACGGCCGCGAGGCGGCGCCCAGTCGCCACGAACGTCGGAGGGCTTGCATCAGATAAGCGTGCGGGCGGCTAACTTGGAACCGCAACGCCAGTCGTGGGCGCAGTGGTCCGACTAAAGGGGGGCTCATTGCGGTCGTCGGTTGCCGGACGATTTGATGCTAGAGCCTAAGTCCCTCGGATCTTTTTCGCCCTTCGAGCAAAAACCCCGAGAGGTGACACTCCTGACCGAAGCCGTGGTTGCAACGGTCATTACAGCCACTTCGCCCCTCAAAGGGAGCCTGGTCTAGACTCCAATGAAGCGGTCTCGCGAGCCGGAACGCTGACCATAGGCGCCTAAGGTCAGCGTTCGCCGGGACCGAACACTATTAGTCCTATTGGACCAATTGGGAAGATATGCAAGCGCGCGCCGATCCGCCCACCACCGTGACTCTTCCGGCTTCAGTCCGCAAGCGCCTCCGCGACTATCAGGTCGGTGGGAAGAGCGTCGCCGAGGCCATCGCTGACCTGATGGATGAGGTGCCACCGGACTACTTCCGTCGAGATCTCCACCGAGCCCTCGGACTTCGTCCTCGGATCGGACTCGAGGATTTCCGTGAGCGTCATCGGCTAGTCGGCCGATGAAGTTCAAGCTCACCTTCGCCCCGACGGCGGACGCGAGTTTCCCGAATCTTCCTCGCTGGGCACAGGAGAGGTTCGATGGCGCGTTCGACTTGCTTGAGCGAGACCCGCGTCGCGGGCAGCCGGATCTCGACATCCACCAACTTTACGGATACAAGAACGTCTGGACGCTGCGCATCACACCCTATCGAGGAGTCTATGCGATTGACGGGAACGAGGTGGTGATGGTCATCTTCGCCCATCGCGACTCCGTCTATCAGGATTTGCACAGGTTGCTGCCGCCCCGACGGCAGGAAGTTTCTGCCGCCACCCTCGCACGGCGACGATAGCTGCAACTACCTTTGCAACCACAGCTGAGGAAGGTCAGCGGCTGGACAATCCTTAACTACAATTGAAACAATTGTACGACATGCTCACGGATCCCCCCACGACGATCACGGTGCCAAGCTCGGTGGTCCGGCGGCTCCGCCTCTACAAAACGGGAGGGCGGACCTACGCCGAAGTGCTGGACGACTTGATGGACTCTGTTCCTCCGCAGTCGTTTCTTGAGTGGGCCGAGAAGGAGCTCGAGCGACCGGCCGCGCCCTATTCCGAGATACGACGGCGATTGGGGCTCGACCGAGCCTAGATGGCACTAGTCACATTCTCGCCCGAAGCGACTGCTTCGTTCCGGCGGCTCCCTTCTGAGATCCGAAACCGCTTCGACGAGATTCTGATTGATTTCGGGGCTGCGGCGCGACTTCGTCTGCCCGGCTCCTATACAGTTCACCAGCTCGAAGGCGCTCCGAACCTATGGACGCTGAGAATTGGGGGTTATCGAGGGATCTTCCGTTGGGACGGGCACGAGGTCCGGTTCATCAGATTCGGGGCTCGAGGATATGTCTACCAGCGGCTGCCGAAGTAGTGCGAATCGGACTGCGAGGGGCCCGCCCGCACAACCAATGTGCCAAGCTGAGGGTCAGAGTGGCGGCGGGAGATTCGGACTCCTCTGGGGTTGAACTCCCCAATCCTTCCGACTGGGTGCAACAACCATTCATTCGTTATCGGATAAGCCCCCCAGACCCCTCCATCCCCCTACCCCCTTCCATTCGAAGACATCAAGTTCATAGCCGGCCCACCGACGCTCCCGGATGCGTCGCACCTCCGATCGCGCACCCCGCACCGCTCGCGGACCGCCGGCCACCCTCCTCCAAGACACCCTCCTCGAACTGTTCCCCTCCGACGTCCTCCAGCGGATCGCCGAGGAGACCGGCTTCGTCCGTCGCCACCGCAAGGTCGACCCCGTCGCCTTCTTCTGGGCCGTCACCCTCGAGGCCGGTGTCTACCTCCAGCGCTCCCTCGAGCAGCTCCGTTTCGTCTACAACCACAAGGCCCCCAAGCCCCTCTACAGCTACGCGAGCTTCTACGACCGCTTCACTCCCGAACTGGTCGAGTTCCTCCACCAGTGTGTCGCCTACGGCCTCTCCCAACTGAAGAGTGCTCCCGGCCACCGCCTCAGCCCGAAGCTCGCCCGCTTCGAGGATCTCCTCATCCAAGACTCCACGATCGTTCGACTGTATGCCTCTCTCGCCACCCTCTACCCCCCAGCGCGAGCGAACCACCCCGCCGCTGGGGTGAAGGTCGCCACGCTCGTGAGTGTGCGAGCGAACGGACCGAAACGGGTGGAGCTCTACGCCGAGAGCACCAACGATCGGGACACGCTGAAGGTGGGTCCGTGGGTGAGGAATTCCATTCTCCTCACCGACCTCGGGTTCTACAAGCACCAGGCGTTCGCTCGCATCGCCGAGAATGGGGGCTTCTTCGTCACGCGCTTGGCCCCCAGGTGAACCCTCGATTGGTCCGATCCCACCTCGTCCATCGAGGTCCGGCCATCGACCTCGACGGAAAGCGATGGAGAGAGGTGGAACCCCACCTCCGCCGAGAGATTCTCGACACCGAAGTGGCGATCGACTTCGATCGGCGGAAGTATGGCGGTCACCAGTCGCGCGATACCCTCACCGCTCGACTGGTAGCCGTGTGGAACGAGGAGACGCGGAAGTACCACGTCTACCTGACGAACCTCCCCGTCGACGTGTTGAGTGCCGAGGAGGTCGCCTCACTCTATGGATGCCGATGGGAGGTCGAGCTGGTGTTCAAGGAGTTGAAGAGCGAGTATGCGCTCGACCGGGTGAACACGTCGAATCGGTACGTGGCAGAGTCGCTCATCTGGGCGTCGATCCTGACGATGGTGGTGAGCCGTCGGCTGCACACGGCGGTGCGGGAACGGATCAAAGAGGAGTATCGGGCGCGCTACACCCCGATCCGCTGGGCGAGGGCATTCCGAGAGCAGTCGGGGCGGATCCTCGACACGTTGATGGACCGGTTACATCGGAAACGAATCGCGCCCGAACCTCTCCTGGAGATCGCTCGAGCTCTGATGGCTCGCGCGATCGACCCGAACGCTGGACGGACCCGGTTCCGAGCGGAATACTGGGCTTAAGCGATAACACATGAAAGCTGCTCGCACCCACCTCCGCCGGCGATGCGGACGGGTGAGCGCCCGTTCTCAGAGGTTCGATTGGTGTCGAATTGGGGCGGCGTTTTGGCCGGGTTATGGAATGAAAGTGCTCTTCCATTAAGCGCACAAGCCCCGTCTGCGGCGCTGATGACGCGAAGGAGATTGCTCTTGGCCCTGCCGATCGCTGCCGTGCTGCTGTTCGTGCTGTCGAGCAGCGCGTCCGCGCAGCCGGCGACAATAGGTTCCGGCACGGGGTCGACTCACTGGGCGCAAGGGGCCGTGTTTACAGCGACGAACAGTCCGAGCGGCAACGCAGTGCTGGCCTATGTGGTCGGTCCCGGCGGATCGCTCATCCCCGCGGGCCAGTTCAGCACCCACGGATTGGGAACCGGTGCGTAGTCTTGCCGACTCGGGATCCCTCGCCTTGACATCAGACCATCGCTGGCTATTGGTAGTGGATGCGGGCAGCAACGCGGTTTCCGTCTTTCACGTGAATTCGCCCGGTGGGGCCAAGCCCCTTCTGACGTTCATTGACCGGGTCGGCTCTCACGGGACCCTTCCCGTAAGCGTCGCGGTGCACGGTTCGTTCGTCTACGTCCTCAACGCCGGCACCTCGACCGTCCCCGGCAACATCTTTGGGTTCTTCTTGGCGGATCACGGGCTTCTCTTCCCACTGCCGGGTTCGAGCCGGACCCTGAGCACCAGCGCCTCGACTGCACCCGCGGAAATCGCCTTTAACCCCTCAGGGTCGGTCCTGGTCGTCTCCGAAAAGAACACGAACGTTCTGGACACCTATACGGTGGGTTACCAGGGGTACGCTTCAGGTCCGATCGTCACCCCGTCAAGCGGCGCGACCCCGTACGGGTTCGCCTTCGGGGCTGCTGGTAGTCTGATAGTGAGCGATGCGGGTCCGGGCGCACTCTCTTCGGTACGCTGTCGCTCCGTCCGGCGCCCTCAGCGTGGTGAGCGGCGCGGTCGCAGATGGACAGCTTGCGGCGTGCTGGGTGGCGACGGTCGACGGGGGCCAAATCGCCTACACCTCGAACGCACACAGTAACACGATCTCGACCTACGGAGTGGGTTCGAACGGGGCGTTGACCCTGCTGGTGCCGGTGGCCGCGACGACCGGGGCTGCCGATACCGACCTCGCCGTGGGTGGATCGCACGGTCAGTTTCTGTTCGTTTACGACGCGGGTGCTGGTGAAATCGAGTCGTTCGCTGTCGGATCGGGCGCGAGCCTCTCGCTCGAGTTCGCCGCATTTGACCTACCCGCGACCGCCGAAGGTCTGGCCGCCTACTAGCAACGTTGCGAGATCGGGGGGGTACGTCGCGGAGGTGTGCTTGATAAGGGGGGGCTCCCTCGTCCGCAAGGCATGCTGAGCCCGGGCTTTCGCTCGCTGATGTGGTACCTGCTCTGCGGTACTCGAGGCGGACCGAATCGCCTCCGAATCCTCGTGCGGCTCGACCGATCTCCAGCCAACGCACACCAGCTCGCGTCGTCCCTCGGACTCGACTACCGAACGGTGCGCCATCACCTTCTGCTGCTCGAACGGCACGGGGCGATCGCCCGTCCTGTCGGCGATGCGTACGCCGCGCCGTACGAACTCTCCCCGTACCTCGCGGAGCACTTCCAGGATTTGATGGAGCTTCTGACAGTCCACTGGCGGAGGCCGGGCCCTATTCCGGGGAAAGCTCACCCTCGCGGGGCGCTGGTAGGCGTCCGATGAGCGACCTTCTGATGGAGGGGAGCGTCGTTCTCGGCCTTATCAGCATCACGCTCGCGGTCATCCTGTTCGCGCTCTACCGACGTTTGTATGCGCAAACCCAGAGCGGCTTCGGCCTCGCTCTGCTAGTCTTTGCAGCGGCGTTCGTGGTGCAGAGCGCCCTCACCGTCTATTCCTACCTAAACTCCATGCCGATCATACCGGACTCTTTCGCGCCGTTCCTGTTCGCGATCGGGCTCTGCGAGGCAACCGGACTCGGCGCGGTGGTTTGGACCGCTTCTCGGTAGCGGAAACCCCGCGCCCTTACTCTCGGCCGGATGTGATCCAGTCGATCGTGACGAACAGTTTACTCAAAGAGGGTGCAGCCGATATTGCACACTCCTGAGTGCTGACTCAGTCGCTTCCGCTCAGACGAAAGAAGGGACTGGCCCGCTCGGCTTGGCAACGGTCGCACGCGCTCGGATCCGTCGGGCTGCCACCACTATGCTGGCGATGTAGGCTCCTGCTGCCAACCAATCCCCCGAAGGGATGTCATGGACCGCGATAGCCGTCGTGAGCGGGATGAGCATTACGCCGGTGACGACGGCAAGCGTCTGAATCTCGGTAAGCGTGTATCGCCCGAAGAACCGAATAGCGAGGTACGCGAGCACGATCGGATAGATTGTGGCGATGACGGCCGCTCCCGGCCCCAGCTTCCAGAGCAGCATTCCCGGGACCCAGTCTGGGACAAACGGAACCGGAAAGAAAGCCAGGACCGGAATGAAGGTTACGAAAAAGAACGCCAGGGACGCGAGGATTAGCGAACCCGGCCGCGAGAACCGCCCGTGGAGAATCCGAGTTGGATCAGGGAGTGGCAGCCGCCGCGCCAGATAGATCCCGAGCAACAGTATCCCCGTCGGAAGCAGGAGCAGCGGAAGCAAGTCACGGAAGACCGCGCTGAACACCGACTCAACCGTGGCGATAACCAGCACCTCAAGAAGAATCACCGCGATGAACCCGCGAACCGTGCGTTCCCCGAGAAAGCGCGCGTGGCGAGTCTCTGGGAAGATCAAGAAGCTCAGAACCACGGGAACAGAGATGCTGACAATCATGTGGAACAGAGTAATCTCCGTTACCCAGGGCCAATTCACTCCAATCCACCGGCCTGCTCCCCCGCCGAGGACCGGCGAGGTCGGGATCACCCCGAAGTAGGTCTTCGCTAGAAGCCCCTCGTTCAGGGCCCCGTACGAGATGCCTAGCGCGAGCAGCGAGGCGATACACTTGTTCCAGGCGACCACGGCCTCCCGGATCAAGAGGACCGGGGAGAGCGTAGGTCGGCCACGTGATGAGAAAGAAGGTCAGCCCGACAGCCGGTACGGTAAACACGGCTCCGAGTGACGTCGATCCGGTGAGGAATTCAACGCACGGAGTGAGAAAGACGAGAAAGAGAATCGGCCGAGCGTTCCTCACGCTTTAGCGGAAGCTCGCACCGAACCTACTGATGCCGGACAAAATAGCTTAACACTCTCCGAGAGAGAACCACCGAGAACCTCCTGAGTCGTCATCGTTAGTCGCTCAGTCGTAGAGGTGGCTGGCGGCGACGAAGGAGCGGATCAGTGCGGGCCGCACGCGCATCCGCACGACCGAGAGCCGGACCCCTCGTCGGAGCTCGCGTACATCGTGAGGGGTGTAGCTCGCGAGTTCGTGCCTCTTCAGGTGGCTCCACACCCACTCGTCCGGGTTGAGCTCGGGCGAGTAGCCCGGGAACCGGTGGACCTCGAGGCGGGGCTGGGTGGCCAGGAACGCCTGAACGAGCTTCGAATCGGTGGTGGGGTCCGCTGTCCCAGAAGACCATGATCGGCCGTCGGCGGATGTGCCGCAGGAGGTGACGGAGGAACGCCACCACCTGGGGTCCGCGGATCGTCCCAGCGCGGACGCGGAAGTAGAGGCGACCCCTTGGAGTCACCCCGCTGATCGCTGAGAACTTCGGCCAGCGACCCTGATGGACCAGCACCGGGGTCTGACCGATGGGAGCCCAGGTCTTCGCGACGTACGGGATGAGCGAGAAGCCGCTCTCGTCGACAAACACTACGACGGCCCTTCGCCGTCGGGCTTTTTTTTATAGCGAGGCCAGGAGCGCCGGCGCCAGTTCCTCACCTGGGTGAGGTTCTTCTCGCGCGCCTGGCGTCGGGGCCGCTGCCAGGAGAGCCCCTGGCGCTTCAACATGCGCCAGATGGCGGTCTGCGAGTAGCTCACACCCCATTGGGTCTCCGCGACCTTCACAATGCGCGGGATCGTCCAGAGGTCGGTGGAGAACCCGTAGGCGAGCGCTCCCTTCGCCAGGATGTCGGGCAGGACCGCTTGGTGCTCCCGCGCTACGAGCGGAGGCCGACCGGACCGAGGGATTGCTCGAAGAGCCTGCGCGCCCCCGTGATCCACCGCGCTCTTCCAGCGGCAGACCGCCACCGGCGTGACTCCCAAGTGTCGGGCCACTTCAGCCTGGGACAGCCCCGACCTCAGGAGCGCGAGTCCGTTCAGCCGACGTTCCTCGAGAGTGGCGGTGTCACGACGGCGCAGCGCCCATCGCCCCATGCCGAGGGCGATAGTGCAGGCCGGATATTAACCCATTTACGCAAAGGTCAGTAAGTGAGTATCTGCCCACGGGAGGGAGGCCCCTTCCGCGAGAAGAAAGTGGTTGCAATCGAGATTGCACCCACCGGTGCCTTCGCGTGGGGCTGGAACTTGAGTGCGACTCACCCGTGACCTTTCGGGCGCCGAACGAGCTTGTTCTGAAGTTCGCAACCCTCTAGGAACTTCGCTTACGATTCCCCGGCTTGCGGGGTTTCGCCATCGCGTGGCGCTCCTTGGTGGTGGGCCGGCGACCGATTGTGATCCAGATTCCATCCGGGTCTCGAACGCTCGCCATCCAGCCCTGAGTAGTCGACGGGGAGTACGCGGTGGTTCGAGCTCCTGCCCGCACGAGACGAAGATGGACCGATTCCAGCGTAGACCTCGGAGCTACTCCGATCGAGAAGTCAAGGTGATCAACTGCTTCGCCAAGAGTATATCGACGAAAGAAGATCGAATTACGCGGGTACCAGTTGAGCTCAACGTTTCGATGAGTCCGAGGGTCCTGCAGCCGGATCCAGATCCCACCTCCCCACCCTCGCGTATCGCCCCGCGCCACCACCTTGAGACCAAGCGCCTTGGTATAGAAGCGCAAAGAGCGCCGTAGGTTAGTGACACGGAGCCCGACCACTTCAAGACGCATCGGACGACTCACGTGCCCCCCAACCGGTGCATCCCTATGAAAGTTGACCGTCCGCCCTAGGCGCCGAGCCGCAGCGGGGGCGGCATCGGGGGACTTGGCGCGCGTTGCAGATTGCAGTGAGTGCAACGCGCCTAACACTCACCGGATGCGTTGGCAATGAACGAGATCGCCAGAATTTACACGTATGGCCGAACAGGCGCAGGCATTGGGTCGTAGTAGCTCGTCTCCCTTGCGACGAGGCCATCTCGAAAATCGAACACACTCGCGCCGGATATCTCCATCCGCAATCCATCCTTCGAGTCGGTCCAAGAGAAGGTCCACTGCGCGACGCCTTGGGCTCCGGTGGAGAACATCGATGTCACGGTGAACCGAGGCTCGCGGACGGCAAACATCTCCTCGATCGCCTTGCAAATTGCCATTCGCCCTCGGAGGAGTGTTCCCTGCCGACCCACGCCGTCCTGATGAATCGCATTTTCGAGGTACAACCTGGCCGCATCAGGCGCGTACTCCGGCCTCCCACGTCCGTTTGAGAGCTTCCAGCAAATCCTCGACCATACCAATGACCGACCCACATTCAGTGAACGCGCGGACCTATACCGACCTTTGGGACGAGACCCTGTCGAGCCTGCGGGACGAATGAGTGCAAGCCCCCCCGCAGCTCCGGAGGGGACCGCGGCGGTGGGTGCAATGAAGCGCGCACCCACCCCTGTGATTGTCCGTCTTTGAGGAGAGTGCGCAATCGACGTTGCGCGTTTTCGTCGATTCCCTCCGCAGAACCAGTTCACACTTCGTATCTTAGCTCGATGATTCCACAACCTTCGCAATCGAACGCAGGAATTCTGGGCGATTTGCTCCAAGCAAACATTCCTGCGGACGTCAGGTCGGATGAACCGCCCGACTCATCGATCCACACCACGTTGGCCGGAGTAAGTGGGCGGATTGATTCGCCCGCTATAGCGCCCTTGACCATCTCCTTTCCACAGTTCCGGCACTTTAGAACCTCGGTTGGTAAGGGCCTGGAGGTTTCGTCCGACATCCGATCGGTTGGGACTGACACCCTCGCGCGATATCAACTCATTCCGTTGGCCGTGACGAAGTCGTGCATTGGACAGGTCGAGTTTCGGGAACGTTCTAAGAATCCGGTGGGTAGAGGGGGGGCGTTGTAGTTGCAACGAGATTGCACCCACTCCCGACGACGCAGTAAGCCGCATCACTTCTGGGGTGAGTGGCGGTCCGTGAACTCGAGGATTCGCTTCCACGAATCCTGGCACGCCTCGCGGTGCTCGGCGAAAGTGCGGTCGAAGTAGCTGTGCGGCGCGCCCGGATAGGTGTGTGATTCGACCTCGACACCACGCGACCTGACCTGCGTTGCGAATTCGTCGAACTCGGTCGGCGGTGTCCCCTGGTCAGCCCCCGCGAGCAGCATGAGGAGGGGGGCCGTCATCTTCGGGATGGCCGGCCCGGCCCGGTCCATGGGTTTGCCACCGTAGAATCCAATGCAACCCGCGAGTCCGTGCCCCTCCCCGGACTGCCGCCAGGAGTTGGCGCCGCCGAAGCAGAATCCGACGGAGAAGATCGGAAACTTGGGGTCCGTCGCGTCCGCCCGGAGCCTCTCGACCGCTGCGCGCACGTCGTGCGCTACCCCCTCAGGCGTCACCGTCTGAAAGTGCGACTTCCAGTCAAACGAGTCATCGCGCTTTCCAATGCCCGCGCTTCGACCGAAGTAATCGATGGCGATGGTTGTGAAACCAGCTTCGGCGAAACGCATCGTGAGATCCTCGTAGTAGGGGTGCAAACCTCGAACATCGGGGAGGATGACCATCCCGCCCACGCAGGCCGCCGCCGGAGCGGCACGGAACGCTCGGAACTGGTTCCCGTCCGAGGTGGTCAACTCGAGTTCGCCATGGTCGCCGACGGGCCCCTTATGCGGGGGCTCGGGGGCCCTCGAGTCGTCCGTGTGGCACATGCCACGGCCGAAGAGAACCTCCCTTCTATGCCTAACGGAGGCAAGGTGCAACGCCCCTCGCACCCTCTGCCTCCGGCAGAGGGCTCGCTCCCGCAGGCCCTAGTCAGTGCGGAGGTGCCGAAGGCGCAGAGGCCTGTTGCTCCCCTGCCATCGCCCGCCTGGGGAAGTATCGGTAGACGAGGTAGGCGAGAATGGCAACGTAGAGAATGACGCCTCCCACGATCGCCAGCGCGACGTTTTCCCACACGCGGGAGGTCCCGACGTCTTGGATGTATCCAAGCAGTCCGGACAGGACAATGGTAAAGACGAGCCCCAGACCAATCTGAAGCGCGCTGGGACGACGCCGATAGAACACGGCCGAGATGAGCCCTGGTAGAATCATACGGCATCGCAGTCGCTACCGCTACTAAACGAGGTTGGGCCTATCGCGGGACCATGCCGGCGCCCGGACGTGTTTGACTGATTGTCACGGTGATCGGTGGGGTCAACGCCACTTTCCACCACCGACGCCAATCGGGCTGATCGGAAAGTTCAGCCTCGCGGTGACGTTATCCTCACTCGATTTCTGGCCCACATGGAATGCCTCTCCAGCGACTAAGATACCGCTTTGCCACAAAGTTGGCAGCGTCACGGCCGCGGGCATACCGTTGGGCAACTGACTACCGTCCCGATGACTTCGAACTCGCAGAGATCAAGGGCTCGCGCAAGGTCGAAAAGCTGACGGATGACCTCATCCTACTCACCGACTCGTTCGAGGAGGATCCTTTCGACCCCCGACCTGGGGCGAGGACAGTGAAAATCAAGTTGGTCCATCTATTTCCGTATCGCTGGATGTGGACCTCAACTCACGTCTCCGGCCCCGCCAAGTATTCACAATTCCTCTACGAGCTCACCCCCCGTGGCCCGGCCGCCTCGACGCTGCATTTCACTGGGAACCAGGTTGAGCCTGTCGACACTCGACCGACGCAAGGTTCGATGCGACGTCGAGCTCGAAAACTGAAGCGCGAGGATTCTCAGCTATGGGCGCGGCTCTCCGCTGCTCTCGCCAGGGATCTCTCCTAGACGGTGCGTCGAGCTGGTTGCAATCAACAATACACGCACAGGGGAGAGATAGAGACCATACGAGCCGGGGTGGACGCTCCTCTAACTTCCTCTAGTGGAAAGGCGCTCGGTAGAAGTCTTTGAGGTAATACGCGTAATACCTGTCATGGATGACCCTTGAGGTCCTCTACAGTAAACATGCTCGTCAAAGGATGGTACTTCGGGGGATCTTACGCACAGAGGTGGATGCCGCAATTCGATCCGGCTCGCAGACTCGCCAAGCGGGTCGAATTGTCTCAACCTACCGCTATTTCTCAGCGGTTTACGTTATCCAAGGGCGCAGGTGCTTCGTGACCACAGTGACACCTCGGTGGTAGCAATGGCAGAGAAGTGCCCCGCCTGTGGCAAGGGAGTTCTTCGACCGGCTGCTGATCGTGAGGAGATGTTGGGTGTTGACCTCGGCATTTACGACGGTGAGGTGTGTGACCGATGTGGCGAGTCATTCCTAAGCGGGAGGAGCATGGACCGGGTAGAGGCACGGGCCAAGGAGCTCGGACTGCGGGGACTGGCTACTAAAGTCAAAGTTGTTCGGTCTGGCAACTCCCTCGTCGTCCGAATCCCGCCGCCCCTCGCGAAATACTTGAAGCTTCCGGAGCGGACAAGAGGTGCTGGTCGCGCCGGACAAGGAGCGACGACTCGTCTTGGAGCTCGACTGACCGTCCAGCCCGGAATCGTGAGTGCAATCGCACTTGCACCCCGCCGTGCCCTCCCCCTGAGGGGTGGAGATTCGGGACCGTTCGGCCTACTTCGGAGCCTGAACGGGTCTGCCGTACGTCGACATAAGCTCGACGAATCTCGAGTCCTTCCTCGCCCCCGCGAACAGGGGGGACATGCGGATCCGAGCTGCCTGCATCGTGTGCGCTTTCGCTGCAGCAAACATGACCTCGAAGAACCGGTCAAGGTCGCCAAGTGCATAGTAGACGAATCCGACCGAGGATTGGCGCGCGTACCCCTCGCGAGAGGTTTCCTGAAGCCTCTCGATCATCTTCATCGCGGTGGGACGGTCTCCCGTCACCGCCGAAAGCCAGCCCCGGCAGAGGAGAGCCAAGTCGCTGGCCGGAGCGAGGCGTTCCAATTCCTTAACCATCAGCTCCGCCTGTTCGAAGTCTCCCTTGAGCATGTAAAGATCCGCCAACCCACGGTAGGAATCGATCGGGGCCCGTTCAATCGTCTTCTTCCAGTGGGCCAGGGCCTCTTCGAACCGCCCCCCGAAGAAGTACCGCATTTCCCAAGGATCGAATTGTTGGGGGTGAAAGCGGGTCCAGTCGGTACGCTGCCTCGTTCTCCACGGCGTACGCCTCTTCTATGCCGAGGGAGCCCGCTAGAGCCGCCAATATGGTATGCGCCTGAGCCAAGTTGGGGTTCAACTCGAGCGCCCTTCGTACTTCTCGGTCTAGGACGTCGGCCGTCTCATCGGCCATGAACGCGATCTCGGCCCGCAGGGCGTGAGCTTCGGCCAGGCCTGGGTCAATAGCGATCGCCTTCTCGGCCGCCGCCCGACCGAGATTGCAGGCGTCCAGCCACGACATGAAATCCTCCGATCCGAGCCCGGCGTATGCGCGCGCCATGCCCGCATGTGCTCGAGCGAACGTAGGGTCGGTCTGAAGCGCCTTCTTGAAAAACTCCAGGGAACGACGCAGCGAATCCTCGTCTGTCTTCCACATCAGAGCTTGCCCCTGGAGATACAGAAGGTAGGCCTCCGTTTCCCTGGGTTTCGCGAGCTCGGGAATCGGAGGCTTCTCCCTCTTCAACCCTCCCGGGAGGGCAGTGGCAACCTTCGTCGCGATGTCGCCTTGCACGGCGAAGATGTCGTCGAGGTCATCGTCGTACTTCGCCGTCCAAAGGTGTTCCTGGGTAGCCACGTCGATGACCTGAACCGTTACGCGGATTCGATTTGCCGACCTGCGGACACTCCCTTCCACGATCGTCCCAACCCCTAGCTCCTTCCCGATCGTAGTAACGGACTTCTCTGTCTTTTTGTAGCCGATGACCGAGGTACGAGCAATCACCTTCAAACCCGGCACGACCGAGAGGTTCGCGATGAGCTCCTCGGTAAGCCCATCGGCGAAATATTCGTCCGACGGGTCAGGGCTGATGTTGGCGAAGGGGAGAACTGCGAGACGGCTCTTGTCGGCGGAAAGCGACTCATCAGCCGCCGGTCCACTGTCGTTGTTCATCCAGGGAAACAGCACCCGATAGACATCCATCGGGACTTCGATCCCCTTCAACGCCTTCGGCTGAAGCTTCTCGAACTTGTCGGCGACCTTTGTCCGGACCTGGTCATAGACGGCGCTGGAAACGCAGACTCCACCGGGCTCGGCAAGAGGTTCGATTCGGGCCGCAAGGTTCACGGCATCTCCGAGGATGTCGCCCCCGTTTTGGACCACGTCCCCCAGATGGACTCCGATTCGAATTCGAATGGGTGTCTGACCCCCTTCGGAGTTCCGGTCGTTTATCCGGCGCTGGATGTTCACCGCGCATTGAACGGCCTTAAGCGCGCTGTCGAATTCCACGAGGAAGCCGTCCCCCGTCGACTTGATTTCTCGACCCTGGTGGAGTGCGATCAGCGGTCGAAGCAGTTCCGCCTGCTGGCGTAGCAGCTCGAGGGTGCGACCTTCGTTCGCCTGTGTGGACGCCGTGAACCCAACGGTGTCGGTGAACATGACGGCGGCGAGGCGGCGGCTTTGTTCCACGAACGTCGGAGGCGCCCGGCGTCTTAAGTCCGCGTCCGACGGCCTACCACGGATTCGCTACGCACCCGAGGCGCCGGCACGGCTGCAACACCGATTACAACGAAACTCGGCGGCGTAGGTGCAAGACCGCTTTTGCCGATCCTTATCGCGCCTCGACTCACCCCCTGAGTACCGTGTTTGGCAGTCCTCTCGCCCAGGCTGGGTGGAACCAACAATATACCCACTACCATCGAAACACAGTGCGAGACTCAATAGGCCTTCTTACGGGGGCGCTTTCGGGTTGAAGGGCGCAATCCCAATCGGTGCAGAATGCGGTCCTTTTCGGGATCGCGGCTCAACTCCCGAATGGCGGACGCCGGTATCCGATTGCTCGGATCGTAGGTGCGGACCCGCTTCAACGACATTCGGATCTGACTTAGTTCGCGCTCGACGGAATTGGCCCGGCTTCCTCGCGCCTGGTTCCACTCGTCGTACCAGCGAATCCTGACGCGCTTTCGGAGGAGATCCCGAACGTCCGGGTCATCCATCCGATACCCCGGACCGTCTCGGACCAGCAACCCCGCGCTGACTCCTTTACGGATCTCCGGATATACTTTGGTCCGGGGGAGGCCGGCGACCTTCGCCACGCGGTAACCCGTCAATGGCTCATCCGCGTTTGCGAGAACCGCCATCGTCAGAAGTCGGGTCCTGCTCCGGAATAGGGCGGACAGGGATGGGTCGAGGTCCGCTTCCATGGGCTAATTGGAGAGAGACCCGCTACTAATAGTATCCCAATGGGTCACTACGAGTCGAGCTGCTCCGACCCGGGCGTGATACGGGGTACTGGCACCTTCCTATGCGGAATCGGTTCCGTGGCTTGGGGTGGGCGCAAGGCTACCTACAGCCAATCAACCCGCGACAGGCACCATCGGCCCCTAACTAGACGACGGCCTCAGCTCGGATCCGCAGTGCCTCGTTCATTCGACCGAACATGGGTTTCGTGTCACGTTCCAAGCGGCGCCAGAGGAGTGGAACAAGAAGGCCTCGGAAGGATTCGGCTTGAGTGAACAGAACGTCACCCCCATCGACCGGCGCGATGGTGAACCAGTGTTCGCCGTCAAAGAGTCCCGGAATACCGAGGCGACCGAGCCACCGAAGCTCCCGAGGCTTCCTTGCGGTGAGAACTCGAGGTCGGAACGTCATCGTGGATGTCCCCGACCCCTGGAGCCGAACCACTAGTCTGCCTCCCAGCACGGCCGCTCCGGAGACCTCCCGAATGAAGGGGTTCCACGAATTGTAAGTTGGGAAGTCTGTCAATACTTCCCAGACCCGGTCGGACGAAGCATGGATTCTGATCTCAGTTCTGATCTCCCTCGCCATGGACCGCGCTCCCGATTCGTGCGAAATCTGACCGGCACTTCGCACTTAGCTCCGATGGTGTGGCGGGGCCTTCTGGCACTCACCGATCGAGGGGAGCGTCAATTGAAGTGACCGCAACGCGCTTTCCCCTACCGACGAGGGAGGGGTGTGAGGAAGGTGCACCTCCCAGCGTCGGGTCAATCGAGTCAGCGCGGGGTCTGGACGCCGTTAACGTTCTGTTCCGACCAAGGTTCAATTGACGAATTTCTGTGAGTTCTCTCCAGCGAGTTTCATCAATCATTACCAATCCCATTCTTTCCCGTCAATCTCGTGGTTGCAATCGGCATTGCACCTTTGTCGTAGGAACGAGTCCAAATGAAGAACGGTAAGTTCTAACGGCCCCTTCTGTCTCCCCCAGTAGCTCGCCTCTTGATCGAACATGGCACATCCGAACGAAACTCTGATCCGGAACGCGTTCGACGCGTTCATGCGCGGAGATGCGGAAGCTGCCCGTCCCGCCTTCGACCCTAACGCTGTCTGGCACGTTTCCGGCCGGGGAGTGCTGTCAGGCGACTTTCGTGGATTCGACGAAATCGCGAAGTGGGGCGCTCAGCTCTATGAGCGGAGCGGGGGCACTATTCGAGAAGAGCTCCACGAGGTGGTGGCGAGCGACTCTACCGCATTTCAGTGGGTCACGTACAAGGCGACTCGGGGAGAGCGGGCGATTGAAGACGAGAGTGTGAACGTATACCGGATTCGGAGTGGCAAGATTGCCGAATGCTGGGTGTACTTCGGCAAGCCCTACGAATTCGACAACTTCTGGTCCTGAGTTCTCCCGCGAGGTAGGCGCAACGGAACTTGCACCCAGATCACGGGAGGTGGATATTGCACCGCTCCCGTTGAATCAGGAGGCATCGGCGTCGTTATTCGCCGGCCGAGGACTCGCAACGGATGTTTTGGAGCCGTTCAACGTTCCCTTTTTCCCTCTCTTGACAGAGCGACGCACGGCTTGGCGTCGTGGAAGAACGCGACCTCGGAAGAGGGCGGACCTGGGAGGCGGCCACTTCCCCCGGAGCACTCTACGTTCGATCCAGAACGTTGTGGGCGGCTCCACGTCCATCTGCCAGAGCATGGCTTCCACTTCACCAAGGTGTAGCAAGTGTTCCGTCAGGCACTGCGCGAGGGCGGAGTCCCGGGATAATCGCAAGGGGTACTTCTCCGCGGCTACCCAGACCGCGGGCTTGTCCAGTTCCTCGGGAGTGTTCCATTTCTTGAACCGATGATCTCCCATCGCTCGAACCTGTCGGAGCCGTTTCCGGACCGAGGCAATGGTGAGGTATCGGTCCCGGGGGATTCTCATCACCTCGGCCATCCAAGGGGTGGGTCTCCCCTCGCAGAACTCGGTAACGTGCTGTTCTTCCACGTACGCCAGGTGGAGAAAGATGTTGCGAAAGGAGTGCATGCTCACCCCCCGGTCCTTGGAGAACTCCTTCCAGCCCAGCTTTGCCGTACATTCGAAAAAATCCTCCCTAAGTTCATGGACAAAGTCCATGAGGTCGATCGTGGTGACCATGGACCCACGTCTATCCCATTTCGACAAATAAACTCTCAAGGGATGACAGTTTACTCATTCCTGGGGGTGTGGTCGTCCCTGACCTGGAGCCGGTTGCATGCGAATCTGCGGCAGAAGTCGGAGACACGTCGCAATCGGCCTTGCACCTACTCCAGAAGATCGATCTCAAAAGTATCGTAGAGGGCTTTCAGACCCGCGGGTGGCGGACGACTGGGTCCGTGAAGCACCTCCAGAAGGCCGGCGGTCTTAGGACCCATGATTAGCAAGTAACGCGCAGGAACTGGCCCGGGGTTCCAGAACGTGTGTGGCGTGCCTCGTGGCAGGAAGACCCCGGTCCCCGCAGGTGCTTCGAATTCTCGAGTTCCAGACTCGAAACGCAGGATTCCCTCGAGCACATACCAAGCCTCATCCTCGATTCGATGACGATGGAGCGGAACGCCCTTGTGAGGGACCCCACCGGGTTCCGTTCGTGCCAGATTCTCCTGGAGGACAAAGTCGCCGCTCGTAGTGCCCACCGATCGATTCACCATCGGGGCGTGAACAATCTGCGGTTCCGACATTGGCAACCGAAGCCGAGGAATCTAATCTAGCTGCCCGGTAGGCTCATCGCGAGAGAGTGTCGCCGCGATGTGGACATGATGGGTTCCGCCAATGCCGCAGCGGAAGGCCCATCGGCGCCGCGCCTTGTCCTCCCCCTCGAGGCGCGGCATGGAGGCGATAGCAGACACCTATGTGGGACTGGACGTACACCGAAAGATCGTGGTGGCCACGGCACTCGATGCCACGGGCCGCGAGCTCGCTCAGGAGAAGTTCGGCCCCGAACCCTCTGAGCTGATTGACTTCCTCGCCCAACTACCGGGTCGCAAGCACGTCGCGCTGGAAGCTTGCTCGATGTGGGCCCCGTACCTACGACACGGCGGCCTCGACGGGCGCGGCGGTCACTCTCTCCAACCCCTACAAGACCCGTCTCATCGCCGAGGCGAGTCTCAAGAGTGACAAGGTCGACTCGGAGGCGCTGGCCCGGCTCCTCCGAGTCGACTCGATCCCTACCTCGTACGCACCTCCTCGGGAGATCCGCTACCTGCGCACTCTCGTCCAGGACCGGGTGTTCTACCGCCGATACTGGACCGCGCTGGCCAATCACACGTACCACTTCCTCATCGCTCGAGGAATCCCCTACGAGGATGGACTCCTCCGACACCGACGCAAGCGTGAGGTCCTGAGGAAACTCCACCTCCCGGAGGTCGACCGAGGTCTCGAGACCCTGCTCGCTCTCGAAGAACGGGGCAAGGAGCTCAACCAGGCCATCCACAGCGCCTGGCTCGAGTCCGAAGAGGGCAGCTACGTCGCCACGATCCCGGGCATCGGAGAGTTGACAGCGATGGCCCTCGTCGCCTACCTCTGTCCGATCGAGCGGTTCCCCACCGTGCGTCACGTGGCCTCCTACGTAGGACTGGTCCCTCGGTCGTACCAGTCCGCGGACCGCCAGTATCACGGCAAGCTGAAGCGGGACAGCAATGCCTTCGTTCGGTGGCTCTTGGTCGAGGCGTCCTGGACGCACCGACATCACGAACGTCGAGGAGATGTGGCGCGGACTGCGCGCCGCGTCACTCGACACCGTGGGTCGGGCAAGGGAACGATCGCGGGAGCCCACAAGTTGCTGCGAATCGTATTCGCAATATTGAAAGACCGGAGGGCCTATCTCCCTCACGCTCCAGAGCCGACGGCCCCGATGCAAGGTGTGCGGCGCCCTTCGGGCGGCCAGCGTCGCAATGAGTGGGGCGAGCGACTCTGGAGTCCTCGGCCACGGACCGTCTTCCTGCGCTCCCAGGCGCGAATAACTGAGTGTGGCGAGGACCTCGAGTTCATCCACGTTCATGTAAACCGACGAGCGGCGAGTCGCATCTCGCAAGTCAACCGCGGGTCGGCGGAACCCACATAACCGCACTTTGCACTCGTCTTGAGGTGCCGAGCCGCAATCGGCCCGCCAACCCGAGATCTCGGGAGGACTGCTCCGTGGGCCCCACCTTCGACAGTAACCCCTCGGGCGGCCACAATGAACCTGTGACTCGGGGTGGCCCGGGACACGTTTTGCCAGTCGTGTGGCTGGGTCGCATCGCAAGGCCACCACACAGTTAATCCATCGAGACCGATAGGGGACCGACCTTAGCGCCCGTGGGACCGTCGTGTCGGAAAATCAGCACTCTATGAGACTCCGGCGCGTGGTCGTCGTCGTCGCGTGCCTCTTAGTCATCGCGTCGGGCCTGACGGTCGCGCTCGGGGCTCCGTCCGGTCATCCGAGCCTTTCGCTCACCGATGTCAAGTCATCGGGAGGGCTTGGGGAGGGCGCGCAGCGCAGTTCTCCCTTATCCCGGGAGTCGGACCCTGGTCGGATACCGACGGCTCAATCCCGAGATACCTCCACTAATCACCCTTCCATTCCGGGAACCCCGGTCGCCCCCAAGGTGAACGACACGTTGGTTTTGCTCAACAATACCCTCGTGCCCGGGAATTTCCTGGCCGGCGACGGTAACGGACCGGCGGGGGTCGCGTATGACAGCGGGACAGCCGAGGTCTTCGTGGCCGACGAGTATCTCCAACGACCTGAGCGTCATCTCGGACGCAACGAACGTCGTGGTCGCGTCCGTTGCCGTGGGAGACTTTTCCGGTCGGGCTCGCGTACGATAGCGGAAAGGGCGAGATCTTTGTCACCGATGAAGATTCAGCTAACGTCAGCGTTGTTTCCGACGTGACGGACACGGTCGTGGCGACGATCCCCGTTCTCGATAACCCCTATGGGGTCGCTTATGACCCGACGAACAGCACGGTCTTCGTCACAGACGAAGGCTCGAGTTCAGTGAGCGTGATCAACGATACGACAAACAAGGTGGTGAAGACCATTCCGGTGGGAGTGAACCCCACCGGCATAGTCTATGATCCTCTCGAATTCTTGATGTTCGAAGCAAACGAAGGCTCGAACAGTGTGAGCGTCATTGGGGCCAACTCGGAGACGGTGCTGCACACCACTCACGTGGGCGGTCAGCCGGAGGGCGTCGCCTTCACGAACCAGAGTGGGGGCGGAGACGTCTTCGTTACGAATTCCCAGACGAACAATGTGAGTGTCATAGACGGCACGAGCTTCGCGGTGATGGCGAGTCCGGATGTCGGAGAAGCCCCGATTGCAGTGACCTTTGACTACCTCACCTTGGCGGTGTTTGTCGCGAACTACAATTCGGACAACGTGAGCATTCTCAGCGCGTTGAACGACCTGGTGACGGGCGCCATTGCAGTGGGGAACCAGCCGCTCGGGATTGCGTCCGATACTGGCGCGTCGGAGCTCTTCGTTGGGAATATCGACTCGACCGATGTGAGCGTGATCTCCACCTCGTCGTTCACGGTCGTCGCATCGATTCCCGTGGGATCTACGCCCGAGGGAGTCGCCTTTGACCCGCACCTGGGGGACTACTATGTGGCGGATGATTCTACGAACGACGTGCACGTAATCTCGGCCACGACAGATAAGGTCGTGGCGACGATTCCCGTTGGCATCTTCCCCGCCGAGGTCCTCTATGACGGGCTCAAGAGCGAACTCTTCGTCACCAATTTCGAAGGCAACACCGTATCCGTGATCTCTGACGCCACCGATACCGTCGTGGCGAACATTTCCGTCGGCGACGGCCCCGCGGGCATCACTTATGACAGCGGGACCGGAGAAGCTCTTTGTCGCGAACGAGTTCTCGGACAATGTTAGTGTTATCTCCGATTTCACCCGAGAAGTCGTGGGATCGGTGCAGGTCGGAAGCGAGCCCTTCGGGATCGCCTATGATAGCGCCAAGGGAGAAGTATTTGTCGCGAACTCGAACTCGGACAATCTCAGCGTCATTACCGACATCAACGATACGGTCGTTGCGACAATTCCCCTCGGGACGGATCCTTTGTCAATCGCGTACGACGGCGCTCACGGTGAGCTGTTCGTCTCGGCGTTCAATGCGGACGACGTGGTAGTCCTCTCGGATGCAACAGACGCGGTGAAGGCCGTTATTCCCATCGGGGCGGCCCCGGGGGTATTGCTCTACGAGGCCGCGGAAGGCGAGGTTTTCTCCCTGAATTTCGACTCCAATAACACGAGCGTGATCTCGGACGCGACGAACTCGGTTATCGCCACTTTCCCCGTGGGAGGCGCTCCGGACTTCGCCACCTATGACGAGGCCCGAGGTACCACGTTGGTCAGCAATTCCGGCCAGGGCACTCTCTCGATCGTCTTTCAACCCGTCCTACCTACCTTCGCGGTGACCTTTGCGGAGACCGGGTTACCTGCGGCAAAGCTATGGTCGGTAACGCTGGGCGGGGAGTTCCAGACCTCAAACGTCAGCACGATAGTGGTCACCGAGACGGCCGGTACCTACCCGTTTATCGTGGGGATGATCCCGGGGTACACGGCGAGCTTGACCTCAGGGAATGTCACTGTGACCAACGGCCCGCAGACCGTGGACATCGCGTTCTCGGTCGTGCCGGGACCCGGTCAGTACGTCGTGAGCTTCGACGAAGCCGGCCTACCGACCGGGACCTCCTGGGGGGTGACCCTGAACGGAACAAATCTCGCCTCCTCCTCGGCCTGGATAAACTTCACTGAAGTCAACGGTAGCCTCTCCTTCGAAGTCGGTTCGGTCCCAGGATACACGGCGAATCCGAGCTCAGGGTCGGTCGACGTGAAGGGTGCCGGGGTGTCCCGGCCGATCACCTTCACGACCGCTCAGAATACCTCGACGAGTCCGCAGGCGTTCCTGGGTCTCCCGGTGATTGAGGGATATGCGCTTCTCGGCGGGATTGTCCTCCTCGTAGTCGTCGGCGTGGTGGGGGCGATCATGTATCGACGCCGCAGGAAGGCCTCTCCCGATGCCGTCGCGTCCGCACCCCCGCCCGGGGCAGGCGGCGCCGGCCCTCCACCGTAGTGTTTCGACCTCGCTGCACGGCTGCGCACACGCGCGCTCGCTCAGGAACGGGTTGAATCACTCTGCACCAGCAGGCGGGAGGGTTCGAGATGGAGGAGACTGTGGTTTTAACGCGCCGTTCACCGATCAACCAAGCCGAGCCTGAACAGTGGTTGCAATCCACAATACAGCCAGAGGAATCGAAGTAGGAAACATATCAAGATAAGGTAAACTACTTATTCCTGCATTACATTGGCAAAGTCATGCCAAACGTGACACTCTCGGTGCCCGAAGAGCTCCATCGCGAGATGCGCGCTCACCCGGAGATTAAGTGGGCTGAGGTTGCTCGTTCGGCGTTCAGGGTCCAGCTACGGAGACTCGACATCTACGATCGCTTGCTTTCAACTTCCCGGCTCACGGAGAAGGATGCTGTTCAGCTCGGCCGCGAGATACGCCGGGCCGCCTCAAGGCGCACAAAGTGACGAGCGTCATTGTTGACGCTAGCGTGATCGTCGCCTGCGCAATCTCCCATGGGAAGGCCCGACGGGCGCTTCTCACAGCTGCAGAAGTGGAATTCTATGCGCCCGCATTCGTCCAGGAGGAAGTCCGACGTAGGTCGCCTAAGATCATTGCCCTCTCAGGAGTGGGGCCTACAGTCATTTCGACTCTGCTCGACGACTTGTTCGCAAGAGTAGCGATAGTCCCACGCGAAGGCTTTAAGGCTCGATTGCAGGAGGCCACTGACCTGGTGGCTCGGGCCAACGCGGACGGAGACGAGGACTACGTCGCCCTGGCACTGGCCCTTGCGGCGCCTATTTGGACCTATGACAACGATTTTCATCGCATCAAGGGAATACGGGTAGTGAGTCGAGAGCAGGTTGAGCTCGGTCTTCCTGACTGATAATAAAACGCTCGATGGACCGATGGGTGTGAGGCTGCTTTTGCACCGATCGTGCGTGCGCCGATGACTTACGTGAGCTCGCCGGTAGATAACTGCAAACTTCGGGTGCATGACATACAGCTTGTCGGAGCAGACTAGCGGACGATCTCCCCTGACTCTCCCGCGTCGAGAGTCTGCATGTGCAACCGAAGTTGCGCCCTCGCTCCAGGCGAATTCGGTCTCGCTTCCACTATTTCCAAAACTTTCGATGGTTGTCGATCCAGATGGCCGTAGAATAGGTTCCTGGAACTGCGTGACTCCGCACGCGATCCCAGATCTGTGTGCATGCCGGAGTAAATTCGTTCTTGTCCGCGGACTCCATGGAGGCCAGGCTCTCGAACTCCTCCATCCATACGCGGCCGGGAGTCGCCGGGTGGGAGCCGTACCGCACAGACCAGGTCCGAGCGGAAAGAATGCTCGGATGCCCCTCGCGAACGTGCTGCAGCAGCTTGGCGAGAACATCCTCATCATGCTCCCGAACACTCTCGTATTTCAAGCTCCACTGGGCGACCCGGAAAATGCTCATCTGCCCACCCTTCGGACGAACTCTCCGATGCAGGCTAGGAGATGAATACCTTTCGAAGCGGGGTGGCTGTAACACCCTTTTCAACTATGGCAGGGGGATCGCGCCGACGCCCGTCATTAGACTACCCGTTGAGCTAGGTGTTCCCCAACCATGGATAGATTAGGATGAGCCCGCGCTGTTCCATTTGTGTCGACCCGCCTCTGCCCGGTCTGCGGGACTTCGATCCCGGACGATAGTGCCTTTTGCGCGGCTTGCGGGAGCCGCATCCCTGGCCGCTGGCATTACCGATTCGCAGGAACGTATCCGTTTCCGCGATTCCAGATCGACCCATCCGAACCTCAGCCCCAGCGAGATATTCGGTGGCCGATCTTGGTGTTGGGAGTCTGCTTTGTCATCGTTTCAGTACTCCTTCTGGCGGTGTACGCCATCGTTGACGCGGCGACCTCCGGCGCCGGATTCGGGTGCGGCAGCACTTTCGGTTCTTCTCCGTGCGCCGGTGCTGTCGCGGAGTATGTATTCCTCGTCCCTGCGTTGATTCTGCTCGCGGTCGGAGCGGTGTTTCTCGTCGTGGTGTTCCTCGACATCCGCTGACCGATACCGGCTCGCACCTCCTTAGACGGAGCACGCCGCTCGGGGTGGGTGTAACTGCGCGTTATGTGGGTTCCGCTCCCCCGAGCTGGTGACTGGGGGGCAGTGACCCCGGGCTCGTTGGCTCACATAAATCCGAGAGAGTCGGATGCCCTCGCCGCAGTCAGTTATTCGCGCTCTACGTCGCAGGAAGACTATTCGTGGTCGAGGGCCCCAGGGTCGTTCGCTGCACACACTGCGTCGCGGTCGTTGAGGCGCCGCACCACTTACATCGCAGTCGACGGCCCTGGAGCGTGAGGGTTGAAGGCTTCTTTCCGTTTCAACATTGCGAAGATGCATTTGGCGAGCGAGTGAGCCCCGGCAACCGCCCCCTTCGTGATCCCTCGTCGACGGCCCACTCGCCGTCCCTTCTTCGCTACCGTCCCGCGCTTGACGCGCTGCCGGTGGTTCCAGTAGGCCTCCACGAGGAGGGTTCGGACCAACTCGTCGCTGTCCTTCTTCAGCCTCCCGTGGTAGAGGGAGTCGGCCGACTGGCGCGTGGTCGGACAGAGGCCCAGATACGAGACCAGCTTCTCCACGCCGGAGAAGCGTTCGATGGGAGTGATCCAGCCCACCAGGGCCACGGCGGTGAGCTCCCCCACGCCGGGAATGGTGGTGAGCAGCCTTGCCTCCTCCGAAGCGAGCCAAGCCTCGTGGATCCTCCGGTCGAGATCCTTGCACGTCGCATCCAGGTTCGTGAGGTTGTCCAGTCCCCGGTCGACCTCCTCGATGTGGAGCGCTCGGAGGGACTCTCGCTTCCTCCGATGAACGAGGATCCGATCCTCGTAGTCGATCCCACGTTTGAGCAGCACACTGTAGGTGTGGAGGATAATCGATGCGGCCTTCCTCCGATAGAACAAGCGCTCACACACCAGAGTGCGCAGTGCCCGAATCTTTGGGGGAGGGGCATAGGAGAGGGGGAGTAGATTCCCTCGAAGCAGAGTGGCGAGGGCCTCAGAATCGACTCGATCGGTCTTGAGGTTCGCCTCCGCGATGAGGCGGGTCTTCAGCGGGTTCGATAGGACCACCGAGGCCCCCGTGGACTCCGCGGCGTCGTAGAAGTGCTGCCAGACCGAACAGGCCTCGAGGGCCACGTGCTTGTTGCCCGGAAGGCCCTCGAGGTACTCGATGAGTTCTCGATCGGTCGATCCGAACTTGGCCTCACTCACCGTATGGCCCAGAGGGTCGACGGCGGTGGCTACCACGCTCTTTCGGTGTACGTCCAGTCCGACGAAGGTCTCACTGCTCACACTCTCCATGGGGCGCCTCGAGGTGGAGGAATAGAGGCGCCCCCGATGGGACTTCCGCTGCCGCATGAGCGGAACCCATCATGTCCACATTACACCCACTCAGCTTTGTCCTGCGGGAGTTCGTCGAGCGGCGCGCGCGCACCCCACCCACGGGCCGTCACGGAGCCGTGGGTTCTATCCCTGGTGAACTTCGTGGATCTCTTCGGCGACCAGGCCGTGGGCCTCTTTGTGGACTCGAGCCGCGGCTTCCGGGTTTGGCGCCTCGACTAGGCAGAAGATGGTTTCGTTCTTCTCATCCACCCAGTAGCTCCGGTAATTCACACCATACTTGCCCTGCACTTTCAGATCCTTCGCGTGAGCTTCGGCGACGGCCCCGGCGGTGACACCCTTCACCTTTCGGTGAGTGTCCATGTAGAGCGGCATGAGTGACCGGACCGCCCGTGGGATTAAAAACCACTGGTCACCCCGTCAATTCGCTACGGGATGACTGTCCGCAACTCTGTTGTGAGGATGGCTCGAGAGTGGGTCTAAGTACCTTCCTCCTATCTTCCAGGGGAGCCTTCCCAGGGTCCCATGAACGGTTGGACCTACGGAGCGGCTGCCCGAAGGTTGCTGACGCCCAGCCACGCCGTAGTGGATTGGCTCTTCGTTCCATTGGTTGCCCAGTGGATCGTGGTCAACGTGATCCTCTATTGGCCCTATGTGCAATTCCTGTACAGCGTAGGAACCTTCCAACGACCGGCCAACATCATCTTTCCATTTACCTGGGCCAGTGCGCTCGGGGTGTTTCTCTATGGCCTGTGGTTGTTCCTCCGGAAGTACAAGCTGGACTACGTTCGCGGGATCATCTATGCTCTTGGGCTCCCTCTGGCCGCAACGTCCCTATTCGAGATCATTTGGCAGAACGTCGGGGCAGGGCTGCATGTCGGAGACCAGTATGCTTTGGGGGACCTAGTCAACCTGAGCTCCATTCTGCTCCTTGGATGCTCCCTTCGATTTTGGACTGCCGCACGGCCCACCCTGTTTGCCACAATCGGTTTCCTCGCTGGCTGGCTCGTTTGGCTGTCCCTGGGGTACCCCCAGATTACCGATGCCGACCAGGCTAGCGCTCGCGTCGCATTCGTTATCAACGTCATTCTCAAGGTTCTCGCATTTGCACTTGTCGCACTTGTGGTGAGTTTCGCCCAGCAAGATTCTCGGTCGTCACCAGCCTCATCCATTCGACCGTCGAAATCCGATCGAGAACTGTCCTCATCGCCAATAAATGAGGGTTAGAATTTCATTCCGGCGACAAGGTCAGTGGTCATTGCCCGAACTACTGACCTTTGCGTAAATGGGTTAATATCCGGCCTGCACTATCGCCCTCGGCATGGGGCGATGGGCGCTGCGCCGTCGTGACACCGCCACTCTCGAGGAACGTCGGCTGAACGGACTCGCGCTCCTGAGGTCGGGGCTGTCCCAGGCTGAAGTGGCCCGACACTTGGGAGTCACGCCGGTGGCGGTCTGCCGCTGGAAGAGCGCGGTGGATCACGGGGGCGCGCAGGCTCTTCGAGCAATCCCTCGGTCCGGTCGGCCTCCGCTCGTAGCGCGGGAGCACCAAGCGGTCCTGCCCGACATCCTGGCGAAGGGAGCGCTCGCCTACGGGTTCTCCACCGACCTCTGGACGATCCCGCGCATTGTGAAGGTCGCGGAGACCCAATGGGGTGTGAGCTACTCGCAGACCGCCATCTGGCGCATGTTGAAGCGCCAGGGGCTCTCCTGGCAGCGGCCCCGACGCCAGGCGCGCGAGAAGAACCTCACCCAGGTGAGGAACTGGCGCCGGCGCTCCTGGCCTCGCTATAAAAAAAAGCCCGACGGCGAAGGGCCGTCGTAGTGTTTGTCGACGAGAGCGGCTTCTCGCTCATCCCGTACGTTGCGAAGACCTGGGCTCCCATCGGTCAGACCCCGGTGCTGGTCCATCAGGGTCGCTGGCCGAAGTTCTCAGCGATCAGCGGGGTGACTCCAAGGGGTCGCCTCTACTTCCGCGTCCGCGCTGGGACGATCCGCGGACCCCAGGTGGTGGCGTTCCTCCGTCACCTCCTGCGGCACATCCGCCGACGGCCGATCATGGTCTTCTGGGACAGCGGACCCCACCACCGATCGAAGCTCGTTCAGGCGTTCCTGGCCACCCAGCCCCGCCTCGAGGTCCACCGGTTCCCGGGCTACTCGCCCGAGCTCAACCCGGACGAGTGGGTGTGGAGCCACCTGAAGAGGCACGAACTCGCGAGCTACACCCCTCACGATGTACGCGAGCTCCGACGAGGGGTCCGGCTCTCGGTCGTGCGGATGCGCGTGCGGCCCGCACTGATCCGCTCCTTCGTCGCCGCCAGCCACCTCTACGACTGAGCGACTAACGATGACGACTCAGGAGGTTCTCGGTGGTTCTCTCTCGGAGAGTGTTAAGCTATTTTGTCCGGCATCAGTAATCTGTCCCGCGGGAGCCAGGAGTTGATTCGAGGTTGCTTGCACCGACGTGCTTCTCAGGGAAGACGCCCGCAACCGATTGGCTCCCTTCAGGAAGCGTCGTAGAGGGGCAGCAGAATCATCAACAAACCCCCAATGGTTCCCACTACGCTTCCGACCAGAAAGCCCCCTCCCAACCAGAAATCTCCGGCCGCGAACAGGATCGCCGATGGGCCGAGTAGGGGCCGGTCTTGCGACTAGTACGGTAAACGAACGCGATGATTAGCAGAGACAAACCCGCAAGTGCGGAGAGCGCACCCGCATCTTGGAGCGGAATGCTGGAGAAGGGCAGCGTAATCGACGCACCGAGTTGGTAAAACCCTTCGAGAATGCAGAGCGCGCCGGAAACTGCGGTGAGAGCGGCGGCCTCCCCTCGACCTCGCTGCATCTTGAGTATACCCGGATTCCGCCGCCCGGACAAGTCTCGATTCCACATCAGGACGACCGCCGGACCGATGTCCATGTCGGACATGGTTTCCGATACTGGGCACAAACGAGGATGCACCCACTTTTCCTCGAGACCCTTTGTCTTCATCTATCATATGTCACGTACCATGACTGATGCCGCTCGTCAAAGTCGTCGTTCCCGAGAGCGAGTACGACTTGCTTCGGCAACGGGCCCGAAAGGAAGGGAAACCCATGAGGGCGGTCGTTCGAGAGGCGCTACGGGCGCACCTCGTACCTGAGGCCGTGGGGCCACAGGATCCCATCTTCCACATTTTCCCCCTGCAGACCCGCAATGGGCGGGCCCATTGGGCCTCACGCGACCACGATGATCTGCTCTATCCCGTCCGGCGATGATTTCCGTGGATTCGAGCCGCAGCAGAGATACCCCTTCCCGGCGAGGTAGTTGAAATCCGCTTCAACGGAGATGTGTGTTACCAAAATTGCGCTTGGCCGCTACGATCCCGTAGGGAGAATCCCCTTGTTCTCGACCATAACGACGACGGTTTTCTCCAGGGCCCGAGGACGATGCTCCACCGCCTTCGGGATCACGACGCCCTGACCTCGCAGAAGCTCCAGCGTGCGACCCTCGAGGTCGATGAGAAGGTTGCCGTCGACCACGTAGAAAAATTCGTCGGAATCATGGTGGTGCCAGTGATACTCACCTTTGACCACTCCGAGACGCACCACCGACTCATTCACTTTGCAGAGCGTCTGATTGTACCACGGATGACTCGATTCCCCTGCGAGCTTGCCGACCTCGATAATCTCCAAGGGGTCGTAGAGAATCTTCAAGCGGGTGTCGTACCGGGAGTCTGTTGCCTCGGTCATGTTCACTGCCCGCCTCCAGATTCCAGATTGTTATATGGCACTCTCGCACGGCCGCCAGATGCGAGGCCGGTCTGACCCACCTCGGGGCGATGCGTGGGTGCAACGCCCAGTTATGTGGGTTCCGCTCCGCTGAACGAGTGACTGAGGGGCAGTGACCCCGGGCTCGATCGCTCACATCGATTCGAAGAGGCGGATGTCCTCGCCGCAGTCAGTTATTCGCGCTCTACGTCGCAGGAAGACTATTCGCGGTCGAGGACCCCAGGGTCGTGCGCTGCACACATTGCATCGCGGTCATCCGAGGATGCCGCAGGCGTTGCACCGCAGTCGACGGCCCTGGAGCGTGAGGGTTGAAGGCTTCTTTCCGTTTCAACATTGCGAAGATACACTTCGCGAGGGAGTGCGCCCCGGCGACCGCTCCCTTGGTGATCCCGCGCCGTCGGCCCACTCGCCGCCCCTTCTTCGCCACCGTTCCTCGCTTGACGCGCTGTCGGTGGTTCCAGTAGGCCTCCACCAGGAGAGTGCGGACCAGCTCGTTGCTGTCTCTCTTCAGCTTCCCGTGGTAGAGCGAGTCGGCCGACTGGCGTGTGGTAGGGCAGAGGCCGAGATACGACACCAGCTTCTCCACGGTGGAGAAGCGTGCGATGGGGGTGATCCAGCCGACCAGGGCCACGGCGGTGAGCTCTCCCACGCCGGGGATGGTGGTGAGCAGCTGAGCGTCCTCCGAGTGGAGGCACGCCTCGTGGATCCTCCGGTCGAGGTCCTTGCAGGTCGCTTCGAGGTTCGTGAGGTTGTCCAACCCTCGATCGACCTCTTCGATGTGGAGGGTTCGGAGGGATTCCCTCTTCCTCCGATGGACGAGGATCCGATCCTCATACTCGATCCCCCGCCGGAGCAGCACGCTGTAGGTGTGGAGGATGATCGACGACGCCTTCCTCCGATAGAACAGTCGCTCACCCACGAGCGAGCGCAGCGCTCGGGTCTCCGGAGGTGGGGCATACGAGAGCGGTAGGAGATTCCCTCGGAGGAGAGTGGCGAGGGCCTCGGAGTCCACTCGATCGGTCTTGAGGTTCGCCTCGGCGATGAGTCGGGTCTTCAGGGGGTTGGAGAGGACCACCGAGGCGCCGGTGGACTCCGCGGCGTCGTAGAAGTGTTCCCAGACCGAGCACGCCTCGAGCGCCACGTACTTGGTGCCCGGAAGACCGCGGAGGTACTCGACGAGCTCTCGATCGGTCGGTCCGAACTTGGCCTGGCTCACCGGATGACCCAGCGGGTCGACGGCGGTGGCCACTACGCTCTTTCGGTGTACGTCCAGTCCGACGAAGGTTTCCGCATTCACGTTCTCCATAGGGCGCCTCGAGGTGGAGGAATAGAGGCGCCCCCGATGGGACTTCCGCTGCCGCATGAGCGGAACCCATCATGTCCACATTGCAGCCTCTTCAGAGACCTGGCCCGGGCCTCAAAGGAGGGGGGAACCGGGTTCTTTCAAGGATAATTGTCGGCGGCGCCGGCTCGGAGTTCCGAGCCGGGAAAGGGTTTGACAAATGGGGGGGGCGAACGTCCGGCAGGAATGGGACTATATCGCTACGGTCGGCGGCGTGACCGACGGGGCGGTGACGGTCGACTCCGATCCGGAGGACTTCTTCGAGACGTTGGGGGACCGAAGCAGGCGGTTCATTCGCGACGGGTTACCGTACGCTCGGAACATCGATACCTTTCCCTTCTCGTCGACGACCACACGGGTCAGCTGCTCTTGGACGAACGATTTGCCTGTCGGGGCCACGGCCTTTCCGTCGGCGTCGGTGAACGGACCGGTATGGGTTCCGTGCACAGAGTTGAGGACGATCGCCTCGTTACCCGAGACGATGACCTTGTTGACGTCCATCGTCCAGTCGGGGAACGCCGCGAAGGCGCTCGTCAGGTAGGACCGGATCGCTTCCTTCCCCAGGATGGGGGACTCGAGGCTCGGGACTTGGAACGACGCGTTCTCTGCGTACTGCTCTACGACCTTCTCGACATTTCGGGTATTGACTACGGCGATCATCTGGCGGGCTTCTGGCTCGGTTAGCTGTGTCACTTTTCTCCTCATCTATTTACGGCCGCCGAGGGGGATAAGTAGGACTACGTGCCGCCGGCACACGGCGCACAGCACGAGGTCGGCGTCGATTCTCGGGGGAGCTCCGAAGATTGAAGCTGATTCAAACTCGGCCCCAACGTAGAAATATACATGTATGCATGGACATTGATACATGACAAGTACGACTATCAGCCTTGAGCGCTCCGCCTACGAGCTGCTCCGGGCACGTAAGAAGCCCGACGAAAGCTTCTCCGAGGAGGTCCACCGCCTCTTGGGAAGCGCGAACCCCGGCTTGAAGGGCTTCCTCGAGATTGTCCCCGCCGAAGATGGCCGAGAGATCGCGGATGCGATCGAGGCAATCCGTGCGCAGGACGTCGACAAGGAACGAACGAAGGCCCACCGCGTCCAGCAGAGACATGGGCGTCGCGCTTGATTCAACACTGTTCGTCGACCTCGCTCGACGACGGCCTGCGGCGCTTCGCAAGATTGAGGAGTTGGATTCGAGACGCGAACTCAAGGTCATACCCACCCCCGTCGCCTACGAGGTACTGTCTGGGATCCTTCAAACGAAATCCCGGACTCAGGCTGCGCTTTTCCGTGGATGGATTTCCAAGTTTCACGTCGCTGAGCTCAGCCTCAGCGGGGCCGAGAGGGCTGCGTCCATTCGAGTCGAACTAACTCATCTCGGGAAAGTGAAAGGCACTGGCGACGTTCTCACGGCTGGCATCGCGCTGGCCGGTGGTCATTCCCTGGTCACTCGGGATACCGATTTCCGGGCCATCGCTGAGGTCACGGGTCTGGTCGTGGAACCCTACTCACCGGCTCGTTCCGGAGCCTGCCCGAATAAAATCAGTTCATGCGATCGTGCATAAGTCGGGTGTAACCGCGCTTGCATCCATCCACGGCTATAGTGGATTTGCTCGTCCGTGAGACCGCCCCTCATCGACCCACGTCACGGACTTGATTAGGACCGATCTTCTGGGGACGCCGTGGCTCTGGAGCCGTCCCTCATCCCATCCGGTCCGGGCACTCAGGCAAGCATCCCCCCGGCGGACCTGCCCAAGTACAAGGACGCCAACGAGAACCGGGCGCTCACGGCGGGCCTCGGGGGCACCTGCATCGCCATCCTGACCTTTGTTCTGATCTTCCTCTTCCCCCTCGAGAACGCGGGACAGATCAACGACCTGCTTTTCCAAAGCACCCTGCTGATCATCGTCGTCAGCCTCTCGCTGATTTCCCTTGCCTCGCTCAACTATTGGTTCGTCATGGAGGCCCTGCGGACGACCCCGTCCCGCGCGATGGACTACGAGCGGCGAGCGGACGGGTTCTTCGCCTCGAGCTTGATCCTACTGCTGCTGGAGCCGACGTTGATCCTCGTGACCGTACACCTGTACTATGTGGGCGCGGCCGCCCTCGCGTTGTGGGGAGTAGGGGTCGTGTTCCTCGCGCTGGGGTGGAGGGACGTCAGGTAGCCGGGCCAGACACGAGCTCGGTTATCGGACGGACACGGCTCCTCGGGGTCGATGGAAACCCAGGCCGGTCTCCGCTGAGCCGGGCGGGGCGGGAATCCTTAGAACCCGTCCGAAAACCCCGATCGATAGTGCGACGGGAGCCCCGCAGGCTTGATCCTAGGTCGGACGCGGGCGTTCCCTCGACTTCCGAGCTCGCGCTCGGAAACTCCCGGACAGAGCGCCCGGGACCGATTCTCACTTTACGGTCAGGGCGAGCAGGTCCGCGACCAGCTCCTCCGGCTTCGTCACCATCGGCCAGTGCCCGGAGTCGATCACCTTGTGGGGACCTTCCAGCTTGCCCCACTTTCCCTGCACGATCTCGTCGACCGGGTCGCCACTGTCGGTGCAGAATACGTACGCGCACTTCACCGTGTCGAGATTCTCGGAAAGGGTGATCGGGTCGCTGGCGTGCCTCAGGGGCCAGGGCGTCGCCAGGGAGAGCATCCACGCTCGATCGGTACCCTGGACGTCCTTCCCAATGTTGTTGAGGATCCCCTCAGTCAGCGGGACGCCCAGCGCACCAGGTTCAACCCGCCCGAACTCCCTCTGGGGGTCGAAACCCCCTTGGGGGGTCCGAACCTTGTCCGGACGGAACGCGTCCAGGTAGAGGAGGATCTGCACCTTCTCGGGAACGCGATCGGCCACCGCGGCCACGACCTTTCCCGCAAAACTGTGTCCCACGAGCACGAACTCGTCGAGCTCGTTGTACTTGATCACGTTCAGGACGTCTTCGACAGCGGTCTCCATGCCGATGTCCTTATTGACGAGGTGAACCCGCTCTCCCATCCCCGTGAGAGTGACGGGATAGACCTCGTGTCCTTTCTCCTCCAGCAGCGGAGTGATCTTCTTCCACACCCACGCGCCCAGCCAGGCTCCCGGTACCAGCACGAATCTCAACATCGACCCGTTAGCGAAGGGCGTAGCTGCTTAAGAATCCATTCGAAACTCCGCGGTCGAGGCGAACTCGAACCCCCGGTAGCTCGGCGTCGTGGAAGTCCAACGATGGACGCACTGAGGAGCTGGTACGGTTCTCCAGAGATGGTACCCTGGCTCCTGTTACGTAAGGAGTATGCCGACTACAACGCGGCCATGTCCGAAGGTTTGATGCCGCCGGCGGAGACGGTATCATCCTAGAGCGTCCGGCTTCCGAGCACGGGACCGCCGTGCAGCCTCGATCTTGGCCGACCTCGAAGCAGCCTTGCCCTTTGACTCGGCGACGGCAGCGTCGATCTCCTCGGGGGTCACGACCGGCTCGAGCCCGTGTTCCGCCTGATAGGACTTTGCAACGCTAGCGGCAGTCCCCCCAGCTTCCATCAGCGCGACCAGTTCCGCCCGCCGGCGGCGGAGCGATCGGGAGAGAGTCCCGTAGGCGACGCCCGCCGGACTGTCCTCGTCGACGGCGCGGCGCCCCGCGTCCGGGCCGGGGCGCGGCAGGTCACGGGTCCCCTCTCGCGGGCCGTTCTCGCTCACGGTCTCTCCATGCGGACGCGCTCGGAGTCTGGTCTTAACTGAGCGGTCGCCTAAAGATAGGGTACGGGAGAGAAAGAGACGATCTGGGCGAGCCGCCCATTCTGCCCAATCAACCCGGTGTCGATTCCGCGCAATGGCGCCCGACCGTCCCCGAACTCCGTGATCCAAGAGATGAGCAGCCACCCGTGGTTTTCCGAGAGCAGGCGGGCCGAACATCGCCCTCGAGGGAACTGTCGGCGGAAGGCCCCGATCGCCTCCAGTTGCGCCTCAATTCCCATGTGCTCTCCGTAGGAGCTGATGAACCGCGTCTGCTGATTGCACGTGGCTTCCAAGAGCCTTCAGTCGTTCGGACTGGGTCTCGGCGTTCCACGCCTCGATGAAGTTCCCGACGAGTTCGTTGGCTCTGGACCTTACCGCTGCCATTCGGGGATGCCTTCCCTCAATCGGCGGTCCCGTAGAAAGGCTCCGTCAATCGAGGCTCCATGTCGAGTTGCGGGAGGACGGCGGCATTTAGTGCATGAACGGGATGCCGTTTGCGTTCGGAAGACCAACACGACGCGCGGAGCAGGCCGAGCCTTGCCTTAGGTTAGTATGACGGAAGCACAGGGCCGATTTGTATCCCCGTCAGTGGGCATAGTTGCGGCGATATTCTCGGCCGCTTCCTTCTTGCTCTCGGGATTTCTCTTCACGTACTGCGTTCCCGTGGTCGTTGAGGGAAACTCCGTTGGGTGCATTATTCCGCACCAGCTCGCTGCCACGGGGTTTCTGCTGCTCGGCGTGGTACTCTTCGTTCTTTCCGTCTTCCTTGTGATCGGCAACAATCCCAGGGTGCTCACTACCGATGCCCGGCCCGATTCGGGTACCCCTCCACCGGGGTTGGCATCCCCCGGCGCAGGGATCGGCGAGGGGAGGGTGTATCTTCCCGTCACCGTACGGACGAAGTGTCAATTCTGTGGGATCTGGTCGCCGGCGGGTTCGGTCACTTGCCGAGACTGCGATCGACCGCTGGCATGGTCGAATCCCGGGTAGCACCAACGCCACCGGATTCTGATGTTATCCGGCCCCCCATCTTCGCCCGCTTCCCTGCTTGAACCCATGGCGGAAGGAGGGGACCTGTACCAAGGGTCCTGCGTCATAGCTCGCCGCTTCGAGGGCGGCCCTCTCGCGGGTCCCAACGTCCTTGCGCCCTCGATTTAGACGGGAGTCGGAACCCCGAGTGATCTACACTCCGGAAGGAGGAAGTAGGGGAAGATCGTTCTGAAACCTATCCGCCATGCCCTGGAAGTATACCGACGAATACTATCGCGAGTACACTCGGACGACATGGAATGAGAGCGCCGCAGCCTACGTCGACTGGATGCGAAACCTCGAGCCGTTCCGTTCCGCGCTGATCTCGAGACTCCACCCCAACTCGGGGGAGAAGATCCTCGACCTGGGTACGGGCCCCGGGGAGCCCGCGATCACCATCGCACGTGAGGTGGGTCCGCGAGGGCACGTGACGGGCGTCGACCTGTCCGAGAACATGGTCTCGATCGCCACCCAGGTGGCCCGGGCTCGGGGCCTTCAGAACGTCGAGTTCAAGACGATGGACTGTGCCGCACTATCCTTCGCGGACGATTCCTTCGACGCCGCCGTCTCCAGCTTCGGTTTCCAGATCTTCACGGACCCCGAGAAGGCGGCCCGGGAGGCTCATCGCGTGGTCCGGCCTCACGGTCGGATCTGCGTCTCCGTCTGGAGCACTGGTGACCGGGTCCCGTTCCTCGACGCCATCATTGCCCCCATGCTCGAGCACGCAGAGCCCGACGAAACCGGGTACATTCCCACCCCGTACGAGACCGGTGGTCCCGGCGAGATGGTAGCGTTCCTGCAGGCCGCCGGCTTCCGTGACGCTCAGGAAGAGAACGTGCAGCACTCGATGCAAGTCGCGAGCGTGGAAGACTATCTAGAGTCCCTGCTGAAAGCCACGCCCATCGGCCACTCGTTATCCGAGGAAGATCCAGCGACCCAGCAGGAGATCCTCCGTAAGACCCGGGAGAACCTCAAGAAATGGGAGACGCCTCGAGGCCTCTCCATTCCGGCCGAGTGCGTCATCGTCCGCGCGGTGAAGTAACGCAAACAAGGTGCGGTCGCATCGCGCACGCACTCACCCCATCGCGGGAACTCTACGGGTTCCGCTCAGGTGGGCCGTGGGCTAGGGCTATGCCTATATGGCTCGAGACGGTGGACTGTCCATGCAGACGTACATCATCCTCTGCCACCTCACCGCCCAAGCGAAGCGCAACCGGGCGGAGTCCCTCAAGTCCCGGGACAAGACCTGGGGTGAGTTCCAGAAGAAGGGGATGAAGATCACCGCCTACGACACGCTAGGACCCTACGACGTCGTGATGATCCTCGAGTCTCCCTCGGAAGAGCTCGCGTTGAAGTTCCTCTCTGCGGCCGGTGCGTCGGGAAACATTGAGACCACCACGCTTCGAGCCTTCAGCGACGAAGAGATGGGGCGACTCCGAACCCCGTAGAGGTTCGTCGCACGGCGGCCGGCAGCGATTCGCGCACTATCGACGTGTAGGGCAACACGCCATCCAACTCGTAGCAGTGGACTCCCGAGCCGTTCCACGCGGTTCGATGCGCTCCTCTCAGGAAGGTCGGGAGACTTCGGCGACATTGTTAATTTCAACGTTGCTCCGGGGGCTTGGATCCCATGCCTCAACGTGGTCATCGAATCTACGCGACGCAAACACTCCACGTTTCGAAGCGCATCCAGGCACCCCTGAAGTACGTCTACGACTGGTGCACCGACTACCGCAGCGACGACTGGAGGCTGTCTCCGTCGCGACGCCGCCCAAAGTTCCGGGTAGTGAAGCTTTCGCCTCGACGGCTGCTCCGCATCCGGCTCGACTCCGACATCGAGAGAGGATCCGGAAGTAGCGGTTGACTTGATCCGGCTCTCACCCCCGGATTCGTGGCATACCGACCAGATCGATGAGCGGGACCGCGAGGCGGTGGACTACCAGCTGACGTCCTTGGGGACGGCGAAGACCCGTCTTGACCTGCTCGTCACTGAGCGCTGGCTGACTCCGAGGCACCTCAGTCGCGAGGAGACCCTTCGGAGGGTCCAGGGGGCCTGGGATCGTTACGCGGCCCAGATCGAAACTCGATTCCGAAGCGGTCGACCGGCCAAGGATTAGTGTTGCGTGGGGCCCGCGGGACGGCGGGTGCGATCAACCTCGCCCCCGGTCGCGCGTCTTCCCCAACGCAAAGTGGGTGCAACGCGGCTTGCAACCACTCTGGCTGAAACCGACAACTGACCCGCCCTGCGTGGGGGGCCCCGACCGATGGGGAGGGCACCGCTTGAGAGGCCGGGGAGAGGACCTGGGCCGGCCGTTTCGTCCCTATACCCCCGACTCTACCCCGTCCGGAGCGACATAGATGAGTCCCTTCGGATTGATGAGGTGGTTCGCAAAGGGAGTGATGACCCCGTTGCTGAGGTCGAGGATTCCGATCAACGGATTCCCGTTGTCGCTCGGTTCCGTCACGAACACGGTCCCTGCCGGGTAGCCGGCGGTATCGAAGGCCATGATGGTTCCCGCCCCTCCGTCTGCGCCCGGATCGGACGCATAAAGGGTGCCGCCGTTCGCCGTCGTCACCGCGATTCCGTCGATCGGAGGCAGATTCCCGCTCACATTGTCTGTGAGGTTCAGTTGAGTGAGCTCCGGAGTGCCCCCGAGGTGGGAAGCAAAGATGAGTCGCCCGTCACCCTGGCTGATTGTGGCGAAGTCGCCGGCGTAGAGCGGGCTCGACCCTGGCATGAGATAGTTCGTGTCGGGGTCGGTGAGGGCCATGGTGATCATCTGGCCGGTGTTTGCGTCGAGTGCCCTGCTGTCACAATAAAACACGGGCTGGAGTTCGGCGGTCAAGTACGGTGCTGTGTGGTGTAGCGTCATCAGGTACGCCGCCGGCTGTGTGAGGTCGTTCGGATTCGAGTGAGACACGTAGGTACTGCCCACCGATCACGACCAGGCTGTCCGTACCTCCGTTGCCGGAAACGGTCGGGGTAGGCGTGTACCAGTACGTCGTCACCGCTCCCGACGCCGGGTCGATCAGGTAGAACGCCGAGTTCGCATCCTCGTTCGTCGTGACGAGGAGCTTCCCCGTTGCGGGGTCACCGGTTACTCCATCCACGTGGCCCCCGACGCTGATTGCCCGGACGAGCACACCCGTGGAGGGATCGAAACCTGCAATCACGCTCTGAGTGGGACCGTACTGGCTGCTGGGAGTACCGTTCGGGTTGATCCCGTTCTGGAACTCTGTCCAGAGCAGCGTCTTGCCCCCGTCGAGGTTCCCGGCCGGCAGCCATGCGATGTCATCGGGCTGGGTGTCCCCGGGCGGGGGTGCCGACACCAATGTCTCCCCCGGTAGAGTTTTCAGGTCGGTCGTGACCCCCGGACGAGGCGATAGATTCGCGGTTCCTCCCAGCGCACTCGCCAACCACATCGTGGAAACTGCGAGCACTACCGCCAGCGTGGCACACCCAATCAAGACCGCTCGGGCTCGGCGCGACATGGCTCCCCGACTCGATCGCGCAAATAAATAGTTAATCTATTTAGAATATATTTATAAAAATGAGTATATATTAACTATCGCAGGGCGACCGATCCACGGCAGAGTGTAACCGGCAATACCTCTACACTGTCTGAAACCGGAACCGCGTCCCACCCCGATCGGAGCGTGTTGTCGAGGAGGGAGGGCAGCTCAAGTGGCACTATCCGGCCTAGAGGGGGCTGCGCGTCAGTTCGTCGGAGTCGATCGTGACCCGCCTTCCCGGTGAATCCGCGAGGGGACTTCACGGCTGGCGAGCCGCTTCCAGTGGCTCGGGCGAACGTCGACCCGCGGCCTGGGGGAACGCTGCTTGCACCCGCACCTCTCGCGAGTTGACGGGGGGCAGAACCCCGAGTGAACTCAGCCGATGGTCGGTCCGAAATCGTCCCACTTTCGCCGAAACTCCACAAAGCGAGGGTCGCTCCGCATCGATTCGTAGAGCGGGGAATATCGCAATTCCAGCACCGGTTCCGCGCCCTCCCGACGGGCCCGCTCCATGGCTTCAAAGAACGCGTCCGTTTCGCCGAGGGCGAGGTGGACGAATCCGGCCAGGAAGACCGTCACCTGGGCGGCGTCGGTACGGCTACGGAGCCGCTCGATCTCGCGCCGAGCGGCCTCCGTGTCTCCCCGGCGAGCCGCGAGAAAACCTCGGAACATTTCCGTCCAGACGCTCGAGGGTCGAATGCGTTCCATTTCGCGGATGGTCTCTTCCGCCTTCGCGTAGTTCTGATGGCTGAGATAGTACTCGGTCAGATGGGCGTTCGTCCGAAACGCGACCAACGGCCTGGTCCGTTCCCAATACGCGAGGGCCTCGGCTTCCCTTCCCGAGTAGAAGTAGGCGCGCCCGAGGAACGCGATGATGTTGATGTCCAGCGGGTCGATCTGTTGGGCCATCTCGAGCAGTTTCACCGCCTCGTCGATCGCCCCGCGCCCGGCGGCGATCTGGGCGAGCCACCGATAGGGATCGGCGAGACTGGGATTCAGCTCCATCGCCCGGCGAGCTTCCCTCTCGGAACCGACGAAGTCCTCGTTCGTCAACAGGATGCTCGCGAGGCAAGTGTGCGCGTCCGCGAGCGCTTCGTTCAGCTCGAGTGCCTTGGTCACCTCTTCCCGGCCCCGTTGCATCGAGTCCGAGTACGGCAGGGCACCTTCGCCGCCCAGGTACAGGACGCACTCGGCGACCCCCACCCTCGCGCGTGCGAACTCGGGGTCGCGGCGGACGGACTCCTCGAAGAAGGCGAGCGCCTGTCGGATCGTTTCTTCCGATGTCTTTTCCGCGAACAGCTTCCGTCCATGAAGAAAGCTCGCGTAGGCCTCGAGGTCCTGAGTGTCGGGCGAGTTTGGGACGAGGACGGGGGTCGGCGTTCGTTGCCCTCCGGAGAGGTGGCGGGAAACCTGCGCCGCAATCTGTCCCGCGATGTCGTCCTGGATCGCAAAGATGTCGTCGAGCGGCCGTTCGTAGCGCGACGACCACAGGTGCTCCTCCGAGTTCGTGTCGACCAGCTGGGCGGTGATCCGAACACGATTCCCCGCCTTCCGAACGCTTCCCTCCAGCGCCAGCCGCACCCCGAGGTCCTGCCCGACCTCCCGAAGGGATTTGGACGAACTCTTGTACCGAAGGATCGACGTTCGAGCGATGACTCTCACACTGGGGATCTTGGAGGATCGCGTGATAAGTTCATCCGTAAGACCGTCCGCAAAATAGTCGTCGTGGGCGTCCGGGCTCAGATTGGCGAACGGGAGCACCGCGAGGCGGACATTCTCGTCGCTCGCCTCCGCGGCGGGGCGGGGCCTGACGGAGTCCGCCCAGAGGACGATCCGGTAAATGTCGACCGGGAACTCCACGTTCTTGAGTGTCCGGGAGCCGACCTTTTCGATCGGCAGGCGCACCTTGTTTCGCACCTGGTCGAATACGGGGCCCGACACGCAGATCCCGCCCGGCTCCGCCAAGGGTTCGATCCGTGAGGCGACGTTCACCGCGTCCCCCACGATGTCGTTCTCCTCCCCGACGACGTCCCCTACGTGGATCCCGATCCGGAGAACGATGCGCTCCCGCGAGGTGGGGAGTGCGTTCCGTCGGGCCACCGCCTCCTGGATTTCCACTGCGCATCGCACCGACTCCACCGCGCTCGGGAATTCGATCAGGAACCCGTCGCCGAGCGTCTTGACCTCCCGACCCCCATGCGGGGCGAGGAGCGGTCGAACGATCGACTGGTGCTCCGTGCGCAGCCGCAAGGCCTCCTCCTCGTCGCGCTGGCCCAGTTTCGTGAATCCTACGAGGTCGGTGAACATGATCGCGGCGAGACGCCGGGAGCCATCTTTCACGTTCCCCGAACTCATCCTCCTTCAGTTAAGGGCTACGAGCGCGGCGTCCGCGCCCCCGATACAGAACCATGCGGCCAATGCTCCTCTCACGAAACGCGCGCGCCTCGACCGCGAGGATGATATTCCCCTCTCCCGCTCGAACTCGCTGTGCCCCCGGATGTCCTAACGGTCGACGCGGTCTGGAAGCGGTACGGGACCCACGACGCGCTGCGCGACGTCCGCTTCACGCTCCGGAGCGGGGAAGCGGTCGGGTACCTCGGACCGAATGGCGCCGGCAAATCGACTACCCTCAAGCTCCTTGCCGGACTTTCCCGTCCCACACGGGGCGCGGTGCGGGTGCAGGGCCTCGACCCCTTCCGGGACCGGGCCTCGGCCCTTCGACGGCTGGGGGCGCTCGTGGAAACCCCCGGCGTCCCACCCTACCTCACGGGGGCGGACCTCCTCGAGTACGTGGCCCGGGTCAAGGGGGTCCCGGCCGCGGAGCGCCACGTCGCCGCGCGCCGCGGAGCCGAGGCGATGAACGTCTCCGAGCATCTCGGTCGACCGTTCGGGTCCCTTTCCACGGGCCTCGCACGCCGAATGCTCCTCGGCGCGGCCCTGGTCGGCGATCCCGAGGTGCTGCTCTTGGACGAACCGACCCTCGGTCTCGACCCCGCGGCCCGCCACGACCTGCGGGTCGTGCTTCGCGCCCTCACTCGAAACGGGCTGACGCTCCTCCTCTCGACCCACCTCTTGGAAGACGTTCAGGAGGTCTGCGGCCGGGTGCTGTTCCTCCGGAACGGCGCCTTGGTCGGGGACGAGCGAGTGGACCTCGAGCCCGACGCGCGCGCTGGCGGGGCTCGAAGGACCTTGCGACTCCGCTTCGGCTCTGATGTGAGCGCCGAAGCCGTCACCCGCGCCGCCGGGCCTGAGTTCGCGGTCACGTTCGACGGACCCCGGCAGGCCACGGTACGGTTCTCGGGCGGGGACGCGGAGCAGGCGGCGCTGTTGGCCGGAATGGTGCGAGCGGGCCTGCCGCTCGTGAGCGCCGCGACGCCGGAGCCGGACCTCGCACGCCGATACCTGGAGCGGGTAGGTCGGGAGGACACCACCTGAGCGGCGAAATCGCCGCCCTGGCCCACAACGCCCGTTGGGAAGTCACTCGCCTCCGCCGTTCCCGGCGGATCTGGTTGCTTCTGATCCCCGTCGTCGCCGGGCCGATTGGCAGCGGGATCGCAGACGTGTACCTCCGTATCCCGTCCTCGGCGACCGCCGAGGTCCTAGGCCTCCTGATCACCGCTGGTCTTGCGGCGCTGGTCGTCCTCGACCTGACCGCCCTCGCGGTCGGTGAGGACCTTGCCCTGCGGACCCACTATCTGACCTTCGCGCTTCCGCAGCCCCGGGCGAGCGCCCTCGCCGCCCGACTGGGGGTGGTGGTCGGAGGCACTCTCGCGGCCTATGGAGTCGGCTCCGTCCTGGTCACCTGGCTCGCCAACACCCTCGTCTCCACGTCGCCCACCGCCCCGCCTCCCATCCTCGAGCCCGCGCACCTGGCCGTCGGGGTGCTGGGACTGTTGGTATTCCTCGGAGGGGTCACCGCCGCCGCCGGGGTCGTCACCCGAAGTGCCTCCCAGGCCCTCGTCGCAGGGGTCCTCGCCGGAGTGGTGGCAGCCGGCATCGGGAGCCTGTTCCTGGTCGAGGGTCAGTTGACGGCGTTGTTTCCCGCGGCGTTGACGGCCGCGGGGTTGGTCGGCTTCGCCTGGTGCCTCGTCCAGTACGGGCGGATGGAAGGCTGACACCGGACGCGCCGCCCTGTGATGGGGCAGCGGCGAACCGACCCGTTGGGACCAACGAGGTTCCGAGCGCGACGAAGGCGAGGGCTGCCCGGCTCGCGGTCAGCTGAGCGGATCGCAACGGACCTTTCATCGCGTCACGTTGGAATGGGCCACCATGTTATAGTCTAGCACGGATGACGCGAACCGATGCCGGATCCAGAATTGAAACGGTTGAGGGGTGCGATGGCCCGCGCCGACCGAGCGATCGGCCGTAGCATCGAACATCGAATGGCCCTCGCCCGGCAGATCGGCGTGGCGAAGCGAGCCCGCGGCCTGCCCGTCCGGGATTACGCGGTGGAGCGGGACGTCGTGGCGCGATGGAAACGAGCGCTCCAGCGGACTCGCGTCGCTCCCGAGCGAGCGGAGACGCTCGCCCGCTGGCTGGTGGAGGAATCGGTTCGGGTCCAGGAAGATCTCGGAGAGGGGCGCAGGTCCCTTCCGACCGGCCCTGAGGTCCTCGTCGTCGGAGGAGCGGGGGCGATGGGACGATGGATGGGCGGATTCTTCCGATCCTACGGACACGAGGTCGGCATCTTCGACCCCCGCGCTCGACCGCGGGACTACCCTTCCTACCGGGTCCATCGGCGTCTCGAGCCCGCGGTGGGACGGGCCGAATTCATCGTCGTCGCGACGCCGATGCGCGTGAGCGGGAACGTGTATCGCAAGATCGCGGACTGTCCGCCGCACGGCCTGCTCTTCGACATCCTGTCGGTCAAATCCCCCATTCTCCCCGAGATCCGCCGGGCGCGGCGCCGGGGATGGAAGGTCACCAGCGTGCACCCCCTCTTCGGACCCTCGACGCGCACCCTGTCGGCGCGGAACCTCCTCGTCCTGGACTGCGGCGATCCCACGGCGAACTCGGAGGTCACGGCGCTCTTCGGCCGGAGTTCGCTCTCGATCAGCCAGTTACCGATCGCGCAGCACGACCCGCTCATGGGAAACGTGCTCGGCCTTCCCCACGTGGTGAGCCTCCTGTTTTCCAGCGTTCTTGCAAAGGCCGGCCTCTCCGCCACCCAGCTCGAAAGGGTCGCGCCGACCTCCTTCCTCCGCGAGGCCGAAGTGGCGCGAGTGGTGACCCACGAGAACCCGCAGCTCGCCTTCGATATTCAATCCCTCAATCCCGCGTCCGCCGCGATGTATGCCCGGCTGGGGTCGGCGCTCAAGACCTTGCGTCGCGCTGCGGTGGCGGGAGATCGCGCGACCTACAACCGGCTGCTCTCCGACGCGCGGAACCTGTGGACCGCTGGGTGAGATCGGCGCTCGGAACGTCGCTGAACTCCTCCAACCGCCCGTGCTTCGACCGGCGTGCCCGACCTTCTCGGGAGCCGAGGCCTAGACCGGCCCGGCGTGCAGCGAGCCGCAGAACCTGGAGAGGAACGGGTCGTTCTCGCGCTGGCCCATGCAGAGGAGCGCGGCATGCTTTCCCATGGCCGGAGCGAAGCTCCAACCGAGCCGGAACCCACCGTTGGCGACGACGAGCTTGCCCTTTCTTCCGACGGTCGGCAATCCGTCCGGGGTGCACGGTCGGGATCCGTCGCTGAAACCCAGGACCTCGTCGATCGGCAGGACGCGGTGCACCGCGGCGAGGACGCTCTGGGAGTGCGCGAGGCTCGAAGAGAGGTCGAAGTCCCAACCCCCAGTGACCTTGAGCTCGTTCGCGAACGGGACCACGGCGATCCCCCGGTCGACGTGGATGGTCGCCGTCTCGACGTGCGCCGGGCTTCGAACATGCCAGCCATACCCTTTCACGCCCGTGAGGGGGACGCCGAGCTTTCTCGAGGTCACGCCGGTGCAGACCGCGGCCGCGTCGAAGCTCGCGGTGGACCCTCCGGCCACGAGGGTTCCGTCCAAGCCTACGTGACGGACCGGTTCACGGACTATCCGGGTCTGGGTCAACTCGCGGAGCATCCGCTGAACGAACCGTTCGGTGTGGAGCCATCCCATCGACGGATAGAACAGGCTCCCGGCGCCACCCTCCCCCTCCCGCGCCTCCACAGGAGCGACCGCGCTCCGCGACATCGCGGCGGCTCTCTCCTTGACGAAGTGGTCCCGGTTGTCGTAACGCTCGAGGAGGCCTTTCTGGTAGTAGTCGAAGTCGTTGTTCCCCGCGGCCAGGGCTCGGTACGCGCCGACGGAGGTCTCCCCCATTTCCCGAAGAACGGCGTCCGCGCCCTCGATGGGGTCTCTCTCCAACTGCCGGAGGCTCTCGGCCAACCAATTCCCGTCCACGCTCCGGAACGTACAGGTGCCGCTCCGCCAAAATCTCCAGACCCGACGGAGGAACGCGAAGGTGTTCGTTCGGTAGGCGGTGCCCGCCTCGATGATCCCGGCGGCATGGGCGGAACGGGCGCCCGGGCTCCCGGGTTCGAAGAGGGTGACCTCGGCTCCCGCTCGCTCGAGATAGTACGCCGTGAAGAGTCCGACGATCCCCCCACCGACGACCGCGACCTTCATTCCCCAACTCCCACAGTCCGAGCAAGCGCGGGGGCGCTCCCGTGACCGACCACCCGTCGGGCGCGGCCCATGCCCTCGTACCGGAGAGAGGGGACGCCTCCGAGGGGGCTAAGGTTGTCGTTTCCTCCTCGGCAGGGGTCGCTCCCCTCGGCCCCTCCGACCCGAACCCGCCGGAAAAGGGGTCCCCACTACCGGAACGCGCGGGAGGGTTACCAGACGAGGTTCCCCGACCGCGCTCGAGGGAGCTCCCGGGGGGAGCGCCGCCGCAGCAGTCGCGAACCGAGGAAGAGAGCCCAGATGCGTCCCCGGCGGTCGCGCTCGAAACGGACCTGCCCGTCCTGGCCTCCGAAGCGGAGGACGAAGCGGTCCCGGCCCGCGGGTCGGAGGCGGAGCCCCCGTGCGGTCGTCTCGATCCCGTGGAAATCGAACCGCAACGAGTCGCGGAGGGCGGTCGACCGGACCCAGATCCCCTCCCCCGAGCAGTACCAGCCGTCGTACTCCCGCAGAGGGCGGTCGGGCGTCGCCGGGCGCGGAACGTCGTCGAGCGAGGTCGCGAGAGGTAGGCCCAGCCGCGCGTTGATCGCCGCCATCAGGACCCGGGGAGAAGAGACCCCCTCGGCGTTGGTCAGGACGACTCCGCCGACGTGTCGCCGGGGTGCCGCTACGAAGAACGACGAGACTCCCGGGAGTCCCCCCGAGTGAAACACGAGCGGAGTACCGTGGTAGTCGGGGCGGACCTCCACACCGTAGCCGTAGGAGACGCCGGGAACGACCTCCACGTGCGGGGCCGTCATCTTGCGGATCGACGCGGACGAGAGGATGCGCTCCCCCTCGACCCGTCCGTCGTTCAGGTAGAGCTCGACGTAGCGCGCGAGGTCCTGCACGTTCGACCGGAGTCCTCCCGAAGCGCGCAGGCAGCTGTCGTTCCACCACTCCTCGGACGGGACGAACCCATGCCGAGCTCCGGTCCGATGGGGCGAGTAGAGGGTCGTGACCTCGGGAAATCGGAACAGGACGCCGGAGTCGTAGGTGGTCGAGCGCATCCCCGCGGGGCGGAGGACCTCCTCCTCGAGGTAGCTCTCGTGGCTCTGGCCGCTCGCCCGTTCGATGACCGCTCCGAGGAGTCCGAACCCTTCGTTCGAGTAGCTGAAGTACCGCCCCGGGGGGCCGAGCAGTCGGTACGGGGTGGTTCGGAGGAACTCCATCATCTCCTCGTAGGTGTCGATCGGCGCGTGGTCGGGGTCGATCCCCACTCGACGAGCGACTCGAGGGTCGAAGGGGAGGTCACGACCGCGGCTGCGCACGCTGGTGTAGTAGATCGAGGGGAGCGGAGGCAGACCCGACGTGTGCGTGAGAAAGTGGTGGATCGTGATGCGCCGGGTCGCTCGCGGGTCGGGGGTGCCGAACTCGGGCAGGTGACGCACCACCGGGTCGCCGGTGGAGAGGTTTCCTTCCTCCTCGAGACGGAGGATCGCCATCGCGGTGAACGATTTGGTCACGGAGGCGAGGCCGTACACCGTGCGCGGGGTCGCGGGAAGCCGGGCCTTCCGGTCCCGGAAACCGTAGCCGCGGGAGAACGTCGGTCGCCCATTCTCCACGACCGCGATCGAAGCGCCGGGAACCTTCCAGCGACGCATCCAGCGCCGGGCGAACTCGTCCGGGCCCTCCGTCATGTCGGCCGGGGTCAGAATAGCGGTGTTGAAGAGCCCGCCGGGGCCCGACTCTTCCCGCGCCGATCCGGGAAGGTCCCCTCGGAGCAGGCTCACCCCGTGGGACGCGCGGACTCTGCGGGAGGGAGGTAGGCGGCCCGGAGCGACGGTTCGTCCCCCGCCGGAATCGAGAGATTGCTGACGATGAGCCCGCCGAGCGCGGTCCCCCGCGGCCTACTTCCCGCCCCGGGCCGCGGCTGCCTTGGCGGCGAGCGCCGCGAATTCCTCGCGGCCGAAGGCGGTGCCCGAGAGCCCCCAACCTCCTTCCGCGGCCTCGGTGAGCAACACCCATGTGCGGCCGGCCTGGGTCGGGTCGCGGGAGATCCTGGTGACGATCTCGGTGACCTCTTTGACGAGCTGCTTCTGGCCCGCCCTCGTCAACGCCGCCGGCGGCGTGATGATCTGAACCCGCACGGTGCGAGCGGAGTCGGTAGCGGCGGTGTGAACAGCCGCCGGCGGCGTGATGATCTGAACCCGCACGGTGCGAGCGGAGTCGGTAGCGGCGGTGTGAACAGCCGCCGGCGGCGTGATGATCTGAACCCGCACGGTGCGAGCGGAGTCGGTAGCGGCGGTCTGAACAGCCGCCGGCTCCATTCGGTGAATGTAGGCGGCGGTGTTGTTCAAGTGGAACGGGCCCGGTGCCGCCACGCCCTCCGCGCGAAGGACAGCCATCGTGAGCTCCTCGCCCAGTTGACGGTCGACTCCGGCCGGGAACAGGTCGGCTCGCGCATAGACGTCGATCATCGGCATAGCAAAGCTTCCGAGGCCGGCGCCGTTTATGAGGGTGTCCGCAGTTCCAACGCGCTGCAGCCCGTCTCCCGAGAACCGGGTCGCCACGGCCAGTGTCGCGGGAGCCCGTCCACGAGGATGGAACGGGTGCGGCAACGCTCAACGGCCGGGAACGGTACTCGACCGTGGGGGCGGGGCCCCGTGCCCCGCGAACCGTGACAGTCCGAACGGGGCGAGTAACGGTGGAAGGCGGCCCGCGCGCACCCCCTTCGCGACCAGTTCCCCCAGGGCGCTCGCGAACTTGAACCCGTGGCCGGAGCAGGCGCTCACCAGGACCACGTTGGAGGATTCGGGGTGGAAGTCCACGATGAAGTTCTTGTCCGGCGTATTGGTGTAGAGGCAACGAATCTGTCGGCAGGGTTCCGCAGAGAGTCCCGGTAGCCGATCGGTTAAGAATCGCCGCACGGAACGCAGTTCGCGCGAGGACGCCGGAGGACGACGGGCGAGGTTTCGAACTCGTTGGCCTTCCGAGCCACCGATCTTGACCCCGTCCCCCACGTCCGGCGTGCCGTAGGTGTACCCTCCCCGGGGACCGTACCAAACGAAGGCTGGCATCGCACGGTACGGCGCCCGGGGTCGTTGCTTCGCCCGGAACCAGAACACGGTCTGTTGTTCGACCTCCAACGGGAGGCGAAGGTCGGGAACCAGCCCGGACAGCCAGGCGCCCGCCGACAGCACCACCGCGCGAGCAAGGTATTCCCGGGTCGCGGTGCTCACGACGATCCGTCCGTCGGAACGCGCCCTCCACCGGACTACGGGGGAGTTCCACCGGAATACGACCCCGTGGGCATGGGCGAGGCGACGATACGCCCGAATCGCCCTCTCGGGAAACAACACCCCTCCTCCGGGGTCCCAGAGGGCCGCGTCGCCTCGACCAAAATGGAAGGTCGGGAATCGCTCCTGGGCGCGCCCGTGGTCCAAGGCCTCGTGGGGGAGACCGTACCGCCGCGCGTTCGCTCGGGCGGCCGCAAGGGGGATAGATCTCGAGGGACCGGCGAGGAGGACCCCGGTCGGTCGAAAAATCTCCTGATCGACGGATCGACCCAGGTCTATCCACCGACGACGGGCTCGAAGAACGAGAGGGCCGTAGGCGGACCCCTCGGCGTAGGCCGTGCGGAGGATCCGGGTCCTTCCGTGCGATGAGCCAAAGACGTGATTCTCGTAGAATCGCTCGAGCACGACGGTGCGTCCCCTGCCGCGGGAAAGGTGGTAGGCGATGGACGTCCCCAGCGCTCCCGCACCCACGACGACGCGGTCGGTACTCCCTCGGGCGGAATCCCACGGCCCCCTACGGTCCTTGCCCCGTTATCTGGGGAGTGCCTGAATCGTCTTCTCGGCAGCGTTCGCGCGATCCTTCGATTGAGGATCGAGCGTCTACACTCATCTCGTGGCACTGGCATCCTGCCACACCCTCGCCGGAGTCAGTTCGGGAGCGACGGGATTCGTGCGACGGGCGCGTTCTCCCATCGTCGAAATGTCCCCGGCCGTTGCGGGCGACCGCCATGGTAATGAACCTCCGGAAAGGTCGGAGCTCGAAGTGCCGGATCTTCATCCTCCGGAACCGATGCGCGAAGACGACACAGGCCCCCGTAGCGGAGGAGCGGCTTGAGGTCGGCCACCCCGGCCGTTGCCCGCATCCTGTGTGCGCTCGTCGCGCTCGTGCTGGTCACGTCCGTCCCCCTTTCGATCGGACACACGGGGAGCTCTACGGCCCCGAGCTCCGGGCAATCCTTCCCCACGCTCCACGCGACTTCGGGGGTCAGCCGATCCGAACCGCCAGCCCTCCACGGAACGCATCTCTCCCCCTTGCCCGCGTCCAGCGCGCCGGCCTCCGCCGGGATCGACCCGTATGACTGGTACGCGGCCGAGCCGGCGCCGATGGGCATCGCGGACTACGGGGTCACCGCTTCGGGCTCCGGCGCTTACACCTACTCGTCCCCGGCGGTTCAGGGTGTGGTTACCCTGGAGCAGAACGTCCAGGTGTCCAATGCCTCTCTCGGGGCGCGTGCGGCGTGGTTCGGAACCCAGCTGAACGTCATGCTCGTTTTCTCCAACGGGGGAACCCAGTTCGTCTACTGGGTCCAGGACGTCGCCATCTACGACACCTCGTCCGGGGTCATGCTGGGTTTCGAAGACAACATTTGGAACGATACCGCCCAGAGTTCGCAAATGTACAATTCCACCGTCAGCGGGAACGGCACCGTCGAATCCAGTCCCGAAGGCGGCTATTACAGCGTCGTCGCGAACTCCAGCCTTCCCGGGGCGCAAGGCACGCCGCTCGGGGCCGGGGCCTCGTTCACGCTCGAGATGGACGCGACCGAGACGAACGGTGGGCAGGTGGCTGTGGTGTTCCAGTACGCCGACGGGTCCGGTGAGTTTCCCTACGACGTCGTGGCCTTTCCCTGGACGACCACGCTCAGCGACTACTACGGTTTCGTCGTCTCGGGGGCCACCGCCAACCCGACGGGCCATCCGTACGACCTCGAGCTCACCTTCGGCGGTCCCGGTGGTGGGTCTCAGACCACCGATGTCGCCTCCGATCTGAAGTATCAGCTCCTGTACTGGAACGGCCACAATTTCCAATCGCCGGAGAACGCGTTCAACTTCGGCGACCAGACCGCGGAAGGGGCCCTGGATGTCCAGGACTACTCGGCCTACAACATCCGGGACGGAAACCTCACCGCCCAGTTGGTCGAAGGGACGGGCGCGAGCGCGGTGTTGGGTCAGCTGTACTCCGCTTCCCTGGTGGGCCAGCTCAACTTCTCGGACCCCTCGGCGAACGGCACCCTGACCGTGAACGGCGTGGTGACCCCGTTCTTTAACGGAGGCGCCTTCGTCGTCCTGTATCCGGCCTCGTATTATCTGAACGTGACCGTCGGCGGGGTGACGACGGCGCTCGGGCTCTGCACTCTCAAGGCCGGCATTCCCCTCAATGTGAGCCCCGCGTCGCCGTGCTCGGGAGGCTCGTCCTCGACGTCGGGACCCCCGAACTTCCTCTCCGGGTCCTTCGCCTCGATCCCGGTCTACCTCTGGCTGGTCGTCCTAGTCGTAGTGGTCGCCCTGGTGGTCGCGCTCGTGGCCTCCCGGTCGAGCCGGCGCTTGCGTCGACCGGCGAGTGGCCCGCCCGGAGGCTCTCCGTCGGGCCCTGCGGGCGTCGCTCCGTGGTCCGGGGTGGCCGCCGCCCCTTCCCAGGGTCCGCCCACCGGATGGTCGCCGCCGCCCTCGGCGTACCCAACGACCTCTGCTTCACCGGCAGCAGCGGTCGCGGCTCCCCAGTGGACCGCGACCCCGACTCCCGCCGCGCCTCCCGCTCCCCCTCCGATGGTTCCACCGCCTGTCCCCGCCCCAGTTCCGGCCGTTCCGTTCTGCATCAACTGCGGCCGGCCCACCACCTACGTCGCCCAGTACGGCCGATACTACTGCTACCCCTGCTCCCGCTACGTCTGAACGACGATATCCCTGTGGCGGCGGGCCGACGGGTCCGAGGTCACCTTCCGGCCCCGGTGGATGGGCGCGCGTTTCGAAGTGACCGAGGAAGAGATCCGCGACGGGCTACCCTACCGAGGGCGGTTCGGGGGCGGCACTGGCCCCCTCCTGCGCGGCGAGCGTTTGCTTGAGCTGCTCGAACTCCGCCGCGAGGTCGGGCCGGGCTGCGGGCAGCTTCTGGCGCTCGAGCTCGGCGACGTGCCGCCGAGCGTGGGCGTAGTTCCCGCGGGCGGAGAACAGCTGGGCGAGCCGGAGGACCACGTCGATCTCGTTCAGCGTGTTGTTCAGTCCCTGGAGCAGTCGGTGCGCTTCGAGCAGGTCGGTCTCGGCCAGGTCGTAGGCGCCCCGCTCCATCGCGATCTGGCCCCGGATCTTCATCGAGACGCTTTGCCCCACCCGGTCCCCGATGCGGCCGAGGGTCTCGCTCGCCCGCTGGGCCTTCTCGTCCGCTTCCTTGAACCGCCGCTCCTCGCGCAGGAGCTCGGCAGTATGGCAGAGGGCCCAGCCGACCCGGCGGGGGTCCTGGGCGGTCTCGCCGAGACGGACCGCCTTCGCTAGCTCCGCGATCGCCTCGGGGCGATTCAAAGGGCTCGATTTGTCGTCGGCCAGCATGTTCCCCAGGAAGAGGTGGCCCTGCGCGGATTCCCCGGCGGACCCCAATCGGTCGAGCGCCGCGGCGACCTCGCGGGCCTCCGCGACCGCCCGGTCCGCCTGGCCCATCATCGCGAGGACGCCGGCATGCCAAACTTGGGCGTGGGCGATCACCCGCTCGTTGCCGACCTCGCGGGCGAGTCGGATCTCCTCCGTGTGATGGGCGAGCGCCTCCGGATAGTCCCCGACATGGTACCGCGACAGGCCGAGTTGGTGGTAGGCCCCGATACGGACCAGCGGCTCGTTTTCGACCCCCGGGGAGGAAAGCACCTTCTTCGCGAGCTCCGCCGCGGCGGGCAGGTCCCCGCGGGCGGTCAGGACCTGGGCGAGGTAGATCTCGAGGGTGGCGCGGACGAGCGGCGAAAGGTGAGGGTCGTCCTTCCCCCGCTCGAGGAAGTCGCGGAAGATCCCTTCCGCCTCTTCGAGGCGACCGAGCTCGTAGGACAGGCGCCCCAGCTCGAGGACCAGCTTCGACTCGGCGTCATAGTCCTCCCGGTCCAGGTTGCGCTGGCTCTCGAGCGCGTGGGCGAGGAAATCCCGGGCGACGTCCGGCGCGAGCGCACGGTCGGCGATCTCCGCGGCGATGCGGTTGTACTCTACGGATTTCTTGGCCGCTTTACCGAGGTAGAAGTCGCGCGCGAGACCGAAGATCCGCGTCGGGCCCGCGCTTCCCATCGCCTCCCGGGTCTCCCCGGCGCGCCGGTGGAGGTGACTGCGACGGCTCTCGGTGAGGTGCGCGTAGGCTTCCTCCCGGAGCCGGTCCTGAGGGAACTCGAGCAACTCCCCCGGGCGCTCGAAGAGGAGCCCCCGTTGGACCAGTCGGTCGACGGCCTCGGTGAGGCGCTGCTCGTCCTCGCCGCTCGCGCCGAGGAGAAGGTCGAAGGTGAACTCCGGCCCGAGCACCGCCGCGACATCGAGCAGGCGCTGCGCCTCCTTGTCGAGGGGAGGAAGACCCGCCGCCGGCCGTCCCGGAACCTCCTTGCCGGGGGAGATCCTACGGTCGATCTGCTGCAGAAGGAGCGGATTGCCGCCGGTCTCGGCGTAGCGCCGCGCGACCTCCTCGAGGGTGAACTCGCGGGACGGGTCGTTCACGCGCAGGTAGCTCGCGACCTCTCCGGACGTCAGCGGGCGAAGGGCGACCTGCTGCGCGTGGGTCGCCCGCTCGAATCCCTCGAGGCGCGTCCGCCCTGCCCCCGAGAGCGAGGCGTACGGACGGCTGGTCGCAAGGACCCAGAGGGGCTGGTCCTTCAGCTGGTCCGCGAGGAACTCCACGGCGGCGAGCGAAGACTCGTCGGCGCGGCCCAGTCCGTCGAGCACGAGGACCGTCGGACCCTGGCGCGTGAACCGGAGGAATTGGTCGGCGATCCCCGTCAGCACCCGGTCCCGCGACATCTTGCTCCGCTGGTCGACGCCCCCGACGACCTCGAGGAGCCGCTCCCCGACGCCGACGGGGGCGGGGGTCGCCGCTCCCGAAAGTCGAGCGGCGAAGCCGGCGAGAAATTCTTCGCCCCCGGGCGGGGCCCCTTCCCCCGAGCGGAGCGTGGGGTCGTCGAGGGCGCTCTCGAATACGGATTGGAGGAGGGAGAACGGCGGTGGGTCGTCGAGGGCGAGGGCCCGACCGATCAGCACGCGAACCCCACTCGCGCGGATCTCCCCGACGAGTTGGTCGACCAGGGTTGACTTCCCGACCCCCGTATCTCCCACCAGGAGGGTGACTCCACCCTTGCCGGCTCGGGTCTCTTCGAAGCGACGGTGAAGGGCCTCGACCGTCTCCGCGCGGCCCACGAACCGGTGACCGGATTCGGCTTCGGCCCCCATCTTCTCTACCGGTGTAGAGGGCGTAGTCCGACTATTTACTTGCGCGCCGAAGTCGTCTCCGAGATCGAGGTGCTGTGGGATCTCCCGGGGATTCTTGCGACCTGGGGGCTGCCGGCCCCGGGGGGACGGGCGCACCGCACCTCCGGTCGGAGGGTCGGGATCAGACGCTCGACGCGACGTGCCCTCCGACGCTCCGCGCCCGAACGCTCTGGGTGCAAATACGGGATTTCCCATCCTCGCGGGTCCATCGCGGTCGCGTGCGTCCAGGGGAGGGGAAAATGAGCGTTCCTATGCGCCCGCGGGCGACGACCCTGCGCCCGGGCCCCCCCGAAGAGGCAGGGATGTCGACCTCGAGGATCCAGCACGCGGCGGAGCTGGGCAAGGAATGGGTCCGGCGGGGAGTCACTCCGGCGATCGTGCTCCTGGTTGCGCGGCGCGGCCACATCGCCTTGCACGAGGCGTTCGGCCGCCTCACGCCCGACCCGGGGTCGCCCGCGACCCCCTTGACGCGCTCTTCCCGCGCGCGTCGATCACGAAGGTTCTCACCGCCACCGCGTTGATGGTTCTGGTCGAGGAGGGACGGGTCGGCCTGAACCGTCCGGTCGCGGGGTATCCTCCCGACTTCCAGGACGAGAACAAGGCCGGTGTCCTAGTTCGCCACCTGCTGACCCACACCTCGGGGATCGACGAGGAAGCGCTCGAAAAGTACGCGGCGGAGAACCGGGGGAGGCTCGAAATCCCGCGAACCGAGGAGACCCTGCACCCCCTCTTCAACGATCATCTTGCGCTCCGCTACCGCTGTCCGTTGTGGAAGCCCCCCGGCGAGGAGATCTCCTACGCCGACTTCAACTTCGAGCTCCTCGCGGAGATCGTCCGACGCGTCTCGCGGACGCCGCTCGACCGTTTCGCCCACGCCCGGATCTTTCAACCCCTCGACATGAACGACACGTACTACTGCCGGGCCGATGCACCCCCCGAGCGGCGCGTCCAACGGGCCCTCGTCCCGGGAACGGGCCCCGACCCCTGGGACCAAGCGGTCGAAAAGGAGCGACTGGTGATGGGTTCGGGCCTGGCCGTGTCCACGGCGGCGGACCTGGCGACGTTCGGGCAGATGTTCCTCAACGGCGGTGCGTACGGTGGTGCGCGAGTGCTCAGTCCGGCCTCGGTGGCGGCCATGACGCGCAACCAGATCCCGGGTGTGCGCGCAAAGTTCGGGAGCGAAGTGTTCCCGGAGGCTTCCTGGGGGTTCGGCTGGAGCGTCCACGGGGCAAAGGCCGGCGCCGACGGGGGCCTGCATTCCCCGGAAGCCTTGGAACACTCCGGGAACGGAGGAGTCCATTGCTGGGTCGACCCCCCGAGGGAGTTGGTGGGGGTCTTCCTTTCCGTGACGCCCTTCGCGGCGTCCGTGGAGGAATGGAGCAGGGTCTGGCACCTTAACCTGCGGCACGACCTGTTCACGGATGCGGTCACGGCGGCGGTCGTTGACCCCTAGCGGTCGGCTCGCGCCGTGGCGGATCCTGGGAAAGAGGGCCTGAACTCGGGCGAAGTCATCGACCGCCTCGCCGAGAAGACCCCGGGTAAGCGCGTAAGTACCACGTCTTTCATGGCGCACTCGGACGGAGCGCGGATGGAGGTCGAGAGCCATCCCGAGAAGACGGCGGACCCGGCCGTCCGAACGTTCCTCTTTGCCGACATCCGGGGGTACACTCGCTTCATCGTGGAGCAGGGGGACGCGGCCGGGGTACAGATGGTCGAGAAATTCGGCTCCCTCGCCCGACGGGTCCTGACCGCTCGACACGGGCAAATCATCTCGCTGGTGGGCGATGAGGCAATCGCCGTCTTCGGATCCGCGCGGGAAGCCCTCCGGACCGCCTTGGAGCTACAGGCCTGCTTTATCGAGGCCTCAGCGGCCGACCCGTCGATGCCAATCGAGATCGGCGTGGGTGTGGACACGGGGGAGGCGGTCGAGAGCGGAGAGACGTATCTCGGCGCGGCCGTGAACCTGGCCGCCCGGCTCTGCAAACTGGCAGGCCCGCAGGAGGTGCTCGCGAGCGAAGGTGTCGTGCACGTCGCGCGCAAGCTCGAGGGGATCCGGTACGCCGAACGCGGATTGGCGCAGTTGAAGGGTTTCCGAGAGCCGGTACGCGTCATCCAGGTGGTCGACGAGGCCCGCGAGACGGCCGCGGTGCCCCGAGCCGGGGGACCGAGACCGCGCCCGCGCCGACCGAAACCAGCCTTCCGATCGGTGCGTTCCTCGGTGCCCTACCGTCGACCGAGCTGGTCGCCCGGGACGACGAGATGCAGCGCGCCCTGAGCGCCGCAGATTCGGTCGCGGCCGGAAGAGGACGATTGATCCTCCTGGCCGGTGAGCCCGGAGTGGGCAAGACGCGACTCGAGCAGGAGATCATGCTCAACGTCCGGAACCGTCGATTCCTGGTCGCCACCGGTCGGTGCTACGCGGTCCATCAGTCGGTCCCTTTCTATCCGTTCACCGACATTTTGACGGAGGCGTACGAGGCCAGCCCGCCCGACCTCCGTGCGGCCGTCCCGGTACGCTGGCCGTACCTCTGCCGTCTCCTCCCCGACCTGCGGAGCGAGACCCTTCCGCCGACGGCCAACAGTCCCGAAGAACAGCAACGCCTGTTTCGAGCGGTCGCCGGGTTCTTGCAGGCGGTCGCGGCCAAGGTTCCCGTGGCGATCTTGCTGGACGACCTGCATTGCGCGGACGGGGCGAGCCTCGAGCTGCTGCAACACCTCGCGCGGCACACGCGGGCCGACCGCATCCTATTGGTCGGAACGTACCGCGACGCGGAGGTCAGCCGGCACCATCCCTTGGAGGCCGCGTTGCGCGAGCTCATCCGCGAGGACCTGGTCGACCGAATCCCGATCCGGCGCCTCGAGGCGGAGGGAGCGGCGAAAATGATCGCGGTCACCCTCGGAGACGGAGACGTCTCCCCCGAGCTGGTCGCCGTGATCCATCAGCAAACGGAGGGCAACCCGTTCTTCACCCAGCAGCTCGTGCGGTTCCTGGTCGAACGCGGCGACGTCTACAAGGAGAACGGCCGCTGGATCCAGCGTCCCCTTCGAAGGATCGAGGTGCCCGAGAGCGTCCGGTCGGTCATCGGACAGCGACTCGAACGGCTCGAGGAGGGGACCCAGGAGGTCCTCCGCGAGGCCTCCGTGCTCGGGCCGACGTTCCTCTTTGACGCGCTCGTACGGGTCTCGGGCCGGGCCGAAACGGCGGTGGAGGCGGCCGTGGAAGAAGCGCGGGCCGCCGGCCTGGTCGAGGAAAGCCAACGCGACCAGTACGCGTTCGACCACGCGCTGACCCAGCAGACGCTCTACGCCGAGCTCCCCGCCCGAAGAAAACGGAGGCTCCATCTCGCCGCCGCCGAGGCGCTCGAGCAGCTGCCCGAGGTCCCGCGTCTCCGGCGTAGCAACGAGCTCGCCTGGCACTTCATCGAAGCGGCGCAAGAGGGCCGAGCGCTTCCGTATGCGCTCGCCGCGGGAGACTACGCACGGTCGGTGTTTGCCTACCGCGAAGCGGAACGACAGTACACCACCGCGATCGAGGTCGCCGAGCAGGCGGAGAATCCCCGAGGGGAGGTGGACGCTCTGGCGCGCCGCGCGCAGCTCCGTCGGGATACCTTCCAGGGAAAGGGGGCCGCTCACGACTACGAACGCCTCCTGGAGACCGCCCGTCGCAGGGGGGATCCCCGGCTTGAGCTCGAAGCTCGCCTCGGCTTGGCGGAGGCCTCGTACATCGTTGCCCTGGACGACACGGGCAGCGACATGAGCTCACAATCCCGGGTCATGTACGAGTCCGCTCAAGCCCTCGCCACCGAGCTCGGCGACCAGCGAGCGATGGTTCGCGCCTTGCTGGGCACCCGCTGGTTCGGTGACTTCTGGCGGAGCTCCGGGACCGGTGGCACGCGAACGCGGAGGAGGCACTGACGATCGCTCGTCAGATCGGTGATGACGAGCTCGTCCTCGAGTGCGAGCTCGCGACGTGGGGGAGGGGCTCCCGCCTCGAAGCCGAGCCGCAGAGCGACCGGTTGCTTCGTCAGCTCAAGGACCGACACGACCTGCTCCGGCTCAACCTGCACTACTTTTCCCTGATGTGGGCGGAGCTCGAATGGGCCGAATTCGAGCGTGCGGTGGAGACCTGTGAGACCGGGATCCGTCTCGCCCGGGAGGTCGGTGTGCCTCCCGTGCAGTACTCGACCCTCCAGGCGCTCGCGCTGCTCCACCTCGGCCGGTATGGGGAGGCGTGGGACGCCCTCCAACGCGAAGTGGCCGACCGCGACCATCCGTTCGGGCAGGCGATGCAGGCCCTGGGGATCGGGTCGTACTACTTCGAGCTGGAGGCGTACGGGCGAGCGGCCGAGGTCTTTCGCGACCTGGTCGAGAGGGCGAAGACCCTGCGACGCGCCTGGATGACCCGGTGGGGAACGGTGGAGCTGGCCCGCTCCCTCCTCCACGCTCGGGCCGTAGACCCGGGGTCACTCCAAGAGATCAAGGACGGTCTTCGGGTTCTCGGCGAGCGGGTCCCCCACGGGGTGAGCGCGGAGATCCTCTTGGCCGAGGGTCAGGTCGAGGCCGCCCTGAAGGAGGCCGAGTCGGACGCCGTCGACGCGAAGGCGGACGACCGCTCCGCCGACCTGCTCTACGCCCTCGAGCTCGAGGGACGCGCGCTCCTCGAACTCGGTCGCGCGAGCGAGGCGCTCCCCCTGATCGAGGACGCGCACCGATTTGCCCAGGAACGGCATGCCTTGCCGATGGTGTGGCGGTTGCTTGCGCTGAAGGGACGGGCGCTGTCCACGCTCGAGAATCCCGCCGGGGCGAGCGAGGCGCTCTCACAGGCCGCCGCCACCGTCCGCCGAGTGGGGGACTCGATCCGCGATCCACGATTGAAGCAGGATTACTACACGAGCCCATCGGTCGCATCCGTCCTCCGGAGCGTGGAATGAGCGACGGTGCCCGCCCTCCGGCGACGACGCTACGCCACGGCACGCCCGAAGAAGCAGGGATGTCGGCCGCAAAGATCCGGCACGTCGCGGAACTCGGCAAGGAATGGATGCGGGAGGGAGTCGCGCCGGCGATGGTGCTCCTCGCTGCCCGACGTGGCCGCGTCGTCCTGCACGAGGCGTACGGGCGCCTGACGCCGGATGCGAGCTCGCGGGCAACTCCTCTCGACGCGCTGTTCCCGCTGGCCTCGGTCGGGAAGGTCATCACCGCGACCGCCCTCATGGTCCTGGTCGAGGAAGGACAGGTTGGCCTCAACCGTCCGGTCTCGGCGTACCTCCCCGAGTTCCAGGGAGAGGGTAAGGACCGGGTCCTGGTCCGGCACTTGCTGACCCACACCTCGGGGATCAACGACGAGGCGGTCGCAAAGTACGCCGCAGAGAACAAAGGAAAAATCGCCATCCCACCCGCCGAGGAGACGCTGCACCCCCTCCAAAACGAGTTCTTCGCGCTCCGTTACGGATGCCCGCTCTGGAAACCCCCGGGAGAAGAGATGTCGTACTCTCCGTACAGTTTCGAACTCGTTGGGGAGATCGTCCGCCGTGTCTCGCGGACCTCGCTCGACCGCTTCGACCGGGCCCGGATCTTCCAGCCGCTCGGGATGAACGACACGTTCAACTGCCCGGTCGACGCGCCCCCGGAGCGGTGCGTCCGAGGAGCTCCAGATCCTGCCAACGTCCCGGACGAAATGGACATCGCGCGCGAGACGGAACGCGTTGTCTACGGCTCGGGTGGCGAGTTGACGACCGCCGCGGATCTCGCGATCTTCGGGCAGATGTTCCTCAACGGTGGGGCCTACGGTGCCGAGCGAGTGCTCAGCTCCGCCTCGGTCGCGGCGATGACCCGCAACCAGATCCCGGGCATCGGTGCGAGTTTCGGCACGGAGGTCTTTCCTGAGGCCACATGGGGACTCGGCTGGAGCGTCCACGGGTCGAAGACCGGCTTCTGCGGTGGCCTGTACTCCCCGGAAGCCTACGAGCACTGGGGAGCCGGAGGGATCTATTTCTGGGTCGACCCAGTGTACGAGATCGTCGGGGTCTACCTCTCTTCGGCCCCCTACACGGGCGTCGGAGGATTGATCCGATTTGACCACTGGCGCCAGGACCTGTTCACCGATGCGGTCACCGCCGCCATCGTGGAAACTTAGAACATAGCTCGCGACTTAGTGTCTCGCGCGAATTCCGGGAACGTCCCGTTCGCCTCTCCCGTAACGCCCGAGCGTATCCCTGGGCCGAGCGACAGGACGGACCTCGTTGACCGCTCCGTGTGCGCACGGGGGATGAAATACCACTGCTCGGTTCGCCTCCGAAGGACGAGGGGGGGCGAATCGACCCATGAAGCTCACTTTCTTCGGCACGGGGGCCGGAAACTTTCGGGGAAGCCGGCGTCAGATGGGGAGCGCGTTCGTCGAAGGCGTCCTCCTCGATTGCGGGGCGGGAACGACCGGACGCCTTTACGATGCGGGGCTCTTCGACCGCGTCGACGGCATCCTGATCTCCCATCTGCACAGCGACCACATCGCCGGGCTCTTCGATTTCCTGCTGCACACTCTCATCACCCAGCGGAAGCGTCCGCTCACGATCGTTTCTCCACCCGGCCTTTCGCCCATCCTCCGAGCGATGAACGACGTCGGTGCGATGGTCCGGGACCCCGCCGAGCTCTACGACCTCCGGCTGATCGAGGGGCTCCAACCCGAGGTGACGGTCGGACCCTGGCGGGTCCGGAGCCTACCGCTCCACCACACCGTGTACAATCTGGGGTATCTCCTCTCGAGGGACGACGCGACCGTCTACTACACGGGGGACACCCGGCAACCGTCGGTCCCGGACGGGCTCCGCGCCGACTTCGTCATCCACGAGTCGACGTACTCCGACCGGAACGCGGGGCTCGCCCAGGATTTCGGACACTCCACGGCGTCCCAGGCGGCCCGGGCGGCCACCGTACTCCGGGCCCGACGATTGTTCCTGACCCATATCGGCAGCGGCGAGGGCGCCGACACCGAGATCCTCCACGAGGTCCGGGCCGGGTTCCCCGACTCGACGGTCGCGGAGGACGCGAGCCAGCACGACCTTTGAACCGTCCCGACCCGACCCCCCCCGACCTGAGGGTCACCGACGGTCCGCTCTCACGCGGTCGGGCCCGGCGGTTTCCCGAGCTCCCCGCGCAAGGTGAGTTTCGATACCTTGCCCGTGGACGTCTTCGGCAGCGCGACGACGATCCGGTACTCCTCCGGCAGCCACCACTTCGGATACCGCTCGGCGAGGTGGCTTCGCAGCTCCTCCTCCGTCGCCCGGGCCCCGTCCTTGAACACCACGAACGCGATCGGTCGCTCGCCCCACTGGGCGTCGGGCCGGGCGATGACCGCGGCCTCCCGGACCGCCGGATGCCCCACGAGGGTGTTCTCGAGCGCCACCGAGGAGATCCACTCGCCGCCGGACTTCACGAGGTCCTTGACCCGGTCGACGATCTCGACGTATCCCTCGCTGTCGATCGTCGCGACGTCGCCCGTCCGCAACCACCCGTCGTCCGTCCACTTTCCCTTTTGGTCGGGGTCGTCGAAGTAACTCCGCGCGGCCCACGGAGCGCGGAGCTCGAGCTCCCCTACGCTCTTCCCGTCCCACGGCAGGTCGTCCGCGCCGTGGCGGATCCTTAGGTCGACGAACGGGAGGGGCGTGCCCTGACGGGCGAGCAGCGGATAGAGGCGGTCGGGGGGCCACTCCTCCATTCCGGCCTTCGGGTGGCTCAACGTCACGACCGGACTCGTCTCGGTCATCCCGTACCCCTGGACGACCCGGATCCCTATCTTGTCGAAACGGCGGATCATCGACTCGGGAGCGGCCGACCCGCCGATGATCATCCGGAGTCGTGGGGAGAGCTTCCAGCGTTCCGGGTTCCGCTCCAGCGCCTCGATCATTCCGAACCAGATCGACGGAACCCCGGCGGCGAACGTCACGTGTTCGCGCTCCATGAGGTCGAGGAGGCTCTCGGGGTCCAGGTGGGGGCCGGGGAGCACCGGGCGAGCGCCGAGCATCGTCAGGGTGTACGGCAGTCCCCAGCCGTTGGCGTGGAACATCGGCACGACGGGCATGACCGCGTCGGCCTGGCCGAGACCGAGACCGACCGCCTCGACCAGCGAGTGAAGGACGAGGGCGCGATGGGAGTAGAGCACCCCCTTCAGGTGGCCGGTCGTTCCCGAAGTGTAGCAGAGCCCCGCGGCGTCCCGCTCCCCGACGGCGGGCAACGCATTTTGCGGGGAGTAGCGGGCGAGGAACTCCTCGTAGTCCTCGAACCCGCTCGGGACCGTTGCCCCCGAGAACGGGACCACGAGGACCCGGTCGGGATGGACCCGGTCCCGGACCTTCTCCAGTACCGGGAGCAGCACGTCATCGACGAGGATCCAGCGGTCGTGCGCGTGGTGGATCACGTAGGCGAGGTCGTCGACCGGTAGGCGGAAGTTCAGCGTGTGCAGGACCGCTCCGGCGGCCGGCACTCCGAGGTACGCCTCCAGGTGGGTCGAGTGGTTCCACATCAACGTTGCGACGCGGTCCCCCGGACGGAGACCCTCCTCGAGGATCGCCGCGGCGAGGCTTCGCGCTCTGCGGGTCACCGAGGCGAAGTCGGTGTGGCGCACGGTCCGGTCCGGGGCCCGGCTCGCGATGCGTACGTTCGGGAACAGCCGTTCGGCGCGGGGCAGGAGTGCGGAGAGCGTCAGCGGGTAGTCGTCCATCATGAGGCCCTGCACTGAACGCACCTCCGGTCGAGGTCCGGGACCTCGACCTCCTCTCTTCGCGCCGCGGGAAGGTGGACGTCCGCATGAACTCTTCCCGAAGGTCCCCGGAGGCGGGAGCCGATCCGGAACAGGCGAAGATCCTCGCCCCGCTCGGCGACGCGACCCGCCTACAACGTCAGCTCGTAGTGGAAAAAGAGCTCGTCCCGTTTCCACCCCTGCGATTCATACAGGTGTTGCGCCGGGTTGTCCCGGGCTGTCTCGAGCGTGAGATAGTCCGCTCCCGTTTCCCGACCCCATTCCCTCGCGCGGGTGAGGAGCTCTTTCGCGGCACCGCGGTGGCGAAACTCGGGGACCACGTAGAGGTCGTTGAGGACCCAGGTCCGCCGAAGCGAGAGGGAGGAGAACAGCGGGTAGAGCAACGTGAACCCGACCGCGCGCGCCTCGCTCTCGGCCAGGAACACGACGCATTCCTGCTGTCCCAATCGTTGGAGGAGGAACTCCCGCTCGCGCGCGGGGTCGCGGGTCCTCCGGTAGAACTCGAGGTATCCCCCGAACAGCGGCAGAAGGGCATCGACGTCACTCGCGTAGGCCCGGCGTATCGTGGTGGGCGTAGATGTGGGAGACATCGGTGGCTCTCCCAAGGCCCCGCGAGGGATAGAGCGTTCTACGAAAGACGGGACGAGGGTCGCGAGGACGGACTCGGCCCGCTACGCCCGAGGTGCTCCGGGTTCCGCGCCGCCCGTCGAGAGACCCCCGTCGACCAGGAGCAGGCTGCCGGTCACCCAACGGCTCTCTTCGGACAGGAGATACCGGATCGCCCGGGCGACCTCCCACGGGCTCGTCGCGGTCTCGTCGGTCAGTGGGATCGCTCGCTCCACGGGGGGCGGGTCGAGCTGCCCGAGGTCGTGCGACATCGACCCGGGCAGCACCGCGTTGACCCGCACCCAGGTGGAACGATAATCGCGCGCGAGCTTCGGAACGAGGTCGGCGAGCCCGCCCTTGGCCGCACAGTACGCGGCGCTCCCCGCCCATCGGACCCCCGGTGCCGCGGAGACGAGGACGAGCGACCCTCCACCCTGCGCGATGAGGTACGGCAGGGTCGCGCGAGCGAGACGGAAGACCGGTTCCAGGTTGTCCCGGATCGCGCTCGACCATTCCTCGTCCGACATTCGATGCAGCAGGGTTTCCCCTTGGACCCAATGCCCCACGTTGATCGACACCGCGTCGATGCGGCCGAACTCGTCGAGAACGCTCCGCACCGTCCGGTCGACATCCGCCTGGTCGAGGAGGTCGGCGGTTCGCGCGGCGACCGTCCAACCGCGGGTGCGGGCGTGAGCCTGGATCGGGTCGAGCGCCTTCGAGCTGCGCGCCACGGCCACCACGGTGGCGCCCTCCGAGGCGAGAAGGTTTACTACCGCGGTCCCGAGGCCAGGGCCGACCCCGGCCACGAGGATGACCTTCTTCGCGAACCCCATGGTCGACCCCCCTACGCGCCCGACCTTATCGTCCTTTTCGATGGCGTCGGACCCTCCCTGACGCGCACGTTACCGGGCCACGGTGTGCCAGGCCCGTTGAAAGGGAAATCCTCGCTTAGGCCGGTTCAAATATCGCGCCGCGCCTCCGGGACGAAATGTCCGCCGTCGACGGTCACGTAGTGCTGGAGCAGGTAGAGAAGTATCGGTTCACCGTCGAGTTCGCCGGCGCCCCCTTCCCCGGTCTCACGGTGGACGAACCCCCGCCGACCGGCGGGGACGCCGGCCCTAACCCGGTCCAGTCCCTCGCGATGGCGGTCGGCCACTGCATGAGCTCGACGCTGGTCAACACGCTCGAGCGGGCTCACGTTCCGGTGACCCGGTTACATACGACGGTTCGGACGACCCTCGGGGTGAACGAGCGCGGACGGACCCGGGTGCGAGAGTTGCACGTCGAGATCCTCACCCAACCGCTGGACGAGGCCGACCGTGCCCGGTTCGACCACTGCGTCGAGATTTTCCCGGATTTCTGCACGGTCTCGGGGGCGGTCCGCGAAGGCATCAAGATCGAAAGCCGGGTGGGCCCGGCCTGACCTCGCAGCCGTCGGCCGGATCACGCCGCTGCGGGAGCGGCGAGGAGGGTGTCGAGCAGACCGATCGGAGGGCAGCCGAAGCCGAGCAACGCGTCATGGAACTGCTTCAGACTGCCGGAAAATCGGCTCTTAAGGAACCGGGCCCGTGAGTTGAGGATCGCGAGCTTCCCGAGCGTGTAGCAGAAGTACTCCGGGTTGAACGTTCCCCGGATCGCCTCGCGCTCGGCGGGAAGATGCTCGAAGTGTGCCTCGCGTTCGAACAGTTTTGTCGCCTCGGGCAACGTCATGCCCTGGGTGTGCAAACCAACGGAGGCGAGCAATCGGCAATCCCGCAACAACGCGTCGTGGAGCTGGGCGACCTCGGCCGAGTGGCTTTCCCGACGGAGCCCTTCTTCGATGGCGAGCTGCTCCGCGTAGTGGGCCCATCCCTCGACGAACGACGGCGAGAGGTAGACCTTCCGGGCGAGGCTCCCCGCGGCGCGGTGGAAATGCAGGAACTGCAGGTAGTGGCCGGGGTACACCTCGTGGACCGTGATGTTCCGCAGGAGCGACCGGTTGAACGAGCGCAACCACTCTTCCTGCTGGACGGGCGACCAGGCCGGGTCGACGGGGGTCACGTAGTAGATACCGTCGATCGGGCCGGTGTCGAACGGCCCGGGCGGGTTCATGCTCGCCGTCGAGAGAGCGCGTCCCCACACCGGGGTCTCCTCGACGCGGCAGACGGCAGGCTCCGGGATCGTGACGAGCTCGCGGTCGGAGACGAAGTTCCGGGTCTCGTCCACGTACGCCCGTGCGGTGGACAGGACGTCGGCGGCGGCGGGGTGGTCGCGGTTCATGCGCTGAAACAGTTCGCCCAGCGTGACCTTCTCCTCCCGGGCGATCTCGTCGAGCCGGGCCTGGTTGCGAGCGAGGTCGGCGGCGCCGGCCCGGCGTACCTCTTCGATCGGGGCCTCGATCCCTTCGCGGACGAAGAGCAGGCGCTGATAGCGATGGGGCCCGAGGGCGAATTCGCCCGTAGCCCGAGCGAGGCACTCCTCCCGCAGCCAGGCGAGGAACGCCGTCACGCTCGCCTCGGCGGTCGCCCGAGCCGATGCGACGAGGGATCCCATCGAAGCGCGGGCGGCGAACGTCTCGGCTTCCCGGAAATGCTGCGGCAGGCCGCCGCCGATCGCGAGGGCGAGCTCGACGAACGGCCGGGGCAGGGGCCCCCGCAGTCGGCGCCGGCCCTCCTCGAGCTGCGTGGGCACGCGCTCCAGGATCCGGACGATCGCACGGACCCGGTCTTCGACCGGCGCGTACTCACGGACCATGTAGGGGGTGAGGCCGATCGACCCGACGTAGACCATCGGATTCTGGTCGAGGTCCGCCGACTCCCGAAGGTCGAAGAGCGGGCTCTCCAAGAGGAGGCGCAGGAGGAACCGGTCGATCCGGCGCGCTTCGGAGAGACCCGCATCGTCGAGCCGGCTGCAACTGAGCGAGTAGGCTCTCCGCCCCGAGCGCCCAGGAGTCCGTAGCGCGGCGGGAGAGATCCGGGACGATCCCGTCGTAGCGGTGCAGCCCGAGCCCCACGGCGTAGGACGGCTGCAGCTCGAAGAGATGGTCGACGATCCGCTGCTCCAACGCATCGATGTCGACCGCCGCCGATGTCGAGTTTTGCATAAACGCGGCCTTTGGGAGCGGGAGGGGTTCAAAACGTTAGGCGTCCACTCGGCCCGTGAAGGGGCGGCTCACTCGATCCAGGTCATGCGGCACTTCGAACATGTCCCGGCTTCGAGCGGGGTACCGCAGACGAAGCACTGCGAGAGGGGGCGGGGGACGATCGGGAGCGGGTCGGTCATCGGTGTTGCTCGGTCGGGGAGCGGGGGGGAGGCGACCGGGGGTGGTCGACGGCGGACGGGCTCGGCGTGGACGCGACCGCCGTCACGACGGGGGTGGGGGGCGAGGACATGGGCGTCGATGGGGCCTCGGTCAGCTTCTCCTTGGACGGTGGGCTCGGACCGGCGGGGCGAGGCGATTTGACCGGGGCACGCGAGGTCGTCGCCGGTTTCGCCGGTTCGTCCTTCTCCTTGCGGCGCCTGCGGAAGAACGACATCTACCCCACCGAAGCTTTCCCGAGGGTCTTAGGTGTGTCGGACGGAACGGACCGCATCGTTTTCCGCATCCCAACGTAACGGAGGCATGGTCGCGGTCCCCTCCCAACGCCTCCAGGAGCTCGGCCTCGAGCTCCCTCCGCCCCCGAAGCCGGCCGGTGCATACTCCCCGGTCGTGGCGTGGAACCGACTCGCCTGGGTCTCGGGGCAGATCGCGATGGAGGAGGGGAAAGTTCTCCACCCGGGGCTCGTCGACCGGGACGTCTCCCTCGACATCGCGCGGGACCTCGCTCGCCGAGCGACGCTGCAGGCCCTGAGCGCTCTCGCCGCCTCGCTCGGCTCGATCGACAAGGTCCTGCGCTTCCTCCAGGTCGCGGTGTACGTCGCGGTCTCGCCCGGGTTCGACCGGCCCCACGAGGTGGCCAACGGCGCGACCGAGCTGCTGATCGAGGTGTTCGGGGAGCACGGGCGCCCGGCGCGGATCGCACTCGGAGTGGCGGGTCTACCCCTGAACGCTCCCGTCGAAGTGGAATTCTTCCTCGCCACGTGGTAGGCGACCGACCGATGGACCCCACGCACTGGAACGGAGTATACCGGGAAGGGCGGGACCTGTTCACCCGCAACGCGTCCCCGGGCGAGCGGACCTACGGCGAAGAGCTCCGAACCTCGGGCGGGGTCGAATACCGTCTCTGGGACCCGTTCCGCTCGAAGCTCGCCGCGCTCCTCTTGAGGGGAGCACCCACCGACCTCTGGGGAGACGTCCGGAGCGTGCTCTACCTGGGGGCGGCGCACGGAACGACGGCGAGCCACATGTCCGACCTCTGGCCCGACGCGGACATTTTCGTAGTCGAGAAGAGTGTCACGTCGTTCGCCCCTCTGCTCGCGCTCGCGCGCCGTCGGTCGAACCTCCTCCCGCTCTTGACCGACGCCCAGCTGCCGGAACGATACCAGGCTGACGTCGGCCTCGTCGACCTGCTCTACCAGGACGTCGCGCAGCGCAACCAGGCCGCGATCTTCGTCGAGAACGCCCGGGCGTGCCTCGCCGACCACGGCGTCGGGATCCTCATGCTGAAGGTGCGGTCGGTCACCCAGCGGCGCAGCGGTCCGGCCGTGGTCCGCGAGGCGCGGGCCGAGCTCCAGCGGGGAGGTCTCACGGTGCGGGGAGAGGTGGGGCTCGCCCCGTTCTCGAAGGAACACGTCGCGTTGGTGATCGCCCCGGCACTCCCACCTTCCACCGTTCGCTGACCGGCCCCCGAGCAAATACCGCGACCCCGTCCGCTCCCACGGGCGGAACATGGACCGCGCACCCGGAAGCCTTCGGAAGTTCCCGTTCGTTCTCGCCGCGAGCGGTGCGTTCCTCGCCGTGCTGTTGTTGACGCCGTCCCCCAGCTCGGGCGCACCCGACCCAACTCGGGCAACTCTCGACCGGCCGTGGTCCGCGTCGCCGACCCTCGACATCGACCCGTCGACGTGGTGGATGCCCGCCGGCAACGTCACGCCGTTCATTGCCACCTGGATCGACCCAACCCCCGGCTGCGCGCTCTCGACGGACTGGTTCCGATGGTCGATCGTGGGAGGGTCCGCCGAGGGTGGGCTCAACTCGACCTCCGGGGCGAATGTCACCTTCGCCGCGACCTCGGTCGTGAGCGGAGTGACGACCCTTCGGGTACGTTCGGCCGTCGTTCTCGCGTGTGGCTCCGAGACGTCTTCGAGCATGACGACCGCCGAGGCGAACGTGACAGTGGTCGCTCCCATCTCCCTCCAGAATCTCTCCGTCGATCCGGACCCGATCGCGGCCGGAGGTACCGCGTCCCTCCAAGGGAACCTTAGCGGAGGGCAGCCCCCGTACGCCCTTCGTATCTCCTGGGGGAACGGGAACGTCACCTCCGCCGTCGTCCCCAACCCGGGCGCCTTCGCGGTGCCCCACACGTTCCCGGCAGGACAATTTCTGCCGGGAGTGGTCGTGACCGACGCGGCAGGTCTTCTCGCGCATGCCACGGTGGGAGAGGTCCTGGCCTCCAGTGACTCTCTGGCGGTGGGAATCACCGCGGAGAACAGGGAGACCGATGTCAACAATCCGGTTCGATTCACTGCGACGGTCCTCCACGAGCCCGCGGGCTCCGACACCGGGTGGTCCTGCAGCACGGAGCCCACGTCGGACCCGGCCCCCGCGTCGTCTGCGACCGACTTTTCCTGTGCCTTCTCCCCATCCGGCACCGGGGAGGTCTTCTTCGAGGTACTGCCGCCGGCGCCTCTCCCACCGGCGAGCGCCACTCTCACCGAATCGGTCGTTCCGTTGCCGGCCCTCGTTGCCGTCTCGCCCAACCTCACGGGCGAGGTCGGTCAACCCGGCGCAGTTACCTTCGATGTCTCGGGCGGCGTCCCACCGCTCCATCTCGACTGGTTCGAGGTCGGGACGTCCGTCTCCGGTTCCCTCACCTTGAACACCGACGGTCGGGTACTCCTCCCGCTGACTCCAGTACAGGCGGGATCCCTCGAACTGGTGGCCCGGCTGGTCGACGCCGACGGGGCCATGACGTCGAACGTCACGACCGCTTTCGTGGTCGACCCCGCTCTGAACGATACTCTCCTCACGGGTCGAACGATCGCGGCCGGGGGAGTGGAGCTCGCGCTCACGGGGAGCGTGAGCGCCGGCGTCCCCCCGTTCCAATGGGTCGTTACTCCGAGGTCGAGTCCGGTCAACGAAACCGCCCCCGCCGGGTCGCTGAGGTCGGTGGGGTCGTTCGAGTGGCTGGGGACGTACCGCGGGGAAGGCTGGACGACCCTGACGCTGACAATCGTCGATGCCGCGGGAGGCTTCACGACCTCCCTGATCGACCTGGAGACGGTGGCTCCGCTCGCGGGGAACCTCTCGGCCGACCCCGGTGGTCCTCCCGCTCCGGGTACGTTTGAATTGGGCCTCTCCCTTACCGGGGGGCTTCCCCCGTTCGCGGTAGATATCGACGCGAACACCGGAGCGAGCTGGAACCGATCGGCCGCTTCGGACGGACCGAGCGTCTGGTCATTTACCGTCGAACAGGGGGGAACTCTCGAGATCCAGGTCGTCGCGACCGATGCGCTCGGACTCGAAGGGGAATGGAACGCGACGATCGCGGTCGTTCCCTCGCCCACCGCCAACACCTCGTCGCCGACGCCCGGTTCGTTCCTTGCGCTCGGCACCCTGATCGCGCTGGTTGCCGTCATGACCGCGTCGGGGGGTCTGGCCCTCGGGCTCTACCTCGTTCGACAGCGACGGACCCGTTCCGCTCCCCGCCCCCTGCCCGACCCGGTCGCGCTCCTGCGCGGGATCATCGAACCCGCGGACGGAGCGGACCGGTCGACCGTGGAACTGCTCGCCGAGGAGGCGGGAATCCCCATGGACCTGGCCCATTCCACCCTCGACCGGCTGATCGTCGAGGGAAGGGTCCGCTCGGAGACCGACCTCGATGGAGAGGAGGTGCTGGCATGGTCCGCGACCCGCGCTCCGTGAGACGCCGCCCGCACCGGCTCCGCGTCATCTCGATCGTCCTCGCGGTCACCGTGATCGCGCTCCTCGTCGGAGTACTCCCTCCGAGCCCCACTCCCGCGACCGCCTCGGTCCGGGTCCCCGCGACCACCGCCTCCCCCTCGAACGTCTCGCCCGTCGCCAACTTCTCGGCCTCGATCGGACGGCTCGTCGACCTCCTCGGGGTCGCGGGCAGCGGGCTGCTCGCACTGGTCTGGGCCCGCGTTGCCTTGAGCTGGTTTTCGCATGACGTGACGAAAAAGGTACAGGCGAAGGAACGGGCCCGGGACGCGCTGATCGGGACGCTGTTGTTCGTGGCCGCGCTGACGGGACTGATCTGGGGGCTCGCCCGCTGGGTGCTCACCGGCGGCTAGCGGAAGGGGGTCGGCGCCGCGTGTTCGGACTCGACCTCGGCAACCTGATCCAGGTCATCCTGTTCCTCCTCTTCGCGGGCCTGACCGCGATCGTCACCGCGGTCGTCGGGCCGACCTACGACCAGCTCCTCGTCCCGGAGCTCCGCCCGGCGGCGCTCTACCCCGCCCTCACCGCGAGCACGTCGGACCCGTCGAACTATCTGGCGGCGGCGACGCAGTTTTCGACCTACACCTTGGCCAACGTCGTCGACCCTGCAATCGCGCTGGTCGGGGTGGGGGTCGCGATCCTGTACTTCTCGCGCGTGTTCGTGGACCGGTGGGCGCAGGCGCTCGATGGCCTGCTGCCCCGACTCGTCATCGCGGTCGTCGCCGCGAACTTCACCGTTCCGATCGCCGGCGCGGTCCTAGGGGTCGGCGGCGGGCTCTACCCGGTCCTCGCCGGGTGGGACGGCGGAGCGTGGCAGCACTGGGTCAACCTGGCGGGCTACGCCCAGGTCGCCTTTTCGTGGGATAACGGGGCCCTCGCGTTCGTCCTCTCCTTCGTCGAGTTCGCCCTGGTCTTCGGGCTCGTGCTCGCGGTCGGACTCCGGGATGCGCTGCTCGCCGTGCTGATCGTCCTCCTGCCGATCTTCACCCTCCTCTGGCCGTTTCGTCCGCTCGCACCCCTGGCCCGTCGCGCGTGGTTCCTGTTCGGCGAACTCGTCTTCCTCCCGTGCGTTCTGGTAGTCCCGCTCGAGCTCGCGGTCAACAGTCCGAGTGCCGTCCTCCTCGTGGGCTATCTGGGGTGCGCGCTCGCGTCGCCGTACCTCCTCTCGCTCGCGGGGACTCACCTCTCCGCCTTCGGGTTCCCCGCGAGCGCGGGGGCCATCTCTTCCAGCGCGCAGCGGGGACTCTCCGCCGCGCCGGCCGGCGCGAGCGGCTACGCGGGGCCCGTAACGGCCAACGCTCGAAGCTCCGGGGCGGCCGGTCAGGCGTTGGCCGGTGCCGCACGTGCGGCCGGGACCGCCTCCGCCCCCGCGGCAGCCCCCCTTGCGGCCGCGCAGCTCGTGGGCCACGGGGCCGCGCACCTCGTGCGTCACCTGCGCGCTGGAAACGACTCGCCGCGCGCCCCCGGGAGCTGGCCACCGATCCGGGGCGGAGGGGTCGGATGAGATGGGAGACCTTCCGGACGGACCGCCCGTCGTCAGCTTGCCGGAGCGGCTCGACCGGCGACTACGTCTCGGGCCGTTCGCGTCGGCGCGGGACGCGCTCAAGTTCGTCACGTACTCCGCCGTTGGCGCCGTCATCGTACCGTTCACCTCGCCGTACCTCTGGCTCGTGGTCGTCGCCGGAGGCTTCGCGGTCTGCGTCGTTCGCTCGGACGGGCAGGCGCTCGACGAGCGGGCGCTCTCGTTCGTCCTCTGGAAGATCCGAGCCGGTAGCGGAGGCGGACGCGTGACCCCGCCCACGAGGAGTCGGGTCGCTCGGCAGGGGCTCCTCGCGATCCGACCGGGCCAGTATGTCGCGATCCTTCGGACCGGGGGAACTCCGGTGACCTATCTCCCGCCGGTCGAGCTCGCTCGGCGTTTCGAACTTTTCCGCGACCTCCTCCGTTCGGTTGGCGGGGGGATCGCGTTCTTGGTCGCCTCCGCGGCGATGCGTCCCGGGCCCGTCCTCCCGAACCCGATCAGTTCCGATCGACCGGACCAGCCCGCTCGTGCGGGCTACGCCGAGCTGGTCGACCTGCTCTGTCGCCGACGACGGATCCGGCGCGTGTACCTTGCGCTGGGCCTAGAGCGCACCGGACCCGATGGGGTCTCGGACCTCGAGGTTCGAGTGGCGACCCTCGGGGAGCGATTGACGACCCTGGGTCTGCGGTCGGTACGGCTTCGAGACCGAGCGCTGGTGGACGCCGCTCGTCGCTGGGGATGGTCGTGAGCACGCTCGGCCATCGGAGAACGCGGCGCATCTCCGCCGTCGCGGTCGAGTTCGACACGTTCAGCGTGGCGGTCGGGCTCGCGATCATCGCCGGAGGCCTCGCCCTCGCCGCCCCCTTCCTGGAGGCGCTCGCGGCCGCCCTTTCCGCCCTCGCAGGGGCGGGCTGGGCGGCCGGCCGTGCCCGGGAGCGGGCGTCGGGGGTGCCCTGGACCCTCCCGGGTCGGGCCGTGGGGCTCCTCTCCGTGGCGGTCGGAGCGGGGCTGTTCTTTCTGCTCCCGGACTCGCTCTCCGCCGCCCGCGGGCTCGCGCTCGCCCTCTCGCTCACTCCGATGTGGTGGATAGAACGACGCCGTAACCCCGGACGGGTGCTTCGAGAGGACGGGACCGCATGACCGAACCGCCGCAAGGTGAAGCGCCGCTCGAAGACGCGACGTGGCTCCGGACCGGACGATGCTACCGCGCCCCGCTCCTGGTCCGGCAGTTCCCTCCCGAGGTGCCGTTCGGGTTCCTCGGACGGGTGTTGCCGACGACCGAGCCGATCGAGCTTACGGTGGAGCTGCATCGGATCCTCCCCGCTCGGGCGCTCGAGATCCTGCACGGGGCGCGCGCCGTCGCCGAGGCGGAACTCGCGACGGGCGGCCACGGAGGTGAGACGCCCGAACTGGAGGCGGAGCGGGAGACCGCCGAACAAGTGGGGCGGGCGGTCGCTCGCCGGACCCAAGAGCTCTGGAAGGTCGGCCTGCGGCTCGTCGCCCTTGGGCCGTCGCGTCCGAGGGTCGAGGCGGTACGGACCCGGCTGACCGAACGGCTCTCCAGCCTCGGGTTCCGTACCCGCGTTCCGCGCTACGAGGTTCGCCCGACACTCGCACCCCCCGACCTGGCCGGCGGCGAGTCCCGGCCGTCCGGTTACTGGCAGACGTTGCCCACGGACGGGGTGGCGGCGCTGTTCCCTTTCGTGGATGAGAGCGTCGTAGAGCCCGGAGGGATCCTGGTCGGCCTGGCGCTCTCCGACGCGAGCCCGGTGTTCCTGAACCGATGGGACCACGCGAGCTACTCCTGGGGGATCTTCGGGACCACCGGCGCGGGGAAGTCGTTCGCGGCCGCCCTCCTCCTGCTCCGGACCCGGTGGATGCGCCCCGACGTCGAGGTCACGATCCTGGATCCGCTCGGGGAGTTTTCCGGGTTCGTTCGAGCGCTCGGGGGGTCCGTCATCGAGATCGCCGGCGGGCGAGCGGAGCGACTCAACCCCCTGGACCCCGTCACCACCGGCGGCGACCGCCGAGAGAAGGCCGCTCGGGTCGCGGCGATGCTCCGGGCGCTCTTTTCGAGCCTGGAGGACGCGGAGTCGGCCGCGCTGGATACCGCCGTAACTCGACTCTACGAACGGGGGCCCGCGGTACCCACATTCGACGACCTGATCGCCGAGGTCGAAGGGGACGGCCGGCCGTCCGGTCGGCTTCCCACGCTGCTGGACGTCTTCCGGACCGGTTCGCTGCGGCACGTCAACGGTCCGACGACCGTCGCCCTCGGACCGGGTCCGATCTCGGTCGATTTTCGGGGAGTGCCGGAAGATCACCTCGCGTTCCACCTCTCCTATCTGCTCGATTGGGCGTACGGCCGGCTCCGGGACCGCCCTGGATCCAAGGTCCTGCTGGTCGACGAAGCGCACCTTCTCACTCGCCAGCCCACGACCGCCGAGTTTCTCGACCGGGTCGTGCGTCACGTTCGTCATTTCGGTGCCGGAGTGCTCCTCCTGAGCCAGACCCCGGAGGACTTTCTGGGACGGGCCGAGGGTCGCGCGATCCTGCGCAACCTCTACGCGACGGCGTTCCTACGGTTGCCCGAGGTTTCAAGCGAGGCGCGCACGTTCTTCGGTATGACCGCCGCCGAAGCCGAATGGCTGCCCAAAGCTCGGCTGCCACGCGACGCGGGCTACTCCGAGTCCTTGTGGCGGATCGGTGAACTCCACCTTCCCCTCGCCATCATCGCCTCCACACCGGAATACGAGTTTCTTACCTCCACGCTCGGACGGGCTGCCGACCCGCTCACCGAAACCGGTCGTGCGGAAGATGTCCCCTAGCGTTCGGATTTTCCGTCATTTGATATATATACTTAATGACGCTATATTCGAGCCGATGAAGCTAGAGCCGACGCTCCTCCGGGAGAGGGGCGAGCATCCGCTACCGAAGCACATCGGGGTCCCGATCCCGTCTCCCAGGGGCCGCCGGAGGCACGAATATCGGCTTCGGATAATCTCGGAGAACGACGCCAGGACGGCCCAGCGGCACGGCCTACCTCTCCACCCGCTCACCTCCCAGCAGGTCACGGACCTCGGCTACCCGATCCGCTTCCCGACGCGTCTGGTCGTCGCCCAATCGCTGCTTCCTCTCGTCGAGACGAATCTCGGCACCATTCCTTTCATCTCTGAGATGGCGGCCCGGTCGCCACGACCGGAGGACGCCGCGGTCGCGATGCTTCGGTTCGACATGATCGGTGCCCGGGCACTACTCGACCGGAACCCGAAGTGGAACCGAACGTATCTCACCCGGCGGATCTGGGAGGAGGACCTCGGCCGCCGCGCGACGTTCGTCCGGTTCTTTGATGTCCTCCCGTCGCTCCTTCGGGTGGGCGAGTCTCTCGGGGAGGGCGAGCTGCACCGTAAAATCCGAAAGAACCCGGCGGGGAGTGGATTCCGATGAGAGCGGACGAGGTCGAGGCGGTCGCCGAATGGCTACGGTCCGAGGTCGGTGTGCCCTTCGTCGTGGTCGGGGGGTCGGCCATCGAGCGGTCGGTCGCCGTGGGGACGAAGGACGTGGACGTCCTCATATCCGGCGACGACTGGCCGTCGGTCGACGAGGCGCTGGAGGGTCGGGCTGACGCGCCGCCCCTAGAGCCGATGAGCGGGACAATCCGGGGAACGATCGTGACAATCGGGCGCGGTTCGATTGAGCTGGAGTTCCTCTCAGGCGAGCCATTCTGCGGAACGCGAGGACCGGGCGAGTTCACGCGGTACGTGACCGAAAAGGGGTCGCAGAAGCACGGGGAGACGCGGTACGCGACGCCCGAAGTCGTGTTTTACATGCGGCTCTCCACGGACGACTGGAAGGCGTACGTCCCGAGCATCGAACGGGACCTACATGCCGGAGTGAATCCCGCGGCTCTAGACGGAGTCGTGACCATCGCGGACCATTTCGGTGTCGGTTCGAGGATCCGGGAGCGTGTCGAGTCTGCCCGAAAGATGCTCCGTCTCTTTGAGGACCGGTAGGTACTCGGATTGCAGCACCCTTTCTCCGCCGTGTCTTCGCCGGCCGAAAAGTGGCCGCGCATCGAACGCGGGTTTTATGTGGACCCGGTCGGAGGCTTGTCCGTGGACGCGGAAGCCACCCCCGACGGCCCCCCTCGCCGAAAAACGAGATGGAACCTTCAGGCGATCGTCGAGGACGTGGCGGGCCGGCCGATCCGAGAGCTGCAGGACCCAAATCGACCCGTCCATCCGTACCTCGAAGGGAAGGGCACGGCTGCCGGGGCGTCGACGAGCCCCCCCTGGGCCTCTCCCCCCGGCGGGCTGCGCCCGAGCCGGTAGTCTACGATCCGGTTGGGCACCTTTATCCCCCGCTCGTCGGGCCCGTGGGTCGTGCGTATCACGGCACGGAGCACGAACACCATCCGGAGACGCTCGAGCGCCACCGGGCCGAAAATGAGTCGGGGCCCGGAAACCCGTCTCGCCCGCCCGGACCGACGCACCGCCCGGAGCGGCTCTATCTCCACTACCTCCTGCTGCATCTGGACGAGCTCAGCCCGTCTGCGCTCCAGTACCTCCGGCTGGCAGTCGACGACGAGGTGGCGCATCGCGCCCGGCCGCCGCTCCCTCCGGCGGAGTGAGAACCTTCCACCCGAGCGCGCGGGCGCGCGCGACGAGGGCGGCGTGGGTTTCCGGATCCCACTCGACCCCCATCGCATCGCGACCGCATCGAACGGCCGCCTCGAGGGTGGTCCCGGTCCCAGCAAACGGGTCCATCACGGTCTCCCCCACGAGGGAGAACATCCGGACGAGCCGCTCCGGGATTGCGAGAGGGAACGCGGCGCTGCGCCCACGGGCGGTCCGCTGGGGGGTCCCCCGGACGTCGGACCAGACCTGGCTGAACCACTGGTCTCGCTCCGCCCGGGAAAAGCGACTCGCCTCGCGCTCGGGGTCGTGGGGAGGGAGGCGGCGGAGCTTCCCTTTCCGGAACACGAGAACGTACTCGCAATCGAGGGTGACGTAGGCGTTCGGGGGGAAGAAGCCCGAACCGAGGAACGCGTTCGGTTTGTTCGTCGGTTTCTTCCACAAGATGTAGGGTAGTGGCCGGAACCCGACGCGTTCGGCCGCGAGGAGCGTGTGGGCGTGGTTCGGCCAGAGGCGGAACTCCCCGTCGGTCGTTCGGAGTGCGTCTCCGATGTTGACGGCGAGAATCCCCCCCGGGACGAGAACGCGATGACACTCGGCCCACGCCCCCTCGAGGATTCGTAACATTCCGGTGTAATCGGTGGCGCCGAGACGCCGGAAGAGGTCGTCCCATTGCGGGATCATCGGGTACGGCGGGGAGGTGACGACCAGGTGGACCGAATCGTCCCCGACCGCCTCGAGATGGCGAGCGTCCCCGTGGATCAATCGAACCCGGGTTCCGCTCGGCCGCGCCACCGAGAGCCCGCACGGTGCGACCGTTAATACCGCCCTCCTTCTCCCAACCTGTATGCGGCTCGAGCGCCCCATGCTGCAGGTCGCCCTCGACTTCGAGAACCTCTCCCGGGCGCTCGTCGCGGCCCGCGAGGCGGTCGAGGGCGGGGCCGACTGGATCGAGGCGGGAACCCCGCTCATCAAGAGCGAGGGGCTGGACGCGGTCCGGGAACTGAAGAAGGCGTTCCCCGACAAGCGGATCGTCGCCGACATGAAGATCATGGACACCGGCGCGTTCGAGGTTGAGATCGCCGCCAAGGCGGGGGCGGACATCGTGACGATCCTCGGTGCGGCCGACGACGACACGATCGCGGACGGCGTGCGCGGCGGCGAGCTCTATGGGGCCGAGATCGTTGTCGACCTCCTGGGGGTGGCGGACCCTCTCGGTCGGACCCGGCGGGCGGCGGAGCTCGGCGCGGCCGCGGTTTGCTGGCACGTCGGGATCGACATGCAGATGCAGGCGAAGACGCCGTTCGCGATTCTCGCGGAGCTAGCCAAGGCGTCTCCCCTCCCCGTCGCCGTGGCCGGAGGGCTCAATTCGGAGACGGTCGCCGAGGCGGTACGCGCAGGGGCACAGATCCTTATCGTCGGCGGCGCGATCACCAAGAGCCCGCAGATGGCCGAAGCGACGCGACGAATCCGAGAGGCGATCACGACCCAACGCGAGGTCGTCTCCGAGCACTTCCGACGTTATAGCGGGCAGGAAATCCGCGACGCCTTCCTCAAGGTCTCCAGCCCGAACGTGTCCGACGCGATGCAGCGTCGGGGGGCGATGCACGGCATCTTGCCGCATCTGAAGGACCGCACGGTCAAGGTCGCCGGTCCCGCCATCACCGTGGTGACGCGCGACGGTGATTGGGCGAAGCCGGTCGAGGCGATCGACCGCGCGGGGCCGGGCGACGTGATCGTCGTGGACGCCGGTGGAGGGGTCACGGCGATGTGGGGCGAGCTCGCGAGCTGGAGCGCGAAGGGCCGCGGAGTTTCCGGGGTCGTGATCGACGGGGCGGCCCGGGACATCGACGCAATCCTCGAGATGGGGTTCCCCGTGTTCAGCCGGAACGTAAGTTCCGATGCCGGCGAGCCGAAAGGGCTCGGGGAGATCGGGGTCGAGGTTGTCGTCGGCGGCCAGCGGGTCCGCCCGGGGGACTGGATCGTCGGCGACCTCTCGGGAGTGGTCGTCATCCCGCGGGAGCGCGCGCAGGAGATCGCGAACCGATCCCTCGACGTCCTCGAGCACGAGAACCGGGTCCGAGAGGAGATCCAGCGGGGTTCGACACTGAGTGCCGTTCAGAAGCTGGAGCGCTGGGAACGGGTCGGATAGGACGTCGGTCCCAGCGCGGTCGGTTCGCCGCCTCCTATCGGGGCCTCCCGAGCGGGGTTGGGCGTCGGGCGATGGGCCGTTCTCCATTATATATCACGATAGACTACATTGAATCCATGCCTAGCCCGACGGGACTCTCCGTACCCGCCTCCTTCCTTCGGCTTCGGGAGAAATTGGGGGATGAGCCGTTCTCCCCATCGGCGGCCCGGCGGGTCCTCGGTCGAACGCCGTACCTCGAACTCTCCCGACTTGCTCGCCTCGGATGGGTGTTCCGGACCGACCGCGGGCGGTACGCTACCGTAGATCCGCTCGTCCGGCTGACCCCCGGGATGGAGTCGGGTCTGCGACCGTTCCGGTCTCAGTGCCTCTATCCGATCCTCTACCGGTCTGCCGGGGAGGTGCTCCGCGTCTACTCGGGCCGCCTCCAAGGAATGGCGCTCTTCGGTTCTTTCGCCCGCGGCGCGACACGACCGCAGAGCGACATCGACCTCCTGGTCCTGCTGGCGAACCGCTCCGGGTCCGTGTACGAAGACGCTCGGGAACGGGCTCGGCTCGGATCCTCCGTCGCTCCCCTCCTCGTCGACGAGTTCGAGCGGAGCGGCCATTACCACCTGCCACACATAGTCCCGGTGGATCCCGGCGACTTCCTGAGGCCGGCGCCGGTGCTCCTCGACCTGCCGGAGACGGCGAGAATCCTGTATGACCCCCATCGGGCACTTCGCGAAGCGCTGCTCCGGCTGGCCCGCCTTCTCAAGACTCACGGTGCCCGACGCGTCGCCCGCGAGGGCGAGGCTCCCTACTGGGAACTCGGAACGGTGCTGGAGGCCCCCGCCTGACGTCGAGAGTCGCGGTCGGGTACCTGGAACAGGCCGGAGAGGCGCTCGCTGGGGCGGGGGATGCGCTGCGCCGCGGGCATCTGGCGAACGCGACCCGTGAGGCGCAGGCGACGGTGGAGCTGGCCGTGAAGGCGGCCCTCTACTCGGTCCACCTCGAGCCACCGAAGGAACACGACATCCATGCGTTCCTGCTGCGGCACAGTGAGAAGTTCCCTGCGGCCCGGCGGACCCAACTCGGGGGATGGGCGGCGGCGATGGCGGAGCTGAGCCTCCTGCGGGAGGCGGCCACGTACGGAGACCCCCGGTCGGGGAGGACCGCCCGGGAGTTATTCTCCGACCGGCGGGAGACGGCTCGGCTCGTGGGGCTCGCACGATCGGTCTACGAGTCGGTCTCCTCCTTCCTCGGCTAGCTGCGTCTTCGGGTTGGCCCGGTCCGCTTCCGCTGGGACTGCCGTTCGCTAGTCGGGCGGTTCGACTCGGGTCGCTACATGGTCCAAGGCGCCCAGCACCTGGGTTCGGGACCAGATCTCGCGCCGGCGAGCTGAGATTTTGGCGACCTGACCCCGGCTGGGTCCCCGCCAAACTATCGTCCATGATAGAGGGTACTCCACCCCCCAGAGCACCAGAGATTCCGGTTCCGCCATCGGAAGCGTCAGGCGCACCTTCCCCTCGAGGGCCGACCGGAGGCGGGTCACCGTTAGCCTTTGGGAATCTACCTCTCGGAGCGCTGCGACGATCTTCCGGACCATCCCCCACACGAACGAGGGGGCCCGGACTTCGACAAGCGAACCGTTCCCCAGTGGACGGACACGGACGCTTTCGATACCCCGCCACGCCGGTTCACCGACGGGAACGGAACGACCGAAGGATCGCACATCTACCTCCCCCGCGAACGAGCCGGGCCGCCTCATCGCGCAGCGCAGGGTTTTGGCTCCGAATCGCTTCGAAATAGTGGTACGTCCGACGGACCGCTCGGCGTACTCGAAACTCCTCAGGGACCAGAGTGGCGGCGGTGAAGAAGATGTCGGGATCGATTCCGTTCAGGGTACGGAGCAGCGTTGCGCCCGGCAGCGGCGACCGAAAGGCCAAGGCGTTCGCCCGAGCGCTCACTCCTCGGTCGGTCCGGCTCGCGACCTCGATCGAGAGTGCCTCGCCACTCTGAACCGCCGCGCTGCGCAGGAGTCCGCGTCGAATCTCGCCTTCGACCGTACGAAGACCGGGCTGTCGCGCCCATCCATGAAACGCTGTGCCATCGTATCCGAAGCGGACGAGCCAGCGCGACGTGGTCCGACGCACGCACCCCCTCCCCTAAGAGGGCTCCTCGGGCTCGCCCCCACCCGGTGCCCCGAGAGTACGCGTGAGAACCCTTACCATATATTGACCTATTGTGAAATATACATTCTAAATGGATTCCCTATATATTCCATCGGGCGGTGCAACCGACGATGACGACCGACCCAGAAGGGCGGACCTCGGGTTCCGCTCGGTTCGGGAATGGGTCCTACATCGTTTAATGGACCAGGTGAGAAAAAAATGCAGAACCAGAGTGGAACGAGCGCGACCCCCCCAAGCGACACGGTCGTGCGGAGCAAAGGACCGAATCGGACTGGCCTCTACGCCGCGATCGCCGTAGTGGTGGTCGTCATCATCATCGTGGGAGCCGGTTACGGCCTCGGATGGTTCAAGAGCTCGAGCTCCTCAGTGGGCACGTGCACCGCCGGGGTGACCCTGAACGGCGCCGGATCAACTCTGGTTGCTCCGTTGATGTTCACCTGGGCGTCAGAATACACGGTGAGCACGGTCAACTACGCTAGCGTAGGCAGCGGGGCGGGGATATCTCAAATCACCGCGAAGACGGTCGATTACGGCGCGTCGGACGCGCCGCTTTCGCCCGCCCAGCGGTCCGCCCTCTCTGCTCCGGTCGCCACGATTCCCGAATCCGCCGGTGCGGTGGTGCCCATTTACAACCTCCCCGGACTGAGTACGACGCTGAAGTTCTCCGGCGCGGTCCTCGCGGCGATCTACCTCGGAGACATCACGAACTGGAACAACACCCCCCTCCAGACGATCAATCCGGGCGTAACGCTACCGAACGTTGCCATCTCGGTTGTTCACCGGTCCGACGGGAGCGGAACGACGTTCATCTGGACGAGCTTCCTCTCCGCGGCCAACGCAACCTGGAAGAGCACGGTGGGATTCGCGACGGCCGTCAACTGGCCGGTCGGCATCGGATCGAAGGGCAACTCTGGCGTGACGGCGACCGTCAAGTCGACCGCGGACGCGATCGGGTACGTGGACATCAACTACGCCTTGACCCAGAGTGTGTCCTACGGATCGGTGCAGAACCCGTCGGACAACTTCATCCTGGCCAACGTCTCCAACGTCGCGTCCGCCATCCAGGACGCGAACCCGACGTTCCCCAGCGCGACCGGCGACTGGTACAACGTCTCGGTGTTGAACGCGCCGGGGGCACACGACTATCCGATCGCCTCGTTCACCTACGTGTTCGTATACGCGGACCTCGGAACGGCCTACGGCTCGGCGTTCACGCAGGGCGAGGCGGAAAACCTCGTGAATTTCCTCACGTGGATCGTGACCACCGGCCAATGGTACTCGGCCGAGCTCTATTACATCCCGTTGTCTTCGACCGTCGTGACGTCGGATGAGGCGACCATCAACTCGCTCACGTACAATGGGGCGAGCATTCCCGCGTGCACGGGATAGCCGGGCGGACGCGACCGGGTGCATCCAGGAACTCGCGGGATGACCCAGCATAACCCCTTCCATTCCTCTATCTCGCACGGGACCCGTCGAGTCTCGAGATGGGGGGATCGTATCTTCTTCGTGCTCACCGGCCTCGGCGCGGTCGGAGTGCTCGTCCTCTTAGCGGCACTGGTCCTGGTGCTCTACGGCGGTGCCCGTAGCTCGATTCAGATCTTTGGTTTCGCCTTTCTCTACACGAAAGCGTGGAATCCCGTCACCAACGTTTTCGGGGTGGTTCCGTTCGCGATCGGCACTCTCCTCACGAGCGCGCTCGCACTCCTCATCAGCATCCCACTCTCGGTCGGGGCCGCGATCTTCCTGACCCAGCAGGCACCCTCCTGGCTCCGAGCCCCGGTGGGTCAGGTCATCGAGCTGTTGGCCGCCATTCCCTCGATTATCTACGGGTTCTGGGGGCTCATTGTCCTCGTCCCAATCATGCGGTACATCGTGGAACCTCAGCTGGCCACCTACCTCGGCTGGACGGGTTGGTTCGGCGGGAACCCCATCGGCCTCGATGTGTTGACCGCGAGCGTCGTCCTGTCGATCATGACCGTGCCGACGATCACCGCGATCAGCAGGGACTCCATGGCGACCGTCCCGCTCAGCCAGAAGGAGGCCGCCCTAGCCCCTCGGCGCCACGCACTGGGAGGTGACCCGAAGGGCCGTCCTGCCGTATGCGCGCAGCGGCATCGTAGCGGGAGTGGTCCTCGGCCTCGGCCGTGCCCTCGGAGAGACGATGGCCGTCACGCTCGTGATCGGGAACAGCAATCACATCCCGCTCTCCCTCTTCTCGCAGGGTCAGACGATCGCCAGCCTCATCGCGAATGAGTTCACGGAGGCGGGACCGGCGGAGATCTCCGCCTTGATCGAGGCCGCTCTCGTCCTGCTCGTGATCACCCTCGTGGTCAACGTGGGGGCGCGGTGGGTCCTGGCGCGGTTTCAGGCGACTCGGGGGGGCACGGTGGAATGATGTTTGACCGGCCCGCGCGTCGAAAGCTGTTCAGCCATGGGATGACCGTCCTGGCGGGGCTGACCATCATCATCATTTTGATTCCTCTCGCGGCCGTGATCTACGAGGCCGTCGTGCTCGGAGGTTCCGTGTTCAATGTCGCGTTCTTCACCCAGGGGCCTCCACTCCCCTGCAGCCCCCGAGCGGGGGTAACGTGCGCTCAGGGAGGGATCGCGCCGGCCATTCAGGGAACCCTCATCTTGGTCGGTCTCGCGTCCGCGTTCGCGGTGCCGATCGGACTCGGTGCCGCAATCTTCTCGGTGGAGTATGGAAGCGAGCGGCGGGTCGCGAGGCTCATTGGTCTGGTCGCCGACGTGCTCTCGGGGGTTCCGTCGATCGTCGCGGGGATGTTCATTTATGCTCTCGTCTTGGCCTACGACCCGACCATCGTCTTCAGTACCACTCTCTGGCTCGCTCGCGCTCGCGGTGATCATGGTCCCCATCGTCACTCGCACGAGCTCCGAGGCGCTCAAGACCGTGCCGATTTCAGTTCGGGAGGCGGCCCTCGCGCTCGGGATCTCCCGGTGGAAGACATCGATCCGGATCGTCCTCGTGGCGGCCCTCCCCGGCGTGCTCACCGGAATCCTGCTGGCGGTCGCCCGGTCGGCCGGTGAAGCGGCACCGCTCCTCTTGACGGATGCAGGAAGCTTGCGCGGTTTCGTGGGATTCAACCAGCAGGTCGCCTCGATGCCGATCTACATTTTCGAGTTCGCCACGTCACCGTACCAGAACTGGGTGTCCCTGGCCTGGGGAGCGGCCCTGGTGCTGATCCTCATGATCTTGGGTATAAGCTTACTTTCTCGGGTCGTCCTCAACCGGATGGCGCGTCGCCTGCGGGGAGGATGAGCGTGGCACTGGCGGAAGGGTCGGTCAAAATGAAGGTGGAGGACCTCTCCGCCTTCTACGGCGACACGCCCGCGTTGCAAGGGATCAACCTCGATATCACGGATCGCAAGGTGACGGCGATCATCGGTCCCTCTGGTTGCGGAAAGTCCACCCTCATTCGCTGTCTCAACCGCATGCACGAGACGACCCCCCGAGCCCGGGTCGAGGGGCGAGTAATGCTGGACGGGGAGGACCTCTACTCCCTCGACGCTACCTTCGTCCGCCGCCGGGTGGGGATGGTCTTCCAGAAACCGAACCCGTTCGCCACGATGTCGATCTACAGCAATGTCTCAGCGCCACTGCGGTTCAACGGACGACCGTCCCGGGAGGAGATGGACCGAGCCGTCCTCCGGGCTCTCAAGCAAGCGGCGCTCTGGGACGAAGTGAAGGACCGGTTGGACGCAGCGGCCACGTCGTTGTCGGGCGGTCAGCAGCAGCGGCTCTGCATCGCCCGGGCGCTCGCGGCCGACCCCGAAGTGCTCCTGATGGACGAGCCGTGTTCGGCGCTCGACCCGATCGCGACCACCAAGATCGAAAGCCTCATCGCCGAGCTCAAGAACGAGTACACCGTCGCGATCGTCACCCACAACCTCCAGCAGGCCGGACGCGTGGCCGACAACACGGCGTTTCTTTACCTGGGCAAGCTGATCGAAGTGGGACCGACCGAGGACATGTTCGAGCGGCCGAAGGAAAAACTCACGGAACAGTATATCACGGGAAGGTTCGGATGAACGACGAAGTGGCCGGGGCACCCGAAGCGGCGCGAGGTTACGACCGGGAAATCCGCCAGTTGAAAGAACGGGCGGTAGAAATGGGCAACTGGGCGGTCGGGATGGTCCACGACGGCTGGGAGGCATTCAAATCAGGTAACCTCGACTCGGCGCAGACGGTTCTCGACCGGGACACCCAGCTCGACCGGTTCGACGAGGAGATGGAGCACGAGGTGATCACGTTCCTCGTGCTCCGACGCCCCGCCGCTGTCGACCTCCGAACTGCCGCGGCGCTCCTCAAGATCACGACCCACCTCGACCGCATAGGACGCTTGGGCTTCGACATGGCCCGGATCACGACCTCCGACCCGGGTCACGACACCCCCGAACTGGAATCCCTCTTCCAAGCGATGGACCAGACGGTGGAATCGATGGTCCATCAGACCCTGGATGCTCTGATCAAGGACGATGCGAACCTCGCTCTGGCCCTGATTGCTCGCGACGACGAGGTCGACAGAATGCACCGCCAGGCAACCCGCTTCGTCGTCCGCGAACTCGTCCACGATCCGCTTTCCGCCCAACGGCTCTCGAGTGAGCTCCTCATTGCCCGTCATTTCGAGCGGATCGCGGACAACGCCTGCAAGATCGCAGAGAAAACCATCTATGCGGTGACGGGGCAACGTCGCTCGGAGTATTTGCCCCGCCACCCGTATCGGCCGTACGCGCTCGAGAAACCCCGGGGGTAGTGACGCTTCGGCTGCACCCGACTCCGCTCCCCCTCCGCTACGATGTCGCGAAAAGTCGCCTCCCGCACGCTCTTAGCGGGAGGGTGACGTCCATAATTGCCCTCAATTCCCCGGGATAACGCACCGTGACACCGCTTCAGGGTCGAGGAAATTCCCCCTTGACGGATCGCACACATCGTTCACAGAATTGAAAACCACTAAATCTCGACAAACAAAAAGGAGTCGTGCCTTACAAGAATCCGAGCGTGCGTCGTTCCTACAACATTGTCTACCAGAGGGTCTACTATCGCCTTCACAAACCGACCTTCATCGAGAAGAATCGCGCCAGAAAACGAGCGGCTCGAGATTACCTGGAATCGGTTAAACGAAAACGATCATGCGTTGTCTGCGGAGAGTCGGACTTTCGCTGCTTGGACTTCCATCACCTGAACGGACGAGATAAGTGGGCCGGCCTTTCCGAACTCGCGACCGACGGCGCCGCCATTGAACGTCTGAATCGTGAACTCGCGAAATGCACTGTCCTTTGCAGGAGCTGTCACGCAAAGGAACACTTCAAGCGATAGCGCGCTTCCGTCAATTTGTGCTCCCGTAGTCTAGTCCGGTCAAGGATTCGGCGCCTTCGACGCCGTAACGCGGGTTCGAATCCCGCCGGGAGCATTGCCCCCGATCACACGGGGGACACCCGGGGTGGAGCGGATGAAGCGACGAGACGTCCCCGGGCGGACGCGCGCGTAAATTCCAACCGCTCCCCGGCCTGCGCCCACTTGGCAAGCCCACCCCAACACCTCCTCCGCCGGGACTGGAGCGGCCCCGGATGGATGGCGACTACGGTGGCCTGGGAAAGAGAGCGACCTAACCCCTTCGCTCGGTCGCCAGCGGGGGCGAGCTCTCCAAGCCGTGATGATCAGGGGAACCCGCTCTCCCAATCCTACGGCCGATTCCGTTCCGATACCGGCACGACATCCCTATCAATGTAGCTCATTTAGCGACATAGTCTCCCGGGACGGTATATGACGCTAGCTGGGGGTGTCTGCGCATGTTTTGCCACCCTTTTTGCTTGCCTCGCGACAGTATTCTATTTATAGTTCGGCCGGGTCGTAAGGCAGTGACCATGACCGAGGAGGGAGAGCATGCAGACGTGGCAAATAGTCCAAGCACGACAGGGCTCGGACTCGCTCCTCGGGGGGTTCCAAGCTAGGGAGTTCGCCGCCCGCGAATTCCCTCGCGAAGACTACCGCTGGGTCCTGGCCAGCGCGAACCGGAAGACCGCTGCCCGCAAGGGTGACGGCCTCCGGGCGCGACTCGCCAGGTTCCTGCGGGCGTTCGGTACCCCCGGGGAGGTCGAGACGGACCCCGACGCGACGACCGAACGGGCTACGGCCTAGGGCGGTACGCTTCGATGCCGGGACGGGCGGGGGTCGACTCCGCTCGCCCTGGCGAACCCATTCCTTAGTGATCCGCCCATAGCAGGAAGAGCGCGAGCGCGCCGGTCCCGAACGAGACGAACAGGACGGTGACCCCCCCGGGGGAGAGGTCGCCCACACCCGGAATTGCGGTGGGCGGCTAGCTAGACTCGCCCATGGAGGGCCGAGCACACCTCTGCCCACCCTGAATAGGAGGGGCGGCGTCGAGGGAACCGATGGGGCGAAAGGTTGACTCGCTACTTTGGAACCGGGTCGGCTGGCCCGCGGATCTCCGACGGCCGTCTCCCCCGCGTTGAAATGGAGGTCTTAAGCCGAGCTCTCCGGTGAGAGTAGCGTGCGTTCTGTGGTGACCACTTCTCTGGAGCTAACCCGCCCCCGGGCCACGCGGGAGGTCCTTCGCCGCGCTCTGCCCCCCGTCCGAATCCTATGGCTGTCGCTGGTCGGTCTCGGCATCTACGGGTCGAATTACCTCGGGGGACTTGGTGCGTCCTCTCTCGTCGTCGTCCCGGTCATCGCCGTTGCCACCGACCTCGCCTTCCAGTCGGTCCGGTTTGACCGGCCTCGTTTCCCCGACTCGGCGCTCGCCACCGGCCTCTTCGTCGCTCTCATTTTTCCCCCCACGGCGAGCCTGGCTCTCCTCGCGACGGTCGCCTTTGCGGCGGTCGCGTTCCGGCATGTGCTTCGGTTCAAGGGTCGTCCGTGGTTCAATCCCGCCGCGACCGGCATCCTGTTCGGTGCCCTGTTCCTTGGCCTCGCGCCGGCGTGGTGGGTGGGCATCGGCCCGTACGGCGAGGTCGCGATCGTCGCCTTGGGTCTCCTCCTCTTGGCCCGGACTCCGCGTCAGTGGCGACTGCCCGCAGTGTTCCTCGTGACCTACGGCCTCCTCGCGGCCGTGCAACACCTCGTTTTCGGGGCGAGCACGGCACCGAACATCCTGTTGCTCCAGACGATCGATCCGGCCACCCTGTTCTTCGCCCTCTTCATGGTGCCCGAACCCCGGACCGCGCCCGGGGCCGCGCACGAACAGATCCTGTACGCCGGCGTGATCGGGGTTTCCGCGGCGCTCTTGCCGCTGTTCCTACCGAGTCTCGGGATCCTCGTCGCGCTTCTCGGCGGCAACATGCTGGCGCTCCTGCTTCGCCGCCAATCGTCCAAGGCGGCCGCCCCGCGCTCGTCTCCGGCCCGGCCGACCGCTCGGAGAGCACGCTCCACCGGCCGTGCCCCCCTGCGATGGCCCGCGAGCTACCGGGTAGGTGCCGGAATCCTGACCCTGATCGTCGTCACCGCGGTCGTTGCCGCTAACCCGGTCGCGCACAACGCCCTTCCGCTGGTTCAGGTCCCGCCGGGCGGGGGCGGCGGGGGAGGGGGGAATCAGGCGGGTTGCCAAACGGATAACCCCTCCATCGCCCCGGCGACTCTCACCGAGCTGCACAAACTCCTCGGACCCTCCGTTATCCTCTCCTACGACGCGGCCACGGGGGTGGTCGTCTTCTACGACCCCGTCAACCACGTGACGGTCACCGAGTCGGACCTCTACGAGGACTACGGGTTCGCCGAGTTCAATGGGGACGACTACGCGGTGAACGGCTGCGCGGCGTAAGCGAGGATCGCGGTGGGGGCAGTGTCGCTCGTTCGTTCCTCGACTCGAGCCCCTTCCGTGGGGGGTGCGCGGAACAGTTCTTCCGCCGATGTGGTGCCGACACGGAAGGGCGTCTGCCTCTCGGGCCCTGGCGGCGGCTCCTTTACATTTCCCAAGGACTCGTAGAGCGGGACAGCGCAAGCGGGGGGTTCCACCGTGACGTTCTCGCTGATCGGGTCGGTCGTGGACATCATCACGACCGTGATGATGACGATCGGGATCCCCGGGCTCGTCGGGCTGATGGCCGTCGAGAGCTTCGGCATCCCTCCGGTCCCGAGCGAGGTTATCCTGCCATTTCCCGGTTTCCTGGTCGCCGAGGGGACGTTCTCCTTCGGATGGGCGCTGACCGCGGCCCTGGTCGGCACCCTCCTCGGCTCCTATGCGGCCTACGCCAGTCGGCCGCTGGTGGCGGCACCGCATCACCGGCCTCGGAATCGGGCACCTGCGGCTCGAGCCGCGGCACCTGGAACGCATCGACCGGTTCTTCGCCCGTCGGGGCGAGGTCACGGTCGCGGTGGCCCGCCTCGTCCCGGTCGTTCGGAGCTACATCAGCTACCCCGCGGGCACGGCGCGTATGGAGCCGGCGCGGTTCGGGGTCTACACGCTGCTCGGTTCAATTCCGTTCACCGTGGCGCTGATCTATGCCGGAATGGTGCTGCGCTCGAACTGGGACGTCGTGCGGTCCTACTTCACCTATCTCGACGTGCCCCTCTTCGCGATCGTGGGAGTGGTCGTGGTCTACCTCGTTCTGCAGATCGCGGGGTTCCTCGAACCCGGCTGGCCACCCCGAAGATCCCCACGGGACGCTCCCACCTCCGTGCCCGTCCCCGAAGACCCTGGAAGCCCTGACAAACCCTGAACGCCGCGAGGGACCCCGGAATCGAGGTCGGTCACCGCGGGGTCAGCTCCGCGCGGACGCCCACGGGTCGGGCACCGGCCCGGTCCTCAGGAGCCGGGTCACAGGGAACTCCTCATCGCAACCGCCCGGGTCACCCCGACTCGAAATCTTCGTGCTCGATGGCCGCCGTGGGGAGGGTACGAGGTTCCCCGGAGCGCGGCGGGGTGTGGTGCCCACGCGCGGAAACCCACGGATTGTTCCCGCCCAACATGATGATAGAGACCATAGCCCTGGGCAGGCCATGACCACCCCGTCGACCACGAGCGTCCAGCTCCGAGATGTGATCGACTCTGACCTCGATGTATTCTTCGCACAGCAATCGGACGAGGAAGCCAATCGGATGGCGGGGTTCACTTCGGAGGACCCCCACGACAAGAGTGCCTTCCTTGCCCACTGGGCCAAGATCCTCTCGGACAGCTCGAATCGAAATCAGACCATCCTTTACGGGGGGGAAGTCACCGGATACATCGCCCGGTTCGACCTACTTGGCAAGCCGTCGATTGCGTACTGGATCGGCAAGGCCCTCTGGGGACGAGGAATTCCGACGGAGGCGCTCCAACAATTCCTGTTGCAGCTGCCCGACCGAACACTGTACGCTCGGGTTGCCTCGGACAATCGTGGGTCGATTCGCGTTTTAGAGAAGGCCAGCTTCACGCGGATAGGCAGCGAGAGAAGTTACGCGAATACGCGAGGCTCTGACATCGAGGAACTGATCTTTTGTCTGGAGCAGCCACAACCACCCAGCGGCGCTAGGCGGACTCCCTAGCGGTGGAAACCCATCCATTAAATCCCGCTCCTCCGTCCCCGCCCCGGGCTCCAGATGGCGGATTACGACGTCGCGATCGTCGGAGGAGGGCACAACGGCCTGGTCGCGGCCGGCTACCTCGCCAAGGCCGGGGCGAAGGTCGTGGTCCTCGAACAACGTCCGTTCGTGGGCGGCGCGGTGATCACCGAAGAGCCGTGGCCCGGGTTCCGCATCAACACGTTCTCGTACGTCGCAGGACTCCTGCGACCGCAGATCGCCGAGGACCTCGAGCTCGGCAAGTACGGGTACCGACCGATCCTGTACGACCCCCAGGCGTTCTGTCCGTTCCCCGACGGACGGAGCATCTCGCTCTGGAACGACACGGAGAAGACCCAGCGCGAGATCGCGAAATTCTCCCAGAAGGACGCGCGCGCCTACCCCAAGTACGAGGAGTTCTGGGATGGGGTCCTCGACCTCGTCGAGCCGCTCCTGCTCGCTCCCCCGGTCCCGCTCGCGGACCTCGTCTCGGCGTTCCCGGGGTCGGAGGCCGAGGAGCTCGTCCGGAACCTCTTCCTGCTCTCCGCCCAGGACTTCCTGGACCAGTGGTTCGAGTCGGACGAGGTCAAGGTCTCGTTCGCGACCAACGCCGTGATCGGCGAGATGGTCGGCCCGCGCACCCCGGGAACGGCATACGTTCTCGCGCACCACAACATCGGCACCCTGGAGGGCATGCGCAAGGTCTGGGGATTCTCGAAGGGCGGGATGGGTCGTATCACCGAGGCGATGGCGAGGGCCGCCATCCATTTCGGCGCGACGATCCGAACCGGGACCCACGTCCGCTCGATCAACGTCCACGACGGGCTCGCGACCGGTGTCACGCTTGAGAACGGGGAGTTCGTGGAATCCCGGGCGGTCGCCTCCAACGTCGATGCTCAGCACACGTACCTCGAACTTCTCCCCCGCGAGGTCGTTCCCCCGGAGGTGGTGAAGGCGGTCCAGCGGATCCGCAGTCGCGGGGCCGCGCTCAAGTTCAACGCCGCGCTCGATGGGCTGCCGGAGTTCACGGCGGCGCCCGAGACGCCCGGCCCCCATCACGCCGGAGCGATCGAGATCTGCCCGTCGATGGACTATCTGGAGCGGGCGTACGACGACGGAAAGTACGGCCAGTTCTCCGACCACCCGTTCATGGATTGCGAGCTCCAGAGCGTCATGGACCCATCGATGGCGCCGTACGGAAAGCACGTCATGACCTGCTTCGTCCAGTACGCTCCCTACGAGCTCAAGGGAAAGAGCTGGGACGAGTTCAAGCCGGAGGCCGCCGAACGGATCCTCGACACCTACGCCGAGTTCGCCCCGAACATCCGCAAGGTCGTGCGGGACTGGCAGATCGTCTCGCCACTCGACATCGAACGCACCCTCGGCATGACCGGCGGGAACATCTTCCAGGGGAATATCACGCCCGACCAGATCTTCTCCTTCCGCCCCATCCTCGGCTGGGCGGGCTACCGGACCCCGGTACGCGGCCTCTACCTCTGCGGCTCGGCGGCCCACCCGGGCGGCGGCGTCACGGGGGCCCCCGGCCACAACGCCGCCCAGGTGATCCTCGAGGACCTCCCCACGCTCCCCAAGTGAGTGGGGGAGGGTTCGGAGCCTCGGTCGGTCGGGAGCGAGCGGGTCATGCCGAGGAAACGGGCGCCGCTCCCCAGCTCCCGGGCGCTGTGGCGGCAATATCGTTCCCTCTTCCCGAAGTACTTCTGGTCCGAGGAGACCCGGCTCATGAGCGTCCTGATCGCGGGCGCGGAGGGTTCGACGCTCGTCGATTCCGACGGGAAGAAGTACATCGACCTCACGAGCCAGTGGGCGACCAACAACCTCGGCCACGTCCACCCCGAGGTGCTCCGTGCGACGACGGACGCGCTCGCCCAATACGGGTTCCTGATCTACTTCATGAACCCGCATCTCCCGATGCTCGACCTCGCCCGGAGGCTCCTCTCCGTCCGTCCGTCCCCGAACCTCACCCGCGTCTTCCTCGAGCTTTCCGGGACCGGGGCGGCGGAAGGGGCTGTGAAGTACGCGGTGGAGTCGACCGGGCGGCCGGTGATGCTGAGCTTCATGGGCCAGTACCACGGGCTCTCGATCGCGGCCGGGATGATCGGCGCCCTGAGCTCGCACGAACGCCGGTACTGGGAGTCGTACGGCGGCGGGGTCGTGCACGCCCCCTATCCGACCCCGACCCGACGGCCGGACGGGATGAGCGCAGACGAATACGGGGGGTGGGTCCTGGATTACATCCGGGACGAGCTGTTGCGTCACGTGGTCGACCCGGACCGGATCGCCGGGACGATCTTCGAGCCGGTCGCCTGCGAGGCGGGCGTCTGGATCCCTCCGAAGCGGTTCGTCACGGGGCTCCGGAAGCTCTGCGACGAGCACGGGTGGGTGTTCATCGACGACGAGGTCGAGGCCGGGGTCGGTCGCACCGGCAAGATGTGGGCGATCGAGCACTTCGGCGTCGCGCCGGACATGGTCGCGATCGGGAAGGGGATCTCGGGGGGGCTCATGCCGATCGCGGCCGTCCTCGGCACGGAGGAGATCATGGCGGAGCATGCGGTGGCGGCGGGGACGACCTTCGGCGGCCACCCGGCCGCGTGCGTCGCGGCTTCGACGACGCTCGACGTGATGCGGCGAGAGAAGATCGTCGAACGGTCGGCGCGGCTCGGCCGAAAGGCGCTGCGCCGCATCGCCGAGTGGGAGCGCTTCGACCGGGTTGTCGAGACCCGTGGGCTGGGCCTCTGCCTCGGCGTCGAGCTGGGCCGGGACCGCCGCACCCCGGACCCCAAGACCACGCGGGCGGCGTTCTTCGACTGCGTGAAGCGGGGGACGATCCCGCTCTACAACTACGGGGACAACGTCCTTCGGATCCAGCCTCCTCTCACGGTCGGGGAGGAGGAGCTCGACCGGGCGCTGGACACGATGGAGAGCGTGCTCCGGCGACGGGCGAGCTAGAGCCGGTTCCGCGTCTAGGCCGTGCCGAGCGGGCGGTCGACCGTCACCCGTTCCGTGACCTCGATCCCCCGTTCGGCGAGCTTCGGGAAGAACGGTCCGGGCTCGAGCGACTCGGGCGGCATCATGCCGCGGGAGGTCACCGCACCCTCCAGGATCAGCAGGGCGGCGACGGCGGCCGGAGTCCCGGTGAGGTACGCGGTCGCGGTCACCCCGTACCGGTCGAAGGCAGAACGGTGGTTGAGAAGGGTGAACAGCGTCTCCTTCCGCCGATGTCCCCCGGACTTCCCGGTCGTCTCTACGACCAGGGCGGCGTACCCGTCGACCTTCCCGGCGAGCTCGGCGGGCTTGGGAAGCGCTTGGAGGACGGCTTTCCGCGGGCCCGGTGCTTCGGGGGTGCCCCGGTCGAGGAGCTTCAGGTCCCGGAGGGTCTGGAGGGTGCGGACGGTCACGTCGTCGAGCGCGAGCTTGAAATCGACGTACCGGACGCCCTTCCCGATGAATCGGGGCAGGCTGTCGACCTCCTCGTGGTCGACCGAGTAGACCTTCTGGGGGCCGACGGGGTCCGGGAACTCGTACGTCTCGCCTTCACCGAACGGCGGGACGCTCCGGTACCGGCCCTGGTCCCAGATGCGCGAGCCCGTGAGGGTCTCCTCGATGAACGTCTCGGGGCTGAAGAGCGGCAGGAACGCGTACTCGGGGCTCGTCGCCGTGTCCCCGTCACGGATCCGTATCGATTCGACGTGCTCCATCCCGTCCGCCGCCCGCCGGGCCAGCACATTGCTGAGCCCGGGGTCCTCTCCCATTCCGATGAGGGCGGTGCGTCCGCGGCGCTCCCACTCGTCGCTCTTCGCGTACGGGTCCGCCGAGTCCGCGGCGAGGTCCATGTAGTGCGCGTCGGTCGCGAGGGCCGCGGCCTGGACTCGGGCGTTGAACCGCGGCAGCGAGGCCTGGATCACGAGGTCGGTCCCCGCCAGGGCCGCCTCGAGCGCCTTCGCGTCCGAGGCGTCCAGCGCGGTCGCGGTGACCTTGGGGGAGGCGCCGAGACGGGCGGCGAGGGCCCGGGGGAATTTCTCGTCGACGTCCGCGAGCGTGAGACCGTGGACAGAGGGGCTCGCCGCGAGGTGACCGGCGATGACGGTGCCGATCGCCCCACAACCGACCAGCAGTACGCGCCCGCTCTTCGAGCGAATAGTATCCGGCTCCGCCCAGCCGAACCCAGGGGGTTCTTTAGGTCGTCCTGTCGGCCGGAGGGGATCGACCCTCCCCGGGGCTAGCTCGCGGAGACCGTATTCCAGCTCATCGTCGAGAGGGTCGTACTCCCCATCGGCGTTTGGTAGAGTCCCGAGAGGGCGGGGTTGTAGACCGCGAACAGGTCCGGCACCGCGAACCAGGCGTTCGTGTAATTCTGGTACATGATCTGGGCCATCTGGGCGTACAGCTGGTTCGCCAGGGTCGCGTTGCTGGTCCCGGCGGCCTCGAGGACCAGATTGTCGAGGGACACGTTGTAGTTGGACTCGCCGAAGTTATTGAACCCGGATTGGCAGATGTTCGCGCTCCCGAAGCTCAAGAAATTCTCCTGCGTCCAGTCGTCCGGCGAGATGTAATCGGACGAATAGAAGTCCTGGCCGATGTAGAACGGTCCCGTGCCCTCGTAGACTTCCGAGCCGATGCACTGCCCGGTATCCGGGTCCAGCGTCTGCTCGGTGTAGAACTGAGCGAGGGAGATCCCGATCGGGGTGACGGTGATCCCGATATTCGCGAGGTCGGCCGCGATCAGCGTCGCCGCGTCCTGCCAATCTAGGCTCGTGCTGAGGTACTCGTACTCGAAATCACAATTCGAAACGGGACATAGTGGGTTTCCGGCAGCGCAGGCGCCGTTCGCACACGGCGAGTTGGCGATCTCCTGCTTCGCCTGCGCGAGGTTATACTGGTACGGTGGGAGGTTCCCGGGGTTGTAATCCGGACCTCCCGGAGGGGTCGGCCCCACCCAATCGAAGGCGTAGCCGCCGAACGCGTCTTCGAGTACCTGGGTGTAGTTGATGGCGTGGGTGATCGCGGCCCGGACGCTCCAGTTGTTGAACGGGAAAACGCTCTGATTCATGAACACCCACCAGTCGCCGTTCGCGCCGCTGAACTGGGTATTGAGCTGCTGGACGTCGAGGCAGGAGATCCCCTTCAATTGCTGGATGGTCGACGGGCCGAGATACATGAACGACGCTGAGGCGACCGCACCGCTCTTCAGGTCTTGGACGGTCACGGAGGGTTGCGACTGGTAGTTCGTCTCGAGCGCCGACTTCGCCGGCTGCAGGTTATTGTTCCAGGGCTCCTGGGCGGCGAGTGTCGCGCCCCAGTAGTTCGGAGTGGGACTGAGCGTGTACCCGGCGGTGTCGCTGTAGCTCGTGAGGACGTACGGACCGGTGCCCATCGCGTTGGACTGCATCCAGCTATTCGCGGCGCCCTTGACGACCCCTCCGTTCGCCTGGATGACGGCCGGGTCTACCGCCGCGCCCCGGCGTCGATACCTCGGCGAGCAGGTAGGCGTACGGGACGGAGAACGGGGTATAGTCGAGGTAACCGAAGCCGAGGTTCAGCTCGATCTCGTTGGGGCTGATCACCCGGAACGACTGGTTCTGGGCGCTCATGACGGCAACCTCCGAGGCGTTCGGGTCGCCGAAGTTGAACGTGTTGAGGTCTGCCGTCACGTTGGCCGACGAATTCGCGACCTGTCCTGGGTCCGAGTAGTACCAGACGTTCGGGAACCAGAAATTCTCCGAGAGCAGGTACTGGTTGACCCCATAGAGGGCGAGCTCGCGGTAGAGGCTGAACCACATGGCGTAGGCGTTGAACGGGTCCCCGTTCGAGAAATGGACCCCCGACTGGAGCGTGAAGTTCCAGTGGAACCCGTCGGGTGAGACGCTCCAGTTCTTCGCAAGGATTCCCGAGAAGTTCGTGAGGCTCGTCCCGTTATACATCGTGAGCGTCTGATAGACCTGCTGGACGAGGGCCCAGGCCGGAGTAGAGGGGGCGGTCTGGGGGTCCGCCGTCTCCGCCTCCTCGGCCTGGTCGACGATCAGCGGGTTCGTGGACTGGAGCCCGCACTTTTGGTTCGAGAGGTTCCTCTGGACGACGTAGTAGATCCCGATCCCGGCGATGACGAGCCCTACGACGACGCAGACGACGATGACGTTGCGCCACTTCGGGTCCATTCGGTCCGGGTCCCCGGGATGGGGGGCGGGAGAGGCTCGACCCTGATATAGCCTGCTAAGGCGTCTCACGGGAGTTTATTTCGGCGTTTTAATCCCCACGTTTCGACACGCTTTTACCCCGGGGGGTGTCAAGGAGTTACGATGCCTCCTCCCGCGGAGTCCGGACGGTTCTCGTCGCCACTCGCAGGGGGGGTTCCGGTCTCCGCGCCCCACCGCACCCCGGACGGGCAGGTCTACTGGGACCCGGAAGTGCTGCGCTCGGAGCTCGACCAGTTCTTCTATCCGAATTGGCTCTGCGTTGGCCGGCGAGGAAGAGGTCCCTGGCACCGGGGACTACCTGACCCGCATCGTGGGGCGGGAGAGCATCCTCCTCGTCCGCGACAGCGCGGGAACGATCCGGGGATTCTACAACCTCTGCCGCCACCGTGGGACCCGGGTGGTCCTCGAGGAGGGCGGCCAGGGGGCGAAGTCGTTCATCTGTCCGTACCACGCCTGGTCGTACGACGTCACCGGGCGTCTCATCGGGTCCCCCCACATGAAGGGCCAGGAGGATTTCGACCGGAAGGATTACGGGCTCCACCCGATCCGCGTCGACACGTGGGGAGGTTTCGTCTGGGTGAGCCTCGAGTCTCACGGACCCTCTCTTAAGGAGGCGCTCGGCCCGTTCTTCGCACGGTTCGACCGGTTCCCGATCGCCTCCCTCCGCCTCGGGGGCCGAAGGACCTACGAGGTCGAGGCGAACTGGAAGATCATCGTCGAGAACTTTTCCGAGTGCTATCACTGCGCCCCGGTGCACCCGAGCCTGAACCGGCTGACCCCGTACCTCTCGGGCGACAACGACGCCTCGTTCCGACAGGACGGGGGACGCTCGCTCTTTTCGGGCGGGTTCATGCAGTTCACCAAGGACTTCCAGTCGATGACCCGCTCGGGATACACGAAGCGCCCGCTCGTCCCCGGGATGACCGCGGAGGACCGGCAGCGGGTCTACTACTACGTCCTCTTCCCGAACACGTTCTTCAGCCTGCACCCGGACTATCTGATGATCCACCACGGCTGGCCGGTCTCCCCGAGCCACACGAGGGTGGAGAACGAGTTCTACTTCACCCCCGAAGCGATCGCCGCCCCCGACTTCGACCCGAACGATGCGATCGACCTCTGGGACGAGATCAACCGGCAGGACTGGACGGTCTGCGCGCTCGCCCAGCAAGGAATGGCGTCCCGCGCCTGGGACGGGGGCCGCTACAGCGACCAGGAGGAGCTGGTCCGGGACTTCGACGAGTTCGTCCTGTCGGAGTACGCCCGCCCCCGACCGGGTCCGCCCCGGGAGCCGTAGCTAGGCTCGCGCGCGGCCGGTCAGGCCCATTCGCTTCAGGTAGTACCGGTCGACGAGGTGGACGACCTCCTCCTCGCTCGAGTACCGTCCCTGGAAGTAGGCGGCGGTCTTCGACCCGAGATGGGCCATCTCGCAGATGTGCCAGTCCTGGCGGTTCGTCATCTCCCAGAACTCCATCGCGTCCTCGGCCGGGTCGGTCTGCTCTCCGTGCACGTAGATGTCGAAGACGAGGCGGGTGCGTTCCGGGCCGAGCGGGATGAACCAGTCGAACGTCACGTAGTCCGGGAACAGGCTCAGGAAGTTCGCCGGGTACAGCACGTAGTAGTACACGCGGCGGAGGTCCTCGGCAGAGAGGCCGGGGAACGGACGCCGGGCCGTCGTGCCCGAGAGGGTCGCCGTCGCCACCCCGTCCACGAAGTCCATCCACCCCCCGAATACCGGCCCGTCCCTCAGGTCCTCTTCGCCGGAACGGTACGGGGTGATCTTGACCAGCTGGGGGTGGACGCCGGGGCAGTGGTAGCATTCGTTCGCGTTCTGGACGACGAGCTTCCAGTTCGCCGCGATCTCGTAGACGACCCGGTGGGTCCGTCGGAGCGTCTCGAGCGGATAGTTCGCAACCCGTGCCGGGAGCCCTCCCAACGCCTTCGCGAGGGGCTCCGGGTCGAGGAGAGAGGTTGACGAAGACGAACCCCCGCCAGGTCTCCAGCGCCACGGGATGGAGGCCGAACTCCGACGCGGTCGAACTCCTTCGCCTCCTGCATGTGCGGCGTTCCGAGGAGCCGCCCGTCGAGGTCGTAGGTCCACGCATGGTAGGGGCAGACGAGTCGGGTGAGGCTCGTGCCCTCGGCCGCCTCGACGAGGCGGGTCCCGCGATGCCGACAGACGTTGTGGAACGCCTTCAACGCACCTCGGGCGTTCCGGAGGACGAGCACGCCGGACCCCGCGACCTCGACGGTCCGGAACGAGCCCGGAGCAGCGATCTCATCCTCCCGCCCGATGCACTGCCAGTTCCGGCGGAAGAGCCGCTCGACCTCCCGTCCATAGATGGCCGGGTCGGAGAAGAGGGGGCCCGGAAGGGTGGAGGCCTCCCGGAGCGGGCGGTTGACCGCTCGGTACGCGCTCGGCGGGATCGCGGCTCTCCGGGACACGGACCGCGCGGCTCCCGCCATCGACTTTCCCCCGACCCGTGGAGGTAGTAGGGAGTTTCCTTAACGTTTCGGCCGATCGCTCCCGAACGAGAGGTTTATCTCGAGTTGCCCTTCCCTCGCCGCCCATGGCCGAGGTCGACACGCTCGTCATCGGCGCCGGCCACAACGGACTCGTCACGGCCGGCTACCTCGCCCGCGCCGGCGCTCGAGTCCTGGTCCTCGAGCGACGCCCGATCGTGGGAGGGGCGTGCGTGACGGAGGAACCCTGGCCGGGGTACCGGATCAACACCTTTGCGTACGCAAGCGGTCTCCTGCGACCGAAGATCGTCGAGGAGCTCGAGCTCCCCCGCTTCGGCTACGACCCGATCCTGTGCGACCCTCAGGGCTTCGCGCCGCAGCCGGACGGACGACATCTCACCTTCTGGCTGGACGAAGAGCGTGAGCAGACGGAGATCGCGAAGTTCTCGACCGGGACGCCCGGGCGTACCCCGAGTACGTCCGATTCTGGGACCATGCGCTCGACCTGATCGAACCGGCGATGATGGCCCCCCCGCAGCCGCTCAACGAGTTCATGGGAACGCTGCCGCCGGGCGAGGCCGAGTCGATGCTGCGCGAACTGTTCTTGCGGAGCGCTCGGGATTTCCTCGACGACTGGTTCGAATCGGACGAGCTCAAGGGGGCGCTCGCGGCCGGCGCGGTCATCGGGACATTCGCCGGCCCGTACACGCCGGGGACGGCGTACATCCTCGGTCATCACAACATCGGACGCATCGGCGAGCACCGACGCGTCTGGGGCCACATGCGGGGCGGGATGGGGCGGATCACCGAGGCGCTGGCCCGCTCGGCGATGCATCACGGAGCGACGATCCGCACGGGCGTCGGGGTCCGGTCGATCCTCGTCGAGCGCGGTCGCGCGGTCGGGGTCGTGACCGACGACGGAGAGACGATCCGCGCCCGTACCATCGCCTCGTCCGTCGACACGCGACACACCCTCCTCGAGTTCCTGCCTCCGGGGACCCTCGACCGGGGGGTCGAGGAACGCTTCGAGAGGGTCCGGTCGCAGGGAGCGTGCCTCAAGTTCAACGCGGCTCTGGACGGGGTACCGAAGTTCACGGCGGCCCCGGACTCCTCCCACCTGGTCGGCGCCGTCGACATCTGCCCCTCGATGGAGTACATCGAACGGGCGTTCGACGACGCGAAGTTCGGTCGCTTTTCTCGAGCGCCGACCGTCGACGTATACTTCCAGAGCCTGGTCGACCCCTCGGTGGCCCCACCGGGGAAGCACACCATGAGCTGCTTCGTGCAGTACGCCCCTACCGAGCTACGCTCGGGGTCCTGGGACGATGCGCGCGAAGCGGTCGCCGAGACCGTGCTTGCGACCCTCGAGGCCTATGCACCCGGGATCCGCCGCCTCGTCCGCCATTACCAAGTGGTCACCCCGCTCGATATCGAGCGAACGCTCGGAATGACCGGCGGGAACATCGACCAGGGGGACATCACTCCGGACCAGATCTTCTCGCTTCGCCCAATCCCCGGCTGGTCGAACTACCGCACACCCGTCCCGGGACTCTACCTCTGCGGCAGCGCGGCCCACCCGGGGGGTGGCGTGATCGGGGCCCCGGGCCACAATGCCGCCGGAGTCCTCCTCACGGACCTGCGAGGCGCTCCCCACGAGAGCGAGGGCGTCTCCGCTCCCTCGCCCGGAACGATACCGGGGTGATCCGGCCTGCCCGAAGCGACCCTCCGATTCCACACGGTCGCGGATCCCCCGACCCTCCGTCGGTTCCTCTCCGACCCGGCGTTCCTCGCCGAGAGCATCCCCCAGGTGGTCGGCGTGGAGAAGTCCTCCGAAACGACCGCCCTCTGGACCGTGCTGATCAAGATCGGCCCGATCAGCCGGAAGAGTATCTATCACGGAGAGCTGCTCGAGGCGACCGACGACGGGGTGCGGTTCCGCGCGACCGGTCCCGAGGCGACCATCGAGGGGTCGGTCTCCTTCGTTCCGGCCGCGGGTGGGACGGACGCTGAGCTCCGGCTCGTCGATGAAAGGGACCGGCCCTCTACGAGCCGTGGTGGACGCGTATCTCGGAAAACGCGTCCGGGAGGATACCGAGAAGTTCGCCGCGAGCCTCGGGGCGAGGGTCGGTGGCCCAGCGCCGAGTTCGGCCGGACCCGTCTAGGCGGGGTTTATTGGCCATACGGTTCTCTCGGGGCCCGGTGCGCGACCCGGAGCGTACGGTCGGTCCCTCCCTTCCCTCGACCGCTGAGTGAGGGCCGATGGGACGGAGTCTCTCCGACCTCGGTTTCTTCATCGGGGCCCGGCTCCTCCAGCTGATCCCGGTCCTCATCGGCGTCGTCGTGCTGATGTTCCTGTTCACGCACCTCTCGGTCTCCGACCCGTGCGCGTCGTGGTACCCCCATGCCAAAGCGGCGGTCCTGGCTACCTGTCGGAGCTACTACGGGTTCAACCAGCCGCTGTACGTCCAGTTCGAGAAGTACGTCGTCGGCCTCCTCGCGGGCAACTGGGGGACCGACCAGAACGGTGCCAACGTCTACCCCCAGATCGCGGCGAGCCTCCCCCCCACGGTCGAACTCGTCTTCGCGTCGCTGTTCATCATGATCGTCTTCGGGATCGCGCTGGGGGCGGTCGCCGCCCAGTACGCCGGACGGTGGCCCGACCACCTCATCCGGGTCTTCTACCTGAGCGGATGGGCGGCCCCGACGTACCTCGTCGGGATCCTGCTCGCGATCTTCGTCGCCCCGGCGCTCGGGCTCCCGACGGGCGGCGCGTTCGCGACGAACCCTCCGCCGTTCCCCCAACCGACGCACATGTCGGTGCTCGACGCGATCCTCGCCGGAAGCCCATCGGGAACCCTCGACGCGATCGACCATCTGGTCCTGCCGGCGGTCGCGCTCGCGTTCCTCAATCTCGGGATCGTGACCCGGATGACCCGGAGCTCGATGCTCGAGGTCCTTCCCCTCGACTTCGTCAAGAGCGCCCGGATGAAGGGGATCAGCGAGGGCGCGGTCCTCTTCCGTCACGCGCTCCGGAACTCCCTGATTACGACGACGACCATCCTCGGCTTCACCGCGAGCGGCCTCCTCGCGAGCACGGTCGTGGTCGAGGAGATCTTCCGCTGGCCGGGGATCGGCGAGTACTCGTTCAGCTCGCTCGTCAACAACAACTTCTCTGGTCTCATCGGCGTGACGATCGTCTTCGCCGTCGCGGTCGTCGTGGCCAACCTCGCGGCCGACATCCTCTACGGAGTGATCGACCCGCGCGTGGAGTGGCGATAGATGGACGGTGCCCCCGCGGTCGTGGGCAAGCTCCCGGGCCCCGCCCCCGGGCCGGGCCCCCGCCGGTCCGGCGGGCTCGCCGCTCCGACTTCGTCTACGAGTCGCTCCGCACGCTCGCGGCGAACCCCCTCACGCTCGCGGGATTCATTCTGGTCGTCCTCCTGGTGGTCACGGCCCTGCTCGTGGTCGGGCTCCCCCCGGTCACGACCGCGATCCTGGGGCACGCGTGGACGATCCTTCCGTACAACCCGAACGCGATCGGCACCCAGATCAACTCCCCCCCGAGCTCCCAACACTGGTTCGGCACCGACGAGCTCGGGCGGGACGTCCTGTCCCGGGTGGTGGCGGCACTGCCGCTCGACCTCGGCATGGGGGTCGCGATCACGGTCCTCTCGATCTTCATCGGCGCCGGACTCGGCCTCGTCGCGGGATTCTGGGACGAGAGCCGGTTCGGCCGGGGGCTCTCGGCCGTCATCCTGCGGGTCACCGACGTCTTCCTCGCCTTCCCGACCCTGGTCCTCGCCATCGCCCTCACCGCGATCCTCGGAAAATCGATCAATTCCCTGACGGCGGTCATCATCGCCTTGACCGTCACGTGGTGGCCGTACTACGTCCGGATCGTGCGGGGCGAGGTCCTCGTCATCAAGCACATGGGATACATCCACGCGGCTCGGATCGCCGGGCTCTCCGAACGCCGGATCCTCGTACGGCACGTGCTGCGGAACCTGCTCGAGCCCCTGACGGTGTACGCGACGCTCGACGTCGGGACCGTGATCGTGACGTTCTCGACGATCGCGTTCGTCGGCGTCATCTCGATCCCGAACTTGATCGAATGGGGCACGATGGTCGCCACCTACCAGTCGAACCTCCCCTCCGACTACTGGCTGGTCCTCGCTCCGGGGCTCGGGATCTTCGTCACGGTCCTCGCCCTGAGCCTGCTCGGGGACGGGCTCCGGGACGTGCTCGACCCGCGGACCCGCCGGGTGTTCTCCCGGGAGGGTGTGTCGTACACGGCCCCGACACCGCCCCCCTCGACCGCGGGCGCCGGGGAATGAAACGGGTCCGGGGGATTCCTGACCGCGCTGAACGAACCCGAGCCCCTCGAGCCGACCGAGGCGGTCGTGGTCGGCGCCGGGTTCGCCGGTCTCGCAGCGGCCCACCGGCTCCTTGCCGCGAACGTGAGCGTGCGGGTCCTCGAGGCGCGGGATCGCGTGGGAGGCCGGGCGCTCACGAACTACGGGCTCCTTCCCGGGGTTCCCCTCGAGCTCGGTGCCCAAATGGTCCACGGTCGCACGGTGGTGACCCACGAGTGGGCGCGCCGGGCCGGCCTTTCCGTCCTCCCGCTCCCGACCTATCAGCGCAGCCGGATCGTAATCGGCCGGCGGGTCGGCCGCTATCCATGGTTCGGGTTCCCGCTGAATCCGGCGGTGGGAACTCGCGCGGCCTGGCAGGGCTTTCGGACCCTCCCCTCGGCGCTCGCGCGGTACGAAGGAGACGACCAGACCCTGAAGGACTTCCTCGACGCTCGTCGTGTGGGTCCGGCGGCGCGCGCCCTGGTCGACGTCCTCCACGCCCACACCTACGCCACCGACCCGGACTCGATCGGCGTCCTCGGGCCAGCGGCAGAAGAAGCGTCCGCCACGGAGCCGTTCGGATTTCGAAACTTCCGGGTGGTGGAGGGCTATTCGACCCTCGCCGAACGCGTCGCGGCGTCCCTCGGGGAGCGGCTTCGCACGAACGCGCCGGTGACCGATGTCGTTCGCGACGGGAACGGGGTGCGGGTGCGCATCGGAGCCGGGCCCGACACCCCGGCCGCAGACGTCCGCGCCCGGTACGTCCTCGTCACCGTTCCTCTCGGGGTCCTCCAATCCGGGACGATCCGCTTTGACCCGCCGCTCCCATCGGACAAGCTCGCGGCGATCCACCGCCTGGGGTTCGGGGATGCCTACGCGCTTCAGCTCGTGGTCCGGGGAGGCACGATGCGCGGCCGTCTGGGGGACTTTGGGGTCCTGTGGGGCGACACGGCCACGAGCTTCCACCGGCCTCGGGTCGGCCTCGGCGAACCCGGGGAGGTCGTGACGGCGTTCACCGTCGGGCGCGAGGCGCGCCGGCGTTGCGGGTTCGATGACGACACCATGGTCGCGGCGACCGTCGCCGAGTGGGACGCGATTGTGCCCGCGGGGGTCACGCTTGGGGCGGTCGAGGGGTCGGCCGTCCATCGGTGGACCACCGACCCGTGGACCCGGGGTGCCTACTCCTTCTTCCTGCCGGGCAGCGGACCGGCCGACCGCCACGCGCTCGCCGCTCCGGTCGATGGCCGCCTCTTCTTCGCCGGGGAGGCGACCGACACGACCGGGCAATCGGCCACGATCGCCGGCGCGATCCTGAGCGGCGAGCGGGCCGCGGAGGAGCTGCTCGCCGCCCGACGCGGGCCTACCCCACGACCGTAGCTAGCGGGCGAGGGCGGTCCGTCGCATCCGCTATCCGTGGCCGGCGCCTCTCCGCGAACGTATGCCCTCCGTGGACCCCCTCGCGCTGCGCGCCCGACACTCGCCGAACGGCTACGAAGAATTCCTCCGCGTCCCCGCGATGAGCGCGGGAGTGTACGTGCTGGCCGCGGGCGCAACCGACTCCCAGACCCCCCACCTCGAGGATGAGGTCTACTACGTCGTCCGGGGGCGCGGGTCGTTCCGGCGTGGAACCGAGGAACTATCGGCGAATCCGGGCGACGTCCTGTTCGTGTCGGCCCGCGAACCCCACCACTTCCATTCGATCACGGAGGAGCTCGTCCTCCTCGTCGTGTTCGCCCCGGCCGAGCAACCCACGTCCTGAACGGCCGCTCCCGGGGAACGACCGGGCCCCCGGTCCCCCCGCGACCCCGACCTATTAGTATCCCACCGGACTCCATCGCTCTCGTGCGTCGGGTCGCGACCCAGCCCCTCGGCGGTCCGTGGGAAACCGGCGGCGATGGGGCCGCGTCCCCCTGGAAACCCGTCTCGAGGGGGCCGGAACGGTGACCGAGCCGATCCTCTCGGTGGAAGGGCTCTCGGTCGACTACGTCATCGGAGCGGGAACGTTCCACGCGCTCCGCGACGTCTCTTTCGAGATGCTCCCCGGCCACGTGCTGGGGATCGTCGGCGAGACCGGTTGCGGCAAGAGCACCCTCGGCCACGCGATCCCCCGTCTCCTCCCGGAGCCTCCCGCCAAGGTCCGAGCGGGGAAGGTCTTCTTTCAAGGCACCGACCTGCTCGAGGTGCCGAAGTGGAAGTTTCCGATGGTCCGCGGAACGGAGATCGGGATGATCTTCCAGGAACCGATCAATTCCCTTGACCCGGCGTACCGGATCTATAACCAGGTCGCCGAGGCGGTGCGGGTGCGGCGACTGCGGGACGCCGGGCGAATGCCGGTCTTCCATGCCGGACCGCAACCGTTCGACTACTCGAAGCGCCCCGAGCCCGAGGTCGGCGAGGTGATCGTCCACCCGTTCCTCCCGAGCGCGCCCCAGGCGACCGGATCCGCCTCGTCCGAACCGTCCGCCCTCGCCCCGATGCCGCTCAAGGAGGAGGTCCTCGACTACCTGCGCCTCGTCAGGATCAACGACCCCGAGACCGTGCTCCGGCTCTACCCGCACGAGCTCTCGGGCGGAATGCGCCAGCGGATCATGATCGCGATGGCGCTCTCGGAGAAACCGTCGCTCCTCATCGCGGACGAGCCGACCAGCGCGCTCGACGTGACGATCCAGGCCCAGGTCCTTACCCTGATGAAGGAACTCCTGGACGAGATCCACACCTCGATCCTGTTCATCAGCCACGACCTCGGGCGTGATCGCCGAGATCGCCGACGAAATCGGGGTGATGTACGCCGGTCACCTGGTCGAGCACGGGCCGGTCGCGGACGTCTTCGAGCGTCCGCGGCACCCCTACACGAAGGCCCTCCTGCGGTCGATCCCGAACCGCTACCAGGACGAGGGACCGCTCCCGACCCTCACGGGCTCGGTCCCGAACCTCTCGCAGCTGCCCCCGGGGTGCTCGTTCGCCCCGCGCTGTCCCCTCGCCCAGCCGGTGTGCCATGAAGAGCCGGGGCCAGCGCTCGCCACCCTGCTCGAATTCCCCCGCGGACGGGTCAACTCGGCAAGCTGCTTCTTCTCGAGGGAGGCGGAGGCGCTCCCGTGAGCACCGCGGCCCCGCTCCTCGAGACGCGCGACCTTGTCAAGCACTTCCCGCTCCCCCGGACCGTGCGCGATATGGTCCGCGGGGCGCCCCACCGGGCGGTCCACGCCGTGGACGGGGTCTCCGTCGTCGGTCCGGCCGGGCGAGACGCTCGGCCTCATCGGCGAATCCGGGTCCGGGAAGACGACCCTCGGATGGCTTATCGCCCGGCTCTATCCGCCGACGAGCGGTCGGATCCTGTTCGACGGCGAGGACATCACCGACCTCGGCGGACGGGCCCTGCGCGCGTGGCACCGCAAGGTCCAGATGGTCTTCCAGGACCCGCTCGGATCGCTCGACTCCCGTCTGCGGGTCTGGCAGATCGTCGGGGAACCGCTCTTCGCCCAGGAGGGTCTGCGCGGGTCGCGCCTTCGGGAACGGGTCGCCGCGATCCTTCCGACCGTCGGGCTCCCGCCCGATTGCCTCGACCAGTACCCGCACGAGTTCTCGGGGGGCGGTCGGCAGCGCCTCTCCCTCGCGAGGGCGCTCAGCGTCCAACCGAAGCTGATCGTCCTGGACGAGCCCACCAGTGCGCTCGACGTCGCGGTCCAGGCCCAGATCCTGAATCGGTTGGTCGCGCTCCAGAAGGAGCGCGGGTTCGCCTATCTCCTCATCACGCACAACGTCGCCGCGGTCCGCTTTGTCTCCCACCGGGTCGCGGTGATGTACCTCGGCGAGGTCGTCGAGGTCGGACCCGTCCGCGACGTGCTGGAGCACCCGGTCCACCCGTACACGAAGGCGCTCCTCGCCGCCGTACCCGTGCCGAACCCGCAGCGGCGGCGTGCCCGCTACCGGATCACCGGAGAGATCCCCACGCTCGTCACTCCGCCCCCGGGGTGCCGGTTCGCGGCCCGGTGCCCGTTCGTCATCGACGTCTGCCGGGCCGAGCCCCCGCCCCTCCGGGAGGTTCCGGGGAAACCGGGCCGGCTGGTCTCCTGCCACCGCGCGGAGGAGGTCGGCGACATCTCGCCCGAGACGCTGCTGGCGACCGCACCCGTGGGACCCGCCCCGCTTTCCGGTCCGACGCCCCTCGCGAGCGTCCCCGAGGGAACGGGGGGCTAGACGGACTCCTCGATCTCCCCCGACTGGGGAGTTCCGGCGAGCTGACCCGCGACCGAGGCCAGGATCTCGAGGTGCCGGTCGACGTCCCGGTCGGTGTGCTGGACCGAGATCGTCCACTGCTCGTCCGGGCCCGTCCCCGACGGGATCAGGCCGCGGTTCAGGCAGAGATAGTAGTACAGCATCGACCGGTCGCCGTCGACCGTGAGGAAGTCCCGCCAGTTCCGCACGGGGTGGTCGGTGAAGTAGACCGTTCCCGAGACCCCGTCCGCCGAGACGTGGGCGGTCACGCCGGCGTCGCGGAACACCTCGGCATACCCCTTCGCGAGGCGGGCATTGAGCGTGGACGACCGCGCGAGCGCTTCGTCCGTCAGGATGTGGTCGAGCGAGGCCAGGCACGCGGCCATCGCGAGCGGGTTCGAGTTGTACGTCCCCGCGTGAGCGACCTTCCGCGGTCCGACCTCGTCGAGGATCCCGGGACCCGCGGCGATCGCCGAGAGCGGCACGCCGCAGGCGATCGACTTCCCGAGCGTGATCAGGTCCGCACGGACGCCGACGCGTGCGGCGCCCCCGTGCGGGTACTTCGCCCCGGTCTTGATCTCGTCGAGGATGAGGAGCGCCCCGAGCTCGTCGCACAGCTCGCGAACGCCGGGAAAGAACCCGTCCTCGGGCAGGATGAAGCCCATGTTCATCGGGATCGGTTCCGCGATGATCGCCGCGAGGTCGTCCTTGTGCTCTCGCGCGACCTCGCGGGTCGCCTCGAGGTCGTTGAACGGTGCGACCAGGGTGTGGCCCGTTACCTCGGGCAGGATGCCGGGGGAGGCGGGCGCCGAGTTCGGGTGGCGCGGAGGGCCGGCCACCTCGATCCGGGGCTTGACCCCGACCAGGAGGGTGTCGTGGGAACCGTGGTACCCGCCTTCGAACTTGAGGACGTAAGGCTTCTTCGTGTAGGCCCGGGCGAACCGCGTGGCATGCTGAGTCGCTTCGAGGCCGGTGGTGCTGAACCGGACCTTGTCCATCCGGTACCGCTGGCAGATCCGCTCGGCGACCTCGGGGGTGCGTTCCCACTCGTAGCCGTAGACGCTCCCGTCGGCGATCTGACGGGTCAGGGCCGCTACGAGCTTCGGATGGGCGTGTCCGCTCTGGAGGGCCCCGAAGGCCATGTTGAAATCGAGGTAGGCGTTCTCGTCGGCGTCCCAGAGATGGACCCCCTCCGCGCGGTGGACGAAGAACGGGTACGGGTCGAGGAACCGGTAGTTGGAGTGGACCCCGAGCGGGCTCCACCGCCGGGCGTGCTCCCAGAGTTCCTTGGACCGGGGAGTTCGCCGCTGGTAATCGGCGAACGCCGCTTCAAAGCGGGGGTCCAGGTTCCCATCTCCCACGAAGGCCCGGGCGTCGATCCCGGACCGTCGGAGTTCGGAGCGGCTTCGGTTACAAAAGTCCTCCGGAGATCGAGCTCTGTTGCTCTTCGGTGGCCGAACGACGATGCACCCAAAGGTGCGTCGCGAATCGTGCCGGTAGCTGCTCAGGGCGGGGCGTCGTCGCCTTTCGGCATCTTCGCCTTCGCCAGGCGTCGGAGAAGCGGGCGTGCCTCTTGGCTGACGATCTTCCAGACCTCGTTCGGGTCGATGCCGGCATAGTCGTGTGTCAGCATCTGCCGCACCTGTCCGATCCTTTCCCATGGCAGGGATGGGTGCGCCTGCCGGACCGATGGTCCGAGCCGATTGATTGACTCGTACGCCTTCCGCAGCTCGCTCTCGACGAGCCGGCGGGTGTCCGGGTTCTGCTCGTCGAAGTAGACCCTCCGTCCTCGTTCCGCGTATCGGAGGGCAATCTGGAGATGCTCGATACCGAGAACGACGTTCGCCTCGTTTCGGAGGCGGACTTCAATCATAGCGGGATCGCTTCGGCGATGACGTTCGGCTGGATGAACCAGGGGAGAGCCTGCTCGGTGACCACGTCCACCGGACGACCGACGGCCCGCCTCAAGGCCAGTGCTAGGTCAACCGGTCGATACCGGTTTCCAATCCGGTCGACGAGGATGTCGACATCGCTGGTGGGGGTGGCCTGCTTCCGGGCTACCGACCCAAAGACCCGGACGTTCGTGGCACCGTATCTCCGTGCGAGCTCGAGCACCGTTCGTCGCTTCGTTCCGATAATTTCGTCGATGCCGAGACCGGAGCCGTAGCTCGGAACACGGAGCTTGGGGATGTCGAAGTACGGCGACTTGCATCGGGCGCATATCCGTACACGCGCGCGGCGGGGGAACCACGAGTACCCGCATCGGTAACAGTGGGCCATCCCATCGACCGTCGCCATTAGGGCTAGGTAAGAAACGGAGATGACAAAAACTTACCTAGGCAACCGAACCGTGACGTCTGCCACGAACGCCGGCGTCTAGACTGAGTATGGGTCGAGTCCCGAAAATCTCTCGTGGATTCGTCTCCTAAGCGTCAAACCCCCTCCATTGGCGTCAATACCCCTCGCGTCTCAACCAGGGTTCGAGAGGTCGGGGATGGCGAGCGAGGTGGTGCTCGAAAACTTCGTGGGGGGTGCGTGGGTCGCGGCTCGAGGCGTGGAGTTCCTGGACGTCCCCGACCCCTCGACGGGGGCACTCCTCGCCCGAGTTCCCCGGTCCGGAGCCACGGACGTGGATGGCGCGGTGGCCGCGGCGCGCCACGCATTTCCCGACTGGCGGGACATCCCCGTCGCAGACCGCGCCCGTAGAATCCTCGCGCTCCGCCAGCTGCTCGAGGCCCATTTCGACGAGCTCGTCCGCAGCGTGGTCCGGGAGAATGGCAAGACCACTGACGAGGCCCGCGGCTCGGTACGCCGGGGGATCGAGGCGGTCGAGTTCGCCGCCTCCGCTCCGACGACGATGCAGGGGTCCTTTCTCGAGGACGTCAGCGCGGGCGTCGATACGACCCTGCTCCGGCAGCCGCTCGGGGTGGTCGTGGGGATCACGCCGTTCAACTTCCCCGTGATGATCCCGCTCTGGATGGCGCCGCTCGCCCTCGTCTGCGGCAACGCGTTCGTCTTGAAGCCGTCCGAGCGGGTCCCGCTCTCCGCCACGCTGCTCGCCCGATTGATCGGCGAGGCGGGCTTTCCTCCCGGCACGTTCAACCTCGTCCATGGCGACGCCGCCGCAGTCGACGCGTTGCTTACCCACCCGGGCGTCGATGCAGTGTCGTTCGTCGGCTCCGCTCCGACCGCCCGGCATGTTTACACGACCGCCGCGGCCCACGGTAAGCGGGTTCAGGCCCTTTCGGGGGCGAAGAACCACATGGTCGTCATGCCCGACGCCGACCTCGACCGGTCGGTGGCGGCGATCGTCTCGAGCGCGTTCGGCCAATCGGGGGAGCGGTGCCTTCGCCGGGAGCGTTGTCCTCGCGGTCGACCCGGTAGGGGACCGGCTCGTGGCTCGCCTCGCGGATACGGTCCGGACCCTCACCGTCGGCCCCGCTGGCGAGGTTGCGACCGCGGTCGGTCCCGTTATCCGTGCCGACCACCGCGCCCGGATCCTGAAGTGGATCCAGGAGGGAGAGGCCGGGGGCGCCGAGGTCGCGGCGCGCGGAACGGTCCCGCGGTCCGCCGACGGCTTCTACGTCGCGCCCGTCTTGTTCGACCGCGTCCGGCCCGAGATGGCGATCGCCCAGGAGGAGATCTTCGGTCCGGTCCTCGCCGTGGTCCGGGTTCCGTCGCTCGACGAGGCGCTCCGGGTTGCGAACCGCTCGCGCTTCGGCAATGCCGCGGTGATCTTCACGAAGGACGGGAAGGCGGCCCGGGAGTTCACCCACCGGATCGAGGCGGGGATGGTCGGGGTGAACATCGGGGTCCCCGCGCCGGCGGCGTACTTCCCGTTCGTCGGCTGGAAGGGTTCGTTCTACGGCGACTTGCACGCGACCGGTCGCGACGCGATCGACTTCTACACCCGCAAGAAGGTCGTGACGACCCGCTGGTTCTGAGCCGGCTCAGCTCGCCCCGGGCGGGTCGGCCTTCTCGTCGGCGACGCGCAGCGCCCGGTCCAGCACCTCGAGGCCGTGGTCGAGCTCCTCCCGTGTCACGATCAGCGGAGGGGCCACGATCAGGTGGGAGACCCACCCGATGCAGTAGACCCCTTCCTTCATCATCGCGGCCGTGACCTGGTCGACGACGAGCGGCCGGCCCGCGAGCTTGTCGGCCTCGGTGTTGAACGGTCGCTTCGTCGACCGGTTCTGGACGAGCTCGACCGCCGCGAACAGCCCCAACCCCCGGACCTCTCCGACCGAACGGTGCCGCTCCTGCATCTCGCGGAGTCGGGTGAGGAGATACTCGCCGTCCTTCCGGGATTTTTCGAGGAGGTTCAGGCGACGGTACTCGCCGATCGCGGCCACGGCGGGGGCGAGCGTGAGCGGGTGGGCCTCGTAGGTATGTCCGTGCGGGAAGTAGGCGTCGGTGAACGTGTCGTGGAGCGCGGCCGTGGTCGCGGTGAGGCCGAGCGGGATGTGCGCCCCCGTGATCCCCTTCGCGGTCGTGAGGATATCCGGGACGACCTTCCAGTGGTCGACCGCGAACCACTCTCCGACGCGGCCCCAGGCGCTCATCACCTCGTCCGCGATGAGGAGGACGTCGTGCTTCCGCGTGATCTCACGGAGGCGCGCGAGATATTCCGGGACCGGGACGATCACTCCGTTCGTTCCCACGACGGGCTCCACGATCATCGCCGCCACGTCGCCCTCCCGTTCGAGCTGGTAGTCGACGTACTCGGCACACGCGACACCGCAGTCCGGGAACGTGAGGCCGAAAGGGCAGCGGTAGCAGTAGCAGTCGGGAGCGAAGACCGTACCGGGGACGCGTTGCACGCGCTCGATCGGTCGGCGGCGCATCTCTCCGGTCACGGAGATCGAGGCCGCGGTCGAGCCGTGGTATGAGCGGTAGCGGGCCACCACCTTCGTCCGGCCGGTCGCGACGCGGGCGATCTTGAGCGCCGCCTCGTTCGCCTCGGTTCCGGAGGTGCTGAAGAAGAACCGGTTCAGTCCCTTCGGTAGGATCTCGAGCAGCGCGGCGCTGAGGCGCGCCCGCGGTTCGGTCGCGAAGCCCGGGACGGCGTAGGAGAGCGTGCGGGCCTGCTCGGCGATCGCCTCGACGACCTTCGGGTTCGCATGACCCAGGTTGGTCGCGATCAGTTGCGAGGAGAGGTCGAGGTACTCCTTTCCCGCGCTGTCCCAGAACTTCGAACCTTCCGCGCGGGTCACGACGAGCGGGTTCCAGCCCCCTTGCCGCCGCCACGTCACGTAGTTCGTCTCGCGGACGATCCGCTGGATCTCCTCGCCGTCCATGCTGCGTCCTTCTTCCCAGCCCCGTGGCCAGTGCGCGGAACCGCTCCCCGTTTAAGAGCCGGCGGTCACGGCGGGGCCGCGTCGCTCGAGCCCCTCGGCACGGTGGCGAGTTGGGCCGCACGCGTCGGGGGAATTCATCGGGGGACGGGAGCCCGGGGGGGCGCGTCGGGGAGGCCGAAAAGGCGACGAGCGTTGTCGCCCAGGATCTTCGCCCTATCGCCCGCGGGGAGGTCCAGGCCATCCACCAACGACACCGCGAGCCGGAGCTCCTCAAGGGGCCAGTCCGAACCGTACAGGATCCGGTCGGCCGAGCCGACCGAGATGATCGCCTGCAGGACCCGGCGCCGACACTGCTCGACCATTCGGTCGAAGTACGGCGCCGAGGGATGGGCGAGCAACCCCGAGGTGTCCGCGTAGACGTTGTCGTTCTTGTACACGACCTCGGCGGCCTCCTCGACCCAGGGGTTGCCGAAGTGGCAGAGGACGAACCGGACGTCGGGGTAGCGGACCGCGACCTCGTCGAGCTCGATCGGCCGCGCGAACTTCACGAGGCCCTTCCGGTCGAGCGTATCCCCCTGGTGCACGAGGACGGGCAGGAGTCGTCGGTGGGCGAACTCGTAGAGCGGCGCGAGCCGCGGGTCGTGGGGATAGAAGGGGGCATACCCGGGAAAGAGCTTGATGCCCGCAATGTGCTCCTCAGTCTCCCAGAGGGAGATCGCGTTTCGGACTGCCTCCTCCCCCAGAGTCGGGTCGACCTTCACGACCGGTCGCAGCCGACCTCCGCTCGCATCGTAAGAGGGTCCGGCTCTCGGTGAGGGCGTCCTTCGGGTTCGGCGACTCGAAGACCTGGATCACGAGACCGAAATCGATCCTGCTCGCGTCCATCTCCCCGAGCAGGCCCTTCACGGTGTAGTCGATGTCCGCGCGGTACGCGGTGTGGGCGAGGTCCGGCCACCATTGGCTCAGGTGGAGGTGGGTATCGACACGGGACGCGCGACCGACCGTCATGGACGACGCCCAGCCCTCGGGGTCACTTCACGGTCGCGGGGCAGCGCCGCTACGGAGCGCCGGTCGAACTGTCCGGGCACGTGGTGCAGCAAGCTCGCCCCACCGCGCAGCAGGAACAGCACTTACAGCAGCTCAGGCACGAGCAGCACGAACACGCGATCGAGGTCGGGTGAGCGGTCGACGTCATCGCCCCCGGTGAGGATGCCGGAGGATTAAATCCACCGGTCGCGACCGGGGTTATATGGATTCGGCCGGTGGACCCGCGGGGAGGACGTGTGACCGACCGCGCGAACTGGCTCAGCTACCCGGACGCTCCCCGGATCGTGGTCCCCCCGCCGGGCCCGAAGTCCCGGAAGATCCTCGCGGCCCAGGCCCGCTGGGAGACTGATGCCATCGGGTACCCGCACTACTTCCCGATGGCGCCCCGGAGCGCACAGGGGTCGACGATCGAGGACGCGGACGGGAACCGGTACATCGACTGGGTGGCCGGCATCTCGGTCCTGAACCTTGGCCACCGACACCCGCGACTGGTCGACGCCCTCGAAACCCAGTCGAAGCTAATCTGGCACGCCCTCGAGCTCCCGACCGAGGCGCGGGTCCGTTTCCTGGAGGAACTGGAGGGCGCACTGCCCGGCACGCTGCGCAACAACGCTCGAGTGATCTTCTGCGTCACCGGCGGCGACGCGATCGAGACCGCCGTCAGCCTCGCGGATTTCGCTCAGGGAAAGCACGGGACCGTCGCGTTCTCGGGAGCGTACCACGGCGTCCACGGCGGCGTCGTCAGCCTCACAAGCGGCCGACGGTACCACACCACGTCCGCCTTCGGCGGCGGAACGGTGGTCCGGGTGCCGTTCCCCGACCCATACCGCCCGGTCCTCGGCGCGGACGAGGGGGCGGCGGGCACGATCTCCTATCTCGAGCACCTCGTCAACGACCCGCACTCCGGCGTCGACTCCATCTCCTCCGTCCTCGTCGAACCGATCCTGGGGGAAGGCGGATACGTCGTCCCTCCGGACGACTTCCTCCCCTCGGTGCGGGAGTTCTGTGACCGGCACGGGATCCTCCTGATCGCGGACGAGGTGCAGACCGGCCTCGGCCGGACCGGCCGGATGTGGGCCGTCGACCACGCCGACGTCACTCCCGACATCCTCTGCATCGCAAAGACGATCGGCGGCGGGATCCCCCTCTCGATGGTCGCCTACCGCTCGGACCTCGTCAAGGAACTCCCGCGTGGATTCCATCTCGGCACATACCGCGGCAACCCATTGGCCCTCGCGGTCGGGACTGAGGTCCTCAAGGTCCTGAAGGAGGGCGACCTCCTCGAGCGGACCCGGCACCGAGGCGCGGCGGTGGTCGAGCGGTTCCGAGAGATGTCCCAGGGTCACCCGACGATCGGGAACGTGCGGGGCCGTGGGTTCATGATCGGGGTCGAGTTCGTCCGAGACCCCGCGACCCGGGCGGCGTGGGGCGACCGCGCGAAGGCGATGCGTTCGGCGCTGTTCGCTCGCGGGGTGCTCATGCACACCGCGGGGTCGTGGGACCAGGTCCTCCGTTTCATGTCGCCGCTCGTGATCGAGGACGAGCTCCTCGAGCGGGGGCTCGACGCGTTCGAGGACGCGCTCGAGAGCCTCGACGCCGCGCCGAACGCCCCGAGCGCGCGACGGGCCACCGCCGGGCGCGTGGGAATCCCCGAGCCCCTGCTGCCGTCGACGGCGGGCATGCCGGCGCCCGTGGTCCCGCCGGTCCCGGGTCGTACGTTTCCGGACGCGGAACCGTCCTAGCGGGGCGTTTCCCCCGCGTAGTTGACCGAGATCAGCTTGACCTCGGTCATCTCCTCCATCGCGTACCGGAGCCCTTCCCGCCCGAGGCCGCTCTCCTTCACCCCGCCGAACGGGAGCGCGTCCCACCGCAGGTTCGTCGGGTCGTTGAGATGCACCCCGCCGGCCCGGATGCGCTTCGCGAGCGAGAATCCCCGCGCGATGTCGCGCGTGTACACGGCGGCCTGGAGCCCATACGGGGTGGCGTTCGCGATCCGCACGGCGTCGTCGATATCCGAGAATCGCACCACCGGCGCGATCGGGCCGAACGGCTCCTCGTGGAGGACGCGCGCCTCCTCGGGCACTTCGTCGAGCACGGTCGGTGCGTAGAAGCTCCCCTCGGGGCGGTCGGCGGGCCGTCGTCCGCCCGCCAGCACCTTCGCGGACCGGGAGCGGGCGTCCTCGACCAACGTTTCCATCCGACCGACGGCCGCGGCGTCGATCAGCGGCCCCACTTCCGTGGTCTCTTCCAGCGCCGGTCCGACGTGCAGCGAGTTGGCCCGCTCCGCGAGGGCCCGCGCGAACCGGTCCGCGATGCCGTCCTGGACGAGGAACCGCTTCGAGGCGGTGCAGACTTGACCGGAGTAGCTGAAGACGCCGCGTGCGGCGGCGGCGACCGTGGTGTCGAGCGGCGCGTCGTCCAGGACGACGAACGGGTCGAGGCCCCCCATCTCGAGGATCACCCGCTTCGCGTGGCGACCGGCCTTCCCCGCGATCGCCTTCCCGACCACCGTGGAGCCGGTGAACGTGACGAGTCGGGTGCGCGGATGTTCGACGAGCGTGTCGCCCACCGACCCGCCCGGCCCCGACCACGACGTTGAGGACCCCGGCCGGGATCCCCGCGGCCGCGAGGTGCTCGGCCAGCCGGAGGGCGGTGAACGGGGCGGCGGACGTTGGTTTCGCGACGACGGGATTCCCGGCGGCGAGCGCCGGCGCGACCTTGTGGCAGAGCAGGTTCAGAGGAAAGTTGAACGGCCCGATGGCGACGACGACCCCGATCGGGTCGCGGACCGAGAAGAGGAACCGGTGCTCGTTCCCGGCCGGGCGTTCGTAGGCGTCCGCGGGAAAGCTCTCTCCTCCCAGGTGACGGATCTCCTCGGCGGCGAGGAGGAAGACCCCGGCGGCACGGTCGGCCTCGACCCGGGCGTCGACGATCGGTTTCCCGACCTCGGTCGCGATCAGACGGGCCATCGTCTCGCGGTCGGTCTGGAGCCGGGCGGCGGCCGCCCGCAGGATCCGGGCCCGTTCGTGGCCCGGCACTTTCGCCCAGCGGTCCTCGGCGTTGGCGGCCGCATCGACGGCCGCTCGCGCCTCGTCGGCGGACGCGACCGGCGCCTCGCCGACCACGCGACCGGTCGACGGGTCCCGGACCGGCGCGTACTGGCCGCTCGCGGGTGCGCGCCAACTGCCGCCGATGAAGAGCGCGCCTTTGCCACCCGCGGGGACGCCTTCTGTCACGGTCCGCCTACGCCGGGTCGCCGTACGTGAGGTAGTGCCAGCCCTTGCGAGCCTGGCCGGTCAGGTCGATGTAGATGTTCTTGATCGCCGTGTAGTCGTAGAGCGAGTCCGTCCCCAGGTCCTTGCCGAACCCGGACTGCTTGAACCCGCCATGCGGGGTCTCCGAGCCGAGCGGCAGGTGGTCGTTCACCCACACGTCCCCGAAGCGGAGCGCGTTCGAGGCGCGAATCGCCGTGCGGAGGTCGTTGGTCCAGACACTGCTGGCGAGGCCGTACTCCACGCCGTTCGCGATCTCCAGCGCCTCGTCGAACTTCGAGAACTCGATGACGTCGAGGACCGGGCCGAAGACCTCCTTCTGCGCGATCACCATATCGGGGGCGACCGCGTCGAAGATCGCCGGCGAGACAAACGCCCCGCCGGCGTGGTCCTTCGGCGCCGTGGCACTGCCTGCGACCAGCTTCGCGCCCTCGTCGCTGCCCTTCTGAACGAACTCGAGGACCCGCTTCTGGTGCGTCGGGTGCACGAGGGGTCCCAAGTCGGTCTTTCGCGACAGCGGGTCCCCCATCCGGATCGTGGCGACCCGCTCGAGGAGGTGCTTCAGGAACTTCGCGCGGACGTTCTGGTGGACGATGAGGCGCGTCGCGGCGGTGCAGTCCTGGCCGCCGTTCACGAACCCGGCAACGACCGCCCCTTCGACCGCGGCGGCGATGTCGGCGTCCTCGAAGACGATGAACGGGGCCTTCCCGCCGAGTTCGAGCTGCACGCGCTTCACCGTTTGGCTCGCCGCCGCCATGATCTTCCGACCGGTCGCCGTGTCCCCCGTGAGCGAGACCATGTCGACCTTGGGGTTCCGGGAGAGCTCGTCGCCGACCTCGTCGCCGGGTCCGGTGACCACGTTGAGCGCACCGGCCGGGAGGCCGGCCTCCTGGAACGCCCGCCCGAGCTCGAGTGACGTGAGCGGCGTCCAGCTCGCGGGTTTGAGGACGACCGTGTTCCCCGTGATCAACGCGGGGCCGATCTTCCAGACAGCCATCATGAACGGATAGTTCCACGGAGTGATCGACGCAACCACCCCGACCGGCTCCCGCCGGAAGATCGTCGTTCCCTCCCCCGTGAACTCGCCCGGGCTCTTCGCGTCGAGCGTGCGTCCGGCGCCCGCATAGAACACGAGGTTGTCGACCGAGAACGGCAGGTCGGCGTCCAGCGCCTGCTTGATCGTCTTTCCCTGGTTCCGGCTCTCCAGTTCCGCGAGCTGGGGAAGTCGCTGGGTCAGGATCTGCGCTACCTTCAGGAACACTTCCCCGCGGGCGCGCGGCGGCAACTTGGGCCACGGACCGTGGTCGAACGCCTCCCGAGCCGCGTCGATCGCTCGGCGGGCGTCGTCCCGGGATCCCCGGGGAACTTCCTCGAGCTTCGTCCCGTCGTAGGGGCTGACGACCGCCGTCGTCGCCTCGCCCTTCGCGGCCACCCACTCTCCTCCGATCAGCATCTTGACCGCCATGCAACCACCGCGGCTGCGCGAATCCGGGCCGTCTAAATAGCCTGCCGCCGGCGACCCGAGCGCGACTCCGGAGACCCCCCATGGCATACCTTATCAAGGGGGGAGCCGGTCCCGCGACCGACCCGGCGAGGGTCCTGTTCTATGAAGCCTCGGAACCGGAATATCATCGTGGTGGCCGTCGTGGTCGTGCTCGTGGCCGCGGGCGTCGGAGGCTACTATGCGCTCAAGCACTCGACCACGTCGAACTGCGGCCCGAACCAGACCGGATACATCTGCATCGACCAGGCCGAGATCCCGGACTCGCTCGACCCTGCGGTCACGTTCTCTACCCCGGGCTGGGCGGCGGTCCAGCAGGTCTACCAGGGTCTCGTCAATTACAACGGCACGAGCGTCACGAGCTTCTCAGGTGTCCTCGCGACCAACAACGGCACCGAATCGTACAACCCGAACACCGGGTTCTCTACGTATACCTTCGAGCTGCGCCCGGGAGTCGTCTTTTCGAACGGCGACCCCTACAATGCCTACGTCCAGTGGTACAGCCTCTACCGGAGCCTGCTGCTCGCCCAAGGACCCCAGTTCATCTTGGAGGAGAACTTCTACTCGACCAACTTCACGCCCTCGAGTCCCCTCAGCTATTACTCGCCCGCGGCGAGCGACCAGGCGGCGAACTCGACCCTCGCCACCGACCTGAACACGTGGAGCTTCTCCGCCCCGACCGCGGCCGAGATCTCGGCCATGGAGCTGCCCAACCAGTCGTTCCAAGTGATCAACAGCGAGTCGATCGCGCTGAACCTGGGGTACGGGTACTTCGCCAGCAACTACACCTACCTTCTCGCATCGATCTCCGCACCGAACTCCTATGCGGTCGACCCGGCGTGGGTCGACGCCCACGGTGGCGTGACGATCGGTCAGCCGAGCGACTACCTCGCGAGCAACACCCTCGGGACCGGGCCGTATGTGATGAACGGGTACAACGGGGTCGGAGGGGGCGGGTACACCCTCACCCCCAGCTCGAACTATTGGGGTGCCACCGCCGCAGCCACCCAACCATGGAACGTCAACCTCCAGCCCGCGAACACCTCGGTCGAGGTGATCTTCCAGGATACGATTGACATCACGACCAACGACCTGATCACCGGCCAGGTTCAGGGCGCGTCGTTCGCGTACGTCGGCCCGTCCACGATCGCGACCCTCGAGGGACACACGAACGTCAAGGTCACCCCGCTGCCGATCATCTTCGGGGCGACGAGCGGCTCGTGGTGGATCTTCCTCAACCAGAGCGTCGCCCCGTTCGACAACCTCTCGGTCCGCGAGGCGATCACCCACGCGATCAACTACCAGCAGATCATCACGGATGCGTTCGGGGGGTACGCCTCCCAGTGGGTCGGTCCTGTGCCGCCCGCCTATCCCTACAACAACAACGTGACGGCGGCAGAACCCTATTACAATTACAACTTCGCCCTCGCCCAGCAGGAAATCGCCGACTCCCCGTGCGCCAACAACGCGTGCTTGGGCGACTCCATCAACTACATGTACCTCAACGTCGGGGCGGATTGGTCCGAAACTGCCCAGCTCCTCGAGGTGGACCTAAAGGACATCGGCATCACAATCAACCCGGTCGGCGTGAGCCTCGACGAACTCTATGAGGAACAGGGCCGCAACCCGGACGGATCGTGCGTCTCCTCGACCAGTGCGAACGGCGGTCCGTTCTTCATGGGTCAGGAGTTCTACACGTCCGACTACATCTCCCCGGACGACTGGACCCAGAACGATGCCGTGAACACCGGGAGCGCCAACCTCTGCATGGCGGGCTTCAACAACGCCACGGTGAACGTCGACACGTACCTGGCCGCGGGCGACTCGAACCCCGCCGACCTCACCGCGTACTACACGAACATGACCCAGATCATGTACGACAACTACACCGATATCTGGCTGGTCGTCCCGACGTCGTTCGCGGTCTACGCATCCGACCTCCACGGGTACGTCTTCAACCCGATGGCGAGCGCCGAGCCGTTCTCGATCGGGTTCAACACCCAGTGGTTGACCTAGCGCCCAGGGGCTCTCGGGGAACGGGTCACGACGTGGTCGTCGGCGACGGCGTCGTCGTCTCGGGACCCGTCGAGAGAAGGGTCTCGGGGGCGATGTCCCGGACCTCCTCGGCCCGGTGGCAAGCGACCAGGCGGTCCCCGAGGCCCCTCACGGTGAGGAGCGGAGGGTCCTCGACCCGGCACCGGTCGATGACGAAGGGGCAGCGGGGCGCGAACCGACACCCCGGCTTCGGGTCGACGAGGGACGGGATGTCGCCGCCAATCCGATAGCGGGTCCGGCGCCGGCTCGGGTCCGGTACGGGCACGGCGGCAAGGAGCGCCTTCGTGTACGGGTGGACCGGGTGCTCGAGCACCTCGCGCACCGGTCCCACCTCGACCAGCCGGCCGAGATACATCACCGCGACACGGTCCGCAACGAACCGGACCGCGGCGACGTTGTGGGTGATGAGCAGGTAAGAGAGGCCGAGCGTCACGCTGGAGCTCCACGAGCCGGTTCAGGATCTGGGCCTGCACCGCGACATCGAGGGCGCTCGTCGGCTCGTCGAGGATGATGAGCCTCGGGTGGACGATGAGCGCGCGGGCGAGCGACAGTCGTTGGCGTCCGCCACCGGAGAACTCGTGGGGGTACTGGTCGAGACAATCCGGGGGGAGTCCGACCGTCGGCAGCAGTTCTTGCACCTTGGTCCGGATGACCGCACGGGTGAGGCGGGGCGGAATCGGAGGTAATGGAGGCATGGCCGGAGGCGGGAGCCTCCCCCGTTTGGCCTTCTGCTGCTCCGCTCGATACTCTCGCTGGATCCTCGCCCGCTCCTCGCGAGCCCGCAGTCGATCCATCGGGTTCTGGGCCCGGAGGGGCTCGCCAACGATCTGCCAAACCCGGAGACGAGGGTCGAGTGAGCCGACAGGGTCCTGGAAGACGACCTGAATGTTCCGTCGCCACGTCCGCAGCGCCGACTTGGTAAGGTGCGTGACATCTACTCCGTCGAAGCGGATCATGCCGCCGGTCGGTTCGTGGAGGCGGGAAATCAGCCAGCCAAACGTCGTCTTGCCCGACCCGGATTCCCCGATGAGCCCGAGGGTCTCCCCGTTGCGAATCGTCAGCGAGACCCCATCTACGGCGTGGACCGACCGCTGCGCGCTGCGCCGCACCGTATCGGTGATGCTTCGAGTGAGCGGGAAGAACTTCTCGACCGCCTCGGTCTCGAGGAGGGGAGTCGGAGCGCTCATGGGAGGCCGGGCACCTCCGCGGCAAAGTAGCACGCGCTCCGATGGATGTGACGGGAATCCGCGGGCGCAGTCGGGTCCACCGGTGCGAGCGGGGGGGACACGCCCTTACAGACGTCGCGGGCGAGCACGCACCGGGGGTGGAACCGGCAACCGGAGGGTGGTCTGGAAAGGTTCGGCACCGACCCCGCGATCGAGCTGAGCGGTCCGTCGGACTTGTAGTGGGCCGGGGCGGCCTTGAGCAGCGCCTTCGTGTAGGGGTGTCGAGGATCCTTGAACACTTCGGCGACCGGACCGTACTCCACGATCCGTCCGGCGTACATCACCCCGACCTCGTCCGCGGTCTCGGCGATCACGCCCAGGTCGTGGCTGATGAACAGGATCGCGGCATGGACCTCGTCGATCAGCTCCTTCATGAGGGTGAGCACCTGCGCCTGGATCGTCACGTCCAGGGCGCTGGTCGGTTCGTCGGCGATGAGGAGCGCGGGCTTCTCGCTGAGCGCCATCGCGATCATGATCCGCTGGCGCATTCCGCCCGAGAGCTCGTGGGGGAACAGGTTGAGGATCGTCTCCGGGTCGTTGATCCGGACGAGGCGCAGGTACTCGAGCACCTCTTCCCGGTACTGGGACCGGGTCTGGAGGCGATCCCGTACCGCTTCCTCGGCCGCCCCCGTCGGAATGATCGACTTCGTGAGCGAGCCGGCGACCGTGGTCGTGTCCGGCGGTTTGGAGTAATCGAACGGGGTCGGTCCCCCTTGGAACGACTTGACCCAGCCCATCTCCCGATAGTGCCGGATCCGGATCGACTCGGCGATCTGGTCGAAGACGCGGTACGCGGGGTTGAGAGAGTTCAGGGGTTCCTGAAAGATCATGCCGATCCCGGTGCCACGGACCATCGGAAGCTGGCGCTTGGGTACCTTGACGAGGTCCGTACCCTGGAAGATGATCGTCCCCGACCCGATCGTCGCCGGCGGTTCGGGGAGGAGTCGCGGGATCGCCTTCGCGAGCGTGCTCTTGCCACAGCCGGTCTCGCCGACGATCCCGACGACCCGGCCGGGCTCGATCTCGAGCGAGATGTCGGAGACCGCGTAGAACGTTCCGGCACCCACCGTGTACGTCACGGACAGATTGTCGAGGATGAGGACCGGTTCGGTCATGATACACCTCCCGGGTCGGGCACGCCGAGGGGGCTCCCGGTGGAGGGTTCCGGGAGCATCCGGCTCTTCCTGGCTCAGTGGCTTCGGCGGTAGGGCGTTCCGCGGGGGGTTCCGGTGCGGCACCGCGGACAAAGGCCCGGCGGGTGCGCGGGTCCAGGATGTCCCGCAGCCCGTCGCCCAGGAGGCTGAAAGCGAGGACGGTGACAAAGATCGCCGCGCCGGGGGCGAGCACGAGCCACGGGTACGTAGTGATGAGGCCACCGAGCTGATAGTACGCGAGCATCGCCCCCCATTCCGGTTGAGCTCCAGGATACTTGCTCGCGACGCCGATGTACCCGATCGTCGAGTAGGTGACGAGCACCGTCCCGATGTCGAGAGTGAAGTAGACGATGAGGGGCTCGGTCACATTCCGAAGGACGTGACGGAGCAAGATCCGGTTCTCCGTCACCCCGGCCGCCCGGGCGGCGATAACGTAGGGCAGATGCTTGACCGCGAGGACCTCGCCCCGCACGAGCCGGACGTAGAACGGCCACCATGTGATGCTGATCGCGATCGCGGTATTCACGACCCCCACCCCGAGCACCCGGGTGATCGTGAGCGCGAGAATTAGGCTCGGGAACGAGAGAAAGATGTCCGTGAGCCGCATGATCGAGACGGAGGCGTAGCCCGACAGCTTTCCCGGCGTATCGTAGAAGCCGGCGATCAGGCCGAGCGCGCCGCCGATAAGGAGTGAAATGCCCGCGATGCCGACGCCAATGCCCAGGTCGAGCGGGAGTGCGAGCATCACGTTCGAGTAGATGTCGAAGCTGAGGCCGTCGGTCCCGAACGGGTGGTGCCAGGAGGGCGGGGCGTTGATCGGACCGGTCTCCTGTTGCGGACCGTACGGGACGATGAGGTGAGGGGCGACCACGACGACGAGTGCCGTGATGCAAATCAAAGAGACGAGGAGGAAGCCGAAGAGCGAGAGCGGGTTCGCGCGCAGCACCCTCCAGAACACCACGAGTGGGTGGTCGGCGCGGCGCCGAGCCGGTGCCGCCGGGGCTGCCGACATGCGTCGTTACCTCCAGTCGACGCGCGGGTCGAGGACCCCGTACAGGATGTCCGCAATGAGGTTCGCGACCACGACCGCGATCGCAAAGATGATCACAACGGCGATCGCTCCGTCGAAGTTCGCCGTGGAGCCGCCTCCACCGATCGCGTCGTAGGCGTACTGACCGATCCCCGGCCAGTCGAACACCTCCTCGATGACAACCGTCCCGGCCAAGAGACCTCCGGCCGTGACTCCCAACACCGTGGTCGTCGTGATCAGCGCGTTCCGCAGCGCGTGCTTGTACATCACCCAGAATTCGCTGAGGCCCTTCATCCTCGCCGACCGGACGTAGTCGAGCGGGAGTACTTCGAGCATTGAGGCGCGCGTCATCCGCGTCGCGATTCCCATATTGATGAACGCGAGGACCGTCGCCGGGAGGATGAGGTGGGAGATCGCGTCCACCGTGTACGCAAAATTGCCAGCAATAATGGCGTCGACCACGGACATGTGGGTATACTGCGTGAACGGAGGAACGACGGTCGAGGTACTCGCCGCGGGTCGGGAGGCCAAGCCACGGACCGATGAAGACGGCCGCGATCACCGCGCCGAGGTAGGTCGGGGTCGCCCACCCACTCAGGTAGAAGACCCGGACGAGGTGGTCCGCCCACCGGCCGCCGTATTGCGCCGCGATGACGCCGAGCGGAATCCCGATGACGATCATGAGGAAGAGGGCGGCCAGGACGAGCTCGAGCGTGGCGGGAAGGTCGGCCGCGATCTGGGGATAGACTTGGACTCCCAGGGTCGACTGGCCCCAGTTTCCCTGGAGGAGGCTAGTGATGTACTGGACGAACTGGTTGAGGAGCGGCGCGCCATACTTCGCGTTGCAGGTGGCGATGGTCCCCGGCGACGCGTGGGGGTACACCGCGTTGCAGAGTCCCTGCAGTTTGAGGTGCGTGCAGATGAACGTCAGGATGATGACGCCGATGAGGACGGGGATGAGTTGGAGCAGGCGCTTTCCGACGAAGATGATCAGGTCGCCTGGATTCCGGCCCATCTCGCCCCGAATCTCCTACCGGGGGAGCGGCCGACGGGCCCACCCACGCATCTTACGGCCTACAGACTTCGACTACTTAGGACCCTACGGCGGGGGTCGGCCGGGTCCGGGACGCCCGTCACGGCAGGTAATCGCGGGGGAGCGTGCGGAGCTCCTTGAACGTCTCGTGGGCGATCGAAATGAACTTCTCGATGTCCTTCTCGCTGTGCGCGCTCGAGAACGTGATCCGCTCGTAGTTGTCGGGGTGGATGTAGATGCCCTTGTCGAGCAGGAGCTGGTGATGCCGCAGGTAGAGGTTCCAATCGATCTGGAGCGACTCGCGGTAGTTCTGGATCTTCTTCCTCCGGGTGAAGAAGAACTGGAGCATCCCGTTCACCGACTGGACGACGACCGAGACCTTCGAGTCGTGGCCGGCCTCCTCGAGCCCTTTCTCGAGCTTGTCGGTGAGGCGGGCGAACCGCGCGTAGAGGTCGTCCCCGCCGCGGTGGAGCATCTTCAGGTTCGCGAGCGCCCCGGCGAGGGAGAGGTTGTTCGCGAAGTAGGTGCCGCCGAACGAGATCCGCCCGGGCGCGATCATGTCCATGTACTCCGCTTTCCCCGACACCGCGGAGATCGTCACCCCCCCGCCGAGCGCCTTCGCCCAGCAGGAGATGTCCGGCTCGACCCCGTAGAGCTGCTGCGCTCCCCCGGGCGCAACGCGGAAGCCGGTGAACACCTCGTCGAAGATCACGAGCATGTCGTTCTCGTGCGCGATCTCGACGAGGCGCTTCAGGTAGTCCGGGAGGGGCGGGATGACCCCGGCGTTCGCCATGATCGGTTCGAGGATGACGCACGCGAGGCGGTCGCGGTAGCGCTTGACCATCCGTTCGAACGAGACGAGGGAGTTGAACTGCGCGACCATCACGTAGTCCGTGACGCCGGGCGGGATGCCGGCGGAGTTGGGGAGGGGCCGCGGGAATTCGTCGAGCCCCGCGACGATCGGGGGCGCCTCTGCGCTGATCAGTGCATAGTCGTGCTGGCCGTGGTAGTGGCCCTCGAACTTCAGGATCGCGTCCTTGCCCGTGACCGCGCGGGCGATCCGGATCGCGTTCATGGTCGCGTCCGTCCCGTTCGAGCAGAACGCAACGCGCTCCGCGTTCGGGACCATCTTACGGAACATCTTGGCGAGGTCGATCTCGAGCGCGGTGGGGGCGGCGAAGTGGAGGCCGAGCTCGGCCCGGTCCTGGATCGCCTTGACCTGCTCTTTGGGGGCGTGCCCGTTGATGAGGCATCCGTACCCGAGGTTGAAATCGATGTACTCGTTCCCGTCCTCGTCCCAGATCCGCGAGCCCTTGCCGGCTGCGATGAACGGGGGGCACGGGTCGTACGACGCGACCCGGATGAGCGAGCTCGAGGCGTTCGGGATGTACTTCTTCCCCTCCTCGAAGAGCTTCGCGCTCTTCTTCAGCTTCGGAACGAGGCGGGCGATCGAGATCGGCAGCGCCTCGACCTCGGGGGCAGCAACCGGAGGGGCCTCCTTGGCCTCGGCGGCCGCCGCCTCGGCGGCGGGCGCCTTCCGGGGCTCCTCGACCGCCGGGGTCGGGGGCGGCTGGGCCTCGGAGTCGGCGGCCCTCAGCAGTCCCGCAGGGAGCCGGTCCGCTCGGGATTCACGGAGCAGATCGTCGCTTCCCTGGCTCGGGAGAATCGGCAACGAGGCGGGGTGCGGTTCCGCCATAATCCACCATCAGGGGCGGGTTTCGGACCCCGAATGGCGTATATATAATTGGCTAAATGCGAGAACGCGTTATATCATTAATATAGCAAAGTATGAACTCATTGCTATGTAATGTTTAACCGATGTTAATCTGCAAAAATACCTATTAGTTGCCCACTAACCAACCGAAAAAGCGAAATCTCAGCCGTTTCGTCCCCACCTTCACTCCTTCCGGAGTGGCGGTAACGGGTTTTCGGGTGGGACGATGGCGGTCTCGATCCCCCGCTTCTTCAGCGCGGCCCGGAACGGTCCGGCGGGCACGCAGAGCTCGGGCGGTACCACCCCGACGGCGCGGACCTGGCCCGTCACGATCAGCTCCGCACCGATCGCGCCCGCGACCCCGACCGCGTATTCGGTCGCCACGAGGTGCCAGTCCCGGCGTGCGGGGAATCGGGCGATCGCGTGGCGAACCACGGGCCGGCCGCCCTGGGTCCCCCGAAGCTCGATGTCGCAGACCTCCCAGTCGACCGCGTCCACCCCTTCGGGGATTCCGAGGAGCTTTTCGCGCTTCAGGAGGGCGAGCGTGAAGTCCTTCGGCGTGACCGACTGGCCCCGCACGTCGAGCGGCCGGTCGGAGCCGAGACCGAGGAGCGCCATCGTGCGGAGGACCTCGATGCCCGGTCCGCCTTCCTTCCACTCGCAGTGTCGGAGACCCTTCGCCTTTAGGCTCTCGGGCAGGGTCGCCGGCTCGGAGTGCAGCGTCCGGTAGACGCGGGTCTTCCCGACCGGCGCCGCAAATTCGAACTCCTCGGCCCCGCTCATCGGCGGGTAGTCACGGTAGGCGCCGTTCTCGAAGATGGTCGCCGGGAGGACCATCTCGTCCAGGAAGGTGCTCGGTGACCAGGTGAACACGATCTCGGGACCTCCGACCGTGAGGTCGCGCCATCCGTCGCGAATGACGATCGACTCGACCGTGTCGAGGTCGCGGGTCGCCTCCATCGCGAGGATGTTGGAGACGCCGGGGACCTGACCGAGTCCGGGGATCGCGAGCACGCCCGCCGCCCGGAACGTGGCGTCGAGGGCGAGCTGGCGGCGCGTCATGTGGAACAGCCCGCCGAAGTCGAGGTACGGTACTCGCGCTTCGAGCGTGGCCTCCATCACGGTGAGGTTGAACCCGTACTGGACGGCGTTGACGACCACGTCGGCGCCCTGGAGAAGGTGGACCAGCGCCGGTCGGTCCCGTACGTCCAGGGCGCTCGCCGTCGCTCGCGCCCCGGCGTTCCGTGCCGCCGCCTCCGCGAGACCGACGTCCAGGTCGGCCGCGACGACCGAGTTGAAAACTCCCCCGTTCGCGAGGTCCCGGACCGCGCACCGGCCGGTGAGCCCGCCCCCTCCCAGAACCACTGCTCGCATCCGCGATCGACCCTCCGAAGGGGCCGAAGAGGGCGGCCTATAGGAAACATTGGGTCGGGGCGGTGCCCCGACCTACGGACCCGGTGACTTCGCCCGGGGGTGACGAGCCGCCGCCGGTGGGGGGGCCGTGGAGGCGGCGGGGGTCGATCCGGCCGAAGGCGGGGTCTTCGAGGCGGAGGTCCGTTTCAACAGGTCCCGGAACGTCTCGAAATACCGAAGGAACGGGTCGGCACGCCGCCGCTCCTCGAGCTCCAGGAGCGCGATCTCGAGTTGGGCTTTCGCCTTCGGGTCCCCCGTCGCCGCCCGGACGAGGTAAACGCAGAGGACCTGATAGTGCGGCAGCACGAACGCGTCCGTTCTCGGCGTGCTCATGTCGCCCTTTCGGGGCCGGTAGATCCGGTCGACCGGCACCCCGGCCGCCACGGCCTTCCGGTGGGAGAAGCCGAAGTATCGTCCGGGGCCGAGGATCCGGGTGACCTCCCGCACGTTCCCGTTCAGGTTGTTGATGAGGCGGTCGCACTCGTGCCAACACCAAAGACCGAACCCGTAGTCCCCCTCGAGGTACGCTTCCCACGCGAGGCCGTAGAGCGCTCGTTCCTTCTCTTCCCCCGAAATTTGGGGGTCGAGTGCGGCGCGCCAATCAGAGATCAGCACGTCGACCCGCATCGACGGCGAGAACTCCTTGAGCGGCGGGACGTCGGCGGGGGCAGACACGACCGTTCGAGACGCGAGGGAGCTTAGACCGTTTCCCCGTCCGGACGACTGGCCGCGCCAGCCACGCAGACCCCTGCGACCCAGCTCTCCCGGACCGCCGCACTCCCGGCCGCGATCGCGACCTCGAGCGATGGCGACCCGACGAGGATGAGGTCCGCCGGGGATCCGGGCTCGAGCCGGCCGAGCGCCGGGTCGCCGAGCGCCGTCCCCGCATTCGCGGTATAGAGGCGGATCGCCTCTTCGGGCCCGAGCGCCTCCTCGGGTGTCGCATTCGCCGAACGGCCCTCCGCGTCGGTCCGACGGACCGACGCCCGTATCCCGCGCCACGGGTCCGCGGGGTCATACGGAGCGTCGCTCGAGCCGACGACGAGGTGTCCCTGCTGCACCAAGCTGCGAAAGGCGTAGGCCCATCGGGTTCGAGCAGCCCCCAAGCGTTGACCGAGCCAGTGGTCGCTCCAAACGAACCCCGGTTGAACCACCAGCGCGGGACGAACTCGTGCCAGAGTCCCGAAAAGAGCGGGAGGAGTGAGTGCGACATGCTCGATTCGGGCCGGCGGTCCGGAGGAACGACGGAACGGTTCGAGCACGCGGAGCGAGTACTCGACCGCCCGGTCCCCGATCGCATGGAGCGCGGGCGCAAGCCCCCGCTTCACCGCTGCTTCCACGACCCCGCGGAGCTGTTCGTCGACCGCGGTCGGCAGACCCGTATTGCCGGGGTCGTCCGCGTAGGGCTCGGAAAGCCAGGCCGTGCGCGTCCCGAACGCCCCGTCGGTGTACGCTTTTACTCCGACCACCGCAAATCGTCCCGCGGACCCTTCGGGACCCGCGGCGGTCCGGAAGTACTCCTCCCAGCGGCTCGAGTGCAGATAGACCCGCACTCGACCGGGCAGCGCTCCTTGACGGGAGAGCTCGCGCAAGGCGAGCGCTTCCTCGGGCGCCGCGCTCATGGCGCCCAGGGTCGTGAGTCCGAGCGTCACGGCCCAATGCATCGTCCGGCGAAGGGCGGCCGGCTCGGGCAGGTCGAGGTCCCCCGTTCGCCCCACGAGAGCGAGGAGGGCGCTCTCGAACACGCGCCCGTCCGGCGTTCCGTCGGACTCACGACCGAGCCGGCCGCCGGGGGATCCGCCGATGCCCGGTCGAACCGGGCGACCGCGAGTGCGGCCGAGTTCGCGACCCCCGCATGCCCACTGACGTGCAGGACGACCGCCGACCGGTCCGGGGCGGCCCGGTCGAGGTCGCCCCGGGTCGGCCAGACCCGGCCCGGGAACCGCTCGGGGTCCCATCCGCGCCCCACGATCGAACGCGCGGGATGTTCCGCTCCCCACCGTCGGACGGATTCGACGAGGCTCTCGACAGACGTCACCCCGCTGAGGTTGAGACCTTCCCGGGACCGGGTCACGTCCGCGATGTGAAAGTGGGCGTCGATGAGGCCGGGGAGAACGAGGGCCCCGTGGAGATCGTGTCGCTCGACACCGGTCGGAGCGGCCCGTCGGGCCTCGGCCTCGCTACCCGCGACCAGGACCTCCCCGTTCTCGAGGAGGAGCGCCTCGCAGTATCGTTGACCGGTGAAGACGCCACCGCCGACGAACAGTGCAGACTCGGTCACGGGGTTCCCCGACGAGGGCGCGAAGGAAATGAAGGAAAGGGTTCCGCCCGGGCTCGCCCAGTCTAGAACGTCGAGGTACTTGTAGAACTCGTAGGGGTGCGGTCGCAGGTTCAGTTCGAGCTGCTCCTCCCGCTTGAGCGCGATGTAGGTCTCGATCAGGGACGCGGCGAACGCGGGACGCAGGAACGCGTGGTCCGAGTCGAGGCAGTCGAGCGCCTCCCCGAGGGAACCCGGTAGCTCGCGAATCTCGAGCTCCCGCCGACGCTCGGGCGTCAGCTTGTAGATGTTCTCGTCCACCGGGGCGGGGGGCTCGATCTTCTTCTTGATCCCATCGAGTCCCGCGAGGGCGAGCGCGGCCTCGGTCAGGTAGATGTTCGCCGAGGAGTCCGGGGTGCGGTACTCGACCCGCTTCGCCGCGGGCCGCCCGCGGTGGTACGCCGGGATACGGATGCTCGCGGAACGGTTGGCCCGACTCCACGCGATGAACACCGGGGCCTCGTATCCGGGGACCAGACGGCGATAGGAGTTGGTCGTCGGGTTCGTGATTGCACAGAGGGCCCGAGAATGCTTCATGAGCCCCCCGACGTAGTACCGGCAGGTCTGACTCACCTCGGCGTACTTGTCCTTCGCGTCGTAGAAGGAGTTCTTCCCCTTCGTCCACAGCGACTGGTTGGTGTGCATCCCGATCGCGTTGTCGCCGTAGACGGGTTTCGGCATCAGGCATCCGACCTTTCCGTGGCGGTGGGCGACGTTCTTGATCACGTAGCGGACGTCCTGGATGTGGTCGGCCATCGGAACGAGGTCGTCGAACCGTACGTTCAGCTCGGACTGGCTCGCCGTCGCGACCTCGTGATGGTGCGCGTCCATCACGATGTGGAACTGGTCCGCGAGGATGTTGCACATCTCGGCCCGCATCCCGAGGAGGGAATCGGTGGGAGGACTCCGGTGGTACCCTTCCTTGAACCGGACCGTCGCGGCCGTGGGCCCGGCCTGCCAGGGGGCCTCGCTCTGATTGATGAGGTAGCCGGCCCCCGCCCATGGGTCGTGCACCCCTTGGTACGATGGGATCAAGCTGGACCGAGTCAAAGACAAAGAACTCGATTTCGGGTCCCCAGTACGAGCGGTCAAAACCGGCGTCCGCCAGAACGTGTTCGGTCTTGCGGGCGACCCACCGTGGGTCGTGGTCGTAGGGGGCCGTCGTGCCGCCGATTCGGACGTCACAGATGAATCGGACCGTGCCTCCGGCCTCCGGGTTCCACGGGATCGTCGCGAGGGTGCGGACGTCGGGGACGAGGAGCATGTCCGAGTCGAAGATCTCTCGGAACCCGCGCACGGACGAGCCGTCGAGCTTCGGGACCCCCGAGACGAACGACTCCTCGTCCAGCGAGTGGAGCGGGACGTCAACCTGGTTGAACCCGCCGAACACGTCGGTGTAGAACAACTGGACCCACCGGACCTTCTCGGCCTTCAGCTGCTCGAGGACCCGCGCTCCATCCGAGACGTTCTTCGACTCCTTCCGGGCTTTCTGTGGGGACACGCTGAGAGCCTCCGCGGTCAGCGCACGGTGCCGGCCTACATCAACGTTCACCTGTGATTTTTGGACGTTTGACCATATTTTTACTAGAACAGTTTAACTTCTTTCTCTCCATCAGTCATCTATGCGGCGTCCGTCCACCATCGACGAACTGGACCGGTCCATTCTCGAGGAGCTGAACACCGATGCGCGCCGCAGCCATCGCGCGATCGCGCACCGGCTCAAGGTCTCGCCGACGACCGGTGAGCGCCCGCGTCTCCCGGATGGAGGCGCAGGGGGTCATCCGCGGCTACATCCCGCTTCTGGACGACGAGCAGCTGGGCTGGGACCTCTGGGCCGCGATGGGGATTCGGATCTCGAAGGGACGGCTCCGCGAGGTCGAAGAGCGGCTTGCGCGGGACTCGAGGGCCTACGCGATCTACGACGTCACGGGAGAGACCGACGCGCTGCTCATCGGCCGGTTCCGGGACCGCCGGGACCTGGACCGGTTCGTCAAGCACGCCCTCCAGGACCCGTACGTGGAGCGAACGAACACCCAGGTGGTGCTGAACCGCGTCAAGGAGGACCGACGCGTGCCGGTCTCCCGACGCACCGCCGAGTCGACGCCGACGGGCTGAACTGGCCCCACGGCCTTCGTTCGAGAAAACCTCAAAGCGGAGCGGAAACTCCTCACCGCCCGAGGGACCACGATGGACTGGGGGATGGAGAATCGGATCGCCCGCATGTTCTCGCCCGTGAGCCACAACACCCTCATGCTCGCGGTGGACCACGGCTACTTCATGGGCCCGACCCACCGGCTCGAGGACGCCCGGTCGACGATCGCTCCGCTGCTCCCGCACGCCGACGCCCTCGCCCTCACGCGGGGGATCCTGCGACGGTGCGTGCCCCCCCAGGCTTCGACCCCAATCGTCCTTCGGGTCTCGGGGGGGGCGACCGTCCTCAAAGAGGACCTGTCCGACGAGAAGATCACGACCTCGATGCGAGAAGCTGCCCGCCTGAACGTCTGCGCGGTCGCCATGAGTGTCTTCGTCGGCGCCCCGCACGAGCACGAGTCGCTGGTCCACCTCGGCGAGCTCGTGGGCGAAGGGGAAGAGGCGGGGATCCCGGTGATGGCGATCACCGCCGTGGGGAAGGAGCTCGAGAAGCGCGATGCGCGCTACCTGGCCCTCGCCTGCCGCGTCTCGGCTGAGCTCGGTGCCCACCTCGTCAAAACCTACTACTGTGAAGATTTCGCGAAGGTCGTCGAAGGGTGCCCGTTCCCGCTTGTGGTCGCCGGGGGACCGAAACTCGACACCGACCGGGCCGCGCTCGAACTCGCCCGTCGGGCGATCGACGAGGGCGCCCACGGCATCGACATGGGCCGCAACATCTGGCAATCCGACCATCCCGTGGCGATGCTCAAGGCGCTGCGCGCGATCGTGCACGAGAAGGCGACCGTGCGCGAGGCCCTCGACATCCTCGAGGGCGAGAAGGTCCACCCGACGCCCGCCGCCACGGCGTAACGCTTGCCCACCGAGAGAACGGTCTTAAGCCGGACGTCGCTCGACCCCTCGGCGCGGGGATCGCCCAGCTTGGCCAAAGGCGCCAGATTCAGGGTCTGGTCCCGTAGGGGTTCGTGGGTTCAAATCCCTCTCCCCGCACCCAACTCCTGGAAGAACCTATCGACGAAATGTGTGGTATTCGAACCCACGTGCGGTTCAAATCCCCCCTCCGACATTCTGACGTTGAGGCCCTACCACCGCTCCCCGAACGAACTCTTTCTCGCGGTCGGGATCAGATTGCTGGTCTCGAAACGGGGCATTGTACTCCGCTTGCCTACAATCGTTTTCGAATTTCGCGGACGGCACTTCTACTGACTCCTCGACTCCGCTCGACCAGAATCACCCAGAGGACCGACCCATGGGTCGTGTAAAAGACTCGTACTTCCTTCGTCACGCGAAAGTGCCACACCCCGTGGACCTCGCTGGTTGCCTTTACCTGGAGACCGGGATGAGACCGGAAGGGTGCGGCACGCAGGTACTCCAGTTGGTCGTCGATCCGTCTTCGCAGACGGAGAGGGAGTCTTCGAAGTTCCGATTCGGTCCGAGGGTCGTACTCAATCGTATACAGGCTCAAAGGCCGAGCCTCCGACGCATCTCCTCCGCCGGGACTCCCTTCACTCGTCCGGCCCGAATGTCGGAGACTCGGCGTTTAAGCTCTGCAATCACTCGGGGCGGATAGTATTCTTCTGCTAGCTCTTGGAGAAGCGTATCGTAGGTCTCTCCCGGCCGCTTCATGTTTTCCAAGAGACGCCGCGTGCTGGAGCGGATCGTAATCGTTGTGGGGGGGTCGGCCAATGCCATCAGCTGCAATAGTCCGGCAATTGCGGATAATCCTTTCGGGCCATTGAGCGGTGCCGATCACGCGGTCTGATCTGTTCGCGGGGTCGGACTCGGAGCTCTCTGACCTGCCTCCGTAGCGACCAGTTCAGGAGTGGGGCGTTGGCAGGAGGTCATGCGCTACCGGCCCCCACGGGTTCACATCACCGTACGCCGTGCTTCTGTCTCGGCCCGATATCGACTCTGGGCGGAGGCCGACGGCGACTTTGGAGTGGTCCTCGCTCGGTCGAATACACCAGCTGGACTTCGACGGAACGCCGCCCGGTCGCTTCGAAAGCAATGGCGGATGGGGTATCTCGAGGGGACGCTCGGGCGTGATGGATCGAGAGCCTCCCCAACAATCCTATGGCATCGGCCGACCCGACGGTACGCGCGACTGGCGGGGAGGTATCTCTCCGAGGTTCGAAGGCGATGGCGCGAGTCGGAGCGAAAGATTCGCAGGATCGAGCGGAGACTCCACCGGGCGGGTGCGTACGCTCAGGAGGCTCGACTCATCGCCCGGGGCCAAGTCTACTTCGAAGTGGACCGCGAGCGGTGGAGTCGCACCGGCCGCCTAGCGGTCGCTCCCTGGAGCCCGTGACCGCCCTATCCAGACAGTTCCCGAACCGTGGGGTCGTGGCCCTTCGTACAGCGTCGGAACGTGTGCGAATAAGGGCCGACTCGAGATCTGCGCTCTTCGGATTGCGGGCAAGCGCGCATTCACACTGGTCTTCGAACGGCTCCATGGAGGGATTTGAACCTCCCGGGGGTTCGAATACCTCTCCCCGCACCTCCCCCCATGCGTCCGGGCCTCGCCCCCCCCGCGTCGCGTCCTCAGTCCCGCAAGATCTCGAAACCCTGAAGGTCGGGAGCTACGGGCACTTCCGCGACGCGCTGCACGATCCGCGCGTGGCTCACTCCTCGAGGACCGCTCACATCTCGCAGGAACGCCTCCACGGCCTCGAGGGGGCCCTGCACGTCGATGAAGACCGTGCCGTCCACCCGGTTCGCCACCGTCCCGACGACGCCGTGCCGATGCGCCGCTTCGGCGACCCGCGCCCGGTAATTCACTCCCTGGACGCGTCCGTGCGCGAGACAGTGCCAGTGCACCCAGGGGTTCACGCGTCTCCAAGACCGACACCTTCCAAGTCGTTTCCGGCGACCCCACGCGAAGAGCCCAACTACGACCCGGACCTACCCCCGACTCGTGGAGGTCGCTCCCTCCCTCGACGTGCCGCCCGCCGTCCGCCCCGGAGTCGTGGCTCACCTTCGGGTGAACCGCGTTGACCACCCGGTCTCGCTCGACCGGGACCGGAGCCTCCTCTACGTCCTGCGCGAGGAGCTCGGGCTCACCGGTACCAGGTACGGTTGCGGGGAAGGGGAGTGTGGAGCGTGCAAAGTGCTGGTCGACGGGGTCGCGGTCCGGGCGTGCATGACTCCCATCGGAGAGGTGGTCGGCCGCTCGGTCACGACGATCGAGGGTCTGGCCGACGAGAGCCGTCTGCATCCCGTCCAGCAGGCGTTCCTCGACACCGGGGCGTTCCAGTGCGGCTTCTGCATCCCCGGTATGATCGTCGCCGCCGCCTCGCTGTTGAACCGAACCCCCCGGCCCAGCGAAGGCGAGATCCGGGCGGCCTTGGACGGCAACCTCTGTCGATGCGGCGGATACCTTCGGATCCTCGAGGCGGTCCAGCGGGCGTCGGAGCTCGCGAAGGGTACCGGCGGAGGGCCCCCATGAGTTCGCCGCCGGCCACCGTCCCGTTCGACCTCCTCTCTCCGACCGAACGCCCCTACTTCGACCGGTTCGGTGACGGACTCGTGGTCGTGCTTCCCGCTCAGCGACCCGGCCCGGGCGGCTGGGGCCAGGGGGGCCCGCCGCACGGCGGTGCCTGGGTCCACGTAGGGGAGAACGGGAAGGTACGGGCGTTCACGGGCAAGGTCGAGGTCGGCCAGGGAACGAGGACCGCGCTCTCCTTGCTCGTCGCCGAGGAGCTCCGGCTCCCCCTCTCCTCGGTCGACCTGACGATGGGGGACACCGACGTCTGCCCCTGGGACATGGGAACGTTCGGAAGCCGGTCGATGCCCGATGCCGGTGAGCACCTCCGCGTGACGTCGGCGGCCGCGCACACGGTCCTCATCCAGCTCGCCGCGACCGCCCTGGGGGTCGCGCCGGGGGAGTTGGAACTCTCCGATGGAGAAGCTCGGACGAAGGGGGAGAAGAACGGACCCGCCGTGAGCTACGGGGTTCTCGTGAAGGGACTCCGGCGCGTGGAAGTCGTTCCTCCCTCCACCCGCCCGGTGCCTCCCTCCGACTGGACCCGCGCCGGCCGCCCCACCGTGAACCTCGGCGCTCGGGAGGTCGTCACCGGAGCCCGACAGTACACGTCGGACCTCCACCCCCCGGGAATGCTGCACGGAAAGTTCCTGTTCGCGCCGTCGTTCGGGGCGAAACTGCTCCGCGTGGACCTGACCCGGGCCCGGACGATCCCGGGCGTCACCGTCGTGCAGGAGGGGGATTTCGTCGGGGTCGCTGCCCCCGGGTTGGCCGCGGCCCAGGCCGCCTTGAAGGCGGTGCGCGCCGAGTGGGAGACCACTCCGCAACCGTCGGAGAAGGAGATCGTGGGATACCTCCGGCAGCACCCCGCGGAAGGCGAGGACTTCTGGGACGTCCTCCGCGATGAGGCCGGAGACGTCGCGGCCGCTCTCGCCGCGGCACCGGTCGCTCTCCATGAGAGCTACACGACCGCGTACATCGCCCACGTCCCGATGGAAACCCACGCCGTTCTCGCCGCGTGGGACGAAGAACGACTCACCGTCTGGATCGGGTCCCAGACCCCGTTCCGCGCGAGGGACGCCGTTGCCGATGCCCTGGGGGTGCCTCCTTCGAGCGTGCGCGTCATCGTCCCCCCCACGGGCTCGGGCTTCGGTGGCAAGCACGCCGCGGAGCTCGCCGTGGGCGCGGCTCGTCTCGCGAAGGCCGCCGGACGCCCGGTGCGCATCACCTACACCCGGGAGGAGGAGTTCACCGAGGCGTACTTCCGCCCGATGGCGATCGTCGACATCCGGTCGGGGGCCGAGAAGGACGGACGCCTGACCGCCTGGCAGTTTTCCGACCTGAACGCCGGGTCCGCGGCCGCCCGCACTCCGTACAAGGTGGCGAACCGAAAGATTGGCAACCAGCCCGCAGACTCCCCGCTCGCCCAGGGTTCTTACCGGGCGCTCGGTGCGACAGCGAACAACTTCGCGCGTGAGTCCCACATGGACGAGCTCGCGGTGCGGGTCGGCGCCGACCCGGTCGAGTACCGCCTTCGTCACTTGGCGGATGACCGCCTGGCCGCGGTGCTGCGCGCGGTCGCGGAACGCGCCGGGTGGGCCTCGCGCCCCGGTCCGGCGGTGAGTCCGGACGGTCACGGCCGCGGCATCGCGGTCGGACTCGAGAAGGGGGGCCGCGTCGCGACGTATGCCGAGGTCCGGGTGCACGAGGACCGCCGACTCGAGGTCGTTCGGATCGTGACCGGATTCGAGTGTGGGGCGATCGTCCACCCGTCCAACCTCCGCAGTCAGGTCGAAGGCGGCACGATCATGGCCCTGGGAGGCGCGCTGTTCGAAACCATCCACTTCGAGAACGGTCGCGTGCTGAACCCGAGATTCTCGCAGTACCCCGTCCCCCGGTTCCACGACGTCCCCCCGATCGAGGTCCTCCTGCTGGACCGACGGGACCTTCGCTCGGAGGGAGGTGGGGAGACCCCGCTGATCGCGGTCGCCCCGGCCATCGCGAACGCGATCTACCACGCCACCGGGCGGCGGCTGCGTTCGCTCCCCTTGACGCCCGACGGCACGATTCCCTGACCCGTCCCCGTCGGCGGTGGGGTCAGGACGGGGGTGGGGCCAACACGGTGTCCCGGTACGATTGCTCCCTCAGCACGACGGGGTCCGGCTCGACACGGACGAAGACCATGGGATGACGCCAGGTCGTCTCGCACCAGCTTCCTGGGAACGGCCCGAAGCAGCGAACCGGTATCGGCTCTTCGTGCGGGTCGCCGGCGCCCGGTCCTCTAAATAGGAGGGCGCGGTCGCTCGCCGCGATGGCGCGAGTTCGACGTACGTCGACCCCCCGGACCCGCCCGGCGCGCCGCGCCTCCGCTCCGTCGATCATGATCCCCCGCCGGTCGAACGTGTCGTCCGGGTCGACCTCGGCGAAGCTCCCCACGCTCACATCGTGTGCCGCAACTGCGGACGCATCCAGTCCCTGGAACTGACGGAACTCGACCGCCATCTGCTGACCGAGCTCGCGGCCCGCCACCCGGACGGCTGGAGCGTCGACGGGATCGCGTTCTCGGCCACGGGGGCGTGCCGACGGTGTCGCGAAGGCCCTCCGTCGTGACCGAGGACCGTGGCCCGGCCCTGGGGCGATGACCGGCTTCTTCACCGCGCCTCGGATCGCGTGGGGTCCCGGTGCGATCGAGCAGCTGAGCGGCCTCGGCGCCCACCGGGCGCTCGTGGTCGTCGACGCGAACGTCGGCCGGCGAGGTGGCGAGCGACGCGTGGTGGAGGAGCTCGCGAAATCCGACACGCACGTAGAGGTGGTCGCCGCGCCGGACGCTCCGGACCGGATCGAGAACGTACTCCGACTGAAGGAGCGGATCGTGGCCTACGCCCCCGATTGGGTCGTGGCCGTCGGAGGCGGGAGGACCATCGATGCGAGCAAGGCGGCACGCCTCGGGTCGGAGCGACCCGACCTTGCCGTCGAACAGCTCAGTCCGGTCCACGACTTCCCGGACCCCCCCCGCACCCGCCTCGTCGCCTTGCCCACGACTAGCGGGAGCGGCGCGGAAGCGAGTTGGACCGCCGACCTCGTGGGGCCGGACGGAACTCCGCTCGAGATCGCGCACCGCGGGCTGGTCCCGGACTGGGCGCTTGTGGACGCCGGCATGGCGACGGGCCTCTCCGCCGACCTGGTCGCCGATGGGGCCTTCGAAGCGCTCGGTCTTGCGACCGAGGCGTACCTCTCGGCCTGGTCGAACCCGTTCTCGGACGCCCTGGCCCTCGACGCGGCCGCGACCGTCGTCCGGCGGCTCCCGCACGCGCTCCGGTGGAGCGACGACCCGGACGCGAAGGCCGCGCTCCACTACGCTGCGACCGCGGCGGGGCTCGCCGCCTCCAACGCCCAGCGGGGCGTCGCCCACGCCCTCAGTCGAGCCCTGGAGGAGCCGACCGGTCTTTCGTACGGGCGGCTGATGGCGATCGTGCTGCCGCTGGCCGTCGAGTTCGACCACCCCTCCGCCCGGGAGCGGCTCGAGGCGCTCTCGTTCACGGTGTCGGCACCCGAGGACAACGGTCGGACCCCCACGCCGATGCCCGTGCGACTGCGCCGGCTGTGTGACCTCGCGCACATCCCGGCCACCCTACGCGCCAGCGGCATCGTCGCGGGCCGAGTCGAGTCATCGCGGGACGCCATCGTCGCTCGCACCCTGCGGTCCCCGGCGGTGCTCGCCAACCCTCGGGTTCCCACCCGGGAGGATATTCTGTCCCTCGTCCATGCGGCGCTCGGGCTGCCGGAAGTCTCGGGCCGGTAACGACGACGGAGGTCCCCGGGCCGGGGGGAAGGGTTACGCGTGAGGGTGCTCGACTGGGACGCGCGCGCCGACCGTGACGGCCGGCTCCTCGAGACGCGCGGGGGACTCGACCGCGCGGTTGATCGCGATCTCGGCGAGGTCGCTCGCGTAGAACGCGCTCCGCTCCAGGCTCTCGAGCACGTACGCGAGGCCGACCGCAAGCCGTCCGCGCTTGCCCGTGAGCTCGTGCAGGACGTGGTCCCGCTCCCGGGTGATCCGCTTCGCCTCGTCGATGACCGCGTTCGCCTTCTCGATGTCGCGCGACACGAGGCTGTCGAGCGCATCCGAGAGTGCGCTCGCGGCCGACGCCGCCATCCGGTCGAGCTCGATCATGATCCGGTCGGGCGTTCGTTCCTTTCCGAGGATCGTCACCGTCTCGGCGATCCGGACCGCGTGGTCCGCGATCCGTTCGAGGACGCGGGAGGCGAGCAGGTAGGTCGAGCATTCCGGGAGGGTCAGGTCGAGGCTGACGAGGATGCGCGCATCCCGGAGCGCGCTCGTGACCTGTTTCTCGAGGAACCAGTGCAGGCGGTCGACCTCCCAGTCGCGTTCGATGACGTCCCGGGCGATCGAGGTGTCGTGGCCCCGGAACGCCGCCATCGCGTCCGTGTGCATCGCCCGCACCATCTGGTGCATCCGACGGATGACGGAGGGGATCGGCAGCGGATTCTGGCCGACGACGTCCTGCAGGATGACCGACTCGGCGGTCTCCTCGAGGATCTCGGGGCCGATCATCCGCTGGGCGAAGTTCCGGATCACCTCCCGGGTGCGGGCGCTCATGCGCCCCGGCGTCCGGAGCTCGAGGAGAGGGTACCCCGCGATGTACTCGGCGACGAGACGCCGGAAGAGATGCTCTGTCTCGAGGTCGTTCGAGACCTCCACGACCCGGCGCTCGGCCTCGGACGGTTCGCCGGATTCGGCGAAGACCGTCAGCGAGCCGTCGGCACGGGGCGTGAAGAAGAGGGTGTCGCCTGCTCCGAGGCCGCGGGAGACGACCCAGTTCTTCGGGAGCGAGATGATGAACGTCGAGCCTCCGGTCTTCTGGATCCGTCGGCCGTGAAATCCACCGGTGCTGCGCATGTGGGTAGTTGGGCGGAGTTCCGGCTTTCTATATAGCTCCCGCTCACGCCGGCCTCCGCCGACGCGGACGCCGACGGAGACTTCGAGCGCGACGCGGCAGGGAGTCTAAATAGCCGGGGCGGGGGTGACGACCGATCCTCCGAATGGCCGGTGCTCCGCAGCGTCACTTTCTCTTCGACCGAACGTCGCGGGACGTCCGCCCCGGAGAGACGCTGCTGGGGGCCCTCACCCACGGTCGATTCCCGGTCGTGCAACGGTCGATCCGCTATCACCGCCCCCGCGGTCCGGCCTGCGGCGTAGGATACTGCACCGGCTGTCTCGTACGGGTCAACGGCCGCCCGAACGTGCGGGCGTGCCGGTACCTGCCGAGCGACGGGGACGTCATCACGACCGAGAACTCCTGGCCGTCCCCGCGCTTCGACCTGCTCGGGGTGTTGGACGTTCTCTTCCCGGGAGGTATCGACACGCTCCACGGATTCCGCCGACCGGCGTTCGCGGTCCGTGCCTACCATCGGGTCATACAGCGCCTCGCCGGGTTCGGCGCCGTACCGGACCTCGGTGCCTCGGCGTCGCTCGTACAAGCTTCCCGTTCGTCAAACGATCGACGTGGCGATCATCGGGGCCGGGACGGCCGGGCGCGAGGTCGCCGCCCGGCTCGTGGAGGCCGGCCGCCGACCGCTGCTGCTGGATCGACAGCTCGACCCACCACCGGTTCCCGGGGCCGACCTCTCGGCCCGCACCACCGTCACGTTCCTGCCAGCGCCCGCCGGCGCGGCCGAGGCGCGGTTCACCCTCCTCGGCTTCGAGGAACCCGCCCGCGGTGTCGAGGTCCGTGCGCGGAACGTGGTGGTCGCGACGGGAGGGTACGACGCGTCCCTGTTCTTCGGAGGCGCCGACCGACCGGGGGTGATCACCGCCGACGGGGCGTTCGCGATGACCGACCGCGACGGTCGTCCTCCGTTCGAGCGCGCGGTCGTGCTCGGCGGTGGCGAACGGGCCGACGACGTTCTCGGCCATTTCGGGGACGCCGTCACCGCGGTCGTCGCTCTGGGGGGCATCGCGCCGGCGGTGGTCCGTCGCGCTTCCGAGCAAGAGATCCCGCTCTACCCCCGCTCGCTGGTCCTGAGCGCCGCGGGCCGGTCGCGGGTTCGCTCGCTCTCCCTCCGCGCGCGCGGCTCCGGTGCGCGGTTCGCGATCCCGTGCGACGCGGTCGTGCTCGCCCACCGCCGCCTGCCGACCCCTCAGCTGTTCTTCCAGTCCGGGGCGCGCATGGAGTGGCGTGCCGGCACGGGCGCGTACCTATCCGGTCCTCTCCGCTTCGGGAGAGACGACGATCCCCGGACTTTTCGCCGTGGGAGAGGCCGCCGGGATGCTCCCCGAGGCCGGGACGGCGAGCAGCGCGCGCGTCGCCGCGGCGATCCTGGGGCGGACGGCGATGGACGACACCCCCCTCCCTCGCGTGCCGCAGGAGGGCCCCTCCGAGCTCGAAGGGTACTATCGGGAGCTCGCGCGCGAGCCGCGCCGCGGTCGTTGGGTCGCCTGTCCGTGCGAGGACGTGCTGCTCGACGAGGTCGAGGAGGCGGTCCGACGCGGATACCGCGGCATCGAGGTCGTCAAGCGATACACCGGCCTCGGCACCGGCCTCTGCCAGGGCCGCTATTGCCTTCCGGAGGCGTTGCTGATCCTCTCGCTGCTCGAGGAGCGGCCGCCTCCCGAGGTCGGGTACATCACCCAGCGTCCCCCCGTCGTCCCCACTCCACTCGCCGCGTTCGCGGCGCTCGAGGAGCCGGCGTCCGCTTCCGGAGACCCGTGACCGTACCGGCACGCTCCTCCTATGCCGTCGTGGTAATCGGCGCAGGGATCGTCGGTCTCTACACCGCGTACCATCTCGCCCGGGCCGGCGCGGGGCCCGTGCTCGTCCTCGACCGCGGCTACCTCTCGAGCGGCGCGTCGGGGCGGAACGGGGGCGGTGTCCGCCAGCAATGGGAGACCCGCGCTACCGTGCGGCTCGCCCGGGAGTCGGTCGCCGCGTACCGAAGGTTCGGCCGGGACTTCGGCTACAACATCTGGTTCCGTCAATCGGGGTACCTCTTCCTCGCGGAGACCGAGGCGGAGCTCACCCGGCTGCGCGGCGTCCACGACCTCGTGGTCTCCGAGGGGTTGCCGTCCAAGGTGCTCGACCCCGCGGGCGTGGCCCGGCTCGTCGACGGGATCGCGCCGGACGCGGTCGTGGGAGGCACGTACCTCGCGACGGACGGGACGCTCTACCCATTCCCCGCGATGTGGGGTGTCTACGAGGCCGTCCGCGCGCTCGGCGTTGAGGTCGCGCTGGGGGTCGAGGCGACCGGGGTGGAGGCACCGAACGGCCGGGTCACCGCGGTCGCGACGCCCCGGGGCCACATCGAGACTCCGGTGGTCGTCAACGCCGCGGGAGGCTGGTCCGGGGAGTTTTCCCGGCGCGCCGGTCTCCCGGTCCCGAACGTCGCGACCCGACACGAGATCCTCGCGACGGAAGCGTTGAAGCCGTTCCTCGACCCGATGGTCGTCCGCGCGTCGGACGGCCTCTACTTCAGTCAGACGATGCGAGGAGAGATCGTCGGGGGACTCGCCCTGCGCAACCCGAGCGGCACGGAGCCGGGCCTGCCGAGCTCTCCCCGTTTCCTGAAAGAGATGTCCCGCGCGCTCGTCCGTCTCGTCCCTCGACTCGGGGCGGTCGGGATCCTGCGCGCGTGGTCCGGGTTGTATGACGACACGCCGGACGGTTTTCCGGTGATCGGGGAAGACCCGCGACGTCCAGGGTTCGTCCACGCGAACGGGTTCGGGGGCCACGGGTTCATGCTGGCGCCGGCAGCGTCGCTCCGCGTCGCTCGCGCCGTGATGGGCGAACCGGTCGACCTCGACCCGGGCGCGTTCTCCCCGGCTCGCTTCCTCGCGAGCGAACGACCGGCCTCGGTCGAACGGCTCCAGCTCGGCTGACCGACGGCGCTCGCGGGGCTCCGCTAGCGTATTGAATCGGCTCCTGGCTCCCGCGACCCGTGATCGGACAGTTCCCGTGGGACCCCTTCCCGCCGGGCGAGCCGGACCCGAAGGGGCCCGACCCGGTCCACTCCCTCGCGTTCCGCGCGGCCGTGACCGCGGCCGACGCCTACCACGCCGTCCGGCTCGCGGTCCGTCGGGAAGCCGGCACCCTTCGGGTCGGGAACCGGTTCGTGCCGGAGGCGCGGTATCGGGAGGTCGCGTTCCTCGCGTTCGGCGTGGCCGCGAACTCGATGGCGCTCGGAGCGCTGCACGCGGTCGGCAACCGCCTGACCCAGGGGTTCCTCGCGGGACCGGAGCCGGTCGCTCCCGACGTTCCGTTCCGGGGAGTGGAGGTCCCACTGGGCTGGCCCGGGGATCCGGTCGCGGATTCGGTCGTCCAGGCCGCCGAAGAGCTGGCGGGAGGATTGACGGAAGAGGACCTCCTGATCCTTCTGCTCTCTCCCGGCGCGCTCCGCGCGCTCGCCGGGCCCCCCGCGGGGATGACGCCGGCAGAGTTCTCCCGCCTTCTCGAGCAGGCCCACGCACGCGGAGCGACCGGCCGCGAGGTCGGGCTCCTCGCCCGGGTGCTGGGAACGGGCGGAGTGGGCGGCCGCCTCGCCGCAGCGGTTCCGCGGGCGGACCTCGCGACCCTCCTCGTCGACCGGGGCGACGGTCCCATGGTCCTCGGGGGCGGCCCCGTCCGGCCCGTGGAGGCCACCGAGCGGGTCGAGGTCCGTTCGATCCTCTCCCGGACCGAGCTGCTCTCCGAGCTCCCGGCTCGCGTCGTGGGGACGCTCGCTCCGGATCCCCCGGGCGGGCGGCCCGGGCGCGGCCGGCGCGGCCGGTGGTGGTGGCGAGCCCGGCGGATGCCCTTCGTGCGGCATCCGACGCGGTGTTCCACAAGGGCTGGACCGTACGTCTCGCGTTCCTCGAGCTGCGGGACGGGCCCGAGAGCGCCGCCGAGCGATTCCTCGAACGGTCCGAGACCCTGCTCGAGGGCGAGGTGCTCGGCTCCGATAGCCGCACGAAGGGCGTCGCGACGTTCGCGATGGCGACCCTCGGCCTCCCCGAGGGGATGGACGAAGGCCCGGGGTTGGGGCGGTTCCTGACGCGGGCGCGGGAGCTGCTCCGGCGACGCGAGATGAGCGTCGGTCTGTTCCGGACGGGCGGGGACTCCGGAACGGATCCGGCCTTTCCTCCCGGGGCCGTGGTCGGTGCGCCCACGGAACCGGACGACCGGTTCTCCCCGGCACGCGCCCGGGCCGTCCGCATGCGGTCGGGGATCACCGAAGTCGGGTGCCTCGCGGTCGCGCTCTATCCTCGTCCCGGGTCGCTCTAGGGGGTCGGCGCGGAACCGCCGGCCCCGACGGGTTGGAAGTGCCGTTTCAACGCCATGTACTCCTCGAACGAGATCTGACGGCGGGCGCGCACCGCACCGGCCTGCTTCAGCGATGCGATCTGGTACTGACGGATCAGTTCCGCGACCGGTCGGGTCGCCTCGGGGAGTCGGTCCGCGCCGATCGGGACCGCGGCGATCGGCTGGTCGAACCTCGGCTCGGCTCGGGCGACCGGAGGGGCGGCGGCCCGGGGGGAGGGCGACGCGCTGGAGAGGTACTCGACCAAGCGAACGTGCTCGGTCGGGGTGATCTCTCCTTCGTCCCGCAGGAGGTCGACCAGTTCGCGCTGGCGGGGCCGGTACGTCCCGACCAGCTCGGGAAGCTCCCGGTCGGCGCGCGCCGCGGGCAGCGCGGCGAGGGGCGCTCCGACCAACGCATCGAGGTCCGCCTTGAGACCGTCAAGCGCTTCCGCGAGCTCGGTCGGCGTGGGGGGGGTTCCGTCCGGCGGGGACTCGAGGCGAACCGAGAGACGGACCACCCCGCCGGCCGGGCCGTCGGGTCCGAGCGGTCGCTCGAGGGAGAGCTCGGTCTCTCGCCGACGAAGCGCCACGGGTCCGGACGGGCGAGGTCGGAGAAAAGGTACTCCGAGTTCCTCGCTCGGGGGATGCTGCCGCCGGGCCTGCGCATCACTTACTGATGTTCATCTACTTTCACACAGTAACTATAAAAGCCTCTGTGACTCTCCTTCACGTCGAGGCGCAGAAATGCAGACCGATCGTGTTCGGCGCGCGGCCGGTGGTCCTGCGGCGGGGTCCGATGAATGCGAAGTCGCGGACGGGCGCAACCTCTGCCCGGTGCTCGCGGCGGTCAGCGTCATCGGCACGGAGTGGCGCCTCGCGATCGTGCACCGCCTTCTCGAGGGACCGCAACGGTTCAGCGAGATCCTGAAGTCGAACGCCCGATTGAACGCAAAGACCCTCAGCGCGACCTTGAAGTTCCTCGAGGGTCAGGGCGTCGTCCAGCGCACCGTCGTCAGCACCCGCCCCTTCTCGGTCGTCTACTCGCTCACCGATATGGGCCTCGGCCTCGCGCCGGCGGCTCGCGAGCTCCGCGCATGGGGAGAGCGGTGGCTCCTTCCCCGAGCCTCCGCGGCCTCGCGCAGTGCTGCCACCGCCCGGCGAACGCCCGCCATCCAGGGCGAACTCCCCCGGGTCGTGGTCTCGGACACCGACCACCCCCGCGCGCGCTAGACCGCCCGCTGAAACACCCCTTCGGCGGGGGCGTTTCTCCGACCCTCCGCCCGCCGCTGAAATACTCGGCTCCCGATAGTTCGTACTGCAACCACCCCAGGAAGGGTCCCTTCAGATCGCCCCCAGAGGACAGCACCGTGTCCTGGGCGTGCGAGGCGCCCTTCCAACCCGGGTTTTACCCCTCTAAGGTGGTCGGAGCCGGTCCCCTCTCGGCAGGGGACGTCGTCGCCGGGTCAATCGCGTCCAATCATCTCGGCCCAACCCCCGGGGGCGGAGTGGGTGACTCGGTGGAAAAACTTACGCCGGAGTAAGTTTAATAGACGCCCGAGGGTTGATTCTAGGCCGAGCAAGAACGTGCAGGACGTCAGGATCCCGAGGCTTCACTGCTATCGTTGCGTCTACACATGGACGCCGGTCAAGGCCCCGGTCCGCATGTGCCCACGCTGCAAGTCCCTGCTGTGGGACGTCCCGAAAATCCGCCCCGTGAAACTCGGGAACGGTCTCGGAATCGAGGAGATACTCGCTCCCCATCAGGGCGAGATCCGGCGGCTCGCACGGAGGTATGGCGCGGAACTGATCATGGTGTTCGGGTCGGTGCGCCGGCGAGAGGCGACCGAGGAGAGCGATGTCGACCTGATGGTCCGATGGAAGAAGTCGGTCTCGTTGCTCGACCGTGCTGGGCTTCGTCTGGACCTGGAGAAAGCCCTTGGTCGCCCTGTGGACCTCGTCAACGAGGGTGGACTCCACTGGGCGATCGCGCCGCAGGTCGAGGCGGAGGCGGTACCGCTTTGAAGGAGAAGGAGCACCGCGATCGATTTCTCGTGGACGAGATGCTCGGCCACGCGGAAGTGCTCGCCACCCTCGTACGGAGCGGGAAGGCAGCCCTCAAGTCCGACGTCCCGAGTCGGTACGCTGCGGAGCACGCAACGGAACTGCTCGCGGAGGCCGCGGCCAAGACCAGCCAAGCCTTCAAAAATGCCAACCCCGGGGTACCCTGGGACCGACTGCGCCCGCTCCGTCACGACGTGGCGCACCCCTACGACCTGGGCGCGGAGCCGGTCAACGTCGACCAGCTTTGGCTCTTCGCCTCCCGGGACGCTCCGCGCATTTCCCGGCGGCTGAGAGATGCTGCTTTCCCTGCGTAGGGCAACGCATTTCGCTGCGGCCGGCCCCCGACACGGTTGCCCGGCGCCTAAGGTCGCACGACCCGCGAACGGAGCGGGCACTCGGCCGCCAAGAGCTTGAATCCTCGGACCCTCGGTCCGAGGCACAGACCTCTCCCGATCCCCTGGTTGTCTACGCCCCGGAGCACGATTCACGTTTCACTGGCCGAGGAGGAGTTCTCCCCCCGGTCGGGGCTCGGGAAATGAATGCGAGGCTCTCCGTCGTCCGTACCGTCTGCCGACCTCCACCGATCTCCGATCGACTCGAGCGTCCCCACGGTCTCCGACGAGTGCCTGTCCCGAACCCGGGCCCACGTCGCTCCCGCCTCCCTCTGGCGATCGACCCGACCAGCCGTTCGCCCGGCGACCTCCGGCCAAACCGCCTAGTGTCCGGCGCCGCCCCGAAGGAGAACGGATCCTTCCCGGCCGCCCCCCTCGAGCGTACGCCCGGCCGATTCCGCCGGTGGTGCGATCTCCGAAGGGGCCGCCGCCCGCACTAGCGACTTCCCGACCTCCGGGTCGGACCCCGCCCTCCGAATCCCCGCGGTGGTCCGACCGTGGGAGGGGCCGTTCGGAGCGGTGACGGAACCTGTCGAAGGTTCCGTCCATTCGATTCGTGGAACCCGCCGCCCGTTGGCTCGCCGGGGGCGGGAGGATTCGTGGAAAACTTGGATGCAGATCGCATCGCCCGAACGCCACCGCAACCTGTTCGCCGCCGACCGCACCCGCGGGTCCGGAAGATTGGCGAGATCCGTCTCCCGATCGCCGGCCCGTATCGACCCCGCGCCCGCCTCTACCTCTTCCCCGACGGACGGTTGCTCTGGCACGTCCGGCTCTGGGAACACGACCGACCGGTAGCCCACCTCGTCCGCACCGACACGCTGCGGACCTTCGCCCTCGTCAACGGCCTGCGGACCACGCTCGAGGAGGTCGACGCCCTGGATCGACGGGGCCGCGCGGAGTCGCATCGTGCGGCGCCGTGACGCGTCCGCCGTCCGTTGCCGCGCCGCCTTCCCGGTCCGCCGTGCGTTCTACGACCAACTGGCCCGAGCCGTGCTCGGCGCCCGCCGCCCTGCCGGGGTGGTCTTCGAGGCGGTGGCACCCGACCCCATCCCGTGCGCCCTCGTGCGACCCGCCCGAGTGCTCGACGACCTGCGCGCGTTCTCCCGGGGAAGCTACGACCCGCTCGATTTCGCCCCGACCCGGCCGGGCCTCGTCCCCCTTCGGGTTCGTTCGACCGGGTCGGGGTAGCGTTCCCCCAGGCCGCGAGCCGACGCGAAGCGCCTGAGGCGGTGCCTCCGATCGCGCCACCTCTCGAGGGACTGTTAGGCCCGGGCGGATGGCTCGCCCTCCAGACGTTCTGGGTACTCGGCGCGCGCGGTCGCCTCTGGGTCGCGCGACGATTTCGGTACGCGGCCGCCACTCGCTCGGCGCTCGACGACCGATTCGATAGCGTCGCCGCGGCCCTCGCGACCGACTGGTCGAGCGCGACCCGGTGTCCCACGACCGCGCGAAGGTACCCGTGGGGCCAGCGGCGCGGATGGTATCGCCGTTCGCTCTGGGGATTGCCGCGGGAAGCGTGGATCGCGCCCGAACCGGACGCCATCGCGCGGACGGCCGAGGCCCGGTGGGTCGGGCCGACATCGGTCGAGGGGCCGCCGGCGGGTCACACGGTGGTCTTCGGGTCGTCGGGCGCGGGGAAGACGACCTATCTCGCGCACCGCGCCGCCGAGGCGATCGCTCGAGGAGACCGGGTGGTCGCGATCGACCTGCACGGGGACCTCGCTCCCGCGGTGTGCGCACGCCTCTCACCGGAAGCGAGCCAACGCGTGCTCGCCGTGGACGCGAGCGACCGCCCGGTCCCGGGCATCGCCGCCCTTTCGGGAGCGAGCGGAGACGACCGCGCCGCCGGTCTGCTCGTCGCCGCGGTCAAGCGTCTCAGTGCCGACGGGACCGATGTCTACTGGGGGTTCCGGATGGAGCGGATCTTCGACACGTTCGTCCGTCTGGTCCAGGAGTCGGGTGGGTCGCTGCTCGACCTGTACGACCTCCTCACCAGCGACGATCGTCGGGACGTCGCCCGCCTCGCCACGCGTCGACCGGAACTCGCTCGGTTCCTGGACGAGCTCGGACCCGTCGTCCGAAGGAATCCGGACTACCTGTGGCCGGCGGCCACGCGGCTCTCAAAGGTCGCCCTGGTCCCCGCGCTCGCCGAACTGCTCGCTCCGGCCGATGGGGGTCTCCCCGTTGAGGCGCTGGTCTCGGAAGGCCGTTCGCTCTTGGTCCGACTCCCGTTCGCCCGTCTCGGGCCCGAAGCGTCGACCCTCGCCGCAACGTTCGTCCTCGCGCGGGTCTTTCTCGGACTCGCCGGGAGGGAGCGTCGCCCCGGAAACGGCGGCGCCGTCCTGCTGGTGCTGGACGAAGTGCAGGGGTTCTCTCCACGGCTCGTGGCGGAAGTGTTGGCCGAGAGCCGGAAGTTCGGGATCCGGGCGGTCGTGGCGACGCAGTACCCGGAACGCCTGGTCCCCGAGGTTCGGAGCGCGGCGGCCGGGGCCTCCACGCAGTTCGTCGTGTTCCGTGTGCCCCCTCCATCGGCCGCGGAGGCCGGCGCGTGGCTCGGCCTCGACCGGCTCGTCGCCGAGCGGACACTCCCCACACTGCCGCCGGGGCACGGGGTCGAGCTCGACCCCGATACCGGGGGACTCCGTTCGCTCGCCCCGGCCCCCGACGCCGACTCATCGGGCGAGGTCCGGTGGACGGCCGCGGTCGAACGGACCCGCCGGGAGTATGGCTCTCGGGAAAACGACGGAGCGCCTTGGACCCCGGACGACCCGGTGGTGGAACGGTTGCTCCTCGCCGTGCTCGCCGCGGAGGAGGCGGGGTCGCCCTTGGGGCAGGACGACGTGATCCGCGCGGCGCTCGCCTTGCCCGGCCCTCCCGTGGACGCGGCCCTCCTCGCCGACCGGTGGCGGTCCCTCCAGCCGAGGAACTGGCTCGGTTGGAGCGGGGGCCGCTGCCACCTCTCTCCCGCGGGGGCCCGATGGCTCGGTCTCGGGGCCCCGACCCTGGCGAGCCGAGAGAGCGCGGAGCATCGACGTCTGCTCTTGCGGACCTTCCGGATCTTCGCGCGCCAGGGATGCCGACTGGAGATCCTCCGCCAGGGACGGTTCGACACGACGCTGCCCGACGCGTGGTTCCGCCAGCTTCCTGCGGCGGCCGGCCCGACCGTTCCCGAGGAGCTGGCCCGGACCATTGACCGCGCCCGGGGAGGATGGGCGTGGCGGTTCTTTGGTGGTCGGGACGTCTACGTCGAGGCCGAGGTGTCGGGCGCCCTCCTGCCGGAGAGGATCCGGCACGGGTGCTCGAAGGCCGCCGGACGAGGGGCATTCGTCCTGTTCGTCGTCGGGGACCCGGTACGAGCCCGCCGGGTGCGCGGAACCTTGGACCGCGCTCAGGTCGCCCGGGGTCGCGCCCAGGTCTGGACCCTTCTGCCGACGGTGTTCCCGAAGCCGTAAGTGCGCACCGAGCGTCGGGATCCCGTGCGGGCGTTCGTGGCGGTCGATGTGAGCGATCCCCCGTCGTCGGCGGGAGAGAACGACTCGGCTCGGCCCCCGGTCCACCTTACCCTACGGTTCCTCGGGGAGGTCGCGGAGGATCGCGGGAGTTCGATCGCGGCCGTATTGCGAGACGTGGTGGCACCGCTCGAGTCCTTTGACCTCACCCTAGAGGGGGTGGGGGCCTTTCCTTCCCGAGATGCGCCGCGGGTGGTCTGGGTCGGGGCGACGATCGGTAGGGATGCGGTGATCCGACTGGCCCACCGGGTCTCGAATGCGCTCACCCAAGTGGGTTTCCCGCCCGAAGCTCCGGAGTTCGTACCGCACGTGACCCTGTTTCGGGTTCGCTCCGCGCGCGACCGCCTTCGAGCCGGTCGGCTGCTCGACGGTTCCGAGGCGGCGCCCGCGCCCCGAACCGTTCGCGTGACCCAAGTCCTGCTGAAGGAGAGCACCCTGACCCGCTCGGGAGCGGTCCATCGGACGCTGGGGAGCTTTCCCCTGCGGGGAGCACCGGTCGAGGGGAACTAGCCGGACTCCGCCGCGTGGTCCGCGGTTAACTTCCTCCACAGATAGAGGGTGGCGTAACTCCCCCATCCCGGATAATTGCGTTCCGCCCAGGCTCGGGCCTCCGCTTCCGGCCGCGTCCGCGCAATCACTCCGTATTCCTCCAGCGCCACTCGAACCCCCAGGTCCCCCGCGACGAAGACGTCGGGGCGGCCGGCGCCCCGCAGCAACGCGTTCTCGGCCGTCCATCGCCCGACCCCGGGAAGACGGTCGAGGGCATCGACGGCGTCGGGGAGCGGCAGCGTCGAGAGGGCGTGCGTCGTGGGAGGTCGGTCCGCAGCCCACGCGGCGAGAGAGCGCAGCGAAGCGGCTTTCGCTCGGCTCATGCCGACCGAACGCAGCTCCTCCACGGAGAGCGCACGGAGCCGGGAGGGAGTCGGGACGCACGGCACCGCCACCCCGCCGGCATCGAGGTACGAGCCGACCCGTTCGAACAGTCGCCGCTGGATGGTGTTCGCCGCGCGTACGGACAGTTGCTGACCGACGATCGCGTGGAGCAGCGCCTCGTAGACGCTCGCGTCGCGGGGGAGCCGCAGGCCGCGGAACCGGCGTTCCGTTCCCCGAAGCACCCGCTCTCGACGGACCTGCGCATAGAATTGCTCGAGGGGATGGTCGAGCGAGAATAGTTCCCGGGCGGCCCGGCGGGCTTCGGCGGGTCCAACTCCCCAGGCCTCGACCTTCCACCGAACCCCGCGCGCCTCGACGCCGACCACCCACGGTCGCTCGGGGGGTCCCCACGCGCGCAGGAGACGGGTTCCGTCGGCCGCGAACGCAATCGACCGGGACGAGTACTCGAGTTGTGCGCGCTCCACGGGGAGCGACGAGGGTCTCGGAGGGGTGAGCCACGTCACCGTCGCGCGGGCCATCGCCCTCCCCACCTGCCCATCGGTAAGACGCCGTCGCTCTCGGCATCGTTCACCTTCGATTTGGCGGGCGGCCTCGTCGGAACGATTAAGCATCGGCTCGCCGCTCCCCGCGGGACCGCGCCCGCGGCGGGCTGCGGGGCGGAGACCGGGTGTCCGTCCAACCCAGGTACCGAGGCATCGCCCCGGCCACGCTCGCGGTCGTGCTCGTGGCCGTGGTTCTGAGTCTCTCGTCGGGGCTGGTCGCGCCCGGGTCGACGCTCTCGGGCTCGGCGATTCGTACTCTCGTCGATCCGGATCCCTGCCCCGGCACGATGCTTCCGCACAATTACTCCGGAACGGTGGCCTTCCTGGACGCGTCTCCGCCACCGACCGTGTCGCTGAACTACAGCTTCGACGCGGTGAAGACGACCAACCTCACGAACGGGGTCGTCCTCTCTTCCGTCTGTTCGGCCGAGAACGCGACCGTCGTCGTACCTGGGGAGGGAGGTTTCGACCTATCGATCGAGCCGACCCCGGCGATGAACTGCACGATTCCCAAGGGCGGGCAGGTGGGAACGTGCGTCTCCCTCAGCGGGCCGTACGAGCAGGTCAACGTCACCCCGACGTCTCCACTGCCGCCCGGCGACCTCTCGACCGTGACCCAGAACGGTACCGCGTTCGAGGTCCGGATCTATCCGTGTCTCGCGGCCGTACGCCTCGACCCGGACACGCCGTCGGCGACCTTTAGCCCGGGAGCGGTCGACCCGTTCCGCGCGGACCCATTGACGGGTGCCGGGACCGCGACTCCGCTCGTGCCGCAGTTCACGTGGACGCTCTCCGGGACAGGATGGACGTTCGTGGCTCCGCCCCGGGGGTTCGAGATCAACGTCACGGCCGCGCCGGGCGCCGGCATCGGGAACCTCAGCGCGATGGCCACCCTCAACGTGACCGGCAAGACCCTAGTCACGCCTTGGGTGAACGTGGAGCTCCTCGCGATCGCCACGACCATCTCCTCCGCCAGCCTGGACCGAACGGTGCTGGACGTCGGGCAGTCGGTGAACGCCCGGGTGAACGGCTCCGGGGCTGCGGGGTACACGTACGCCGGTACGGTGGACCCCGGTCTCGGGGAACCCGCGGAAGTCGCGAGTTGTGCGTCGGTCCCGGTGGCCGGGGGAGCGGTCGCCATTTCCTGCGTTGCGACGCTGACCTACACCGTCACCGGGGTGGCCCAGCCGAGCGTGACCGTGTCGAATGGCGTCTCCGCTGCCGTGTGGGAGTTCCCAGAGGTCACCGTCAACCCGTCCCCCACACTCGCCTTTCTCCCCGGCCTACCGGTAGGGTACGCGAACGAAACGATCCCGGTCGTGCTCCAGGCGGGGGCGGACACCGGAACCTCTCCGTACGCGGAGGCGTGCTTGTCCAACGGGGTGGGGGCTGCGCAGTGCAACCACTCCTCCGGACCGACCTGGACGTTCGCTCTCGTCTATTCACTGCCGGGAAGCTACCCCGTGTCGGCCTGGACGATCGACGCCGCCGGGCTCAACCGCTCCGCGGCAACGGTCGTTCGCGTCGTCGCCCCCCTGGAGGTCCACCTGGTTGCGGGCACGACGGCCGGGACGGCGGGCGCGCCGTTGTCGGTCGCCGCCGAGATCTCCGGCGGAGACCTTCCGGGACGTGTATGGTGGAACGCCACCGGTGTCTCGAATCCAGTGGAGTCCGCATGGATCACCGCCGACGGGACGGTCCGTGCCACGTTCGTTCCCCCGAGCGCGGGATTCGTCGGCGTCTCGGTCGCGGTGGTCGACAGTCTCGGCACCGAGGCCTCGGCCGAGGAGACCCAGACGATCGGCGTCGGAATGGCGACCGAGGTGGTCCCGGTCGTGCTGCCGACGGCCGCTCCCGTCCCTGCCGGCACGCCGTTCGGGGTCGAGTGGCAGGCGTTCGATTCGGGGGGAGACGTGGTCCACGGCTTCGCCTCGGTTGCGGAGATCCAGCTCGTGGTCGTCGGAACTCAGGAGTCGGCGCCGGGATGGGTCAACGCCTCGGGAGTGGGGCCGCTCGTGAGCCGCCTCACCGGCTGGTTCGACGTCCCCGCGGTAGCGTGGATCGGCGGAGACCTCAACGTGAGCATCGCCTCGAGAGTCCCGGGCTCGATCCAGGTCGACCTCGTCGTCGCGGCCGGCCTCGCCTCGGGCTCGGTCGGCGTGACCGTTCTCCCGGACCTCGATCACCTGCAGCTGTTCGACCCCGAGACCACCCGCTTCGGTGACCGGGCCAACGACACGCTCTGGCAAGTGGAGGACCGGTTCGGGAACGCCGCGCCGGGTGCTTCCCTCGTCGTCACTGCGTCGTTCGACGGGACCACGGTCCGTACGGTCACCCCCGTCCTCTCGGAGCCGAACGGTGCGACGGAGGCCTGGGTCAACTTCAGCCTTCCCGACGCGAGGGGGGAACCGTCGCGGTGACCGACCTCGCGGGGGACGCGCTCCTTCCCACGATCTCGGTTCCGGGACTCTCGGGTCCCTGGGCGTACCTCGCCACGGTGCCTCTCGTCCTGGGGTTGGGGTTGGGCACGAGTGCCAGCGCGGTCGTGGTCGTGCGGGGCCGTTCCCGTCGCGTCGCATCCTCCGAAGCGCCGGTGGACGACGAGGCTGAGCTCCAGCGGCTCGCGGAGGGTAGGGCGACCGTGGTCGAGGTCGTGCGACGATCCGGCCCGCTCGACCTCGCCGGGATCGCGACGACCTGGGAGCCGCCGCCGGCTCCGCCGGACCTCGCGGACTGGGTCGCGTCGCTCCTCACCGACGGCACGCTCGACGCCACGTTCGGCGCCGACGGAGTCGCACGGTTTTATCTCGCCCCCAGTGACGGTGCGGACCCTCAGGTCACCCTCGACCTCGGGGCGTTCGACCGGGGCCAGAGTCGGAAGGACGCGGAAGCGGCCGAGTGGGAGGGCGAGGACCCCTGACCACTAGGAAGGTTCGCGTCCGACGAGGTCGTAGTACCGGTACGCCGCTTCGCCCGCGCCGAAGCAGTAGCGCAGGGTCGTGAACCCGCTCTTCAACTCGGCGGCGTGGGCTGCGACCTCGGCCGGGCTCTTCCCCCGGTGCAGGAGGTCGTCGAACAGTTCGGCGATCTCCCCCATCTCGCGCTCGCGCATCCCGACGCGGGTCACCTCGGGAGTGCCGAGGCGAACGCCCCCCGGGTGCTTCGGGCTCTTGTCGCCCGGGAGGAGGTTCTTGTTCGAGATGATCCCGGCGTCGGCGAGACGTTTCGCGACCGGCTCGCCGCCGCCCTCCCTATCGACCCGGACGGCGATCGTATGCGAGCGGGTGAAGCCCAAGTCGGCGGCGAGCACGTCGAACCCCTTGTCGTGGAGCGCCTGGCCGAGCGCCTTCGCGTTCGCGATCGTCTGGTGCGCGTAGTCGGGCCCGAACTCGAGATGCTCGGCGAGGCTCACCGCGAGCGCCGCCATCGCGTTCAGGTGGTGATTGCTCGTCACCCCGGGGAACGCACCGGACTGCAGACGCTTCGTGACCTCGGGGTCGGCGCCGTCGCTGAGGAGGATCCCGTGCTGGGGCCCGGGGAGGGTCTTGTGCGTCGACGCGCTCATCACGACGCATCCCTCGCGCAGCGGGTCCTGGAACTCGCCGCCGGCGATCAGGCCGAGGACGTGGGCCGCGTCGTACCAACCCCGCGCGCCGATCTCCTCGAGCGTCCCGCGGAGCTCGTCGACCGGGAGCGGGAACAGGAACAACGAGAGGCCGAACAGGCAGAGCTTGGGGCGGACCGCGCGGAGGATCTCGCGCGTCCGCGCTACGTCGATCGTCATGCGCTCGGGGTCCCACGCGTAGTAGACGGGTTTCACGCCGCGGAGCCCGAAGGCGCCGAACGCGGCGCTCGAGATGTGCGCCCCGTCGGCGAGGCGGCTCGTGCCGACGAGGTCCCCCGGTTCGGCGAGGGCCTTCAGGACCGCCAAGTTCGCGACCGTGCCCGAGACCGGCCGGACGTCCGCGAACGAGCAGCGAAAGAGACGCCGCGCGAGGTCGAGACAGAGGTTCTCGACCTCGTCGACCTGCTCGTTCCCTTCGTAGTACCGTTCTCCCGGAAGGCCCTCGGCATAGCGGGAGTGAAAGTCGCTGATCAGGAGTTCCTTGGCGTACGGGGAGAGCAGGTTCTCGCTCGCGATCAGCGGGATCGCGTGCTCGAAGCGGGTCGAGTGGACCCGGACGGTCCGGCGAATCCGCGCGACGGTCTCCGCCATCTCCCCCGGCGCCGGGGCCACGGGGCGAGAGCCCCCCACCCCTCCATTTCCACTCGAACCTCCCGGCACCACCGCCACGCTCTCCGGCAGGGGACGACCCCGTCGGCCGTCCTCACTCCAACGACCCCATATAGGGAGCATGGACGTGGACGCGAACGATGTCGACGACTCCGAGTCCCCTCGCGGCCCCTCCGCCCTGGCGCGTCCAGCGACGTTTCCACGTACCGTACCACGACCTCGATATTCTCAACCACGTCAATCACGCCGCGTACTTCGTCTACATGGAGACGCTTCGCTGCGACTACTATCTCCCGCTCGTCGGTCCCGTCGACCCGTCGAGCCTCGACATCATCATCGCCGAGGCGTCGTGCCGCTACCTCGCCCCGGTCGCGTACGGTGCCGAACTGGTCGGGGAGGTCGCGCCGGCACGGCCGCTCGGCACGACCAGCTTCACGCTCCTCTACCGCTTCACGATCGCCGGGTCGTCTACGGTCGCCGCCCGGGGTCGGACGGTGGTCGTCTGCTACGACTACGCCCGGAGCACCAAGAAGAAGATCCCCGCCGACCGGCGCGCCGTGATGGAGCGGGATGCGGTGGACCCCACGACCGAGGGTTGGTAGGGCGGCGTTCCACAGGAAGCGGGGGGGTGGGGGACTAGTACCCGGGGTGGACCGTGTGGCTCTGGACCGCGGGAGGCGGCCAGACCACCGGCTCCACGAACCCGGGCTCGTCGGTCACGGTCTCGATCCGATAGAACACGCCCGTGCCCTGGAGAGCCTCGTGGATCTTCGTGAGCTTCGCCCGGAACTCCTCGACGGTGTGCCACTCGAACGCGATGTCGTGCGGTCCGATGATGAACTCCGTTCCGGCGATCGCTCGCAGCCGGTCGGAGATCTCGAGCGACGACAATCCCTCGGCGGAGAAAAACAGGTCGACGTAACTATGCATGGACGGCGGTACCCTGAAACGCTTCTGCCGGCCACTTAAACCCGACGCCGAACGACCGCGGTCTCCCCTCGCGCCTGGGTCGAGCGGGGAACGCGGCCGCCGTGCTAGGCCAGCAGGATTGCCATTCGGACGAACTACGCGGAGACCCCGCGGACTCCTCAGCCCCGTCGCCCCGCCAGCGTCGACGGGTCACGGTAAGGCTGCTCCCGTCAGGACCTGACCCGGTGCCCGTGATGGATAACCGCTAGGGCGCTCCTCCGAGCGCTCGTCGCGATGCCCGCGGCCCAGCGGAACGGAGCGTCGACGAAGCCACGCGAGACACGTTGCTCGTCCGAACGTCGCTCCTGCCTGTCACCCCCGCTAAGGACGGTTTCGGTGTGTAAGGGGACGCCCAACCCCCCGGTCCAGCCTAGCGGACGTACCGACGCCGGGTCCTCTACATAGCCCTTGGGCCCGCCCGTGGAGTCCGGGACCCGCGCCCCGTCCCGCGACGACCGCCCCGACCGGTGCGTCACGAACCCGCCCGCCCGGGTCGACCGGTCTAGCGGATGTGGTCGAGGCTGAACGAGCCCAGGTTGAGCGAGCGCTTCGTGAACGTGTAGCCGATCCACGCGCGCGACTGGGTCTCGCCGATCCCCTTCACGGAGAGGAACGTCTTCAGCTGCTCGATCTTCAGGTTGACCGACCCGTCGACCATGTGCTCGAGCGTCTCGAGGTCGGCGTCCGAGTGCATGCCGCGGTCGAGGACGTAGTACGACGACGGCCCCGTCGATCTTGCGGCGCCCGATGAACGGCTGGAGGAAGCGGAACGTCGCGGTCGTGTCGAGGTAGGCGGTCACGGTCGACACCGACTCGAAGACGAGGCGGTACGTCGGGAACTTCTCCTTGAGCTCCTCGGAGATCGCGTTGACGGTCTGGGAGAGCTGGTCGAGCACGCCCTTGTCGGTGGAGGAGAGGAGGCGGACCCCGCTGGTGGACTGGGTCGACCCGACGCTGCGCGAGTAGAGGTCGACGAACCGGATCATCCCGGCCCGCTCGGCGTCCTCGTACTTCGGGTAGAGCCCGGCGAGGTCCTCGCGGACCTGCCCCCAGGTCTTGTCGGTGACGACCCAGATCGACGGGATACCGAGCCGCAGGCCCTCGGTGGAGAACAGCCGCGCGAGGACGTCCTTTCCCGTGTGGGCCGGCCCGTTGAGGAGGAGCTGGGCGCCGGCGGGGAACCCGCCGTAGAGCAGGTCGTCCATCCGTCGAATGCCGCTCTTCACCTTGACGTCGGCGACGGAGCGGACGGCGTCCTCGTGCATCTGGTCGGCGTCGGCCTCCGCGGCCCGGCCGACCATCTTCTCCAAGTCGACCATCCGCTCGCGGAGGGCGCCCTCGCGGGCCCGGAGCTCGTCCTCCTTCGCGTGGAGCTCGTGCCGGAGGTCCTCCATCCGCCGTGCTTCGTCCGACGCGCTCGTCGCGGTCGAGTTCCCCACCTCGCGCCGGAGCTCTTCGAGCCGCCGTGCCTCGATATCGAGCGCCTGCTTGCGGGTCTGGAGCTGCTGGTCGTAGGCGGAGAGTTCGCGCTCCTTGAACTCGAGCGGGGACGCGACGTCGATCGACCTCGTCGGCGTTGATCCGGATCTCCTCGAACCGCTGGCGCAGCTCGTTCTCCCGGGTGACCAGGTCCTTCTCGCGCTGGTCGACGAGCTGGAGCCGTTCGTCGACGTCGACGGCGATCGAGCCTCCGCTCGAGAGCAGCGCTCCCCGCTCCCGGGAGCGTTCGGCCTCGCTCTGCAGGTTGCGGACCTCGCTCTCGAGCTGGACGGTCCTCCGCCGCAGTTCCGTCTCGCGCTCGATGTAGGCATGCTCCCGCTCGGCGAACTCCTCCCGGAGCCGCTGGTCGATCTCGCGCGTCGCCTTCTCGACCGCGTTCGCGGTGTACTGGGGCGGGACCAGCCCCGTCGCCGCGTCGGGAACGACGGTGGGGTCCGAGCGCCCCTCCGCGCCCTCGCCCGCGAGCAGACGGAGCCGGAGTTCCGCGATCTCGTCCTCCTTCGCGCGGACGGCGAGCTCCTTCTCCTTCGCCTCGTGCGACCGGACGTACTTGATGACGGCGATCGAGCCGCGCTTCACGTGCTCGATCTCCTCGTCGAGCTGCTTGCGCTTCGTTCGTTCGTCGTAGAGCTGACGGTGGAGGTCCTGCGTCTCCTGGATCATCGTCGCCGGGTCGAACTGGTCGCTCTTCACGCGGTCGAGGAGCCCCATCAGCCAACGGACGACCATCTCCTCGCGCTCGAGGACCGGCGCGGCGGTCTCGTCCGCGGGCCGGGGTCGCCCGCCCGCTTCCGCCTCGGGGCCTCCGGTCGGCACGACGGGAGGGGCCGACGCGCTGCGGGACGGCTCGGACGATTGGATCCACTCCTCCATCGCGCCGTCGTCGCCCTCGACCCACTTGCGGAGCGTGTCCGTGGAATCCTTGGTCGGGGTCGCCACGTGGAGTCGCCGGGGGCGCTCGGGCCGACGGACCGTACCGACCCAGCGCTGGACGATCCGGTCGTTCTCGACCGTCCGGTCCGCGCTCGCGGGGGCGGCGGAGCCGGGAGGGCGGCGGATCCGCTCGACGTCGTTGGTGGAGACGCCGAGGAGTTCGAGCCCGGTCTGGGACAGCTCCCGGACCGACTGGACGGACGTGTAGCCGGCCTGGATCAGCGTCTCGGCGGTGTCGGCGCCGACGCCGAGGGCTCTCGCGAGCTCTCCGGCCTCGGCGGACCGGGACGCCGGTCCCGGTGCCGCGACTCCTTCCGCCGTGCCGTCCGCCATATCGAGCTAGGGTGGCGTACTAGCGCGCCTGAGGGTCTTAATATGTGGGTGCCCACGGCCGCGCCCGCCGGCGGAGAAAACGCCCGGGAACCAGCCCCATAAATACGGCGCCGCCTCCCGGGGGGTATGGATCTTGAGGACCGGGTCGAGCGGGTCGTCCGCCACACGGTCGAGGTGCTCACCGTCGAAGAGGTGCGCGACCTCCTTCGGCGGACCGAGCGCCCCCGAGCGTACATCGGGTTCGAGCCGTCGGGGACCCTCACGATCGCGCACCTGATCACCGCGCGCAAGATCATCGACCTCACCGAGGCCGGATGCGACGTCACGGTCTTCCTCGCCGATTGGCACGCGTGGATCAACGACAAGCTCGGCGGGGACCTCGACCGGATCACCGCGTCGGGGCGGTACATGCAGGCGGCGTTCACCGCGCTCGGCGCCGACCCCTCGCGCGTACGCTACCGGTGGGCGCACGAACTCACGGGGAGCTCCGACTACTGGGCCCGGGTCGTCCGGGTCGGGAGGGCGACGACGGTCGCGCGTACGCGACGGGCGATGTCGATCATGGGGCGCGGCGAGGACGAGGCGAACCTCGACACCGCGAAGCTGTTCTACCCGTCGATGCAGGCCGCCGACATCTTCGAGCTCCCGGTCGACCTCGCCTACGGGGGGTTGGACCAACGGCGCGCCCACGTCCTGGCCCGCGAGGTCGCGCACCACTACGGTTGGCCCGTTCCGGCCGCGATCCACACCCCGCTGCTCTCCTCGCTCAAGGGCGGGGGCCGCATGGACCCGACCGAGGGAACGACCGAGCGGAAGATGTCGAAGTCCGACCCGTCGTCCGGCGATCCCGATCCCCGCAACGACGGAGGAGATCGGGGCGCGCATCGGCGCGGCGTTCTGCCCGGCCAAGGAGGTCGAGGGCAACCCCATGGTCGAGGCCGTCCGGTTCATCGTCTTCCCCTGGGAGGGCCGGCTCGTCGTCGAGCGCGCGGCGAAGCACGGGGGCCCGGTCACGTTCGAGGACGAGGGGTCGTTCGTGACCGCCTGGACGGAAGGCCGGCTCCACCCGCAGGACCTCAAGGGCGCGGTCGCCTCCGCCCTCGACCGCCTGGTCGCTCCGACGCGGAAGTATTTCGCCGACCATCCCGAGGTCGCCCCCGGGAGGGTCCCCGGCGGGAGCCCCGCGCAGACGATTTGAGGGACGGCCGTCCTTCGCGGTCCGGAGCCCACGATGGTCGGCGAGCCCGAAGTGTTCGGCACGAAGGGCTCGGTCGGCGTCGTCGTCGTCCACGAGGTCTTCGGACGGGACGACTACGTCCGCTCGGTCGGCGGTGAATTGGCGGCCGCCGGTTTTCCCACGGCGGTCGTCGACCTGTACGGCGGCGAGTACGCGAAGACCATCGAAGAGGCGATGGCGCTCCGGGCGAAATTGACGGATATGTCCGTGCTCGAGAAGCTCGAGGAGGGTCGGGTCGCGGTCGCGCGACGGCTCATTCCCCACGCGCGGGTGGGGACCCTCGGGTTCTGCATGGGCGGCGGGTTCGCCCTGCTCGCCGCCTGTCGCCGCCGATTCGGCTTTGCGGTCGACTACTACGGCCGGATCGAGCACGCCGAGGACGTCGGGGGCCTGGACGGGCCCGTCCTCTGTCTGCTCGCCTCGGAGGACGAACGAATCACTCCGTGGGCGTTCTCCGAGCTCCTGCCCGCCGCGATGCGGATGAAGAAACGCGTCTCGGTCGAGCTGTATCCGGGAGTGCGGCACGGCTTCCACCGCCCCGGACGCGAGCTCTACGACGCCGCTGCGGCGGCGGACGCCTGGCGACGGACCCTCGCGTTCCTCGAGGAGATACGGGCGCCCCGGTCGACTCCCGGGTGAGCCCAGCCCGTTTCTGTGCAGAGAATGGGGTTTCTGTTCAGCCGTTGGTTTCTGCGCATGGCCGTCGTCCGACAGCGTTAAATAGCGCGCCCCGTACCGAGGCCCTACCCGTGAGCCGAGGACCCCCCTGAGAACGGGGGTTCCGCTGACGCGAGGAACCATGGCGCGACCGATCTACGTGCGATTTGAGACGCCGAGCGACATCGCCGACAAAGCCCTCCAGCTCGTGCAGGTCGCGAGCGAGACCGGGAAGGTCCGCGTCGGGACGAACGAAGTGACGAAGTCGAGCGAGCGCGCCGAAGCGAAGCTCGTAGTGATGGCGGAGGACGTCGACCCGGTCGAGATCCTCGTCCACATCCCGATGCTCTGCGAGGAGAAGCGGATCCCGTACCTCTACGTGCCGAAGAAGCAGCGGCTCGGCCAATCGGCCGGGCTCTCGAAGTCCGCCGCGAGCGTCGCGATCGTCGATCCCGGCGAGGCGAAGGCGTTGCTCGAGGAACTCGCCACGGCGTTCCCGTCGCTGAAGAAGTAGGGGACGGGGCGGGGAGTCTCCCGAGATGGCGGAAGAGAAGGGGTCGCCGGCCGAGGTCGTCGAGCTGGTCGGCCGGACCGGCATGGCGGGGGAGGCGACGCAGGTCAAGGTCCGCGTCCTCGCCGGACGCGACCGGGGCAAGATCATCACCCGCAACGTCGCCGGACCGATCCGGCTCGGGGACGTCCTGATCCTGCGCGAGACGGCGCGCGAGGCGCGCAAGCTCTCGGTGCGATAGGGGGGACCATGGTCGTCAAACGTCAGTGCTCGTTCTGCGCCCAGGAGATCGAGCCCGGTACCGGCTCGATGTTCGTCAAGCGCGACGGCACCGTCTTCCACTTCTGCTCGGGCTCCTGCCGGAAGCAGCAGCTCCACCTCGGGCGCGTCGGCCACCGGTTCAAGTGGACCCGGGCGCACGCGCTCAAGAAGGCCGCCGACCGCTCGAGCGCCGCCGCGCGAGCGCAAGCACCCTCCACCTCCCCGCACAAGACCCGGGAGCGTCCGCGCGGGCCCGTCGCGATCCAGCGGCCCGCCTCGACGCCCGAGGCCCCCGCTCGCGCCCCGCCCGTCGAACCGTCCGTTCCCGCTGCGGCGCCGGCCGCGAAACCGGCCCGGACCCGCGCGAAGCCGCGCAAGAAGGCCGACGCGCCGCCGCCCGACGCGTAGACCCGGACCTCCCGTTGCGCGTCGAACGAAATCGGTAAGCCCCGCGCCGGCCCGTCGCGTGCTCCGTGGACGAACCCCGCTCGTGGGCCTCGGCGAGCGACCTTGCCGACTACGCGTACTGCCCGCGCGCCCACTGGTACCACGACCATCCCCCCGAACGAGGTCCGAACCGTGCGGCACGGCAGCGGACCGAGGACGGGCAGCGCTACCATGCCCGCGAGCTCGCGGGCGAGCGCCGCCGGGCCGAGCACGGGGGAGCGTACTGGGCCGCGCTCGTCGTCGGCGTCCTCCTCCTCATCGGAGCGCTCGCATGGGTCTTCCATCCCTGAACCTCCTCCTCGCGGTCGGGGTCGCGATCATCGGCCTGGGAGTCGCCGCCGCGGCGGCGCGGGGTCTCGCAGCCCGCCGGCGGGAACGTTCGCTCGGGGAGCTGGTCGCGATCGATGCGGGAGCCCCGACGACGCTCCGGTCGGTCCGGTACCGCCTCTCGGGCCGGCCAGATGTGCTGCGTCGCCTCCCGGACGGCCGGGTCGTTCCGGTCGAGTTGAAGAGTCGCTCGGCGCCGCCCCGGGGTCCGCCGCGCTCTCACCTCGTCCAGGTCGCGGCGTACTGCCTCTTGATCGAGGACACGTCGGGCGTTCCGCCGCCGTACGGTATCCTGCGGTATGGCGACGGAAGCGAGTACCGCGTCACCTGGACACCGGTCGCGAAGGCCGAGGTGCTCCGGCTTCGCGCGGACGTGGACCGACCGTACGATGGTCGCGCCACCCCGTCGCCGGCGAAGTGCGCGCGGTGCGGTTGGCGCCTCGGGTGCGACGCGCGCGCTCCGGGTTCCTGACCGCCGCTCGCCGCCGGTGGCTCCAGTAGACCTCGGTCGTGTAGGGGAGGACGAGGGTCCGCCGGCCTCGCGCGGCGGGGTCGGTGCGCAGGACCGCACGGATCTCCGCGGCGACCTTCCGCCGCTCCGCGGGAGGCAGGTTCGCGATCACGCTGACCGACAGGGTCCGGGCGACCATCATCGCGGGCGTCAACCGCTGCGCGTGCGAGAACTCGGCTTGGTGCAGGGGACCGAACCGGATCCTTCCCTCGGCGAATGCCGGTCGCCAGCGCCGTAGCCGGAACTTCGGGCTCATCCACCGGTAGCGCGCGACGATACGGGAGATCTTCCGCGACCAGGAAGGCACCTCGTCCCGGGTGTTCCAGACGAGTCCGAGCCCCCCGCCCGGTCGGACGACCCGTGAGATCTCGCGGAGCGCCTGTCGCGGACGGAACCAGTGGAACGCCTGGGCGCAGACGACCGCGTCCGCGAACCCGTCGGGGAGCGGGATCGCCTCCGCGGTCCCGTCGAGCACCGGCACCTCCGGGACCGAGCGGACGAACACGCGGCGCATCCCCGGGGTCGGTTCGACCGCGATCCGGGCGGCGCCGAGCGGGGCGATCGAGCGCGTGAACTTGCCCGTGCCGCTCCCGAGGTCCACCACGGTGCGGCCCGGTCCGAGGTGGAGCACGCGCCCGAGATGGCGCACCGCCGCCACCGGATAATCGGGGCGGGCGCGCTCGTAGGTCGCTGCGGCCCGGTCGAAGCCGCGGACGGCGGGATGGGTACGCGGGGAAGGACCGGCCACGGAACCTCCCCAGCGCCGAGCCGCCCGTGCCTATACGCTCTGTTCTCGCCGCGAAACCCTTACCTGTCCGAGGGGTTCGACCGACCGATGGCGGAAGGCAGCCTCGAGCGGACCCTGGTCCTCGTGAAGCCTGACGGCGTGAAGCGCGGACTCGTCGGGGAGATCCTGCACCGGTTCGAGCGCAAGGGGCTGAAGATCCTCGCGTTGAAGACGTTCCACGTCACACCGGAGCGCGCCCAGCGGCACTATGCCGAGCACCAGGGGAAGGCGTTCTACCCCTCCCTGATCCAACATCTCACGTCCGGCCCCGTGGTCGTGGTCGCGCTGGAGGGCCGCGAGCGCGATCGCGGTCGTTCGGCTCCTCACGGGAGCGACCAACCCCCAGACCGCGGCGCCCGGTACCGTACGGGGCGACCTCGCCCTCGGGATCACCGCGAACCTGATCCATGCCTCCGACTCCCCGGAGTCGGCGGCGCGGGAGCTCGCGATCTACTTCGCCCCCGAGGAGTTCGCGGCCTACTCCCGCACCGGCGAGGAGTACTCGTAGGACGATGGGCTCCGGGCTCGCCGACGCGGTCCGCGCGCTCCACGCCGGCCGGCTCGTGGTCTACCCGACCGATACCCTCTTCGGGATCGGCGCCCGCGCGAGCGACCCCGCCGCGGTGGCCCGTCTCGCCGAGGCGAAGGGTCGGCCCCCCGGCATGCCCGTGTCGGTGACGGTGAGCTCGACCGAGGAGGTGGAGTCGCTCGCCGAACTCTCCCCCGCGGGACGCCGATTCGTCCGGACCCACCTTCCGGGACCGTTCACGATCCTCGTCCCCGGCTCGGCCCTCGCGCGGCGTACGCTCGCCCCGCCGGCGATGGGGCCGTCCGGCACGGTCGGCCTGCGGGTGCCCGACCATCGCGTGGCGCGGGAGCTCGCGCGCCGTGCTGGCCCGATCACCGCGACCTCGGCGAACCGGCACGGGCGCCCTCCCGTCCGGACGATCCTCGAAGCACGACGCGCGTTCGGGGATGCGGTCGCAGCGTACCTATCGGGGGCACCCCCGCCGTCCGGGCGACCGTCCGGGCTCGTTGACCTGCGGCACGGAACGCCGCGCACGGTCGACCGCAGGTGAATCCGTGGCGCAGTACCCCGACGACCTACCCCGGTGGCGGGAGGCCGCGCAGATCGCATCGCGCGCCCGCGAACTGGGCCTCCGCCTGACCGTCCCCGGCGCGCGACGCCGGGACGTTGCGGAAGCGGTCGAAGCGTTCATCCGGGACGCCGGGGCCCAGCCGGCGTTTCCCGCCAACCTCTCCCGCAACGACGAGGCGGCGCACTACACCCCGAGCCCGGACGACGTGGCGGTCTTCGAGGCCGGTGACCTGGTCAAGGTCGACGTGGGCGCCCACATCGAGGGCGCGATCGCCGACACCGCCGACACGGTCGAGGTCGGGGGGACGCACCGTCACGAGAACCTCGTCCGGGCGGCGCACGACGCCGTTCGCGCCGGGATCGCGCGCGTACGGCCCGGGGTCTCGGTGGACGAGATCGGTCGGGCGATCGCGGAAGCGATCCGCGCTCGGGGCCTGAAACCGATCGTCGACCTCTCGGGGCACTCGATCGAGCGCTACCTCCTGCACGCCGGAAAAACGATCCCGAACGTGCCGGGCCACGGGGACGCCCGGCTGGTCGAGGGCGAGATCATCGCGATCGAGCCGTTCGCGACGAACGGGATGGGGTCGATCGGGAACGGACCGTTCGGCAACATCCTGCGCTTCCGGCGCGACCCGGGAGCGAGCGACCCGGTGCTCGCCGGGATCTACCGCCGGTTCCGTACCCTTCCGTTCGCCACGCGCTGGGCGGACGCTCCCCCGGAAAGGGAGGCGCTCCAGCGGGCCCGGCGCGTGCTTCAGGCGTACCCGGTCTTCGTCGAGCGGGCCCATGGGCTGGTCGCGCAGGCGGAGCACACGGTCCTGGTCGGACCGGCGGGCGGAGAGGTCCTCTCCGCGTCCACCGAAGGGTAGCGAACGCTACGCGCGGGGATTGGCGAACGCGGCGCGCGCGATCGCGGCGCCCCGGACGACCGACTCGAGCTTCCGGGTCGCGACGTCGAGCCGGCGGGTCCGCAGCCCGCAGTCCGGGTTGACCCAGATCCGCGCGGGGTCCCCGAGGTACTTCGCGGCCCGTTCGATCCGGTCGGCGACGAGTTCGGGCGCCTCGACCTCGTCTCGGTGGACGTCCACGACCCCGAGGCCGACCTCGCGCGTATCGCCGTACTCGGCGAGCGCCTTCAGCACCTCGTAGCCGTCGCGTCCGTCGCGGTCGCGGTTCGCGAACTCCCACGCCCACTGCTTGCACCGCTTCGCCTCGAGGAGCTCGGGGAGCAGGTCGCGGTAGTCGGAGTAGCAGATGTGCATCGAGAACTCGGCGTCGAGGCCGTCGGTCGCGGCGTTGAACCCTTCGACCACGAGGTCGGCCTCGTCCGGGTGCGTGCCGGCGGCGGGCTCGTCGATCTGGATAACCCGGCAGCCGTGCTCGATCAGCGCGGCGAGCGTCGGGCGGATCGCCCGCTTCGCGAGGTCGACGACGAACTCGCGCTGGGCGGCCCTCCGGACGCTCGGCCCCTTCCAGCCGGCGCGGCGGGCGAGGTAGTACTCGTTGTACGACCAGTCGGCGAGCGTGTAGGGTCCCGTGATCGGCAGCTTCGGCTCCCCGCGGGCGTGCTGCCGGACGAAGTCGAACTCCTCGACGTGGTACGGCCGCTCGAGCCGTACCTCGTCGGTGACCGCCGCCTTGAGGTAGTACTTGTTGTCGAAGGAGCGCACGTGCCCCTGGAACTCAAAGCCGCGCATCTGGCGGATGGGGTACTGGTACATCTCGATCCGGCGGGCCTCCCCGTCGTAGACCCGGGCGAGGCCCGCGGTCTCGAAGAGGCGGAGCGCGAAGAGCGCTCCCAAGTCCCGGACGGCGTCCGCGCCGACCTCGCGCGAGCGGCCGCTGAGCAGGGCCTCGGCGGCCCCCGGCACGTCGTCGGCGAAGTGCGTGCGTTCGTTGGCCGCGCGGAAGTCGTTCCGAGATCGCTCGTCGAGCGGTTCCCCGTGCTGGCCGAGGATCTGCCAGCGGGGCTTCATCAGGCTGCCGATCTCCTGGGCGGGGAACAGCGCCCCGGTCACGGCCCACCCCCGTTCTCGCGACCGAGGGCCTGCCGCGCGGCAGGAAGGAGGTGGAGCTTGCGGGTCGCCGGTTCCCACGGCACGAGGTCGAGCGGTCCCCCCGGTCCGAGCCAGACGACCGACGGCCGCCGGCGGTCCTTGAGCGCGTGCACGATGCGTACCACGTCCGCCGCCTCTTCGACCAGGGTCGTCCGCGGGTCGACCACGCCGAGGCCAAGGCCGCGTCGCTCCGTGGAGGCCGGGATCGCCTCCCAGTCGGTCTCCGCGAGGTCGACCCCGACCACGGAGACCGGTAGCCGGTCGAGGAGCGGGAACACCGGGTTCGCATCCGCGCCGTACGTCCACACGAGCGTGGTCGCGGCGCCCGCGCTCGCATGGATCGACGCGTAGGCCGCCACGACGGCCTCGGCGAGCGCGCGTTCGGGCGGTCGGTCGACGAGCAGCGGCTCCGAGAACTGGAACGTCGCGTACCCGAGCCCGAGGAGCTCCCGCACCTCCTCGGCGAGGAGTCGGCCGAGTCGGTGCACGAGGGCTTCGTCGGCCTCCCCCGACCGGTTCTCGAGCAGGCCGGCGAAGGTGTAAGGGCCGGGAAGGATCACTCGGGCGCGCGCAGGATCCCTCCGCAGGGCCGGCGGGAGACGGGCGGCGATCGCCCCCGGCACACGTCCCGGGGGAGCGAGGAGGATCGGCTGCCGGTAGAACGTGTTCGTCTCGAACCACCGGGTGAGAGGGCCGACGCTGAACCCCTCCCAGGTCTCCGCGAACGGTCGGAACAGGTCGGCCCAGCGGAGGTACCCGCCGGTCACGGTGTCGAACCCGAGGCGCCGCTCGAGCGCGACGACCTCGGCCTCGGTCCGGTCGTAGAGGTCCTCGACGACCTCGGCGGTCACCCGGGCGCGGTCCAGGTCGCGCGTCGCAGCGACGAGCGCCTCCGACCGGGGGAACGGACCGGTGAGCCCGGTGCGAACGATCACGCTCGGGGCGACCCGCGCGCCACCTTAACGGTAGCGCGGTGCGAGGGAAGAAACGGGGTTGCGTCGGGGGTAAACGCCCCCTCCTCACCCCTCGAGATTGGTCCGGACGATCCGTTCGAAGCCGGCCGGCTTGGGAGGCCAGCCCTCGGTCATGTACCGCAGGAACGATTCCTGCGAGGGTTGCAGAAGCGCCTCGTTCGTCGCCTTCTCGAAGCCAAGGGAGGAGACGTACCGGTCCGGGAGCACGTGGTGCGCCCCGTAGTGCGCGGGGTAGACCTCGGTCTCGTCCGGGAGTCGGAGGATCCGGTCGGTCAGGCTCTCCCACAGGAGGTCGGGCGACCCGCCCCCGAGGTCGGTGCGGCCGCACGACCCGAGGAGGAGCGTGTCGCCGGTGAAGATCTTGTCGCGGACGCGGAGCGTCAGGTGGTCGCGGGTATGCCCCGGGGTCTCGATCACGCGGAGTTCCTCGCGGCCGAAGGAGAGCGCCTCGTCGCCCACGAGGCGGCGGTGCGGGTACTGGGCCGGCGAGAGATGACTGACGTAGATCGGGGCGTCGGTGGCCGCGTGCAGTGCGGCGTGCCCTGCGAGATGGTCGGCGTGCGTATGGGTCTCGACGATCGCGGCCAGGCGCCAGTCCTGCTGGCGAAGGAACTCGAGGTACGGCGCGACGTCGTGGCCCGGGTCGATCATGATCCCGACCTTCTCGTCGGGGTCGCCGACGAGGTAGGCGAGGCACCCGGACTCCGGGCGGGGGATCTGGCGCACCACGAGGTCGACGCCCCGAGCGTCGAGGTCGTAGCGGAGGACCCGGGGGTCGGCGACCCGCGAGAACTCGTCCAGTCCACCCTCGAGGGCTGCGGAGAACGGAAATCCGTGCTGCTGGAGGAACCCAACCGCCTCGCGCGCCAGGAAGCCGAGGTGGTCGTACGCGACGATCGGTCGTTCCCGCGGCAGGGACGAGAGCGACCCCGGGAGAGCGTGGAGGGGGAGGTGATGGTCTCCCGGAAGTGCCGCGATCTTCCGCTCAGCCGCGGGCCGGACGTCCAGCAAGTAGGGGGGCGAGGTCCCCTCGAGGAGGGCGCGGAGCTGCCGGGGGGCGACGAGCGGTACCGCGCCGCGCCGGGGCGGGCGGAGGTACGGGTGCGGCAGCGCGCCGGGATCGACGGACACGGTCTCCGTCGGCTCGACGGTCGGAGGAGTATTTATCGCGCGGTCCCGGGGCCGTTTTCGGGCACCGGCGGTGGACGGCGGTCGAATGCGTCAATCGCCGAACTCCCCCAACGTCTCCGCCAAAGCGTTAATAAATGGCGTTCCGGTCCACGCGTTGCCCATGGCGGAGAGCACGGCCGCCCCGGTCGTCGAGGGGCGCGACGGTCGAGCGGCGGACCCGGTCGAGACGCTCGGCGGCCGCGCGGAGCGAGGGGAAGACCGAGGCGCTCGGTCGGCGCGCGGTCCAGCTGTCCGAATTCTACCAGGGCAAGGTCGAGACGGTGCCGAAGGTGCCGGTCCGGTCGCTCCGGGACTTCGCGCTCTGGTACACGCCGGGCGTCGCCGAGGTCTCCCGGGCGATCCAGGCCGACCCCGACCGCTCGTTCGACCTGACCGGGCGCTGGAACACGATCGCGATCGTCACCGACGGCTCCCGGGTGCTCGGGCTCGGGGACATCGGGCCGCGCGCGGCGCTGCCGGTGATGGAAGGGAAGGCGCTCCTGTTCAAGTGGCTCGGCGGCGTGGACGCGGTGCCGCTTCCGATCGCGGCCAAGAGCCCGGAAGCGTTCATCGCGACCGTCGAGGCGCTCGCCCCGGCGTTCGGAGGGATCAACCTTGAGGACATCGCCTCCCCCAAGTGTTTCGGGATCCTCGAGGAACTCCAGAAGCGCCTTCCGATCCCCGTCTGGCACGACGACCAGCTCGGCACGGCGGCGTCGACGATCGCGGGGCTCCTGAACGCCCTCGAGCTGACGCACCGCTCCGTCCGGGAGGCGCGGACCGTCCTCCTCGGCGCGGGCGCCGCCAACCTGGTCACGGCCCGTCTTCTACTCTCGCTGGGCCACGACCCGCACCGGCTCTCGGTAGTCGACCAGCGCGGCATCCTGGACGCGGAACGGGACGATATGGACGAGCTGATGCTGCGGAACCCGTGGAAATATCGCGTGGCGCTGCAGACCGACGGTGGGGGACGACGCGGGGACCTCGCCCACGCGGTCGAGGGAGCGGACGTCCTGCTCGCGGCCTCCACGCCGGACCCGAACACGATCCGCCCCGAACACATCCGGTCGATGGCGCGGGAGCCGATCGTCTTCGCCCTCGCGAACCCGGTCCCCGAGATCTGGCCCGAGGTGGCGACGGCGGCGGGCGCGGCGATCGTCGCGACGGGTCGCAGCGACTTCCCGAACCAGGTGAACAATTCCCTCATCTTCCCGGCGGTGTTCCGGGGAGTGCTGGACGCGCGGGCCCGGTCGATCCCGGACGAGATCGTCCTCGCGGCCGCCCGCGAGCTCTCGCTCCACGCCCGGGACCGTGGCCTCTCGACGACGCACATCCTGCCGACGATGGAGGAGGCGGAGGTGTTCCCCTACGTCGCGGCCGCGGTCGGCGACGCCTCGGTCCGTCTCGGGATCGCCCGACGGGCGCTCTCGCACGACGAGTTCCTCGAACGCGCGCGCGGGCTGATGGACCGGTCGGTGCGCCTCGTGCGGGCCCTCTCGCGCGCCCGCCTCACTCCCGCCATGCCGAGCGCGAAGGCGCTCTCTCAAAGGAACGAACGATGAACGCAAGCAACGATGCCACCGCGAGCGGCCCGAACGAGACCCCGACCGTCCCGATCCACCTCCGCCCCGCGCGGGCGGCCGACGTCCCTGCCCTGGTCCCGCTCCTGCTCCGGCTAAAGCGGCTCAACGAGGAATTCGACCCCCTCCTCAAGGTCCGGGACGATGCGGAGGCGCAGGCGCGCGAGATCCTTCACGCGCAGCTCTCCGACCCCAAGGCGGTCATCCTCGCGGCCGAGGGCGTCGGCGCCGACAAGGACAAGGTCGTCGGGTTCGTGCGCGCCCTCGTACGGGAGCGGCCGTTCTACACGCCCGAGTGGGAGGGCGTGATCATCGACATCTACCTACTGCCGCTCTACCGACGCCGCGGGGTCGGCGAGTACGTCCTGCGCGAGGTCTCGGCGGCGCTGAAGGCGAAGGGGGCGGGAATCGTCACGGCCGAGTTCCCCGCGCAGAACGAGATCGCGACCCGATTCTACGCGAAGCGCGGCTTTCGCGCGATCCAGCAGCTCCAGGCGCGCTCGCTCTGACCACGCCTTCCCGCGGCGGTTCCGCCTGTTGAGTACGGGTATTAGTTCCGGTACTTGAACGGTGGGGGTTCGGGGGAGGATCTCCGTCGGTCATGCCTCTCCTGCGATCGCCGCGACCTGACGTAGGTGGAGTCCCAGGAGGACCTCGGGGGGTAGCTTCCGCTGGAACGCCTCCCGCGGGGTCTCGTACATCTCCAGCCACAGCGCGTCGTGGATCTGGTCGTTGTACCACTCGATGAACTCCCCCAGCGTGGGGAACCGCCACCGATGGCGGTCGTACTGGTACCACAACCGCTCTAGCTTGCCGTTGGTTTGTGGGTTCTTCAGCCGACTGACGACATGGCGGATCCCGTGCTCCGCCAGGAATCGCTGGAACTGCCCCGGGCTGGCGTCCGGCCGGTCGACCTTCGGACTGACGAAGAACTCCGTCCCCCGGTCGGTGTTCACCTCGCGGATCGAGAGGCCCCAGCTCGCCGCCTCCGCGATCGCCTCCTCGAGCATCTCGATCGCATGCTCGGTCGACTGCTCGGGGAACTCGCCCCCGGCCAGCACCTTCCGACTGGCGTCGTCCTCGTAGAGGATGACGTGGGGATGGTCCAGGCTGGTTCGGTGGAAGTCGGTGTGCACCAGAGAGCCCGTGTGCTCCCGCTCGTATCGACATCGGCCCCGGGGTCGCTGCTTGCGCGGGTTGGGTACCGCCCAGCCTTGGCTCCGGGCGTAGCGGTAGACCTTCTCGTGCGGGATGCGGACTCCGCGTCGCGCCAGAGCTCGCCAGAGCTTCGTGGCGCCGCGAGGCGACCGACGGTGTTCCTCCTCTATCGCCTGCTTCTCCTCGTCGGTCAGCGGAGGCCCGGGAGGTCGCCGTCGGGGGTTGAGGTGGGGCACGACCCCGGACTGGCGCCACCGTTGAAGGAGCTTCCTCAGCCAGCGAGGCGTGACGCCCCAGCGGGCGGCCATCTGACCGACCGTCTCGCGAGGCCGAACGGTTCCTTGCGCCTGGCGGATCAGCCACTCGATGCGACGGTCGGTGAGCTTGGTCACGCGACCGAAGGACCTCGGGGGAAGGAGACGCTGCCAGGAACCGAAGGTCGGTCCCCCCTTCGAACCCCCCTTTCCAGTGGAAGGCAGGAGGGCAGGTTCTTCTTGGGCGGGAGAGGGAACTAATTTCCGTACTCCAGACGCGGCGGTTCCGCCCGAGAACCTTAAGCGACTCCGGACTCCTCGGCGGCCATGCCGAAGACCCCTCCCGCCCCGGCGTCCGCGACCCCGAAGTTCCTCCGCCGCGGGAAAGTGAAGGAGGTCTACGAGGTCTCGCCGACCGAACTCGAGTTCCGGTTCACGAATGACATCTCCGTCTTCGACAAGCACATCCCGAGCGAGATCCCGCACAAGGGCGAGACGCTCGCCCGCACCGCGGCGCACTGGTTCGAGCTCCTGAACCGCCTTGAGGTGCCGCACCACTTCCTCCGCCTCTCGGGTCCGACCTCGATGCGCGTGCGGCGCGTCCGGGTCGTTCCGCAACCGAAGACGCTGGGTCCCCACCCGAAGGGGTACCTCGTGCCCCTCGAGCTGATCGTACGGTACTACCTCGCCGGTTCGATGTGGGACCGCGTCAAGGCCGGGAAGGTCACGCCCGAGGAGCTCGGGTTTCCCACCGGGAAGACCCTCGAGTACGGGGTCCCCCTCCCCGAGCCGCATTTCGAGGTCACGACGAAGCTCGAGCCGGTCGACCGGCTCCTCACGATCCCCGAGGCGCTCGCGCTCTCGGCCCTCGACCGCCGCCAGCTCGACCAGGTCCGCGAGACGATCCTCCGAGTTGACGAGGCGATGCAGGCGGAGATCGGACCTCGCGGTCTAATCCACGTCGACGGCAAGAAGGAGTTCGGGGTCGACGACGCCGGGGTCCTCATGGTCGTCGACACGTTCGGCACCGCCGACGAGGACCGGTTCTGGGACAAGGACGCCTACGAACGCGGCCGGCAGGTCGACTTCTCGAAGGAGTTCGTCCGCCAGCACTACCGGTCGACCGGGTACTACGACGCGCTCCAGAAGTCCCGGGAGGCCGCACACGCCCGAGCCGCCGATCCCGGCCCTGCCCCCGCTGCTCGTGGACGAAGTGAGCCGTCTCTACACGACGGTGTACCAGCGGCTCACGGGTCAACCGTTCGCGGCGGGGTCCACCCGGGCTAGACGTCTTCCGTCCGCGCGCGCCTCGCGCTCGCACCGAGAACCCATGGCGACGACTCCCCATCACCACGGACCCGCGCGCCCCACGGACCATCGGAAGATGCACGAGGCGGTCTGGACGAGAGCAGGACGCTATGGCCATCCTCGACGACCCGAGACCGCTACGCGAGCGAGGACCCGACGGGAATGTGGAGACGCGCCGGCCTCGCGCCCGGGATGCGCGTGGTCGAAGTCGGAGCCGGGTCGGGATTCTACGCCTTCCCTGCGAGCGACCTCGTGGGTCCGAGCGGTCGGGTCTACGCGGTCGACGTCTCCCCCGAGCTCGTCGCGCTCGTCCGGGAGCGCGCTCGCGAGCAGCGGAGGGGGAACGTCGAAGCCCGTCGCTTCCCGACCGCAACGCATCCCCCTCCCGGACGACCTCGCGGACCGGGTGCTCTTCGCGAACGTCCTTCACGGCATTCCTCCGGCGACCGTGCGCGAGGCGGTACGCGTGCTCCGCCCCGGTGGCCGCCTCGTCGACCTCGACTGGAAGAAGGAATCGACCCCTCGGGGGCCACCGGTCGCGCGTCGGCTCTCGGCGTCGGCGGCCCGCCGGACCCTCCAGCAGTACGGCCTTCGCGCCGTCGACGAGTGGGAGCAGGGACCGTACCACTACGTCGTGATGCTGGAGAAGAACCCCGCCGCCGGACCCCGAGGAACGCGCCGACGCGCCCCCTCCCGGTAAGGCCCTCCCTTCGAGGTCGACCGACACCCACCGTTCAGTGTTTCAGCACCCCTCCCGTACACTTATCTCTCCCGCCCTCCGGTCGTCCCAACGTGCCGACAAAGACACCGAACCGCGCCGCCCCCGGCGGGGAAACTCCCCCCGAGCCCAAGCCCGAGATCGCCCTCGAAGACCTGCCCGGGGTCGGCTCGACGACCGCCGACAAGCTCCGGGAGGCCGGCTACACCGACCTGATGGAGCTCGCGGTCGCGTCGCCCGGCGACGTCGCCGAGGCCGCCGAGATCGGGACCGCCAGCGCGCAGAAGATCATCGGGGAGGCCCGCCGTCGTGCGGATGTCGGGCAGTTCGAGAGCGGCACGACCCTGCTCGAACGCCGGAAGAAGCTCGGGCGCATCACGACGAACTCGAAAGCGCTCGACGAACTCCTCGGGGGCGGCGTCGAGACCCAGGCGATCACCGAGTTCTCGGGCGAGTTCGGGTCCGGAAAGACCCAGCTCGGCCACCAGATCGCGGTCGACGTCCAGCTCCCGCCCGACCAGGGCGGGCTCTCGGCCGAGGTCGTCTTCATCGATACCGAGAGCACGTTCCGCCCCGAGCGTATCGTCGACATGGCGAAGGGCGTCGGGCTCGACCCGGAGGCGACGCTCGCCCGGATCCACGTCGCCCGCGCCTACAACTCGAACCACCAGATGCTCCTCGTCCAGAAGGCCCAGGAGCTCGCCCGCGAGAAGCCGATACGGCTCCTCGTGGTCGACTCCCTGACCGCGCACTTCCGGGCCGAGTACCTCGGGCGCGGTGAGCTCGCGCCGCGCCAGCAGCTCCTGAACAAGCACCTCCACGAACTGCTCCGGTTCGGGGACGCGTACAACGCCGCGATCGTCGTCACGAACCAGGTGTCGTCCCGGCCCGACGTGCTGTTCGGCGACCCGACGCGCCCGATCGGCGGCAACATCGTCGCCCACGCGGCGACCTACCGCGTCTACCTGCGCAAATCCAAACCGCCCCGACGGATTGCCCGACTGATCGATTCGCCGAACCTCCCCGAAGGCGAGGCGGTCTTCTCGCTCACGACCGAGGGAATCCGCGAGTAGGGCCGCGGCCCGCCGGCCCCACCCGCCGAAGCGCGGTCGCCTTCACGTAGAGCACGACCTTCGCTCCCGGCCGCAGCCCCATCTGGCGGACCGGTTCGGGCGTCACGGCGGCGCGGAGGCGGACCGAGCCGGCCTGCACGACGAGCGTGCGTCCGACCGGTCCCGCCGGTCGCACCGACACGACCGTGCCCGAGAGGACGTTCCGGGCGCTCGAGGCGAACCGGCGTCGCGCGACGAGCACGGACTCCGGGTCGAGGAGCAGGGAGACCCGCTCCCCCTCCTCGGCCGCGAAGGCGACGCGCAGGTGCAGGTCGCGCCCCACGACGACCTCGGGATGCGGGGCGCGGTGGTAGACGCCGCGCAGCACGTTCGACGAGGAGAGCGGCGCGAGGGGCCGGGCCTCGAGGAGCTCGACCGAATCGAAGCCGCCCCGGACGACGCGGTCCCCGAGCTCGGTGAGCCGAGTGCCACCGTGGGCGCGGCCGCCCCGCTCGCTCGTCACGACCGGCCCGCCGAACGCCCGCGCGAGCCGGCCGAGTCGGTAGACCGCACGGTCGCGAGTGATCCCGACGCGCCGGCTCGCGGCGACGACCGAGCGCTCCTGCCCGAGCGAGCGCAGCAGCGCGACGTCGGAATCGGTGACGACGTTCGTCCGTCTCCTCATGGACGCCCGGGGGCGCGGAGGAAACGTCCTCCGAGCGGATGAAGGGTCGTCTCGTCCACGGCGAACCGGAGGCGTCCACCGACCGACGGGAGGGGCCCCGTCCAGGGGCGCTCGAGGCGCGCCGCGACGAGGAGCGCGCCGACCCGGAGCCCGACCGCGACGCCGTCGGGGGTCGGCCGGACGCTCTGCACGGTCCCTTCCCACGAGGGGAGCGGGTCGCGGTCGGACGCGGCGACGACAGGCCGCGCGAAGGCGATCCCCTCACCGCTGGCGTGCTCGAGGAGCCACGCGGCGAGCGGGGCGGCACGGCTCTCGTCGAGGGCAGCGCGGTCGTAGACGTTCTCAAAGCCGACGAACCGGGCCGCGAATGGGTCCGACGGATGGTCGATCAACGCCGCCGCGTCCCCCTGCCATCGCACCTGGCCGTGGTCGAGCACGAGGAACGTGTCGGCGAGCGAGAACGCGAGGGAGGGGTCGTGGGTGACGACCAGGACCGGGACCCGGTCGGTCTCGCGCAGCTCTTGGAGCACGAGGCCGAGCTCGTAGCGGGCCTGGACGTCGAGCGCCTGCCACGGTTCGTCCCACACGATGAGCTCGGGGTCGGCGGCCAGCGCCCGCGCGAGGGCCACGCGCTGCAACTCGCCGCCGCTCAGCCGCGCGGGGTACCGGTGCCGCAGGGGCGTGAGGTGGAAGCGCTCGAGGAGCGCGCGGGTCCGGGCCTTCGCATCGGGAGTGTAGCGGAGCTCCATCGGGAACTGCACGTTCCGCTCCACCGTGCGGTGAGCGAAGAGGCCGAGTCCCTGCGGGACGTACCCGAGCCTCCGCTCCTCGGGCAGCCAGTCGGTGATGTCCACGCCGTCCCGCACGATCCGGCCGGTCCTCGCGGGAAGGAAGCCGGCGAGCGTGCGGAGGAGGGTCGTCTTGCCAGCGCCCGAGCTCCCGAGCACCGCGACCGCGCGACCCGCTCGCAATTCGAGGTCGACCGGGCCGAGGTGGAAGCCGTCGAGCTGCGACTCCACCCCGTCGACCTGCCACTCGGTCACGGCGTGAGCTCCCCCGGCGCCACGGCAGCCAGCCGGACCGTTCGCCCAACCGGACGAGGAGGAATAGTGCGAAGGCGACGAGCAGGAAGAGGGAGCTCACCGCGGCCGCATCGCTGAGATCCCCCGCCTGGAACAGGCTGTAGACGTAGATCGAGATCGTCGAGGTGACCGGTCCGTTGTACGGGCCCCCGGGGTACACCGCCGCAGCGAGGATGAGGATCCCCCCGATCTCGCTGACCGCCCGGGCCCAGGTCAGGAGGAGACCAGCCACGATCCCCCGCAGCGCGAGCGGCATCGTCACCATCAGGAACACCGTCGCGCTCCCCGCCCCAAGCGAGCGCGCGGCCTCGAGGACGCGTTCGTCGACGGCCCGGAACGAGAGGTCGCTCGCGAGCACCGTGTACGGCGCACTCACGAAGACCATCACGAGGACGACTCCCCAGAGCGAGTTCATGATCGGGATCCCAAGGGCGGTGGTCCACCGATAGAGCGGAGTCCCGGGAATGACGAGCAGGAACAGTCCCAGGCCGACCAGAAGGTGCGGCACGACGACCGGCAGGGCCACGACCGCCTCGACCACGCTCCGCCCGGGGAAGGGGTGGCGCGCGAGCAGGTAGCCGAGCGGGATCGCGAAGAGGACCGCGGCGACCAACACGATGCCCGACGCGTAGAACGTCAGCCAGAGCGAGTCGCGGACGCCGGCAGTCGCCGGCCGCGGCGAGGATCCGCGAGAACGGAGCGTAGGCGAAGAGCGCGACGATCGGGACGAGGAGGAGCAGCAGCAGCGAGCCGGAGAGGACCACCTGGAGGGCCAACCAGTACGGACCGGTGCGCCAGCGACGCTCGTGGCGGAACGGCCACGGAAGGGGTCCGGCCGCCTTCGCTCATCCGAGTATGGTGGCGGCCCACGATGGCAACGAGACCACGTCGGGCTGGAGGACCGACGGCAGGGTCGAGACCGAGTTATCGGTCCATCCGGGGAAGATCGGCGTGAACGCCCCTCCCTGGGAGATGATCGCGCTACCCTGCGGGGAGAGCAGGAGGTGGATGAACGCCGCTCCCAGGGCGGGGTTCTGCGCGTTCGAGGGCACGGTGATCGAGAAGAGCACCGGCGCCGGAACGACGGGGGCGAGGCTCCCCGTGGAGGTAATGATGGACGTCGACAGCTTGGCGTAGTCGGAGAGGGCGGTCGAGCTGTTTGCGAAGAGCCCGACGATCGGGTCGAACGAGACGAACGACAGGTGGTTGACGACCGCGTACGAGCGATAGGTGATCACCGCCGAGACGACGTGGGTGGAAAGCAGGTTCGCGGCCTGGGACTCGTGCTCGTAGATCGCCTTCCCGGTAATCGGGAACGCGTAGCTGCCGGGCGCGCCGGTGTAGAAGTGCGAGTAGATCGTCGAGACGTCCCCGCCTTCGTAGAGCATCCCTTCGAGCATCATGCTGAAGATCTCGTTGTAGCCGTTCGGGTCGGTCGAGGCGTTCCAGACCCCGAGGGGGGCAACGCTACCGTTGCCGGCCGTGTCGATCAACTTGGTCGGCCAGTTGGTCGAGTTGATTCCGGAAAACCCCGCGACGCTCGGGTCGTAGGCGAGCACCTCGGGGGTGGTGCCGAACACGACCTCGCAGCTCGCGTACTTCGGCTCGAGCATCTGCGGGATGAGCCGGTAGTCGGCGACCGCGGCGACGTCCGCGGTGGCGGCGAGCGACGTGATCGCGGTCGTGATGTCGATTGACCCTTCGTACGTCTGCGCTGCGGAGGGAGCGCTGATTCCCGGCGTCTGGTTCACGAGCTCGTTGGCGAGCTGGGGGAAAAGCGTGTCGAGCGTTCCCGCACCGAGGATCGAGAGCGTGGAATTCTCTACCGCGCTCGGACTGGAGGCCGGCGACCCGCGGTATTCGTACCCCGCGAAGAACCCCAGCCCGCCCACGGCGGCGGCTACCACGATTATGGCCACGATCCAGACCGTCGTCGGCGCCGACATCGATGTGGGAAATTGCCACATCGCTTAAGGTTTTCCCGGGCACGGAAAGAGCGGTTCAGAGGTCGCCGCGACGTTCGGGCGGAGCGTAGCGGCGATAGACGCGGCCGATGAGCGATCGGGTCGGGACCGGCCCGAACCGTCGGCTATCGCGGGCCATCGCCGCCGCGTCTCCTCGAACCTCGACCGTTCCCGCCGCAGTGTCGACGGTGGACACTCGTTTCACGAGCCAGCGCGACGGATTCTCCGGGTCGACCAGGACCACGATCTCGCCCGGCCGGGGCGGTCGGTGCCGGTACGCGCGGGGGTCGACCAGCAGTCGGTCGCCCGGCCGTAACGTGGGGAGCATGCTCTCATCGTGCACCGCGACTCGTCGGCTCCGCCAACGTCGGAACGGCGAGGGGGCCGGGTCGGCGGGAGACTCCGCTGCTCCGGTCGACGGTCCCGGCATCCTTATCCGACCCTCGTGGCTCGCGGAGCCATGCCCGCGACCCCCTCATCGGTTGGATGGCTGGAGCGACTGGTTGACGCCGTGCATCCCCCCCGCGCGGTCTACGCGCACTGCGACATCCCCTGCGGTATTTACGACCCGTACGAGGCCCAGATCTCGGCGTTGACCGTGCTGCGCATGGACCAACTGATCGGCGAGCTCGCCGCTCCGGCGATGGACGCGAAGCCCGAGGACCGGGCCGCGTACGTCGCGAAGCTCTCTCGGTACACCGCGGTCAAGGAGTCCCACTCCGAGCGCGTGAAGAGCGAGGTCCGCATCATCTGGGGCGACTACTTCACGCCCGACCACGCGAAGCAGTACCCCCAGATCCACGACGTTTCCTGGAAGATCCTGAAGCAGGCATCGAAGACCCGGCAGGGCACGAGCCTCGCCGACGCCTTGGAGCTCGTGAAGCAGGTCCAGGAGTTCGCCGAGCTGTTCTGGCAGACGAAGGGCGCCAAGACCCACCGGATCCCGTCGATGCAGAAGCCCGGCGGCGAACTCGTCGTCCAAGTCCCGGCGTAGGACGGGGACGGGTGGCGCGCCCGCGATCGCCCGCGACCCCGGGGTCTCCATCGTGACCGAGCCCCTCCCGCTCGATGGCCGGTCGCTGACGATCGCACAGTTCCTCGAGGTCGCGCGGGGCGGCCGCGGGGTGGCGATCGCTCCCAACGCACGCGCCGCTGTCCTCGCGAGCCGGGGCGCGGTCGAACGCGCGGTCGCGGCCCGGCGCCCCGTGTATGGGGTCACCACCGGTTTCGGAGGACTTTCGCACCGCGCAATCCCTCCCGAGAAGGTGCGGGAACTCCAGGTGTCGCTCGTGCGCAGCCACGCGAGCGGCACCGGCCCGGCGCTGCCGGCCGACGTCGTCCGGGGACTCATGCTCCTGCGCTTGAACTCCCTCGTCCGGGGCCACTCGGGAGTGCGGACCGAGCTGGTCGACCAGCTCGCGGAGCTGCTGAACCACGGTCTCGTGCCGTGGATCCCCGAACAGGGGTCGGTCGGTGCCTCGGGCGACCTTGCGCCCCTCGCGCATCTCGCGCTCGCGATGACGGGGGAAGGGGCGTTCGTCGGGCCGGGACCGGGGACGCTCGAGCCATCGCGGGACGTCCTCCGGCGGGAGGGGCTCGCGCCCCTCGACCTCGTCGAGAAGGAGGGGGTGGCGCTTGTCAACGGAACGGCGCTCATGGCCGCCTACCTCGCGCTCGCGGTCGTGGATTTGAAGGACCTCATGGACGCCTCGGTCATCGCGATCGCCCTCTCGTTCGACGCCCTCGAGGGAGACCCCGAGTCGCTGGACGACCGTCTCGGGGAGGTACGGAACTCCCCCGAGCAGCGGGACGCCGCGAAATCCGTCCGCCACCTGCTGGGTGGCAGCGCCCTCGCCGTCCGTCGACAGGCGTGGTCCGGCCAGGACGCCTACACGCTACGGTGCGTCCCGCAGGTGCTGGCCGCCGTCCGGCTCGCCCTCGGGTTCGCCGAGGGGATCGTCGCGCGCGAGCTGAACGCCGTCACCGACAACCCCGTCGTCTTCGAGGGCGACGAGTTCGTGAGCGGAGGGAACTTCCACGGGCAGCCGCTCGCCCTCGCGCTCGACACCCTCGGGCTCGCGACCCAGTATCTCGCGGCGTTCTCCGAGCGCCGGATCGCCCGCATCCTGCATCCGGCGCTCAACCGGGGGCTCCCCGCGTTCCTCGCCCCCGAGCCGGGCGTCAGCTCCGGCTTCATGATCCCGCAGTACCTCGCCGCCGCTCTGGTGAACGAGAACGCGACCCTCGTCCACCCGGCGAGCGCGTCCAGCCTGCCGACGTCGGCCGACCAGGAGGATTTCGTGAGCATGGGTCCCTGGGCCGGCGTCAAACTGCGCCGCATCCTCGCGAACACGCGCAAGGTCGTCGCGGTCGAGTGGATCGTGGCGGGGGAGGCCCTCGAGCTCCGCCGGCCGAAGGCCGGAGGACGGGGCAGCGAAGCGGCCCTGCGCGCCCTCCGCTCGCGCGTCGCTCTCTGGTCGGTCGACCGGAGCCCGGCGCCCGACATCGAGCGGGTCGCCGCCCTTCTCGAGGACGGAACACTGGTCCGCGAGGTTCGGTCCGAAGTCCCGTTCTAGCGCGGCGGGCCGGACGGCGTCCCGGTCGTCGGGACGGTGGTCGAGGGGAACCGCACCAGGTGACCGCAGGCCGGGCACGGGTACTCGCTCACGCCCCGATGCCGTAGCGGCGTGCGGCACTTCGGGCACGGGATCGGCTTCGCGCCGACCCATGCAGCGAACAGCTCCTGCGAACGGCGGTCGCCGAGGCCGGAGGGCGCGTCGCCCGTCGCGGTCGGCGGGGTGGCGGGGGAAATGTCCGGGGCTTGAACCGACGCGGGCGGCGCGGGCGTCGTCGTCGTCGTCGTCGCAGGGGAGCCGGTACGCGCGGAGGAGAGGCGGCCGCACTGGGGGCAGACCGCGAGGCTTCCCGTCCCGGTCGATTGGAGCGCAACGTGACAGCGCGGACAGAGCGTCTTCAGCCCCGAGGGGGTGAACACAGGAGCCGGGGCCGACGCGAGGCGGCCGACCTCCATCCGGGGGGCGGCGGGGGCGCCGGTCGCCGGGGCAGCGGGCGGTATCGGGAGCGGTCGCGCCCACCGCACGGTGCGTCGTCCCGGGTCGTAGGCGAGCGGGGTACCGGGGCGACCGAGCTCGTGGGCGAGGAGGCGTTCGGCCTTCCGCTCGCGCCAGGAGAGCGCCGCCGCGAGCCCCGGCACGCTGGTCGTGCCGAGGGATTGAACGGTCGATCGAAGGCGGTCGAGGTCCTGTTCGGAAGGCCCGAAGAGAGCGGCCATCACGGCGAGGGGCGAGCCGGTCGCAAAAGAACCTATCGCCCGAGTGGAACGCAAAGGGAAGGCACCGGTGGAGAGACCCCTGGTCTCTTGGACGGTGCCACCAAGAGCCGCTTCCACCGATGCCCGAGGCCAAACACCAGAAGGCCACAGGCGACTATATAGTTATCCGGAGCCGTGGAACGTGGTCGATGGGGGATTCTCGTCGGCCTGACCCGCCCAGGGAGCGAAAACTCCCCCCGGGCGCGATGCTCAGACCGGGGAAGCAGGGTCCGCGGGCCCCCGACCGAGGAGATGCACGACCTTCTCCGTCGCCTTCGGGATCGGGAGCCGGAGCAGCTGGGAAGGCGTGACCCAGCGGCGTGCCGGTCCCGGCGGTCGTCGAGGGCGACCCCGTACGGTCCCCTCGAAAACGTGGAGCTCGACCGTGAAGTGACTGTACCCGTGGCGGACGACCCCGCGAAACCGGAGGGGCCCGGAACCGAGCCCCGTCTCCTCGCGCAGCTCCCGGCGCGCGGCGTCCTCCGGCCGCTCGGCGGGTCCGACCTTTCCGCCCGGGAACTCCCACAGTCCGCCGAGGAGCCCGGACGGCGCGCGGCGCTGGACGAACCATCGGTCCCCGTCGCGCAGTACGACGAGGGCGGCGCGGACGTGGGGTCGACGCTTCGGGGTGGGGCGTCGAGGGAGCCGTTCGGGGTTCGGGGTCTCCCGGTAAGCGCGGCAGAACGCGTGAACCGGGCAGGTCGGGCACTCGGGGGCGGCCGGTCGGCAGGTCGTTTCCCCGAGCTCCATGACCGCTTCGTTGAACGCCGCGGCCGCGCCGGCGGGCATCGCCGCCGCGAGGGCGCGCTCCAGTCGAGCACGAACGACGGAGGTCCGCACGTCCCCTTCCTCGCGGGTCCATCGGGCGGCGACGCGGAGCCCGTTGGCCTCGAGCGCGACCACCGGCGTTCCGAACGCGAGGCTCGCGATCGCGCGCGCCACGTACGGGCCGACGCCCGGCAGCGCTTCGAGCTCGCTCACCGTGACGGGGAGCGTCCCTCCATGGTGCGCGGCGAGCCCGCGAGCGGCGCGGTGGAGGTGACGCGCCCGGGCGTAGTACCCCGCCCCCTGCCAGAGCTTGAGCACGGTGCCGAGAGGTGCCGCGGCGAGCGCCCGGACCGAGGGGAATCGTCGGACGAAACGCACGTAGGTACGGAGCCGCCTGGTCGACCCGGGTCTGCTGGAGGAGCACCTCGGCGACCCAGATGTGGTACGGGTCCCGGTCCCGTCGCCAGGGGAGCGGACGCCGGTGGGCCTCGAACCAGCGAACGAGGGTCGGTCCGAGCCCACGGGCGAGGCGTCGCGATCGACGGGACCCCCGGGGTGCGGTCGCGGCCACCGACCGCGCGGAAGGAACCGCACGTTTAAAGCGGAGGGAGAATTCGAAAAACTTCGGAGGAACTTCCGTGTCGGACCGTGCCGTTCCCGTTCGGGTGAACGACGAGACGTTCGAGCTCGAGGTGATTCGGTCGCCGATCCCCGTGGTCGTCGACTTCTACGCCGACTGGTGCGCCCCCTGCCGGGCGACCGAACCGGTCTTCCGCGACCTCTCCGAGCGGCTCGCGGGCCGGGTGAAGTTCGCGAAGGTCAACGTGGACGAGGCTGCCTGGGTGACGCGGTCGTACGGGATCCACTCGATCCCGACGTACGTGTTCGTGCGTCAGGGCCATGAGAAGGGTCGGGAGGTCGGGCCGGTCGACCCGGTCGCGTTCCGTTCGATCCTGCGGCGCCACTTCGCCTAGTGCCGTACCCACAAACATCGTTTGACTTTGTGGGCGGGTGCTGAGTGCTTGGCGTTGAGCTCGCGCATCGCCATCTGAATAGCGGCCCCCAACGGCCGCCACTCTCGGAAGTCCGACCCCGTCAGGGCCATCTGACGGATCGAGCGGAAGTGGGTCTCGATTGGGTTCATGTGAGAGGAGTTCGTCGGGATCGGCACGAGGGAGATCTTCAGCCGTCGGGCCTCTCTCAGCGCCTCCGGGGTTGTGTGCGTGGAGAGATTGTCCTGGATTAGGTAGATCCGTTCGTCCGGCGGATACCACCGCCGCACGTAGCGGAGGAACCTCACCCAGTTCGCTCCGCTCTTCCTCGGGGAGAGGTACCCTCGGAGGACCTTGTGGAAGTAGTCGTACATCCCCATCAGGTGGCGGACCCCCATGGTCCGCTTGTAGGTCGCACGGACTCGGTCGGGGTGGCCCGACCGAGCCCACGTGCGACCTCCATACGGCTTCAGCGAGATCGGACCCATCTCGTCGACGGCCACCACCACCGGAGGGTTGTGCTCGCGATTCATGAGGGCCCTCAACCGCTTCACCTTCTCTCGGAACTTGGGGTCCTTGCTCTGCTTCCAGGTCTTCACGGCCTGGTAGGAGACCGCCTCCTCGTGGAGGATCTCTCGCAGCCGCTCCTTCGAGATCGACTCGACGATCCCGAACATCACCGCCGAGCTCTGCAGCCGCTCGAGGGTCCACGGGCCGAAGGCATACCCGTGGTCCTTCGGGGGGGAGAGCGCGAGATCCACCAAGGCCTGGCGAATGGGCCGAGTGAAGGTGGGCGGGCGGCCGCCCACCCGATTGGGGTAGAGGGCGTCCCTCCCCATTCGATTGAAGTCCTTGATGACCCGACGGACCCACTCCTCGCTCCAGAAGACCATGCGCGCGATCTTCGGCGGAGAGAACCCCTGATTGGAGTGCAGCACGACCTGCGCCCGTCGCATGACGGTGGGGTCGCGGGTGCGGTTCATCAGACGGTTGATCGCCTCTCCTTCCTCCGCCGGGAGGTCACGGACACGCAGCATGGGGGAAGGGGTGAACCCCTTCCCCGGGAAAGGACTTTCGTCGGACCGCTCAGGAAACCCTAGACTCGGTTCCCGGTCGCGGCACTAGCCGAGGGTTCGCGCCTAGTGCCGGAAGACGCGCCAGCCGGTGAAGTACATCGCGATCCCGAACCGCTCGGCCGCCGCGATCACCTCGGGGTCGCGCAGGCTGCCACCGGGTTGAATGACTGCGGCGACCCCTGCGCGGCCGGCGACTTCGATCCCGTCGGGGAACGGGAAGAACGCATCCGAGGCGAGGACCGCGCCGCGGGCCCGCTCGCCCGCGACCTCGCAGGCGAGTTCGACCGCTTTCACGCGCGTCGGCTGGCCCGAGCCGATCCCGACCGTGCGCGACCCCTGGGCGAGGACGATCGCGTTCGACTTCGCGTGGCGCACGACCCGCCACGCGAAATCGAGGGCGCACGCCGTCTCGGGGGAGGCGGTCTTCGTCGTGACGCACTTGAAGTCGCCGGGGACGAGCTCCCGATGGTCCGGCTCCTGGAGCAGGAGTCGGCCGAGGGCGCTCTTCGCCTCCCAGCCGGCCTCCGTAAGGGACGGAGGGTCGGCCCGCACCACCTTGACCTTGGGGCGGTGGCCCAGGCTCTCGAGCGCGACGGGGTCGAACCCGGGCGCGACCATGAGGTCCACGAACACCCCTTTCAACGCCCCGGGGTCGTCCGGGCCGAGCGGACGGTTGACGGCAACGGCGCAGCCGTAGCGCGCGACCGGGTCGGTCGCCATCGCGCGCTCGATCGCCTCCCGAACGGTCGCCCCCGAGGCGACCCCACACGGGGTCGCGTGCTTGACGATGGCCGCGCTCGGGACCGGGAACTCCGCGACGAGGGAGAGGGCGGTGTCGACGTCGAGAAGGTTCGTGTAGGAGAGCGCGTCGCCCTTGACGACGGTGAACGGCCGCGCCTCCGAGCCCGCGGACCGAGGGCGCGACCATCCGGTACGTCGCCGCCCGCTGGTGGGGATTCTCCCCGTACCGCAACTTCAGCGGCTCTCGACGGAACGTCACCTCATCGGGGAACGGCCCGCTCCCGGGCGCCGCGGGGCGAGGGCGCGCGCGATCGCCGCGTCGTAGGCGGTGGTGCGCGCGAACGCCCTGGCCGCAAGGCGCGCGCGCGTCGCGGCGCTCACGGCCCCGCCGTTCGCGCGCAGTTCCGCGAGGAGCACCGGATACTCCGCCGGGTCGGTCACGACCGTGACCCAGGCGTGGTTCTTCGCCCCGGCGCGGGCGAGGGTCACTCCGCCGATGTCGACGTATTCCTCTCGGTCCGCCGCGTCCGGATGCTCGGCGAGATGGCGCTCGAACGGGTAGAAGTTCACGACGACGAGGTCGAACGGCCGGAGTCCGCGCTCGCGCATCTCGCGCAGTCCGTCCTCCGTCCGGGGAGCGAGGATCCCCCCGAGGAGGGCCGGATGGAGGGTCTTGACCCGACCCCCGAACCACGCGGCGATTCCGGTCAGGTCCTCGGCGGCCCCGACCGGGACGCCGGCGCTCGGAGATCGCCCGCCGCGTGCCGCCGGTCGCCCAGAGCTCGACGCGAAGATCGACCAGCCCCCGGGCGAGGTCCATGACGCCGGACTTATCGTCGACCGAGAGGAGCGCGCGCTCGAGCCGCACCGGGGCTCCGACTTCGGATGCCACTCCCCGTACCCCCAATGGGGAGGTAGGGCGAAAGATAAGGGTCGCGGGCAGCCGCGTCCGCGGGACGCCGTTCGTCCCCCGCGTGCGCTGATGCTCCATAAGACTAAATAGCGCGCCCGAGGGTATTTTTGTACCCTCATCGTCGAGGAGAACGTGATCCGTCGTCGGCGTCCGGTCCGGAAGTGGCGGCTCAGGGGCCGTCGCGGCCAGGTCTCGGCGGTCGCGACCATCCTCGGTCTCCTCCTCGTCGTGACGTACATCGCGAACTACCTCACGACGACCCTCCCCCAACAGATGAGCATCAACGACCTGAACCACGACGTCCAGGTCCAGGACCAGGTCGGGCGACTGCAGGCGCTCATCCAGGCCGCCTCCTCCTCCAATGCGATCGGCGCCCAGTTCACCCAGCCGATCACGCTGGGCGGAGCGGGCCAGCCGCCGTTCGCCGGCGCGGATTCCGGTTGGATCGCTCCGGGGAACTCGACGGGCGGTTTCATGGTCAATTTCACGGCCGGCCCCCCCTCGATGGTCATCGGGTCGGGCCCCGTGCAGGATGGGGCCGCAGGGAAGGCCGCCTGCACCGCCGCCCCTTCCGTCCGTTGTCCCGCGGGGACGTGGTTCACCCTCGCGGTGACTCCCACGGTCGCGGACGACCTCTTGGTGGTGGTTGTGTCGGTGTATGAGGAGAGCGCCGCGCTCACCATCGCCGACGTCTCCGATACCGCCGGATCCACGTGGAATCTGGTGACGGCGGGCGGGAACAACGTCCCGGGCCCCAATGCAGTGATCCAGTACGTCTTTTGGGCTCTCGATGCGAATACCGGGTTGGACACCACCTCCGTGGGTGCGGCCGGCGTCTCCGCCCATGATGGGAGTGCGATCCTCGTCGCGATCAAAAGCGTCAACACGGGCGCACCGATCAGTGCCACCGGCACCTTCGTGACGGCGACCTCCACCACCGCCCACGCGACGGTGGTAGCCCCCGCGTACGGCCTGGTGCTCGGGCTCGTTTCGAGCGGTCTCGCCGGGTCGAGCGCGTTCCCGGTGATCACCGCGGGCTCCTTGGGCACGCCGTGCACGGCGACGTGCACCGCGATCGCCTCCGAGGACGGGGAGAACTGGGGCGAAACGTTCGCCGAATCCGAGCCGGTGACGACCGCGGGAACCTATACCGCCTCTGCGACGCTCTCGATCTCCGAGGGCTGGGGCGAGCTCGCCCTGGCCATCAACCCGGCGCTCACGACCCCAACGGGCTTTCCGATTTCGACCGGGGCGCCGCCGCCGGGCGCGTCCCTCGTGGTCCACCTCCGGAACACGTACACGCCCGCCGCCGAGGTCGCCTACGACCAGGGAGCGGTCGTGTTCGCCCAACCGGGGTCGGTCCCCATCCTGATCGACCCCCCCGCGTTCTCGTTCAGCCAGTCGGCCGTGACCCTCACGATCCCGGTCTTCGAGGGCACGATCCCGGTGGAATCCGGGCTTTCCACGACCGATATCGCTCTCCGCCTTCTGAGCACGGACACCTTCCAGTTCCCGGGGACCGCCTTGACCTTGCAGACCAACTCCCACGTCACGCTCTCCCTGCAAACCCCCTACTGGGCCGCATGGATGGCGTATTTCCTGTCGGTGTCGAGCCTCGCGGGGACCTTCTCATGCAAGAATCTTGCCGGGACTCCCTGCCCTTCCGTTGCCTCGGCCGCCTACCAGCCGGGAGGACCCCTCGCCACCATCACGCTCTCGCTGCCGCGACGTTCGCTGGACCTGGATGTGACGACGTTTTCGGTCAGTGAGACCTAGCGCTACCGCGCCCGTCCCCGGAGGCACCGTGCCGAAGCCACCGCTTCGCGCCAACCAGCGTTCCCCACGTGCGGACCGTGGCCAAGCTCCCTACCGAAGGGAGAGCGGCGTGGTTCCATGCGACCCGCGCGCTTGCCGCATCGCGGTGACCGACCTCGACGACGGCGCGGCGACCTTCGACCCGGATCAGGCGGAACCGCGGGACCGGTGACGAGGTCTTCGCCCACGATTCCCGGAGCGTGGTCTCCCACCAGCGCGGGGGAGGCGGCGGAAAGTGTTCTCCCGCCACCTCGAGGCCGAGGTAGCGGGGTCGGACGGGGACCGGCCTACCGGACGAGGTCGATGACTTCCTCGGACTCACCGGTCGCGTAGCCTCCCTTCTGGCCGAGGAGGCTCGTCGCACGGACGCCCGTGATGATGAGGAGCACCTTGATGGTGTTCTCCATATCGGGAGAGTTTTCGACCGAGCAGCCCCAGATGATCCGGGCGCGCTTGGAGATCTTGCCGCCCACGAGGGCCGCGGCCTTCTCCGCCTCGCTGACCGTCATCGTCGGACCCCCGATCACCCGGACGAGGGCACCGGTCGCATCCTTCAGTTCCACGGCCCCGAGCAGCGGGGAGGTGAGCGCTTCGGTCACGGCTTCCGTGACGCGGTCGGTGGCGCTCTCGCTCTCACCGAGACCGATGAGGGCGACGCCGCCGTCCTTCATGACCGTCAGGATGTCGGCGTAGTCGAGGTTGACGAGTCCCGGCTTGGTGACGATCTCGATGATCCCCTTGATGCCCGTCATCAGCACCGCGTCGGCGAGCTTGAACGCCGAGTCGAGCGGCATGCGAGGCACGAGTTCGAGGAGCTTGTCGTTCTGGATGACGATGGTCGTGTCGCAGACGCGCCGCAGCCGCTCGAGCCCGTCGCGGGCCTGCTCCATGCGCGCGGCACCCTCGCCGGCGAACGGAAGCGTGACGACGCCCATCGTGAGCGCCCCGGCTTCCTTGGCGAGTCGAGCCACGAGGTGCGCGGAACCGGTACCGGTGCCGCCGCCCATTCCTGCGGTGACGAAGACGATGTGCGCACCGGTCACGAAGGCCCGGAGCTCCTCTTCGTTCTCGCGCGCGGCCTCTTCACCGACCTCGGGTCGGGCGCCGGCGCCTAGGCCCTTGGTCGCCCGCCGTCCGATGAGGATCTTGCGGGGAGCGTGGACGGTGAGCAGATGCTTCGCATCGGTATTGATGGCGCACATCTCGGCACCCTGGATCCCTTCCTCAACGCAACGGTTGATCGTGTTCGACCCGCCGCCGCCGCATCCGACGATGCGGATGTTGACCTTGAGGGTCTCCGCCAACTTCGCGAGCTCGGCGTCGTCGGCGCTCCCGTAGGTCGGCGTGGTCGGCTTCTTTTCCTCGACCAGGGACTGGTTCTCCTGGTGTTTCGCGATCGCTTCCTGGATGATGGATTTCATCGGTATTTCTCCCATCCCGTTTGTCAGACGAGCGTCATACGCTCTGGAGGAGCAGTTCGGAAGTTGATACTTAAACATTTGCGTAGATGGGTACTGTAACGACAACGCGGCATCACGAATCTCGCAATTCCACCGTAATGCGTCGCGGCATCTCCCCATCCCGGCTTCTCCGGATCGGCCGGGAGATTACACGGCAGTCCTATGACGGCTGATTCGAGGGTGCTGGCGAGACCACTTCGTGGCGCGTTTGTCGTACCAGGTGGGTCCCGAGGGCTATCAACCACAGGACTATCGGGAGGAGAATGAGCCGCTCCGAGCCACCCGGGTAGATTGCGGCGACCCAACTGGGAACGTTTGTCCGACCGACGAACGTGGGAACCACATACAGTACCAGTGCGACGAGGCTCACAAGACCGCCCACCAGGGTGAGCGGTGACCATGCCCGAGTCCAATTGGGATTTTTGCGAACGTCCAGGGCGAACAGGACCATCGCCAGCCAACCAATTCCAAAGGCAGTGAGCGCGCTGATCGAGTGCAACTCCAGGGCATCGACTTCGTTCCAAACTGCCACGCCTATCGCTCCCAAGGCGACGATCGCCATGAGGACGGCGACGGACTTGCCAAGCCGAGTCGCCCGCAGGTTGGGGTAGAGACCCACCAGTCCGACGAATACCAAGAGTGCCATCAGGATCAATGAGACGGAGAACACCCACCATAGTTGGGTGCCGGGAGCGAAATGGGGGGCGTTATTCGGCGGTGCTCCTAGGTCGCTAACCCAGTGGGTAATCAGGCCGTAGCCCGGGATGAGCGCCCCTTCGATCAGGGTCGCCAGCGCGAACTGGATAGGCCCAACAATCAGCGCCAGACCGGAGATTCTCTTCCAGTCTTGTGGAGTCAGTGCCATCGGTTACTCGCGGGAGAGGTAAGCGATAGTTAAGGCCGCCATGGTTGAGGCGCAACACAACGGGCCGCTCCGCCGTCGGAAGCCGCAGCGAGCTACGCCCAAAAACGGTAGGGCCGAGTAGCCGCGGGGAGTTACAGAACCGCGTAGACGGGTACTGGAACCTTCGCGGGAGCTCAAGGTTCTCGCTCCTCCGTCGTAGCTCGTCGGGGTCGGCTCGCCTCCGGGATGATCCTTCACCACCGGAATCCGTCGGCGGCGGCATTCCGGCCGCCAACAGCGAGTGCGCGGCGCCGGCCGATCGAATGCGGAGAGCTGACAGCTATGGGAACGAAGCCACGTGGTCTCGCGACTCCTGCTGTTTTGCCCGCGTGTACCAGATCCATCCAATTGCCCCTAGGATCGACCCCGCGGCCATCAAGGCGACGGCGTAGGGGACAGTGTTGTAGAGCGCACGGTTTTGAAGCGCCAGCCAGAGCCACGCGCCGGCCAACAGGACAAAGAAACCACCGGCACCAATCGTCAGCCGGGCGACCTCTGAGGCATGCGCCTTTCGCCAGACGAGCCACCAGATGATCAGACCCATCTATCGACCTATCAAGGTGGGGGGGATACTGATTCCCGCACCGCCCTGAAGGATGAATGTGCGCGCTGATCGGCTGTGAAGCGAGCGAAGATGTGTGGATAGCGACGTCACGCGGGCGCCTTCTGGAAACCCGCCCCTAAGACTAGCGGGTCCCGACCTGTTACACATTGACTTTGGGGGCAGGCAGGTCCCGACCTGTTACAGAACCGCGTTGATGGGTGCTGTAACGAAGTAACGGGGGCCACTAACCGGCCGGGTTGCGTAGAATATTTCGGGCGGAGGTCGCCCCTCCTCCCGGTCTCCGGCAAGTATCGGCGGTAGGAGGTAGGGGAAACCGGGCGTGCGCGGTTCGTGATGAACGACGGGATCGAACGATCGTGAACCGCGGACAACGCGACCGATTTCCCGACCGCGGGTTTATCTCGAACGGTCCTCTGCTCGACTCGTGGAAACGTATTTTCGCGCGGTCGAGGCCGAGGTCGACCGGGCCTACCGGGTCGCCGAGCACGCCCGGCGCGAAGGACTCGACCCGCAGCTCGTTCCCGAGATCCCTCGGGCGAAGGACATGGCATCCCGGGTGGAGAAGCTGCTCAGCCATCTCGGGATCGAGGGGATCGCGGTCGAGATCCGGGAGCTCGCGGCGCGCATGCCCCGCGAGGAGGTCGCGGTCGCGATCGCCCGGCGCCTCGCGAAGGACACGGGCGACGGCCGCTCGGTCGCCGACCGGGTCGACGCGGCGTTGCGGGTCGGACTCGCGATCCTGACGGAGGGCATCCTGGTCGCCCCGCTCGAGGGCCTCGCGGAGGTGCACGTGCGCCCGGGCCGGGACGGAGGAAGCGTACATCGAGCTGGACCACGCAGGCCCGATCCGCGCGGCCGGGGAACGGCGCAGGCCCTGAGCGTGCTCCTCGCGGACATCGTTCGCCGGGACCTCGGCCTCTCGGCCTACCATGCCGACCCCGACGAGGTCGGACGGTTCCAGGAAGAGATCCCGCTCTACAAGCACTTCCAGCATCTGCAGTACACTCCGACGGCCGAGGAGATCGCCCTGGTCGTCCGGGGCGTCCCCGTGGCGATCTCGGGCGAGGCAACGGAAGGGGACGCGGAGGTGAGCGCCTTCCGAAACCTGCCGCGGGTGCCGACGAACGGTCTGCGCGGAGGGGCGTGCCTCGTGGTCGCCGAAGGCCTCTGTCAGAAGGCCGCGAAGCTCCGCAAGGTCGTCGACAACCTCGGGCTCGAAGGGTGGGGATTCCTGGACGAACTGGGTCACCACGCCGCCGACGAGGAGGACACCCACACCCCGAAGTACCTGCAGGATGCGGTCGGGGGCCGCCCCGTGCTCGCGCACCCGAACCGCCCGGGCGGGTTCCGCCTCGTCTACGGAAGGGCGCGGACGACCGGCCTCGCCGGGTGCGCCGTGAATCCGGCGACCATGGTCGTCCTCCGGGAGTTCGTCGCGATCGGCACGCAGGTCAAGCTCGAGTACCCCGGGAAGGCCACGGCGATGAGCGTCTGCGACACGATCGATGGTCCGATCGTCGAGCTCGTGGATGGGACCGTGACCGCGGTGCACGACGTCGCCCGGGCGCGGGAGGTCCTCCCTTACATCCGGCGGATCGTCGACCTCGGCGAGTTGCTGGTCTCCTTCGGAGAGTTCCTCGAGAACAACCACGACCTCGTCCCCGGAGCGTACAGCCCGGATTGGCACGGCGAAGAGTTGCGTGCCGCCGGGGTGGACGAGGCCGAGGGGCTCGACGTCGACAGCTACGACGACGCGGCCCGGTTCGCGGTCGAGCGCGGCGTCCCGCTGCACCCGCGATGGTTGCTCTTCTGGCACGACCTCTCGCCCGCAGAGATCCGCGCCCTCGCCGAGTTCGTCGAGGCGACCGGGCGCTGGGTCGACGGGGCGCTCGAGATCCCCGACGACCCCGACTGGAGGGAGCCGCTCACCCGGCTCGGCTTCCTCTCCGGGCCGAACGGCGCGGACGGACGACGCGGCGAGCCCGACCCCAGCGGCGCGCTCGTCGGAGGGTTGGGGCTCGAACGGGACGGGGCGCTCCTCGTTCGCCGCACCCCGCTCGACCCGGTCGACCTGGACCCGCTCGAGTACGTCCACCGGCTCTCGGGGGTCGTCCTCCGTGCCCGCGCCCCGTCGCGCGTCGGCGCACGGGTCGGCCGGCCCGAAAAGGCGTACCAGCGCGTGATGCAACCGAATGTCCACGCGCTGTTCCCGGTCGGCGCGGCCGGGGGTCCCACCCGCTCGGTCCCGGAGGCGGCCCGCCGCACGGTCCGCGAGGGGACGCCGGTCGACCTCGGGGTACGGAACTGCCCGGGGTGCGGGCGCGCGACGGTCTGGCCCCGCTGCTCCTGCGGCACCCACACGGACCCGACCGATCAGGTCGTCACCGAGTCGTTCCCCGTCGCTCGCATCTGGAACGACGCGCTCGCGCGGCTCCACCTCGGGAAGGTCCCGATGGTGAAAGGAGTGAAGGGGCTCGCCTCACCGGGAAAATGCCCCGAACCAATCGAGAAGGGGATCCTGCGCGCGTCCCACGGCATCTCGGTCTACCAGGACGGAACCGCCCGCTTCGATCTGACCGACCTTCCCCTCACGCACTTCCGCCCGCGGGAGATCGGGACGAGCGTCCAGCGCATCCGCGAACTCGGTTACACGACGGGCTGGAGCGGGGTGGAGCTCGCGGACCCCGACCAGCTGGTCGAGCTCCTCCCGCAGGACCTCATCGTCTCGCGTTCGTGCGGCGAGTACCTGGTCCATCTCGCGCAGTTCGTGGACGACGAGCTCGTGCGGATGTACAATCTCGAGCCGTTCTACCGCGCCGAGCGCCCGGACGACCTGGTCGGCCACATCGTGGTCGCGCTCGCCCCCCACACCTCGGGCGGCGTCGCCAGGGCGGATCCTGGGCTTCACGAACGCCGAGGCGTGCTTCGCGCACCCGATCCTGCACTCGGCGAAGCGACGGAACTGCGACGGCGACGAGGACTCCGTCACCCTCCTGCTCGACGCCCTCGTCAACTTCTCCCGGGCCTATCTCCCCGCGAGCCGCGGCGCGCTGATGGACAAGCCGCTCGTGCTCACGACGCGGCTCGACCCGACCGAGGTCGACAAGGAAGCGCACAACGTCGACGTCGGGAGCCGCTACCCGCTCGCGCTCTACCGGGCAGCGACCGAGCGCCGATCCCCCAAGGACGTCGAGGCGCTGGTCGAAACGGTCGGCCACCGACTCGGGACGGCCGGAGCGCTCTCGGGCTACGGGTTCACCCACGATACCCGGGACATCGCCGCCGGCCCGGTCCGGTCGGCGTACCGCGGCCAGAAGGGCATGCGGGACACCGTGGAACGCTCGATCGTCGCTCACGTCCCAGATCCGCGCCGTCGACGTCGCCGAAGCGGTGACGCTCGTGCTCAACGGCCACTTCCTGCGCGACGTAATGGGGAACCTGAAGAGCTACGCGACCCAACGGTTCCGCTGCAAGAACTGCGGCGCGTCGTACCGGCGACCGCCGTTGGACGGTCGGTGCACCGCGCCGCGTCCGGGGGGCCGGTGCGACGGCGAGCTCGCGCCGACCGTCTACGAAGCGTCCGTGCGCAAGTACCTCCCGCTCTCCCAGCACCTCGCCGAGATCGACGGGATCACCCCCTACGTGCGCCAGCGGATCCAGCTCCTCGTCGACTCGGTCGCGACCCTCTTTCCGACGTCGAGCCAGCAGACGACCCTCGACAAGTTCCCGTCCGCGGGCCCGGACCGACCGGGGGCTTCCGCCGAACCTTGACCGTTCCCGCCGCGGAACGAACAAATAGCCCGTCCCCGTGGACACGGCCGCGGGCTTGTGGGGTAGTCTGGACTATCCTGTCGGCCTTCGAAGCCGACGACCTGGGTTCGAAATCACCGGAATCGGCGACGGAACTCCCAGCAAGCCCGTACCCGGTGTGCCCTAGCGGAAGTACCCCGGCGATTGCGACGGCTCGGCGTGCTTCTCCTCTTCGGCCTTCGCGGCCTCGAGGATGTCGATCGCGAGGAGCGCGGGGATCGGCACGAGGCGGATCCGGCCCTTCTCGTCCCCGGTCGTGCCGTCGAGCTCGATCGCCATGATGTTGTCTCCCGCCGATCGAGACGAGTCCGCGGAACGTCCCGGTCGATTCGATCGCCGTGTCGTCCGGGCCCGCGGAACGGACCCGCACGCGCGACCCCGTCGTCAACGTGATCGGAGGGCGCTTGGCCGCGCTCGCGGTGTCGTTCAACGGCTTCCTCCGCGTTCGCGGACGGGCCCGCGAGGCGGTCGGGACGACTTTCGACATCATCGGCTCGCGACCCATCTTCTCCACGAGACCCTGCAAGTGATTCACCGTCTCCCGGTAGCGTCGGAGGGCGTTCTGGGCGTTCGCCTCGGTGAAATCCCAGGCGCGAGCGAGGTTTCCGTAGCGCAGACGGTACCCCTTGCGCCCTTTCCCGTCGGCGACCCCTCCGACCTCCTCCAGGAGGTCGAGCGACTTGAGTTTGTTGATGTGGCGGTAGACCGTCGGCTTCGACGTCTTCAGGACGGCGGTGAGCTCCTCGACGTACCAGGCGCGGGTCGTGTCCTTCAAGAGACAGTCCCGCACGAGCCGGTAGGCGAGGCTCTGCGCGATCGGTCCTTCGGACCCCCGGCCGTCCTCCCCTTCGGGAAGGTAGCCGACCAGGCGGAGGAATTCGCGGAGCACCTCCTCCACGTCGTCGATCGGGGTGAGCGGGGTGCTGTAACGCAACGAAAGTTCGAACGGCATGCCGATGCAGTGCCAAAACCGCACCAAGAGATAAAACGCGAGGTTGCCGGACGCGCGTTCGAGGGCGAGAAATGATATGCCTCGGCGGCGCGGTGGTCGTCCGCCGTGACCCCGTTCGACCTGGTGACTCCCGCGAGCGTGGACGAGGCGATCGCGAGCCTGCGCGCGGCCGACGGCCGCGGGCCGGTCGTGATCGCCGGCGGCACCGACCTTCTGCTCGACATCGACGACGGCCGGAACCGGGCCGGGTCGGGTCGTCTCCCTCCGCCGGCTTCCGTGGCGGACGCTCGACTGGGTCGAGGGTGCGCTGACGGTCGGCAGTACGCTGCCGCTCCGGGCGCTCGAGGACGACCCCGAGGTCCGTCGACGGCTTCCGGGGCTCTGGCAGGCGGTCCACGCCGTAGGCTCGGTCGCTCTGCGACATCGAGCGACGCTCGGAGGGAACCTCGGGCGTGCCGCGCCCGCGTCCGACCTCATCCCGATGCTGCTCGCCCTGGACGCCGAGGTCGACCTCGTGGGTCCCGCGGGGAGCCGGCGGCTCCGGGTCGACGAGTTCGTTCGCGCTTCGCGGCGCACGGCCCTCGCGCCGGAAGAGCTGATCCGGTCCGTGCGGGTCCCCGAATCCCGGCCCTCGGCTTACCTCTGGCAGCGCGTTCGACCCGCGAACGACATCTCCCAGATCGCGGTCGCGGTCGCGTACTCGCCGACGGGCCGGACCTGGTCGGTCGCGGTCGGTGGGATGCCCCCGCGACCGGTCCTTCTTCCGGACGTTGCGCGCGGCCTCGGTCGCGGGAACCCCTCGGAGGAAGCGCTGCGCGACGCGGGCGACCGGGCGGCGCGCGAGGTGACGATCGCCGCCGACCAGCGCGCCTCGGGGGAGTACCGACGCCGCCTCGTGGCCACGCTGCTGGGGCGCGCCGTCCGCTCCGTGGTTGCTTCCGGTGAGGTGCGGTCGTGACGGACGGGTCGGCCGGCCTTCGGGTCAACGGCCGCGCCACCGGCCTCGAAGGGATGCCTGACGGCGAACGCCTCCTCGACACGCTCCGCTGGCGCCTCGGTCTCAAGGGAACGAAAGAGGGGTGCCGAACCGGCGACTGCGGGGCCTGCACCGTGCTCGTCGACGGGAAGAGCACGCTGTCGTGCCTCACCCTGACCCGGGAGGTCGAAGGGACGTCGGTTACGACCATCGAGGGAACCTCCACCGACCCCGAGCTCTGCGAGGCCAGTGCCGCGTTCGCCACCGCTGGGGCGGTCCAGTGCGGATACTGCACGCCGGGATTCGTCGTCGCGTTGGCCGGTCTCCTCAAGGAGCGTGGTCGCTCCGCTCCCCTGGCCGAGCTCCTGGACGGGCTCCAGGGCAACCTCTGTCGTTGCACGGGATACGCCGCGATCGTCCGCGCGGTGGCGCTCACGCGGGAGGATTCGCCGTGAGCGCCACGCCGCGGCCCGACCTCGCGGTGAAGCTCGCGGGCGGCGCCGTTTACGGCATGGACCTCGACGTGCCCGGCATGCTGTGGGCGGCGCTGGTCCCGGCCCCGGTCGCCCACGGACGTCTCCGGTCGGTCGACCTCGCTCCTGCGCGGGCGATGCCAGGGGTCGTCGCGGTGGGCCCGGACGACCTCGCGACGCTGCTCCCGGGAGGTGGGGGAGACCCGGACCGCCCGATCTTCCCCTCGGGCGAGGTCATGTACCGCAATCAGCCGCTCGCCGCTGTCGCGGCGCCGACCTTCGGCGCGGCGCGACGTGCGGCCGCCGCCGTGCGGGTCGACGTCGAACCACTGCCGGCCCTGGTCGACATCGAGACCGCGTTCCCCGAGTGGCCGGGGCCGGACGCCGCGCGCTCTCCCCACGTCATCGCGCACGTCCACGCCCGCCACGGCGACGTCGCGAACGCGTTCCGGACGGCCGACCGGATCGTGGCGGAGACGTACCGGACCGCGAGCGTCCACCAGGTCGCGCTCGAGCCGCACGCGTGCGTCGCCCAGGTCACCGGCGACCGTTGGTACGTCCAGACCAGCACCCAGACCCCGTTCGGGGTCCGGGAGGACGTCGCGTCGCTGCTCGGCGTGCCCGAGGCATCGATCGTCGTCGAGGGGACGTGGGTCGGGGGAGGGTTCGGCGGCAAGGGCTCGTCCCTGCTGGAGCCGTTCGCGCTCCTCCTGTCGCGGGTGTCGGGGCGTCCGGTCCGCCTCGCGCTCGACTACCGTCAGGAGTTCGAGCTCGGTCGCACGACGCTCCCCGCCGTAATCCGGCTCGCGACGGCCGTGAAGGATTCGCGGATCGTCGGCCGTCGAGTCCGGCTGCTCCTCGACGTCGGCTCCTCCCTCCCCGGACGGGATTTCGCGACCGGATACTCGATCGGCTTTCTCCTCGGTCCGTACCGAACCCCCAGCTTCGAGGTCGAAGGGTTCGGGGTCCGAACCAACAAACCGCCGTTCGGCCCCCACCGCGCCCCGTTCGCTCCCCAGTGTGCCTTCGCGCTCGAGTCGCATCTCGACGAGGTCGCGCGGTCGGTCGGGCTCGACCCGGTCGCGTTCCGAGCGGACCATCTCTGGCGCGAGGGGGACACGACCGCGCTCGGCCAACCGGTGGGGCCGTTCGGCCTCGCTGCCGCGCTCGAAGGGGCGCGCACGGTCGCCGCCCGCTGGCGTGCCGAGGTCGGCCCGGGCCACGGCATCGGGATCGGTCTCGGGTTCTGGTCGACCAACACCGGGGCCGGGGGCGAGGTTCGCCTCGTGCTCACGCCGAACGAGCTGCGGGTCGTCCAGGCGGAACGGGAGATCGGCAGCGGGAGCGTGCTCCGCGGTCTCGCGGCCATCGCGGAACGGGTCCTCGGGCTGCCGCCCGACCGGGTCCGGGTCGAGTACGCGAACACCGCCGACGCCCCGTTCGACTCCGGTGTCTTCGGCAGCCGGACGGTCGGTGCGCTCGGTCGTGCGATCGTGGACGCCGGCGCAGCGCTCCACGCCACGCTCGCCGAACGTCTCGGCGTCCGGGGTCCCGTGCGATTGGTCGTCGAGGAGGGCGAACTCGTCGCCACCGCGGGCTCGGTGCGGCGACCGGTCCGGGCCCTGCTCACCCCGGAGGAAGGGTCGGTCGGGATCGTCGCGGTGGGGCGACACTACGCCAAGCCGAAGCCCATCGATGAGCGCCGGGTCGTTACCGGCACATTCTATCCCTACACCGATTTCACGGGCGCGGCCCACGTCGCCGAGGTCTCCGTCGACCGAGAGACCGGGGCGGTACGGGTCGAGCGGTACGCCGCGTTCCAGGACGTCGGCACGGTCGTCGATGCGGCGACCGCGAAGGCCCAGGTGGAGGGCGGGGTCGCGATGGGGCTCGGGATCGCACTCACGGAGGAGGCGGTCTGGTCGGGCGACGGGCGGCTCGAGAACGCGCACCTCCTCGACTACCGGATCCCGACGCTCGGTGAGGTGCCGCCGCCCGAGGTGACGTTCGTGGAGGGGTTCCTCGGCGCCGGCCCGTTCGGAGCGAAAGGGCTCGGGGAACCGCCGATCATTCCCGTTCCCGCGACGATCGCCGCGGCCGTGCGCGAGGCGTCGGGAGCCCACGTGACCGAGCTGCCGCTCTCGGCCGAGCGCGTGGCCCGAGCGCTTAAGCTCCTCTGACCGTGCCCCGAGGGATGGCGATCGCCCCGACCGATATCCATCGCGCTCCTCGAGGCTTATCCGGCCGTCCCCGCCGTCGGCACCGTCGGTTCCCATTCCGCGATCGACGTCGCGGACGGCGCGGTCGCCGAGGGCCTCGCGAGCATCGTCCTTACCCAGACCGGACGCGAGGCGACCTACGCGCAATATTTCCGCACGCTCCGGGACCCTGCGGGCGCTCGTCGTCGCGGGTGCGTCGACGAGGTCTGGAACTACCCGAAGTTCGCCGACCTCGCCTCCCCCGAATCCCAGGACCGCCTGCGCCAACGCGGCGTGCTGCTGGTGCCGAACCGCGCGTTCAGCTCGTACGTGCCCCTCGCGACCATCGAATCCGAGTTTCGCGTCCCGATCGTCGGCTCGCGCGCGATGCTCCGGATCGAGGAGCGGAGCGAACGGGAGAACTACTACGGCCTACTCGAGTCGGCCGGGATCCCGACCCCGCGCCGGATTCCCTCCCCGGAAGCGATCGACCGCCTCGCGATCGTCAAGCTCCCCCACGCCCAACGACGCCTCGAACGGGGGTTCTTCACGGCCGCGAGCACCGAGGAGTACCGGACGAAGAGCCGCGTCCTGATCGCCCGCGGGACGATCGCCGCCGACGACCTCGCGCACGCCCGGATCGAGGAGTACGTCCTCGGCCCGGTCTTCAACTTCAACTTCTTCTTCTCCCCGCTCGTGCCGCGCACCGAAGGTCTCGAGCTCCTCGGCGTCGACGAGCGCCGGGAGAGCAACCTCGACGGGATGGTCCGACTGCCCGCGGCCCAGCAGCTCGAGCTCTCGGAGTCCGAGCGCATTCCGGAGTACACGGTCGTCGGCCACGGAACGCTCACGGTCCGGGAGTCGATCCTCGAAGAGGTGTTCCGGATCGGGAGAGAAGTTCGTGGACGCCGCCCGCGCACGCTACCCGCCCGGGATCCTCGGTCCGTTCTGCCTACAGACGTGCCTCGACCACGACGGGCGTCCCACGGTCTTCGACGTCGCGGCGCGGATCGGCGGGGGCACGAACGTGCACCTCGCCCTCGGCCACCCGTACGGGAACGCCCTCTATCGGGGCCCGATGAGCACCGGGCGGCGGATCGCGCGCGAGATCCGGGTCGCGGTCGCCGAGGGACGACTGAAGGAGATCGTCACATGAGCACGCCGGTCGCGGCCGCGCCCGCCCGCCACCGCGCGTTGCGGCGGACGGCGCTCTTCGATTTCCACCTCCGTCACGGCGCGCACATCGTGCCGTTCGCCGGCTGGGAGATGCCGCTCTACTACTCGAGCATCCTCGCCGAGCACCGCGCCGTCCGGACCGGGGTCGGCCTGTTCGACGTGTCGCACATGGGCCTCCTCACGGTCGAGGGTGGGCGCGCGGCCGCGCTGCTCTCGCGCCGGACGACCGCCAACCTCGAGGCGGAGGAGCCGTCCCAGGTCCGCTACACGTTCCTGCTCGAGGCGACGGGCGCGATCGTGGACGACCTCCTGATCACGCGGATCGACGACGGGACCGAGCTCGTCCGCTCGTTCCTGGTCGTCCCGAACGCGGGACGCGCGGACGAGATCGAACAGATCCTCCGCCAGCACCGCGCCCCCGATACCACGATCACCCGCTGGAATCCCAAGCTCGCGCTCCTCGCGGTCCAGGGCCCCGGGTCGCGGACGCTGCTCGAGCACCTGTTCGGTTGGGACCTCGGCGAGGTCGCCGTTCTACCACGCCCGACGCTTCCCGCTCGACCGGGGTCGCGAGTCGAGCGCTCGGGGCACGTCGGCGTCGTCGATCCCCGTGGACCTCGACGGCGCGAGCGCTCGTGAGCCGGACTGGCTACACCGGGGAGCTCGGCTACGAGCTCCTCGTCCGCGCGGAGGCCGCCGACGCGCTCGCGGAGCGCCTGGTCGGTGCCGGCGCGGTGCCGGTCGGGCTCGGCGCGCGCGACACGCTCCGGCTCGAGAAGGGGTACCTGCTCTCGGGCCAGGATTTCCACCGCGACCACACGCCGATCCAGGCCGGCCAGGACCGGTTCGTCGCGTTCGACCATCCGTTCGTGGGCCGGCCGCCGCTCGAGAAGGAGGTCGCGGAGGGACCGCCCGTGCGCCTCGTCGGGATCGAGCTCACGGTCGAGGGGGCGATCCCCCGCCACGGGACACCGGTCCGGGTCGACGGGAAGCGCGTCGCCGAAGTGACGAGCGGGGGCCTCTCTCCCGACCTCGGCCACGGGATCGCGCTCGCCTACCTTCCCCGTGAGGTCGCCCGCCCCGACGCGGTCGTGTCGCTCGAGATCCGGGGCCAGGAGGTCCCGGCGCAAGTGGTCGCCCTCCCGTTCGTGAAAGCCTCTCGGACGCGAGCGTAAATAGTCGGTCCGACCCATACGAACGAACGACATGGCGGCCGAAGCCGGGAACGGCCGCCCGTTCGTCGGACGCGTGGAGGCCGTCGAGGCCCTCCACCGCCGGTTCGAGGACGCGCGGGCGGGGCACGGAGGGGTCACCTTCCTCGTCGGCGATACCGGGGTCGGCAAGTCGATCCTCGTCGACGGCCTCGTCGGCGACATCCGCTCGCGGGGGATCCGCGTCCTCGAGGGCCGCGCCCCGCCGCTCGACGCCCCGCCGCCGTTCGCGCTGATCCGCTCGGCGCTCGAGAGCGGCCGGTCGTTCGGGGACGACAAGGGCCCAGTCGTGCCGAGCGCGCCGGGACCCGAAGGATTCCTGATCGGGTTCGCCCCCCGGATGGACGACGCCGCGCGTCTCGTCCCCGGTCCGCATCGAGGAGCGGCTCCTCGACGCGCTCGGGGAGGCGGACGACCGCGGCGATGCGATCCGGGACCCGCTCTGGACCGGGATCGCCGAGCAGTTCCTCGCGTTCACGCAACGCGGCCCGACCGTCCTCGTGCTCGAGGACCTCCACCGGGCGGACGAACCGTCGCTCGAGGCGATCGAGCAGCTCGCCCGCCAGCTGCAGAACCGCCCGCTCTGGATCCTCGCCACGGTGCGCCCGTACCCGGGCGCTCGCCGAGGCGCGACGCGCCCGTCTCGAGGGGCTCGAAGCGTCGACCCACGCCGCGGTCGGATCGTCCTGCGTCCGCTCACCTCGAACGAGGTCGCGGAGTTCCTGCGCGCGTCGCGAACCCGGCCGCGTCTTCTCGTCGGAGGAGATCGCCCGCCGGCACTCCGAGACCGGCGGGAACCCGCTCCTGCTCGAACAGTTCGAACGGCGGCTGCTCGGCTCCCGGGACGCCCGCGCCCCGAGACCGCCGGGACCGATCTCGCGCGCCGGGCGGCCCCGCGCTCCCCTCGCTCGACGAGGAGGAGCAGCGGGTCGTCGCGGTCGCCGCGGTCCTCGGTTCCGAGTTCCCGTTCTCGCTGCTCCTGCGCGCGAGCGGCGAGGAGGAGGAGCGGCTCGCCGAGGCGCTCGACCGCCTGGTCGGCCGCGGGCTCCTCTTCGAGCGCCCGGGCGAGCTGCTCGCGTTTCCCGGACGACCGGGTCCGGACCGAGGTCTACGACCACCTCACCGAGAGCCGCCGCCGGCTGCTCCACCGCCACGCGGCCGAGGCCCTCGAGGCCGGCGGCAGCGCGGACCTCACGACGATCTACGCGCTCGCGCGCCACTTCTACCTCGGCAAGGTCGACGAGAAGTCGATCCAGTACAACCGCGAGGCCGCCGAGGTCGCGGTCCGGTCGTTCTCTCCCGAGGTCGCCCGCGAGCACCTCGAACGCGCGCTCGAGAGCCACCGGCGCCTGCGGCCGGACGACTGGGACGGCGAGACCGAGATCGTGATCGAGCTCGCGCGGCAGATCGACCACCAGGGGGAGCTCAAGCAGGCGGAGACGCTCCTTCGCGAGCACCGCGCTCGCCGCGGGCTCCGCCAGTCGCCTCTCGCCGCACGTCCTCGCGCTCCTCGACCTCTACCTCGCCCGCATCCTCACCGACCAGGGCGAGTGGCGGGAGGCCGAGAAGACGAGCCGGGCCGTGCTCGACTCGGTCGACCTCGCCGGCCAACCGCGGACGCAGATGAACGGCCGCCGCCTGCTCGGCGAGGCGCTCTACTACATGGGCCGGTACGAGGAGGCGCTCGCCGAGCACGACGAGCTCCTGCGCCTCGCCCAGGAGGCGAAGGACGAACGGACGACCGCCTCGCGCCCGGATCTGGCGGGCGAACGTGCCTCGCGATGATGGGCCGCTCCGAGGGCGCGTTCACGGAGGCGCGCGAGGGCGCGCGCGACGCCTCGAGACGCCTCGGCGACGCCCGCGAGGCGGCCCACGCCCACCTGTTCCTCGGCGTGCTGATCGCGGGGTCGGGAGGACCGAACCCCCGGTACGCCGAGGCGATCGCCGAGTTCCAGGAGGCGATCCGCCTCTCGGAGAAGGCCCACGACGTCCGCCGGCTCGGCTGGTCGCTGTTCAACCTCGCCGACATCCTCCGCGATGGCCGGGCGTCTCGACGAGGCGACCGAGCGCAACCAGCGCTCGCGCGAGATCCTCGAACGGATCGGCGACCGGTTCGGGCTCGTGCAGTCGCTGATCATCCAGGGGAAGATCGGCCTCGACCGCGGCGAGTACGACCGCGCCGAGGCGGACCTGCTCGACGCCTACCGGATCGTCCGCGAGCTGAAGGCGCCGGCGGACGAGGTCGACGTCGTCCTGCGGCTCGCCCAGCTCTCCTACGCCCGCGGGGACCGCGCGAGCGCGCGGCGGCGGGTCGCCGAGCTCGAGCGCCAGCACCTCCCGGCGCTCCGGCCCGACATCGCGGTCGACTTCGAACGACTCAAGAGCGCGCTCGCCTCGAAGGAGCCGTCCCGGCGATGCCCCGTCGCGCTGAGCCGCGGCCGCGGCGCGGGCCGCGTCGGCGACCGACGCTCGCCCGACGGGCCCTCGCCGAGGACCGCGTCGACCGCGACCGGACGACGCGCGCCCTCCTGCCCGCGGCCCGTCCCGGCGAAGGCGCGGGTCATCGCCCAGGCGAGCGGCGTCCTCTCGGGGATCGGCCGTCGCGCGAGCGATCGCTCGCGCGCCGCGGGCTGCGCGTGCTCGTGCCGGCCCGGGCCGACGGAGCCCCGTCCGACGCGGGCGAGGTCGTCCTGCGCGCTGCGGGGCGACGCCCGTCGCATCCTCGCGGTCGAGCGGACGCTCCTCAACGTCCTGATGCACGCGAGCGGCGTCGCGAGCGCGACCGCGCGGGCGGTCGCGGCGGCGCGCGGAAGCGCCCCCGCCTCGAGGTGTGGGCGACCCGCAAGACGCTGCCCGGCCTTCGCGACCTCGAGAAGGCCGCGGTCGTCCACGGCGGAGGTCGGCCGCATCGGCGCGACCTCTCGGAGGCGCTCCTGTCAAGAACAACCACCTCGCGCTCGTCCCGCTCGAGGAGGCGGTGCGACGGGCCCGCGCGGCCGCCCGTCCCGGCGAGGCGTCGAGGTCGAGGTTCGGTCGGCCGCGGAGGCCCTCCGCGCGGCGCGGGCCGGCGCCGGAGCGCTCCTGATCGACAACGCGAGCCCGCGCGCGGCCCGCGCGATCGTCCGGGCGCTCGAGCGGGCCGGCTCGCGCCGCGGGCGATGGGTCGAGCTCTCGGGTGGGATCACCCCGGCGACGGTCGGCGCGTACCGCCGAGTCGGGCGCGGACGCGGTGAGCCTCGGCGCGCTCACCCACTCGGCGCCCGCCCTTCCGTTCCACCTCGAGCTCGTCCCGGCCGCGCTTAAGCCCCGTCGCGACCTAGAACCGTCGGAGGTCCGCCCATGTCGCTCGAAGCGGAGGTCACCCGTCTCGAAGGAGGAGCGGAACGCCGTCCTCCTCGCGCACAACTACCAGCGGCCCGAGGTCCAGGACGTCGCGGACTTCGTCGGCGACTCGCTCTACCTCTCCCGGAAGGCGATGGAGGCGGACCGGCCGGTGATCGTCTTCGCGGGGGTCCGGTTCATGGCGGAGACCGCGAAGATCCTGAACCCGACGCGGACGGTGCTCCTCCCCGACCTGAAGGCGGGGTGCGCCCTCGCCGACTCGATCACCGCGGAGCAGCTGCGCGACTGGAAGGCCCAGCACCCCGGCGCGGTGGTCGTCGCCTACATCAACACGTCGGCCGACGTGAAGGCGGAGGCCGACTACTGCTGCACGAGCTCGAACGCGGTCAAGGTCGTCGAGGAGATCCCGCGCGACCGGGAGATCCTGTTCCTCCCGGACATGTTCCTCGGCGACTACGTGCGGAAGAAGACCGGACGCGCGATGCACCTGTGGGTCGGCGACTGCCCGGTCCACGCCAAGATGCGTCCCGAGGACATGGACCGCGGCCCGCCGGGCGCATCCGGGCGCGCCGATCGTCGCCCACCCGGAGTGCGGCTGCGCGACCCAGGTGCTCCCGCTACGTCGACCGCGTCCTCTCGACCGACGGGATGGTCCGGTTCGCCGAGGAGACCCGCGCGCCCGAGGTCCTGGTCGCGACCGAGGTCGGCATCCTCCACCGGATGCGCCGGCTCAACCCGACGACCCGGTTCATCCCGCTCGACGCGGGGACCGTCTGTCCGTTCATGAAGGAGATCGACCTCGAGGACGTCCGCGACTCGCTCGCCGAGAACCAGTTCGTCATCGACGTCCCCGAGGCGACCGCTGCGCGAGCGCGTCTCGGCCCTCGAGCGGATGGTCGCGGCGTAGGTCCGTTCCGCGACCTCTACCCCGGCACCTCCTGATTATCGGCCAGGACCTGGGAGGGCCATGCCGTCCCGAAAGGTGCTGGACTGGCTGCTCGACGAGGACCAGCCCGCCGATCCGGTACCGGACCCTGACCGAGCTCCTCGGCCGACCCGCAGAGCGACCCTGAGGTGCGCGCGGACGAAGGCGAAGATCCCGACGACCGGTTGGGCCGCCGAGATCCTGTCGGAACGCAACCCCGAAGGCTGGTGGGTGAACCCCCGGAACTACTACCAGCCGAAGTACCTCTCGACCAACTGGAAACTGCTCGTCGCTCTCCGACCTCGGCGTCGACGCGCGTCCACCCTGCTGTACGCGCCTCGTGCGAGTGGTGGATGGAGCGCTCCGCGACCGCGGTACGCCTGGCTCGCCGGCACGAAGGGATCGCCCCATCTCTGCGTTGCGGGCAACATGGCCCGGGCGCTGATCCGGTTCGGATACGCGGACGACCGACGGGTCCGTCGAGCGCTCGACTGGCTGGTCGCGACCGCGCACCCGAAGGGGGGCTGGTCGTGCTGGTCGTTCGGCAACGGGCCCGCGACCGGTCGTAACCTCGACTCGTGGGAGGGACTCAGCGCATTCGCGGCCTACCCGAGGTCGAAGCGGACCGCGAGCATGCAGTCCGCGGTGGAACGGGGCGCGGAGTTCTTCCTCGAGCGCGAGCTCCACCGCCAAGGGGACCGGTATCCGCCGTGGTACCGGTTCCACTACCCGGTGCACTACTACTACGACCTGCTGGTCGGCCTCGACCTTCTGACGTCGCTCGGGTACGGGGACGACCCTCGGCTCCGCTTCGCGCTCGCCCTCCTGAAGAAAAAGCGACGCGCCGACGGACGTTGGAACCTCGATGCCGTGCATCCGGACGTCGAAGGGAAGGGGGTCGCGGAGTGGTATCGGACGCATCCGAAGCAACGACCGACCCCGTTCGCGCTCGAGGTCCGCGGACAGCCGAGCAAGATGATCACGCTCACCGCGCTCAAGGTCCTCGACCGGGTGGGGCGTAGGGCTCGGTGCGGTCCGTTACAGGTGCGGTAGGACCGGTCCGAGCTGGTGGACCCAAAGGACGTACGCGCCCGGCGAAGAGGATCAGCGCCCCCAGGAACACCACCCCGATGGCGAGGAAGGACGGCTTCTTCGTGAGGTAGAAGGTCGCGCTCAGGGGGTTGAGACGGGTCGAAAGCAAGGACGCGGACGAGACGAGCAACATCAGCCCGAGGATCCCCGGGAGAAGGATCGGTGTACTTTCCCAAGTAAAGTCCGATCACGACGAGCACGACCGCGACCGGGATCGCGGCGTTGGAGCGGCGGGACTCCAGCTCGACCGGCCGGACGGTCCGGGTGCGATAGGGGCGGGCGACCGACACGTCCCGGGCCTCTCCCGCGGTCCTACATGAACCCCGGAGGTCCACTGGAACGAATTCGGGGCGAGACAAGGCCATATGAACCGTGCGGGCGTGCCCCCCCCAGTGAGCGACCCCCCCCGACGGCCCCTCACGGGCGATCATCCTCTTCGTGCGGCCCGGGTCCCCCCGACGCATCCGGTGCTACCCCCGACCCTGCCGGCGGGCGCCGCCGCCTCCCGGAGCCTCCGGCGCTCCGCTCCGACCCGCTCACGTCGCCCCGGGCGTGCGTCAACTGCGCCACCCCCGTCGGGTCCTCTTCGGCGACTCCCCGCTGTTGGGGGTGCGGTCGCGCCCTCTGCACCGATTGTTACTGGCGGCACGGGCTCGTCCCGTCCGCGCACCGGTGCACGAGCTGCCTGCTCTCGGCGCCGCACGGCCCCGAGTCCGTCTCGGGCGGCCGGGTCCTCCGCCCCGCACGGGGTTCACACCCGCCGGTGCGACGACCAACCCCGGGTGACCTCCGCCGCGGGCGCGGTATTGCGCACATCGCGAGGACCGGCGCCGGCACGTCGTGCGAATCCGAGGGCGACCGCGCTCGTGGGGTCGTCCTCGGGTCGGTCGACCCCGGTCGGGACGACGAGCGGGACGCCGCTCTCGCGCGCGGTGCGGGCGCCGGTCGAGTCGAGCCGCTCGGGGCCGGGACCGACCTCCACCGCCGCGTGCTCGGTCCGAGCCCAGGCGACCCAGCGTCGTCCGGACTCCTCGCCGCCGACGTGGGCGACCAGCGCAGCGCGGAGGCGGCCGGACGCGGGAGCGGGTGGCCCCGGGTGCGCCGACGTCGGCGCGGACGATCACGTAATCGGATTGGAACCGCGCCCAGTCCGGCGGGAGGCCCTCGGGGCCGACCTCGACGGCCCGACCGACGGTGAGCCCGGGAGAACGTCACCGAGTCCAGTCGGTCCAGCGCCACCGTGGCGACGGAGGACCGGCTTCCGTCGGCCCCCACGCTGGCCACGACCAGACCGAGGTAGGTGAGCTTCCGCGCCCGCGCCGCCGCGACCCACCGGTCCACCTCGCCCGCGCCCGCGTCGGCCGGGAGGTGGACGTGGAGCTCGCCGACGAGGTCGGCCGACTCCACCAACGTCGGGAGCGGCCCTTTCGCGGCGGCGTCGATCTCGCCCCGGTCCTCCCGGAGCTCGGGCGGGATCCAGGCGAGGTCGAGCGTGGCGTAGACGTCCGCTTCGGTGCGACCGCCCACCCGTTCCTCGCCCCGGAGGACACCGTACTCGTTGATCTTGAGACCGCGCTCCTGCGCCATCGTCCGGAGCCGGACGTTGTGGTCCTTGGACCCGGTGAAATACACCCAGGCGGCGCCGAACTCCTCGGGCTCGACGACGCGGAGGTCGACCTGGATACCCTGGGTCAAGACGACCGACTCCTTGGTCCCGCCGCGCAGCATCACCTCCTTGACCTCGGGGAAGCGGCTGAACGCGTCGAAGACCTTCTCGGGGTCCTCCGACGTCACGAGGACGTCTAGGTCGCCGACCGTCTCACGGCTACGACGGAAGCTCCCCGCGAGCTCGGCCTTCACGGTCCCGGGGGCGGCGCGGAGCTCGGTCAGGAGGCGCTGGGCAATCGGATAGGCGACCTCGATCGGGAGCCGCGCGCTGGCGGGACCGCCCTTCGCGGCGGCGAGCGCGAGCCGTATCTGCTCGATCTTCTTGGGTCCGAATCCCTTCACGCCGTCGAGCCGACCCTTCGAAATCGCGTCCGCGAGCTCCGCGGGGCCCTCCACCCCGAGCTCGAGCCAGAACCGTCGGGCCGTCTTCGGGCCGAGGCCCGGGAGCCGCAGGAGGTCGAGGATCCCGGGAGGGACCTGCTTTTGGAGCTGGTCGTAGTAGCGGATGTGTCCGGTCTTGAGGAACTCCCCGATCTTCTCCTCGATCGCGTCGCCGACGCCCGGGATCGTTCGGAGCTCGTTCCGAGCGGCGACCTGGGCGAGGTCTTCGGTCAGGCTCTCAATCGAGCGGGCAGCGCGCCGGTACGCCTCGGGCTTGAAGCGCTCCCCGAGCACATCGAGGATGTCGGCGACCTCGTGGAACAGCTCCGCGACCTCTCGATTGGTCGGCATCGGCCGGCGGGAGACGCATGGGCGGTTTATTCGTGTTGGAGCCTCACGGCTCGAGCCCCGAGCCGGCGTCCATCCAGGTGCGGCGGCCGTGGAGGCGGAAGCCGACACGTTCGTAGACGGCGCGCGCCGCCGGTCGGTCCGACCGAACGTACAGCCCGACCCTGGCGGCTTCGCGAGCGCCCGCCTCCAGGGCTACGCGAACGATCGCGACCCCGAGCCCCCGCCCTCGAGCACCGGGTCGACGTAGACTCCCCCGAGAAGCCAGAGGGCCGGGAGCCGGACCACGGCTCGCGCCACCGCCCAGAGCCGCCCCCCTTCGAAGTAGCCCCACACCGCCTCCTCTTCGGGATCAATATGGAAATACTCCGCCACGCCCTGGTCGCCCCGACGGGTGGCGAGCGCCACGAGCGCGGGACGGTCGGCTCGCGTCAGCTTTCGCATCCCTTCGGGCATTGCCTCCGCAGCGGGGGGGGAGCTCGCACGCTCGGCGACGAACAGGAGGAGGGGGTAGGCGGTGACGGGGCCGCGGGCGCCCGAGACGTCGGGCCCCATCTCCTCGGGTACGATCGCCACGAGGGGCCGGGGGGGAAGGCCCGCGCAGAGCGCCCGCGCGTCGTCGGACGTACCGAACCAGTGCACGATGGGGGTGGTCGGGTGCCCGAGCCAGACGAGGAGGTAACCGACCGTCTCCTCTCCCCGGACCGCCGAAACGAATCGAACGCGATCCGGATACCGGTCGAGGTCCCAGAGAGCGAGCGCGTGGGCGATCGGGTCCCGTGCGACCGCTCCCTCCAACCACGCGCGGTCGATGGTCGGACGAAGTTCGAGGGCCGCCGACGGCATGCGCCGAGAATGCCGACGCCCTAGTTAGCCGTAGGGACTCCCGCTCCCGGTGCGTCGGGCAAGCGTAAATTCGACCCCGCGGTCGCCCTCGCCGATGCGCTCCCATCGACCGACTGCCCGAGCTTCCGCGGCACCTGGAGCAGCTCTACGCGCGGTTCCCGTTCGAACGGTCGTTCGCGGACGACCCGATCTCCTCGGTCCGACCGCTCGCGACCGACGCCCGCCGCGCGAGAGGTCGCGGCGATCCTGGGCGCGACGCTCGCGATCGGGAACACGACGGCGATCCGCGGGGCGATCGCGCCGCGTCGCGGACGTTGCGGGCGGTGACGTCGGCGTGGCTCGTCGACCCGCCGCATGCCACCGACCGCGCCCGGCGGCTCGCCGGGTTCCGCCACCGATGGATCCGCGGGGACCAGCTCGAATACCTGTTCCGGGTCCTGACGGATCTACTACCGCGACCACGGTTCCCTCGAGGAGGCCTTCCTCGACGGGCTGCGTCGGCAGGAGGGCTACTCCGGGGGCCTCGACCGCCTCTCCTCCGTGCTGCGCGGGACGGGCGCGCTCCCGGCACCTCGGGCCGCGCCCCCCGCGGGATACCGCGCGCTGTTCCCGAGCCCGCTCGACCGTTCGGGGAGCCCGTGCAAGCGGCTGACCCTCTTCGTTCGATGGATGGTCCGCGCCCGGTACCCCGACCTGGGGTACTGGACGGCGCGTGCCGACCGGAGAGCTGCGCATTCCCCTCGACCAGCACGTGCACTGGATCGCCTACCACCTCGGGCTGACCGCGCGACGGACCCGCTCCTGGGACGCGGTCGAGGAGGTCAGCGAAGCGTTGCGTCGGATCGACCCGATCGACCCGGTGAAGTACGACTTCGTCCTCTGCCACACGGGGATCTCGGGCGACTGCCCGAAGGAGCGGGACATCTCGATCTGCGGTCCGTGCTCGGTCCGGCCGGACTGCCGTCTCTGGCGAGGTCGGAAGGTGGCGGCATGAGCGTCCCGTCCGGGCTCGCTGCGGATCGACCCGGGACTCCTCGCCCGGTTCCGCGAGGCCGGGCGGCCGATCGCCTGGCGAGCCTGCCGCCAAAGGGACCCGAGCCGCCCGACGGCCGTCGGAGCCGCGCATCGCCCACCTGAACGATGAGGAGGCGCGGGTGGAGGAGTGGGGCACGACGGGAAGCGGGTCGGTATCGCGGTCGATTCGGGCCCGCTCGGGGCCCTCGTCCTCCTCCTCGAGATCGACCGACGCGGGCCGCCGCCCTCCGCTTGGGGCGGAGAACGCCGGTCGGGACGCGGCGTTCCCGCCAGGGCGCGATCGTCGCCGCGTGGGGCGAGGTCACCGTGCCCGACGGACTCGCGACCCCACGTCGCAGGACCTGGTCGAGCTCGCGCGGTACGCCCTCGCGTAGGCCCCCTCGGAATAGTTATATTCTCTAATCATTAGGTGCCCTAATACTTAGGAATCCTCATGGTCGCCGACCGTCGCTCTCGCCCCGCGAGAACCCTCGCCCGTCGTCGCCGACGAGCTCGTCGCCTCCGTCCACGGACGTCATGAAGCTCGTCCTTCACCGCGCGCATCCCGCGCTCGAGGCCGAGGGGATCTCGATGGGGCAGTTCTGGGCGCTCCACCTCGTGTCGAGCCTCGGTATCGGCCTCCCTGAGCACGGTCGCCCGGCACCTCTCGGTCTCGGCCCCGACGGTCTGCGCCAAGGTCGACCACCTCGAGGCCGCCGGGCTGGTCGACCCGCCGCCGCTCCGCAGCGCGACCGGCGCGCGGTCGAGCTCACCCTGACGCCCGAAGGGCCGCCGGGTCGAGGCTCGCGCTCTGGAGTCGGATCGGCCGAGATCATGGCCGAGGCGGCGAGGGACCTCGCCGCCGAGGACGTCGCGACCGCGGTCCGCGTCTTCCGGGAGCTGCAGGCACCGCCTGGACACCGCCCGGCCTCCGCCCGGGAGGGCGCGGCATGAGCGCGGTGAACCCGACCGCGCCGCGCACGTACGACTCGCGGTACGCCAACACGGTCCTCCTGATCCTCGCCGGGATGGCGATCATGGTCACCTACGTCGAGACGATGGTGCTCCCCGCGTTCAGCAACTTCGAAGCGTTCTTCCACGTCTACGACTGCGAGCACGATCGCGTGGATCCTCTCCGCGTACCTGCTCGTCGGCGTCGTCGTCACCCCGATCTTCGGGAAGCTCGGCGACATCTACGGGAAGAAGCGGATCCTGCTCGTGGCGATGGGCGTCTACGCGGTCGCAGTGAGCATCGCGGGCTTCACGCCCCAACATCGGGGCCGCGTTCGGGATCTCGCCGCTCGAACCAGATCTACGTCCTGATCGGCGTGCGGGCCGTCCAGGGGGTCGGCATGGCGATGTTCCCGCTCGGCTTCGCGATGCTGCCCGAGGTCTTCCCGCCGCGCGGGTCGGGCAGGCCCAGGGCGTCCTCTCGGGGATGTTCGCGACGGGGGCTGCGGCGGGGCTCGTCGGCGGCGGGTGGATCGCCCAGAACTACGGCTGGCAGCTCACCTACCACACGGTCATCCCGATCGCGATCCTCGTCTTCATCCTCGCGGCCGTCTTCGTGCGCGAGTCGACAGATCCGGCTCGCCCGGAAGATCGACATCCCCGGCGTCACGAGCCTCGGCATCGGGCTGACGTTCCTGATGCTCGGCATCACGGAAGGGGCCTACTGGGGCTGGACCGGACTTCTCGGCGGTCACGCTCGGCGGTGTTCCCTGGGGCGTGCCCGAGTTCTTCCTGCTCGCGCTCGTCGCGTTCGCGTTCTTCTTCTACTGGGAGCCGCGGGCGCCGAGCCCCGTCGTCTCGTTCCAGTCGCTCAAGGAACGGAACATCCTGGATCTCGAACATCAACGGCGTGCTGCGTCGGAATGACGATGTTCCTCCTGTTCACCGTCCTGATCATCCTCGGGGAGTACCCGTCGCCCGGCTTCGGCTTGAGCGAGCTCAACGCGGCGCTCGTCTTCATCCCCGCCGTGCTCGGCATGATGGTCGGCGGACCGTTCCTCGGACGCGCGATCGGCCGCTTCGGTCCGAAGCCGATGATGATCCTCGGATTCCTCCTGATCATCGTCGGCGCCCTCGGGCTCGTCGTGTTCCACTCGGCACCGTACGAGGTCGCGGTCGCTCGCGATCCCGATCATGGTCGGCAACGTCGCGGTCCTGATCTCGATGTCGAACGTCATCGTCCTCTCGGTCGACCCGAAGACGATGGGCGTCCAGACCGGCATGAACCAGACGTTCCGGAACCTGGGCTCGGCGATCGGGCCGGTCCTCGTCACGTCAATCCTCGCGAGCTACGCCTTCACGATCGTCACGCCCTTCGGACCGTTCCAGAACTACCACCTCCTCGGCTACCAGTTCGTTTTCGGACTGGTCGCCGCGATCGGGCTGTCGGGCGCCTTGCTCTCCCTCGGCCTGCGGAACTTCCGTTTCCTCGCGGACGGCACCCGCTCCGGCCAGGCGAGCGGTGCGCCTGCCCCAGCGAAGGACGACGAACGTCGCGCCGAAGGTCACTGCGGACCGGCTCGTAGAAGGGGTTGCGCCGCGGCTCGCTCTACGAGCAGCCGCTCGTCGACCCGCAGACCGTGCACGCGTAGCACGTGCCGGAGCGGACCATGATCCCGCCGCAGATCGCGCACGACGGAGAGTCCTCGCTGACCCCGCCCGGGGACTCGCCCCCGAACGTGTCGAGGACGCGCGTCTCGAACTTCACCGTCTGGCTCGGCGCGCGCCGACTTCGAGGAGGCCGGGCGCCGTGGCCGTTCCCGTTCCGCTCGGCCGCCGGTCCCTCGAGGCCGATCGCCCGGCGCTCGTCCTCGGTCAGGAACTCGAGCGCGAGCCAGCGCGCGACGTAATCCGGGATCGATTTGGCGAACCGGATCTTCGGGTTGTTGGTCGCCCCGGCGGGCTCGAACCGGAGGTGCGCGAGCTTGCGCACGAGGTCCTTGAGCGGCACTCCGTGCTGGAGCGCCATCGACATCGAGATCCCGAGCGAGTCCATGAGGCCGTTGACGGTCGACCCTTCCTTCGTGACCCGGAAGAAGATCTCGCCCGGCCGGCCGTCCGGATAGAGCCCGACCGTGACGTAGCCGTCGTGCCCGCCGACCGAGAAGTGGTGCGTGAGCGCCTCCCGCTCGTCCGGGAGGCGTTCGCGGGTCGGGCCGCGCGGGCCGCCGGGGGCGCCGGCCCGTCCCTTGCCCGTCTCGAACGGCTGGCTCGCCTTGCAGCCGTCGCGGTAGAGCGCGACCGACTTGATGCCGTGGCGCCACGCCTCGAGGTAGATCTTCTCGATCTCCTCGACGGTCGCCTCGTTCGGCAGGTTGATCGTCTTCGACGCGCCGCCCGAGAGGAACGGCTGGACCGCGCGCGAGCATCTTCAGGTGGCCCATCGGCGGGATCGTGCGCGTGCTTCCCGCGGGCGCGAGCGCGCACTCGAAGACCGCGAGGTCCTCCGGGCTTGAGCACCGGGAGCCCCTTCGATCGCGCCGGTCTTCTCGACGTGCTGCGTGACCGCGCGGATCTCGTCGGGAGTGTAGCCGAGCTGGCGAGAGCCGTCCGGCACGGTGCGGTTGACCATCCGGATCACCCCGCCGCCGACCAGGTTCTTGGTCTTGACGAGCGAGAGCTCGGGCTCGAGCCCGAGGGTGTCGCACCCCATCAGGAGTCCGATCGTCCCCGTCGGCGCGATCACGGAGATCTGCGCGTTCCGGTATCCCCACAGTTCGCCGGCCTTCGCGGTGTCGTGCCAGCGGTCGACTGCGGCCTGGACGAACCCGGTGAGACGCGGATCGTTGACCGGGATCTGCTCGGCCGCCTTCGCGTGCTTTCCCATCACGCGGAGCATCGGCGCGCGGTTCTTCTCGAAGCCGGCGAACGGGCCCATCCGCTTCGCGATCTCGCTCGACATGTGGTATCCCTCCGGCCGAGAGGAACGCCGAGACCGCGGCGGCGAGCGTCCGGCCCGCGTCCGAGTCGTAGGCGAGGCCGTAGTGCATGAGCAGCGCGCCCAGGTTCGCGTAGCCGAGCCCGAGCGGCCGGAAGTCGTGGGAGTTCTGCGCGATCGGGGCGGTCGGGTAGCTCGAGGCGTCCACGACGATCTCCATCGCGAGGATCATCGTCCGGACCGCCTGGCGGTACAGCTCGACGTCGAGGAGGCCCTTCGGGTCGAGGAACTTCATCAGGTTGATCGACGCGAGGTTGCACGCCGTGTCGTCGAGGAACAGGTACTCGCTGCACGGGTTGGACGCGTTGATCCGGCCGGAGTTCGGGCACGTGTGCCAGTCGTTGGTGATGTCGTCGAACTGGACGCCGGGGTCGCCGCACCGCCAGGCCGCGTAGGCGAGCTTCCGCCAGAGCTCGCGCGCGCGGTACGTGCCGGCGACCGTGTGGTCGGTGCGGTTGGTCGTCTTCCACTCGCCGTCCCGCATGACCGCCTCCATGAAGGAGTCCGGGATGCGCACCGAGTGGTTCGCGTTCTGGTAGGCGATCGAGGCGTACGCCGAGTCCGGGTCGGTGCCGTCGAAGTTCGAGGAGTATCCCTCGCGGATGAGCGCGAGCGCCTTGTCCTCCTCCCGGACCTTGCAGTCGATGAAGTCCAGGATGTCCGGGTGGTCCATGTTGAGGATGACCATCTTCGCCGCCCGGCGCGTCGTGCCGCCGGACTTGATCACGCCGGCGAGCGCGTCGAACGCCCGCATGAACGAGACCGGACCGCTCGCGATGCCGCCGCCCGCGAGCTTCTCGTGGCTGCCGCGCAGCGAGGAGAGGTTCGAACCCGTGCCGCTGCCGCCCTTGAACAGGCGGCCCTCGCTGGTCGCGAGGGCGAGGATCGAGTCCATGTCGTCGGCGACCGACTGGATGAAGCACGCGGAGCACTGGGGCGGCTCGCGGACCCCGACGTTGAACCAGACGGGGCTGTTGAACGCCGCCATCTGCTGGACCATGAGGTAGGAGAGGCTCTCCTCGAACGTCGTCGCCTCGTCGGAGGTGTCGAGGTAGCCGAGCTCGACCCCCTTCTGGGAGATCCAGTGGCAGACGCGACGGATCATCCCGTCGATCGAGTTCTCCCGGCGGCCCTGGATGATGCGGAAGTACTTCGACGCGGCGATGTTGACGCTCGTCTCCGACCAGGAGACCGGGGCCCGGATCCCCTTCTGCTCGAAGATGACGGTCCCTTCGGCGTTCTTGATCACCGCGTCGTGGCTGCGCCACTGGACGGTGTCGAACGCGGTCTTGCCGCGAGGGACGAGGCGCGAGACGGGAATCGGTTCTCTCCCGATCCGGGCGGACGGTCGTGCGACCGGCTCCTCGGAGGCGGGGGTGGGGCGTTTTCGTGCGACGGCCATTGAGGCTCACTCCTTTCTAGAGGACTCGACCCGGGAGGTGCGGGCCGAGACGAGATCACCGGGTGGGCCTATTCCATCGCCGGCCAGTTCGCGAAACGCCCCCGAAGTGGGGCCGTTTCCCGCCGGCCGGCGGTGCAATGGGACGCAACCGGTGCCGCTCGGGACACCCGTCGAGAACCTCCGGCTGGCGCTTAGTGCGATGTGGTATAAGTGTACTCGGTCGGAGCCGCGCTCCGGCGCCGTCGAACGGCGTCGCTCGAAGCGCCAAAGCCGTTCCTCCGGAAGAACTCTTCCGTCTTTTCGCGTTTCGCGGCGAATCTAACTGGCCCGGCCGAGAACGATCCCGCGACACTACGTCAGGTCCTTCGCCATGACCACGTCTCGCTCCCCGTAACCGAGGCTCCGATAGAGCTCCCGCGCGGGAGCGTTGTGGCCGAAGACGTGGAGGGCGATCCTCGTCGCTCCCCGCTCCCGAGCATACGGCTCTACGGCCCGCATTCCCTCCCGGGCGTACCCCTTGCGACGGTGGGGCTCGGCGATCCAGAGGTCGTAAACGAACCCATTGTTCTTGTCGAGGTGCAGCCAAAGGTACCCGACCCTCTCTTCGGGAGTTCCCCCGAGGAGCGTCAGGAAATGTTCGTTCGGGGTGGCGATCCCCTGAGGGAGGAGCCGCTCGACCTCCTTGCGAGCCCCGGCCAGGGAGTCCTCCGCGGACCACCGCCCGCTGACGATGTGCTCGGCCGCGTAGTCTGGGATGAGGCGTTCCATGAACGGGCCATACTCCTCGGGCGTCATGGGGATCCATCGAACGGTCACGGTGCGCACTTCCTTGGAACCGCTCACCGTGCGGGGGGTATTTCGACCAATCACACCGCGGATACACACGCGGGGTGAGGGGACCGGGCCGGAGGTCAGAGTCCGGTGCTGCGGGCCCGACGGTCAGGGGGTTGAACAGCGGGGTCCCGAGCGGGCTAGGCGGACCGGGCGGGGCGCGCGGTCGGCACCGCCGGTGGCGGTAGGAGGCGCATCGTGCACGGCATCACGCTGCCGCAATCGCCGCAGTAGAGCCCCTCCTCGGCGACCCAGAGGAACGCACCGCACCGCTCGCACCTGCGCGGGTCGTCGGGGTCGTTGCGGCAGCTCACGGGGAATCGCCGCGCATGTCGACGGCGTCCCACTATTTGCGAACTAGGGCGGAGGCCCGTGGAATGTCGGAAAAAACGTAGGGCGGGAACCTCCCCGAAGGGAGGCTCCCCGGAAAGGGTGCGTCGGTTCAGGCGTTCTTCATGCGGGCGCGGGAAACGTATCCCTTCTTGTCGAGGAAGTACATGTAGCCGTCCTGCCGCACGACCTTCTCGGTACCGACACGCGCCTTCTTGCCGGACTTGTTCAGCTTGGTCGGCGTCTTCCACAGATACCCGTCCTTGCCCAGATAGTACAGGTATCCCTTCTCGCGCTTGATCTGCTCCTTGCCCACTTTCTCGGACATTTGGCGACCTCTATCGGCGAGAAAGAAAGGGGTCCTATTTAGATGTACTGACGGAGTCACGAGGGAGAAATGCATTTTCCCTGACGATAAACCGCACTCGGAATCACGTCGAAACGGTAGCCGAGTTGGTCCGTCGAGCCGGTCGGGAACACGGCGAAGTCGGCGGGAGCCCCGGGGACGAGCCGTCCCGCCCCCTCGAGCCCAACGGCGTGGGCGGCATTGACCGTCGCCGCCGTGAGCGCCTCGGCCGGCGTGAGCCGACCCCCGTGCACGGCGTGGGCGAGAACGAGCGGCATCGACTTCGACCCAGGAGTTCGGAGAGCAGTCCGTGCCGAGGGCGACGGGCACCCCCGCGTCGACCATCTCGCGGCCGGGGCTCCGACGCCGGGGCGACGACGCGAACGCCGTGACCGGGAGCAGCACCGCGGTGACACCGGCGGCGGCGAGGCGTCGTCGATCGTCCGCCGTGGCACGGAGGAGGTGCTCGGCCGAGGTCGCGCGCAACCGCGCCGCGAGCCGCGCCCCTCCCGAGAGCACGAACTCCTCGGCGTGGACCTTGACCCCGAGACCGAGGGCCGCGGCCGCCCGGAGCAGCCGTTCGGACTGCCGGACGGAGAAGAATCCGGGCTCGCAGAAAACGTCGCAGATACCGCGCGAGCCCCTCGCGCGCGACGGCGGGAAGCGCCTGGCGAACGAGCAGGTCGACGTAGGCGTCCGCGCGCCCGCGATACTCCTCGGGCACGGCGTGCGCGCCGAGGAACGTCGGGACGAGGGTGACCCCGAGCTCGTCGGCGAGCCGCGGGATCAAGTCGGAGGAGGCGCAGCTCGCCCGGCGACATCGAGGGCGTACCCCGATTTCACCTCGACGGAGGTCGCGCCGTTCGCGACCATGCGGCGAAGGCGTCCCGCGGTCTCGTCCGGACGAGTTGCCGCGTCGGGCGCGGCGCGGGTCGCGCGGACCGTGGAGTAGAGGCCGCCCGCCGCGACGGGCGATCTCGGCGTAGCTCGCTCCGGCGACCTTGAGCGGGAGCTCGAACGCTCGGTCGCCGGCGAACAGCACGTGCGTGTGGGCATCCACGAACCCGGGAACGACCACGCCCGTCCTCGGCCGAGACGACCGTCCCGCCCGGCGGCCAGGCGGACCGACCGCGACCGCCGGCGAGCCGGCCCGACCCAGGCGATGCGCCCGTCCGGCGACCGCGACCGCCGCGTCGTGGACGAGGCTCGAGCTCCTGCATCGCGGCGCCGGTCCGCGGGATCGGCCCGCGCGCGAGCGTCGCGACCTCGCGGGCGTCCGTGACGACGCAGGTCGGCGTGGATCATGGCTGGTGGACCAGCTCGTCGAGGAGGTCGCGGGCCGCGCGCGAGCCGGGGAAGACGACCTGCGCCTCGTTCTCGAGCGGTTCGAGCTCCTTGTAGCGGGACGAGAAGTGGGTCAGGAAGAGCGCCTTCGCCTCGGCGCGACCGCGCGAGCTCGGCCGCCTGGCGTGCCGAGGAGTGACCCCACTGGTTCGCCTCCGCCTCGATCTCCTGACGCGACCGTCGCCTCGTGGATGAGGACCGTCGCTCGATGCGCGAGCCGCCGGACGTCGTCCGACGGTCCGGTGTCGCCGGAGTAGCACGATCGAACGGCCGGCCCGCGAGGTCGCCCATCACGTCCGACGGGTGAACGACCCGGTCGCCGACGTGCACCGATTCCCCCGCCTCGAGGCGTGCGGAAGTCCGGACCGTGGATGCCGAGCGAGCGTCGCCTGCACGGCATCGAAGCGGCCCTCGCTTCGGCGCCTTCGTCGATCCGGTAGGCGAGCGAGGGGACGGGATGTTCGGCGTGCGCGGTGCGGACCGTGTAGCCGTCGAGCTCCACCGACTCTCCCGGCGCGAGCGCGTGCACCTCGACCGGGAACCGGAGAGTGAAGTACCCCATCGAGAGCGCGCGGGCGACCATCTCCTTCGCGTCCGGGGGGCCGTAGATGTCGAGCGGCTCCGTCCGATGGTTGAGGCACATGCTCTGGATGAGCCCGGGGAGACCGAGGAAGTGGTCGCCGTGGAAGTGGGTGAGGAATATCCGTCGCACGCGCATGAACGAGGCGGACGAGTGGAAGAACTGCCGCTGCGTGCCCTCCCCGCAGTCGAGGAGGACGAGCTCCCGCTCGAGGTCGAGCGCGATCGCGCTCGCGGAGCGCTCCTTCGTCGGCCAGGACCCGCGGTCCCGAGGAAGGTGACGCGCATCGCGGAGGCCACCTCGCTCCCCGCGTAAAAGCGAGCGCGGGGAGCGTCGGTCGACCCCGACCGTCCCCGCGGGTGCCGGCCAAGGGTAAAGTCCAAGAGGAGCAGGACGGTGGGAACGGTGATGGTCGACTGGGACCGGGTCGAGCAGCTCCGGTCGAAGGGCTGGGACTGGGAGCGGATCGCCGAAGACCCGAAGGTCGGTTTCCACCCGGACGCCTCCGTTCACGACGCCGGACGGGCCCTCCGGGGGCTCTATCACCGACAGAAGTCCCGCGAAGGACGCACGGGCAAGGAGTCGTCCGACTCCGCGCACCTGCGAAGAAGGAGCGTCGAGGTCACGGAGCGCGTCTGGACCCTCCCGCGAATCGGTTACCTCATGACCCCGATCTTCGGGGTCTGGTTCGCTCCTCGCCTACGTCGCGCCTTCGCCGGTCGGCATCCTGCTCCGGGGCGATCCCGTGGCTCGCGATCGCGCTCGCGGTCGTCGGCGTTCATCCTCCTGTTCGGTCTGCTGCGAAGCTCGAGCAAGCGCTGGACCCCGGTGTTCCGGACCACCGTCATCACGGGCGTCGTGCTCGGGCTCTTCGTCGCGGGGCCTCGGCGGGACTGGTCGGGATACCTCGCGTTCGGCTGTCCGTACCTTCCGCCCGCCGAGCACCCTCTCGTCCACGCCCGGCGCGGCTGGACCCACGCGAGCGTCATTCGCGTGGCAGCAGGACGGCAAACCGATCGTCTACTTCTACGGCGCGACCTGGTGCCCCTACTGCTCGGCGAGTAGCTGGGCGATCTGGAAGGCGCTCATCGAATTCTCGGCTCCGTCACGAACGTGCCCACATCGTATTCCTCCAACGACCCGGCGTCGATCCGGACACTCCCGAGATCGTCCTCGCGAACGCCCAGGTCAGCTCGAACGTGGTCGCATTCGAGGTCACCGAGGACACCTCGGGCAGTCGAGGGGAACTTCCCCGGAACGAGCGACTGCTTCGAGCAGGCGTACGTGCAGTTCGTACTGGGGGAGGCGCGATCCCCTTCCTCGTGGTGGGCGGTACAGTACGTCCACTACGGGGGTTCGCTGGTCAGCCCGACCGACCTTTCCAACTGGGCGCAGGGAAGCAACGGCGGGGCGGGAGCGGTCCAGACCTCGGTCGCGTCGGAATCCGGGCCCCCGTGGAGCACCGCCATCCAGACGCCCGCGTGGTGGTTGATGGCGTACATGGCCAAGGCGTCGGGCGTTCCCGTGGCGACCCTCTCGAGCACCTATCACTGGACGGCCGCGACCCAGAACGCGGTGACGAGCGACCTCAACCAGATCGGGTGAGCGGCCGTGCAGGTCCGGACCCTCCGCTCGGTGGTCTACCTCGCGGCCGGCCTTGGGCTGATCGTCTCGATCTTCGCGGCCGCGGAATTCTTCGATGCGGCGTTGCGCGCGGTCTGCTCCGTGAGCTCGTCCCTCTCGTGCGCTGCGGTCGACAACAGCGGTCTCACGAACGATCCTCGGAGTCCAGGACTACCTCTGGGGGATCGGAGGGTTCGTCCTGATCTTGATCGTCGCCGCGACTGGCGGAGCAGCGCCCCGGCGACCGCCGATGGACCTACGGACTCCTCGCGGTCACGACCCTCGGGGTCGGGGTCGCTGTCTATCTCCTCTACGTCGAGCTCGTCCTCATCCATGCGCTCTGCCTCGTTTGCGCCGCCGCCTACCTGTCCTGGGCGGCGTCGCGTGGGTCGGGACGATCGCGCTCGCCGCGTCGTGCCCGGGACGAAGACAAGGACGACGACGATTCCGACGAGGACGCCTAGCTCCAGCGCCCGTCCCGGCCGTGTCCGGAGGTGGTCCGCGCCGCCGACTCCTGCCCTCGGTCCGGTCGCCGTGGCGTGACCGCTATATACCCGACCTTTCTCGGCGGCCCGGGTCAAGCAATGGCAGCACTGCCGGTCGACTACGCGGATTGGGCTGCGCTGGCCGCTGGGATCGCCATCGCCGGGGGCCTGATCGGTACGGGAATGGCCCAGTCCGGCATCGGCGCCGCCGGCATGGGGATCATCGCCGAGAAGCCCGAGAAGTTCGGTCAGGTGCTGTTCTTCTTCGTGATTCCCGAGACGCTCTGGATCATCGGATTCGTGCTCGGGATCATCCTCCTGCTCGGGATCCTGCACGCCTAGACGGGCGGCCCGACGCCATGAGCCTCGAGAGCCTTGTCGAGGAGATTCGCCAGCACGCCGAGGCCGAGCTCCACGCGACGATGGAGCAGGAGAAGGCCGAGGGCGTCCGTATCCTCGCCGACCGCGATCGTCGGGTCGCCGAGATCCGGGCCGCATCCCAGCGCGCGACCGAGATGGAGATGGCCCGCGAGCGGGCGCAGCGCGTCGCTGCGGCGAAGCTCCAGCACGGAAGATGCTCTACGAGGCGCGGGAGCAAGCGCCTCGAGCAGGGCCTCCAGGAGACGCGCGCGTTGCTCGCGGATTACACCGCCTCCGCCGATTACCCGGCGGTGCTTGAAGCGCATGGTCGAGGTCGGCGAACACCTCGCTCGGCCGCGCAGCTCCGGATCTCGGGACGCGCGAGGATGCCGCGCTCCTCGCGAAGGTCGCGGGGAGGACGTTCGACCCGACTCCCCAGCCCGATCCTCGGCGGGTCTGATCGCCGAGACGACCGATAGAGCCGGCGCTTGAACCTCTCGTTCGACGAGCTCCTGCGCCTGCGCGAGGACGAGGTCCGCGAGCTCCTTGCCTAGGACGGTCCGGATGGCGTCCTCCGCGTACGCGAGCGCGCTCGGGCGCCTGAAACCCGAGTTCACCGCCTTCCTCTCGAAAGAGACGTACCAGCAGCTCGTCGCCGCGAAGGACTCGAACGAGGTCGCGAAGATCCTCGAAGGCACCCCCTACGGCCCCGACGTCCAAGCCGCCCGCGTGGCGTACCAGGGGATCGCGCTCGTCGAGATCGCGATCAACCGGACGTTCGTCCGCCGGATCCGCCACGCCTACGAGGCGACGCCGTTCGCCGGCCGCGGCGTCGTCGGCGCGTATCTCACCCGTTGGGACATCCAGAACATCGAGCTGATCCTCTCGTCGAAGGCGCAGGGACGGCCGGTCACCGAGACCGAAGAGCACCTGATCTCGAGCCGGGAGATCCCCGCGGGACTGTACGCCGGGGTCCTCACGCTCGACGACTATCCGCGATGCTCCTCGGCCAGCCCTCGATCGAGGCGGACCGCGAACGCGCTCGTGCGGTACGGCTACGGCGCGACCGTTCTGCCCCTGGTCGAGGCGTTCCAGCGGACCCACGACATCTTCCCGATCCTCCACGCGCTCGACCAGCGAGTACTACCGCCGGGTGCTCGAGGCCGCGCGGTTCTTCCAGGGCGACGAGTGGGTCGTTCGGCAGTTCCTCGCGAGCGAGATCGACGTCCGCAACGCGCTCCTTCTCCTCAAGGGGAAGGCGGCGGACCTCCCGATGGACGAGGTCCTCTCCCGCTGGTTCGAGGGCGGTACCGTCCTCGCCTCCCAGGTCCCCGACCTGTTCGGCGTCCGGGGGGTCCCCGAGCTCGCGGACCGGCTCGCCGCGCGCTTTCCCTCGATCGCCGAGGGGACGGCCGAGTTCACGAATGCCCAGAGCCTCACCGGCTACGAGTCCGCGCTCTCCCGCGACCGGGCGATCGGTCGAGCTGCGGCGCCTCAAGACCTACCCGCTCTCCCTCGCGGTGATCTTCACCTACCTCCTGCTCGCCGACCTCGAACGGGAGGACGTGCGCCGGATCGCGTTCGCGAAGCTCTACGGGATCAGCGCGGACCGGCTCACGCCGTTCCTGGTCTCGCCCCGCGCTCTAACGCGAGACCGCCGTCCTAGGTCGGCGGCGATTGCAGGATCGGGCCCGCGGCGAGGCCGTCCGGGGTCACGCTCGAGACCGTGTGCGTGCGCCCGGCCCCGAACGGGCGGAACGGTTGGCCGTTCCCCGTGTAGAACTTCGAGAAGTACTCGACGAAGATCAGCCGGGCCCCTTGGATCCCGGGCTCGAAGACGCCGAGGATGACGTTGAACGATTGACCGATGACGATGATGACGACGCCCAGGACGATGCCCACGATGGCGCCCCCCGTGATGAGCCCGGCACCGATCGAGTTGATGATGAGGGCGAGAACGACGCTCGCGAGGAGGATCCCGATGAGACGCGTGTAGGAGAGGATGTGGCTCACGACCTCGATGAGCGACATCATGCCGGTCTGGATGCCCTCGCCCCCGATCATGAGGACGAGCCCGGCGGCGAGCAGGCCGAGGTAACCGTCGAAGTACGGGTTCGACGTCGAGGCCATCGTCGTGAGGACCCCGCCGGTCTTGAGCTTGATCGAGCAGAGGCCGGCGAACGCGACCCCCCAGGCGAACATAATCCCCCCCGCCTTCCCCACGACGCCGCGGTAGTGGTGGTGGAAGTACTCCTTGAGGAGACCGAACAGGAACCCGAGGGTCACCATCCCCAGGCCGATGAACCCCGCGATGATCAGGAGGAGCGCGACGTCGGTCGAACGCAACGGGTTGACCGGTGCGGCGTACCCGAAGAGGTGCGCGAGGAGCGGATAGCCGAAGAACGCGTCCCAGTAGAGACCGAGCGCGATCGCCAGCGCGCAGCCGGGGAGCAGCGCGTAGGCGAGCTGGCGCATTCCCTGCGGGCCCATGATCCGTTTCACGAAGGTCCGGCCGAACTTCGGGAGGTACTGCGCGCCGGGGAATCCGTTGATCATCCAGAGACAGATCAGGAGGATCGTGATCCCGTAGCCCCAGTCGCCGAGCATGAAGCCGAAAAAGATCGGGAAGACGATCGCGAAGACGAGCGTCGGGTCCCATTCGTTCGCCTGCGGGAGCGAATAGAACCGGATGAAGAACTCGAAACGTCGGACCCCTCTCGGATTGCTCATCAGCGTCGGAGGCTCCTCGCTCGTCGGGACCGAGTAGAGGTACGCCCGGCCTCCGCTGACCGATCCTGGATCACCGTCTCGAGGCGCGGCACGTCCCGGCTCGGGACCCACGACTCGAGCGCGAACGTCGACCGTCCGGCGCCGACCTTCGACAGCACCTCGACCTTGCGGTTCTCGATCTGCAGGGCCTCGTCGATGGCCGCGACCGTCGGGTACCAGTCGCGCGCGAGCGCTCCGAGCCGTTCGGCGATCGCGACGCGGCGGTGAAGGACCTCCTCCCGACGTTGGCGGAGCGTTCGCGAGCTCTTCGGTGGGGGTGCCCGAGAGGGCAGGGAGGGCGGAGAGACGGACGCCGCTGCCCTGGGCGGACCGGGCCAGGAGGTCGGCCGAGCCCCGGCGTAGGCTAACCAGGAAACGGCCGGACCCGCCCGGTGCATCGAGGAACTGTGCGTCGGTCTCCGGTGGGAGTGCGGCCCGCAGCGTCGCACGCGGCCTCGGTGTCCCCTTCCCCGAAGAAGCTCACGAAGCTCTGGGCGTGGAGGTACTCGAGGCGATCGGGGTAGAAGGAGACCTTCTCGAGCAGCGCGATCGACTCGTCGGTCGCCTTCTGCTCGGTGAGGAGTCGGTCCGCCTCTCGAGTGAGGTCGCCGACCTCGCCGTCGATCGGGACGGTCTTCGTCGCGGCGAGGATGTCGGTGAGGGCGTCGAACCGTGCGGGGAGTCCCGACCGGGACCGCGGGAAGGGCGGACTTGAGGCCGCGGAAGCGGAGCGCCTCATCGCCGATCGCCCGCTGGGTCTCGGTGCCCCGCTCGGGCACGAGCTCGGCGAGCGCCTCGGGGGAGAGCGGCTCCACCTGGGCGACCCGAAGGTCGTGGAGCACGGTGAGGATCCGTTCTTGGTCGTCCTTCAGGCCCAGGATGCCAACCTTGGTCATTCGCTCCGGGACGCAGCACTCCCATGGTAGGGTCGCTCCGTCAGTCCGTCGCAAGACCGGCGAGCACGGCAGCGAGGATCGCGGCCTTCTTGTCGGCGGGCCGCTTCCCTTCCCCGCGAGCGGCCGCCTCGGCCGCCCGGGTCCCTTGGGCCAGGATCTCGTCGGCCGCGCGCTCCGCCTCGGTCCGGGCGGCCTGGACGGCCAGGGCACGCTCGGCGTCGGCGGCAACCTGCGCGGCTTTCACGGTGGCCTCGCTCTCGGTACGCAGGCGCTCGAGGGTCTCCTCGGCCGCACCCCGGGCGGCCCGAAGCTTGAGCTCCCAATCGGTCTCGGTGGCTTTGACCCGCTTCAGCGCGTCGATCGAGCCGAGGGGCGTGCCGGACGGCGCCGCGGCGGACACTAGAGCCCTCCGAAGTAGACCGCGACGAAGATGAGGAGCCCGAGGAGCGCGGCGACCTTGACCGCGAGCGAGACGGTCCGCGCGAGGCGGAACCGGCGCACGGCGGCGTTAGGCGACGGCTGCACTGGCCTCCGCGGCCTCCATCTTCCGCTTGACGACCTTGAGCATGCTGAAGGAGTCCCGCTCGAGCTCGTCGAATCGGAACTTGATGTAGCGCACCACTCCCTGGAGCCGAGGGATCAGCACGTTCTCGATGGCGCTGGCCCGCCGCTTGGTCTTCTCGATCTCCTTGAGGAGCCGGCGGAGCGCGTTCTCCTTCTCGGCGATGTCGAGGACGACCGAGTAGATCCCCTGGAAGAGGTGGATCGATTCGTTGACGGACGTCGGGAGGTCGAGGAGCTCAGGAGCCGCGACGGGGCGGTAACCGCGGCGGTCGACGCGCGGGGTGCGAACGCCCATCACGTTCTTCGTCGCGACCTGGACGGGAAGGACGTCGGGGAGCAGCATCGAGATGCTCTCGAGGCGCGTCGGGCCCTCCATCATCTCTGCCATCCGGATCGATTCGTAGCCGCGGGCGATCCGCGCCTGCAGGTCGCTGCGCAGCTTCATCGCCTCGCGCGAGATCGAAAAGAACTCGACGATCAAGGCGGTCCGCTTCAATTTGAGGAGGTTCAGGCCCTTCTTCGCGACCACGATCCGGCGTCGGGTCCGCAGGAGCTCGAGGCGCGTCGGACGGATGGTTTCGGCCGGCACGTCTGCTTCCTCTCGGTCCTACGTTACGGTGCTCTTTCGAACGCGGTACTTCTCGACGAATTCGGGCTTGATCCGCTTCAGTTCCGAGTCGGGGAGGTCGGAGAGGATGTCCCATCCGATCGAGAGGCTCTGATCGATCGTGCGGTCCTCGTCGGGACGCTGGTTGACGAACTCGGTCTCGAACCGGTCCGCCGCCTTGAGGTAGAGGCGGTCGACCGCGCTGAGCGACTCCTCGCCGACAATCGCGGAGAGGGCGCGCTGGTCCTTGCCCGTGGCGTACGCGGCGAACAGCTGGTCGGCCACGCCGCGGTGGTCCTCCCGCGTCCGGGTCTTGCCGATCCCCTGGTTCATGAGCCGGGAGAGCGAGCGGGAGCACGTCGATCGGCGGGTAGACTCCGCGGCGTTGCAACTCGCGGCTCACGTAGATCTGTCCCTCGGTGATGTAGCCGGTCAGGTCGGGGATCGGGTGGGTGACGTCGTCCGCCGGCATGGTGAGGATCGGGAGTTGTGTGATCGACCCCTTGCGGCCGTGGATCTTCCCGGCCCGCTCGTAGATCGTCGCAAGGTCGGTGTACATGTAGCCAGGATACCCGCGTCGTCCGGGTACCTCGTCCCGCGCCGCCGAGACCTCGCGGAGGGCCTCGCAGTAGTTCGTCATGTCCGTGAGCACGACCAGCACGTGGAGGTCGCGCTCGTAGGCGAGGAACTCGGCGGCGGTGAGTGCCATGCGCGGGGTGACCACCCGCTCCATCGACGGGTCGGAGGAGAGGTTCAGGAAGACGACGGCGCGTTCGAGAGCCCCGGTCGACTCGAACTCCTTCAGGAAGAAGTTCGCCTCCTCGCTCGTGATCCCCATCGCGGCGAAGACGACCGCGAACCCCTCGGTCGAATTCCGCAGTTTCGCCTGACGGACGATCTGAGCGGCGACCTGGTTGTGGGGAAGACCCGCACCCGAGAAGATCGGGAGCTTCTGTCCCCGGACGAGCGTGTTCATCGCGTCGATCGTCGAGATCCCCGTCTGGATGAACTCGCTCGGTTCCTCGCGAGAGTACGGGTTCATCGCGTTCCCGACGATCTCGAGCCGCGTCTCGCTCACGATCTTCGGGCCGCCGTCCCGCGGCTCGCCGAGTCCGTTGAACACGCGCCCGAGCAGCTCGTCGGAAACGGGGAGGGTCGCGACCTCGCCGAGGAACTTCACGGTGGTCTCCTCGATGCTCATCCCCATCGTGGGGCCGAACACCTGGACGATCGCGAGTCCCTTGCGCGAGTCGAGCACCTGGCCCTGTCGACGCTCGCCGCTGGGGAGGGTGATCTCGACGATCTCGCCGTACGCGGCATTCGCCACTTCTCGGACGAAGATCAGCGGTCCCGTCACGCGGTCCACCGTGCGGTAGTCGACGGGGACATCGGAGGTCGACTTGGTGGGGGCGGCTCCCTTGGCGGCCACGGCTTCAGGCCCCCGCTGCCGTCGCGACCGCGGCGATCGCCTCGCCCATCTCAAGCTCGAGCTGGTCGAACTGGTTCTGGAGCTCCGCCTCAGGGATCCATTTCATCCGCGAGAGCTTGGTTCGCACGGGCAGCCGTTGCATCTGTGCGACGGTGGCGCCCTTGCCGATCGCCTCTTGCTCGCGGTCTCCGAACGAGAGGATCGCGCGGAGCATGCGGTACTGCTTCTGGATGGAGGTGTAGGTGTCGACCTCGTCGTAGGCGCTCTGTTGGAGGTAGTCCTCCCGGAGCATCTTCGACACGTCCAGTACCGCCTTCTCCCGTTCGGGCAGGGCGTCAACGCCGACGAGCTGAACAATCTCCTGGAGCTCCGACTCCTTTTGCAGGACCTCGAGGGCCTTCTGCCGCAGGGGGACGAACTCCTTCGAGAGGTTCGCACGGAACCACGGCTCAAGGTCGTTGATGTAGAGCGAATAGCTCTGCAGCCAATTGATCGACGGGAAGTGGCGCCGGGAGGCGAGGGAGGCATCGAGCGCCCAGAAGACACGGGTCACGCGGAGCGTGTTCTGGCTGACCGGTTCGGAAGTGTCGCCCCCCGCCGGGGAGACGGCGCCGACGACGGTGACGGAACCGTTGCGACCCTCAGGGGAGAGCGTCACGACCCTCCCCGCCCGTTCGTAGAATTCGGCGATCCTTCGACCGAGGTAGGCCGGGTACCCTTCCTCGCCCGGCATCTCCTCGAGCCGGCCCGAGATCTCCCGCATCGCCTCGGCCCATCGACTGGTCGAGTCGGCCATCAGCGCGACGTCGTAGCCCATGTCCCGGTAGTATTCCGCGATCGTGATTCCGGTGTAGACGCTCGCCTCGCGCGCCGCGACAGGCATGTTGGAGGTGTTCGCGATGAGGATCGTGCGCTCCATCAGCGGGCGCTTGGACTTTGGATCGACCAAGGTGGGGAACGTCGCCAACACCTCGGTCATCTCGTTGCCCCGCTCGCCGCACCCGACGTATACGACGACGTCGGAGTCGGCCCACTTGGCGAGCTGCTGCTGGATCACTGTGTTGTGGAGCAGGAAACCGCCGTATCCACCCACGAAATTGCTGCCGTATTCCGGGAGTGAGAAATCGTAAACATCGAACGGCCCGTCCTTCTCCTCACGGACCTCGACCACCTCGTCGCAGAACAGCGTTTCAAGGAGCTCCGTGAGCCGCGATGCCGCAGGGGCGGACGCAAGACTACTCCGGTCCGCACCGGGAGTCCGCATGAAACGGAGGAAGGTGGAAGCGCCCATCCTCTCTCCATTTCCGATATAGTTGTGGATTTCGATCCCATCGTCCAGGAGGGCCGAGTAGTTCGTGCGCGCACGATAGAGTCTGTCGATGGCCTCCGGGGTAAGCGGCACCACGTCGGTCGCGGTGTAGGTGGTCTGCTTGGAATCGACGTACCGGGCGATCGCTGCGATCTTCGGCGCGTCGGAACCGAGGGCCGCGAACAGTTTCGATAGGTTGGGGACCCCCCGCACGAACATCCGGTAGTACACGGACCCGTCGATGACTCTCTGTCCCATCGCGGACAGGATTCCGAACCGAGAGAGTGCGTAGGCCAACTCGGTCTCGAGCTTCCGACTCGCGGTGCAGAACTCGACATCGCCCTCGTGAAAGCCACCGTCCCCGAGGTAGTATCCCCGGAGGAACGCTCCCAACGCCGCATCGCTCGATGACAACACGGCCGCCGGGATGCGCTTCTCGCCCGAGGTACGGCCGGTTCCGAGCCGGTCGAGAAGGTCCACCAGCAATCTGCTGAAGACCAGCACGTTGGGGGTCTTGCCCTTCTGGAGTTCGACCTGTCCCTCGATCCCGAAGAGCTCTCGAGTGAGGTCAAGGAATCGGTTCAGGAGCGCGTCCTCCGAGTTCGTGAAGACGACGGTCCCCTTCCCCCGAATGTATCCCTCGGCCACGAAGAGGCCCAGAAACTCCGCGAGTGCGGGAGACATAACCTCCGGCACACGGATCTTCTTGCCCCGGCGGAGGAGTCGTGGCAGCTCGATATGCAGGGGTTGATTTCCGGCGGGAGAGGGGAGCTTACGAACGGAAGCGACGTAATCTCCCGGTTGGAGGTCCCGGGCCATGGTTTCCTTCAAGGCGCCGTACGGGCCGATTGTGAATAGTCGGTGCACCGGGGTGATCCGAACGCTCCTTCCGCTTCGAGTTTTCACTCGGACCAACGAGTCACTCTTTCCGTGATAGAGAGTCTTGGTCCGGCTCCTCACCAACTTGTTGTCGACCAACGAGTAGAGATGCAGTGGAGATCGGAGCGTGATCCACTCGTCGGACCCGTCAAGGGTGATTTCCCCGTTGCGCCGGGCCTCCGCGTAGAGGTCCTCCATCGTGGCGATCTCGCCGTTGCCGAGTTGGACGGGAGTGTCACCCGACGCGCATTTCCCCGACCCGAAGGGTCCCGGGACGCACGCAGTCCCACCCTTGGCCACGGCGAAAAAAGAATCTATTACTCGCTGACCCGTGATGAGAGGGATTCCGGGGGCCAGCTTCTGCTGGACCGGCCGAGGAACCCGGACGATCCATTTTTGGGTGAGCCAGAGTGGTTGGGTGCCGGTCGCGGTCTTGATCGACCCGATCGGTTCCCGAATTGTGTAGGTGCCGCTCGCGAGCTTAGTAACGGTCCCTTCGACACCGGGGGGGACCATGATCTTGTGAAGGATGAGGGGCGTCTCCTGCACCGTGCCGAGGACCGCTCCGGCGGTGACCGCGGTCCCGACGGCGGTGGTCGCCGTGAATTCCCACTTGGCCTTCTCGTCAAGCGGTGGAGCTACGAAGCCACGAGTGATGAAGTCCCCGAGGCTCTTCTGGATCACATCGAGGGGGCGCTGGACCCCGTCGTAGATCGACTTCAAGAGGCCCGGTCCGAGCTCGACCGACAACGCCTGGCCAGTGTTCTCCACGGGGTCGCCCGGGCGGATCCCGGTCGTATCCTCGTATACCTGCAGGGTCGCGGTTCCGCCGACGAGTCGGATGATCTCCCCGACCAGTCCGAGCGATCCGACGCGGACGACGTCGAACATCTTCGCTTCGTCGAGGCCTTCGGCAATCACGACCGGCCCGGAAACGCGCCCGACGACTCCCATCGTTCGCTCTCCCGCTAGCTCGGCACTGCGAGGGTGACACCCAGGACGCGCTTCGCGAGCGCGTTGATGCTCTCGACCTCGAACTCACCGGTCGGGGTCGGGACGAAGACGACGAGTGGAGCGAGGGACGCGTCCGCGTGGGCCCGCTGCGCGTCCGAGAGACGCGCTCGGATCGATTGGCTCGCGATCACGAGGTTGAAGCTTCCGTCTCCCATCACACGCTGGAACTCGGCCACCGACGTTTCGGGAGAGACCTCGATTACGTCCTTGAGGCCGATCAGGCGGAAGCCGATGGCGAGCTCGCGCTCGCCGAGTACCACGGTGCGCCCTCCTACGATCGGCGTTTCGGGCACGGCGTCATCGGCGGGGCCGCAGTCTATTTAACGCCTGCTCCGGGCCGCCGAGAAATCGCGTCCGACGCCTCCCGTACGGGGAGACTCCGGGCATTACTTGTACGTCGATTTGTGGACGTGGTTCTCGTCGTCGACGATCAGGATGCACTCTCCCTCGCACTCGAAGAGGCATGCCTCGCAGACGATGCACTCCGGACCGTGGATCGCGAGCGACTTCTCTCCGCGGAACTGGAACTTCGCGGCGATCTCGGGGTCGTCCACGACGTCCGGCAGTTGGTCCCGGGGACGGAGTTCGAAGACATTCACGGGACAGACATCGCGGCAGTGGGCACACCCGGTGCATTTCGACTCGTCGATGTCGACCTGGACCATCCGGACCCCGGCGGGGCAGGAAGTTGTGGTATTTTCGCTTGACTCGTCGGAGCGACGGGCGGGCCCCCGCTCCCGTCCCGGAGGATCTTCCCCTGCGGTCAGGTCATAACGGGGACCACCCCTCCCGTGCCGGCGAGGGCACGTGGGCGGGATCCTCCTGGGCACGAGCGGGTGGGACTACCCCGAATGGGTCGGTCGGGTCTACCCGCCGCACGGTGCGTCGGACAAGCTTCGATACTACGCGAGCCTCTTCCCGATCGTCGAGATCAACTCGACGTTCTACCGGCTACCGGCGCCGTCGGTCGCAGCGTCGTGGGTGCGGCGTACCCCTCCGGATTTCGGTTCGCGGCGAAGTTCCCCCAAACGATCACCCACGACCTCCGCCTCGTGGGCACGGACGAGGAGCTCGCCCGGTTCCTCTCGGTGATGAAACCAATACGCGACGCCGGGAAGTTCGCGGCGGGGCTCCTCCAGCTTCCTCCGTCCCTCCCATTCGATCCGGGGACGGTTCGCACGTTCTATTCGTCGCTGCCCCGCGACCTGCCCGTCGCCGTCGAGTTCCGCGAGCGGTCGTGGCTCGTCCCCGAATCGTACGCGCTGCTCGAGGAGTTCGGCCTCGCCTACGTCATCGTCGACGGTCCCCACCTCCCGGTCGACCTGCGCGTGACCGCACCGTTCACCTACGTTCGCTGGCACGGGCACGGGAACCCGACGTGGTACGACTACACGTACTCCGCCGAGGAGCTCACGGGATGGGCGCCCCGGGTCCGTACCCTCGCCGAGAACGCGAGCGTCGTCTACGGTTTCTTCAACAACCATTTCCGCGGGGACGCGGCGACGAACGGCCGTTCCCTGACCGAGCTGCTCGGCCTTCCCCCGCCCCCGGGGAGTTCTCGCCTCGACCCGTAGGCTGCGCACAGGACCCCGGGAACACCCCGTTCCCGGACCCGTTTCAACGCCTCCCGAGCGGCCGCTTTAGAGCGGCCCGGCCCCTCGATAGGGCCGGTATCGACCGATGACGGACCTCTTCGACATCGAGCCGGCGCTCGCGCCGGACGAGGTGGAACCGCTCGACCCGTTCCCGTTCGACGAGCCGTCGATCCCCCGGCCGGCACCGGAGCAGGGCATCGCCCGGATCCGCCTCGCCCCGCACTCCCGTCGACGCCGCGCCGGACCCCTCCTCCCGTCCGAACCGGCGCTCTTCCCGTGGCTGGCCCGCCGGTTCGCTCCGGGCGAGGTGACGATCTGGACCGGCCCCGGGTCGCCGTCGACCCGATCCTCGAGCTGCTCTACGCCGGGAACGCGCTCGCGCGCGGCCGGGTCTCGCTCCTCGAAGGGGCGAACCGGTTCCATCCGTATCGGATCGGAGAGCTCGGCCGGTCGCTCGGGGTCGACGCGACCGAGACGCTCCGAAGGATCCGGCTCGCTCGGGCGTTCACGGCGTACCAGATGGTCGCCCTGGTCGACGGCTGGGCCGCGGAGGCGCGACGGCATCCGCCCACGCTCCTTGTCGCGCACGACCTTCCGGCGCTCTTCGCGGCCGACGAGGTTCCCGACGACGAACGCGCTGCGCTTCTCCTCCACGTCGCGCGGACGCTGCGGGGGCTCGCGGACGACGTGCGCGCGCCGCTCCTCCTTACCCTCGACCCCGGTGGCCTCGACCGGTTCCCCGGCCTGACCGACGAGGGACCTCGCTGGTGCGACCTCGTCACGTTCGTCCGGGGACCCGGCACGCTGCGCCTGCGGGCGCTGCGCGACGACGCCCGCCTCGCGTTCGTGTCCCGGCCCGGAGGACAGCGGGGGATGGAAGAGTTCGGCGGCGGTTCCGCCGAGGAGGTGATCGCGTGGGGCGCACCGCCCCGACGTACCGCCAGGCACTCGAGGAACGGATGAAGCGCTGGGACGAGTTCGCGCGGCTCCTCACGACCCCCGAGGAACGTGCCGCGTTCGAGACGCTCCGGACCGGGGCCCGCCGGTACGCCGCCCAGGCGACGTACGTCGGAAGCCCCGACCTCCTCGAGTCGATCCTCCTCTCCGTCCTCCTCGACCTCGCTCGGCGGCTGCCCACCGACCGGCGGGGCGGCCGGCAGAGCGTTGACAAACAGTTATGAACGCAGGTCCACAGTATCTTTCCTACAAGTTTCGTCTCTATCCGTTCCCGGACCAGGAAAGGGAAATCATCCGCCAATTTGAGGAGCTCCGTTTCCTCTGGAACCATGCCCTTGAGCAACGGCAAGAGGCGTGGCGTAAGGAGCGGCGGTCCCTGTCGTACGTGGACCAGTGCCGGGACCTTGCGCGTTGGCGGGCCTACGATGTGGGCGGGATCGGAAGGGTCTACGGCCATGTCGCGCAAGAGACGCTTGCACGCCTCGACGAAGCCTTCCGACACTTCTTTCGACGAATCAGGGCCGGAGCACGGCCCGGCTTTCCGAGATTCAAGCGAGAGGTTTTGTCGCTATGTTACCCAGACTCCAACAATTCCGCCGTTCTTGTACCGGGCCGGAACGGAACGCTTCGACTCCACCTGTCAAAAATCGGAGAAATACCCATCCAAGTGAGTCGGGCGCTTCCGGAAGGGCCAATCAAGACGTGTATCGTGAAGCGGGAGAGTAACCGATGGTATGCCATCCTCAATTGCGTGGTGACCAATCCCCCGCTATCCGCCACAACGACTCCGAGTGCTCCGGTAGGAGTGGACCTCGGCGTATCTCATCTCGCCGTGCTGTCGACTGGTGAAGTGGCGGAATCGCCGAAATTTCTCGACCGGGGCTTGGTCCAGCTTCGGCGCCAACAAAGGAAGTTATGCCGAAAGCAGAGAGGCTCGCACAACTGGCAGAAGCAGAAGAGCCGGGTCGCGCGGTACCACGCCAAGGTTCGAGATCGACGGCGGGATTTCGCCCATAAGCTCACATCGTCATGGGTGGAACGCTATGATTTAATCGCGTTCGAGGATTTCTCGATTTCCGGCCTGCTGAGTAGCGGGCATCTCTCGAGATCGATTTCCGATGCGGGGTGGGGAATGTTGCGGCAGATGACGGCGTACAAGAGGCCCGGCGAGCGGGTCGTTATGTCGAGATTCCTGCGACCGGTACCGCTCAGACCTGCTGTAGATGCGGACGCGTCGCCGATCCGCCTCTCACTCTCAAAGACCGCACGTACTCGTGCCCGTGCGGGTCCGTTATGGACCGAGATCTCAACGCGGCGAGGAACTGTACTCGCACGCGCACTCGCCCAAATACCCGGGGGCCACCGGGGAATCTACGCCTGTTGAGACTGGACCGCCACCGCCCGGGCAAGGGGCGGCGAGTCCGGTCGAGGAAGCAGGAACCACCTCGGATCGCAAAGGCAGAGTGTTGTGTCCCGTAGGGATCCCACGAGTTCACTCGAGGGAGGATGTCAAGGATGGCTGCTCGACATCACCGAGAGCGACGACGGTCGCTCAGTCGTCCTCTGGAGGAAGGAACAGTCGTCGGGTCGGGTGCGTCGGACCGCGGTCGAGTTCCGTCCGCCGTTCCTGGTCGAAGGGCCCCGCGATGACCTCGACGGCCTCGCGCGACGCCTCGAGGGGGACCCGTCGGTCGCGAGGGTCGAGCGCCGCGTGCTCGCGCCGTCGCTCTACGACCGTCGACCGCGCACGGTCCTTTCGGTGACCCCCGAACGCAACCCGCGACGGCGCGCCCTCGCCCGGGAGATCGACGCGCTCGGGGGGTTCGAGCGGTACCGGCTCTACGACGTCGACCTCGTGCCTCCCCAGCTCTACCACCTCGCCCACGCGCTCTACCCGTTCGCCCCGGTCGCGGGACACGGCGCCGACCTCACGGCGACCGAGCCGGCGGAGACGATCGACTACGTCACTCCGCCGCTCCGCGTCGCGCGGCTCGAGGTGCACATCGCCGGGGAGCGCCGGGGCCGCATCCCTCCGCCCGACGGACGGATCGGGTCGGTCCGCCTCGGGGACGCGACCGCTCGAAGGGTCCGAGGAGGACCTGCTCCGGGCGCTCGTGGACGAGCTCGCGCGGAGCGACCCCGACGTGATCCTGACCCAGGGCGGCGACGCGTTCGACTTTCCCTGGCTCTACCGACGCGCCGCCGCGTGCGGTCTCGGCCCCGACGTCTTTCGAGCTCGGTCGCGAGCGGGCCCCGTTCCGCCCGTCGCGCCGGGCCCGCTCGTTCGAGTCGTACGGCGTGGTCCACCACCGCGCCGCGGCGTACCCGGCCCCCGGTCGGTTCCATCATCGACCGGGAGAACTCGTTCCTCTTCGACGACGCCGATATCGCCGGGCTCGTCGACGCCGCGCGGCTCTCCCGTCTCTCGCTCTCGACCGTCGTCCGCCAGTCGCCCGGGACCTGCTTCACCGCGATGGAGATGGCGCACGCGCTCGCGCTCGGCGCGCACGTGCCGTGGAAGAAGAACCGCCCCGAGACGTTCCGGCGCGGCGACCACCTGGTCGCCGCGGACCGCGGTGGGGTGATCTTCCTGCCGCCGGTCGGCGTCCACGACCGGATCGACGAGTTCGATTTCGCGAGCCTCTATCCGTCCATCATGGTGCGGAACAACCTCTCCGCCGAGACGCTCGAGTGCCGGTGCTGTCCCGCGAGCCCGATCCGGGCGCCGGGGCTCGGCTACCGGTCGTGCACGCGCCGGGTCGGGCTGATCCCCCGCACGCTCGCCCCGCTCCTCGCCCGGCGGATGGCGTACAAGGCGGCGATGAAACGACCCGGGACCCCGCCGGACGAGGCGATGCGCTTGAAGCGTCGGGTCAAGATGCTGAAGTGGATCCTCGTCACGGCGTTCGGCTACCAGGGGTACCGGAACGCCCGGTTCGGTCGGATCGAGTGCCACGAGGCGATCAACGCCTACGCGCGGCGCCTCCTCGCCGACCTCGTGCCGGCCGCGGAAGCCGCCGGCTACCGCGTGGTCCACGGGATCGTCGACTCGCTCTGGGTGCGGCCGCTCGACCCGGACCGGCCACCGGACCCGGAGGCGTTCGCGCGTGCGATGAGCGAGCGGTTCGACCTGCCGCTCGGCTACGAGGGGCGCTACCGGTGGATCGTGTTCCTCCCCGCGACGACGCACGGCCTCGGCGTCCCGAACCGGTACTACGGGCTCTACGAGCACGGCGAGTTCAAGCTCCGCGGGATCGGCGCGACGGCGGCACGACACCACGGTGCTCGTACGCCGGTTCGAGGAGAGGTCCTCTCGCTCTTCCGCTCGGCGCGCGACGCGGACGGGGTCCGGGCCCTCCTGCCGCGGGCCCTCGCCCGGGCCGACCTCTTCGCCGAGCGGCTCCGCGGCCGGTGTCGTGGCCCGTGGACGAGCTGCTCATCGCGCACCGGATCGGGCAGGCGCCGGAGGCGTTCGTCACCTTCACCGATTCGGTCGCCGCCCTCCGCCAGCTCGCGGAGGCCGGGGTCGCACCGGGAGGCGGGCGAGCTGGTCCGGTACGTGTCGCTCGACCGGCGGAGCCGCTCGTTCCGCCACCGCGTCCGGGCCGCCGAGCTCCTGCGCGGCGACGAGCCGTACCGACGCCGGGGCGTACCTCGAGCTGCTCGCCCGGGCAGGCGGAGACGCTGCTCGCTCCGCTCGGGGTCGACCGCGCGACCCTGCTCGAACGGTGGGGCGCGTCGGACCGCCACCGGAACGGGAGCCGTACCGGTCTCCCGGAGGGCGTCGCGCAGGCGGTCCTCGGCGGACCCCGACGGAACCGGGCGAGACGTTTTAGCCTCCTCGCGCGTCGAAGGAGGGTGGCCCCTCGCACCCCGCGCACGAGCCCGTCCGAAGACGGCTCGCCCGGAAGGTCCGTCGCCGCCCGGCCGGACACCCCGTCACGGCGTGCCGCGACGATTCGCGGGAGCATCCGTCGGGGGACGCCTCGACGACCTCACTCCGCTCCTCCTCGCGCTGAGCGACCCCTCGCCCGGGCCTTCGCCAGACGGCCGCGATCGCGCTCGGCATCCTGAAGGACCCGCGGGCGCGCAGCACGCTCGCGGCGGCGCTTGACCGACCCGGACGCGGAGGTGCGGGCGAGCGCCGCCGAGGCGCTCGGCGCGATCGGACGCGCCGAGAGCCGGGAACCGCTCGAACGTGCGCTGGACGACCCGGACGCCCACGTGCGGACCCGAGTCGCGGCGCCTTGCGCGCGCTCGCCGACCCGCGCTCGGTCGCCGGCGCTGGCGGCCCTCGCGCACGACCCGTCTCCCGAGGTGCGGCAGGCGATCGCGATCGCCCTCGGCGCGATCGGCACGGACGAGGCAGCGCACGCCCTCGCCCCGCTGCTCGCCGACCCGAACGACCGGGTCCGCCGGGAGGCGGTGCTCGGGGTAGGGCGCTGCAGCGACCCCGCGGCTCGTCGACGGTCGTTCGGACGTTCCTCGCCGACCCGGCCCGACGGGTGCGGGTCGCCGCCGCGGTGGTGCTCGGTCGGCAGCGCGACCTCGCGAGCGTTCCGCTCCTCCTCGAGCGGCTCACGGTCCCCGAGACGTGGGAGAAACCTGCGGTCCTGGTCGCGCTCGGTCGGATCGGGTCCCGCGAAGCGGTGCCCGCGCTCGTCACCGCGTGCGAGCACCCGGCTCACTGGGTTCGCGTCTGCGCCCTCCACGCGCTCGGAGACCTCGGGGTGCCCGAGGCTCGGGCCGCGGCGCTCCGGCCACGCTCGGGACCCCGCGTGGGCGGTGCGGGGCGCCGCCGCGATCGCGCTCGGCGCGACCGGTGGGCGACCGAGGACCTCCCCGTCCTCCTCGAACTCCTGCACGACGCCCACCCGTGGCCGCGCCGGGGGCGACGTACGCCATCGGCCGTCTCGGCTCTGACCGAGGCCGCGCCGCGGATCCGCGAAGAGCTCAACGACCCGGTGGCCGAGGTGAAGCTCGCCGCGGTCTGGACGCTCGGACGGCTCGGGGACGACGGCGCCCGCGAGGACCTCGTTCGCCTCCTCTACGGGGTCCGGCCCGGCGACGCCGACGACGTCGCCTGCGGCCGGACCGGAGGCCGAGGACCGACGGCCCGCTGCGCTCGGACGCCGAGAGCCGGCTGTTCGATGCGGCGGTGCAGGCGCTCGGTCGGCTCTCCCGGGGCGTGCCGGACCCGCTCGTCCATCGGGCGCTGACCGACGTCCGCGAACGGCTCAGCGAGGAGGAGCTCGACCGGCTCGCCCGCCTTCCACTGCCCGAGGTCTGGCGGGAACGGCACGCCGCCGACCCTGCGCGCGCTGTTCGAGACCGCGATCCCGACCTCCGCGGCGACGAGGAGGACCCGGATGATCCGGGACCTGAGGAAGACGGACGCGCCCCGGGTCTTCGAGTTCCTGAAGACCGAGTTTCCCGAGGAGGAAGCGCTCGTCGGCACCCGACCCGGAGGGGTTCGAGAAGATCGTCCGTCGGGTCTTCCGATGGGACACTCAGCTCGTGATCCGCCTCGCGCGGCTCTTCGGTCGCACCTCTCTTCCGCTTCTTCGTGGTCGAGGAAGACGGAACGATCGTCGCGACGACGCTGCTCTCCTTCTCCACGCGCGCCGGGCTACGTCAGCATGGTCGTCGTCGACCCGGCCTACCGGCGCCGCGGCCACGCGCAGGCGCTGCTCGAGCGGGCGCGGGTGACGACCGAGGCGGCCGGGACAGCAGTACATCGTCCTCGACGTCCTCGCGCAGAACACGCCGGCCCGGACCCTGTACGAGCGGATCGGCTACCGACCGCTCCGCGAGAGCTCGTACCTCGTCCGCGAACCCGACCGCGCCAACGAACGGCGGGGCCGTCCCCCGCGATCCGACCGTTCCGCGAGGAGGACGCCCGCGTGCTCGTCGGAGATCGCTCGCCGGTCAACCCCTCCCGAGGTCGAGGAGGTCCTGCCGTCCGACGCGAGGTCGCGCTGCGGGGCTCGAGCTTCGTCAGACCGACATCCTCCAGAGCCAAGTCGGCCGCATGGGTCATCGACCGCGGCCGACGGACCCGAGGCGTACCTCGCGGCGCAGTCGGCGACCGCCGCCGACGGCAGCGGGTCACGTCTCCAACCCGATCATCGGCGAGGGGGTGGACGGCCGCCGATGCGGCAGCGCTCGTGCGCACGGCGGTCGACTGGTGTGTCGCGCGCGGCGCCCCGCGCATCGTCGTCGATGGTCCCGGCGGCGAACGTGCGGGGACGCGCCGCGCTCGTCGGAGGAGGATTCCACGACGCCCTCGCGCTCTGGACGCTCTACCGCACGGTCGCGTAGGCGGTCGCGCGCGGCTCTCCCGGAGTCGACGTCTATCTGTTCCCCGCCGTCGTCGGCGGCGGTCTCGGGGACATCGAGGAGGTCCTCGCCGCCGGCCGCGAGCTCGCGCGGGCCGGGTTCCGGACCGATCCTCTATCGCCTCCCCGGCCGACCGCTCCCGCGTTCGGTCGACGGTCCGTGGGAGTGGCCGCCGGTCGAACGGCGGATCCGCCTCGCTCCCCGCGCTCCGGCGGCCCTGACGGTCTCCCCTGCGTGGGGGGTCAGCGCCGCCCCGAGCCGACCCGAACCGTTCGGCCGGGGCGGGCCGTGGGAGCTCGAGTGCCGCGCGGTGGAGCATGCGTACGGTCCGCCGTCGACCCTCCACGTCAGCCTCGAGGAGTTCGCGCGGACCCTCCCCTCAGTCGGCGGAGAACCGCGAGCGGTCTCCGCGAGGGAGGCGTCCCACGCCGCGCACTGCCCGCGCGCCTCGCGCGCTCGCGGCGAGCGGGAGAGGTCGACGAGTTCCGAGCGGCGTTCCGCCGGTACCGCGCGTTCGACCGGGCGAACGTCCTTCACCTGTTCGCCACGTTCCGACCGATCCCGCGTTCGCCCGCGAGTATCCCGGAAGCCGTCCAGACCGGACCCGCTCTGGCCGCGATCGGGCCGCTCGGACGGCGCGCCTCCCGCCGAAGGCGGCGGAGGGAGTGGGTCTGGTACGCGAGCCCGCCGAGCGCCGAGGTGATCGCCCCGGGAGTGGTCGACGGCCTCGCCGCGTCGAGACCCCGCCGATCCGGCTCTACGTGCGCACCCCGCGACCGTGGACCGTGACGCTTCCCGGCCGACCGGGTCGAGGTCACGGCCGGCCCGATCGACCCCGCGAGGTGGCGTCGTCGGTTCGCCCGACGCGGAGCTGCGCATCGTCACCGGGAGCCGAACGCTCCTCGAAGCGATGGAGCTCGGCGGCCCGTTCCTGTACTTCAACGGTGTCCTCGGGGACGGGGCAGGTCGGCGTCGGCACCGCCCGGAGAAGATCGCCGCGTGGCTCGACCTCGCGCGCGCGGCCGGCGTGCCTCCGACGGCTCCGTCGGGACCTCGCCGACTTCGCCCGAGGTCGGCGCGTCCGCTCGGTCGTGCGGAACGCCGCCCGTGGGGATGACGGCTGGGCTCGATTTCCCCCGGCGGCTCGGCCCCGTCGGGTTCCGCCCGCCGTACGATGACGCGGGACAGCTTGTCGTCGCGGTCGCCCGGGCGCTCGCCGACGCCCCGGCGGCCGCTGCTACGATCGTCGCCGCGGGTTCGCGCGGGCGCGACCACCCTTAATCGCGCTCCCCTTCTCGCCCGGGATGCCCTCGACCGAAGCGAGCCCTCCCGCCGTCGCCCGGGCGCTGCTCGGCAACGCGCTCGCCGTGCAAGCGGGGGGAGCACGTCGTGGTGCTGACCTGGAACCACACCCTGCCGTGGGCGACCGCGTGCGTGACCGAGGCCCGGCGGCTCGGCGCGCGCCCGTTCCTCGTGCTCGAGGACGAGGCCGCGTTCTGGCGCAGTCTCGACCTCACGCCGTCGCCGGGACGCTGGTCCGGCCGCTCGCCGCCGGTCCTGAGTGCGATCTCGCGGGCGGATGCCCTCGTCTACTTTCCGGGCCCCGCCGACCGCCCGCGCCTTCGCGCGCTCCCCCCGCACCAGCTCGACCCCGTTCCTCGGGGCGGACGACGAATGGTTACGACGGCACGCGGCGCGCGAGGATCCGGGCGGTGCGCTGCCTGCTCGGCTACGTCTCCGACGCGCAGGCCGAGCGGTGGTCCGTTCCGGCCGCGATGTGGCGCAGCCAGCTGATCCGGGGGATCACGGAGGTCGACTACGCGCGACGCTCGGCCGCGATGCGAAGCGGATCGCCCTCCTGCTCCGGACCGGCCGGAAGCTGCGCGTGACGGCCGCGAACGGAACGGACCTCACGCTCCGGCCTGCGGGGTCGCACCCCGTGGGTCGACGACGGACGGATCGACCCGGACGACCGGCGGCACGGGCGGACCCTCAGCACGAGCCCACCGGGGTCCGTGGTCGTCGCGGTCGAGGAAGGGAGCGCGGAGGGAACGGCGGTCGCCAACCGCCCGAGCTTCCTCTCCTCGGGACGGGTCGCGGGGGCCCAATGGGAGGTCGACCGCGGGCGCTTGCGGAACTACTGGTACACGGAGGGGGCGGAGACGTTCGAGGCCGAGTTCGCCTCCGCCCCCCGGGGACGCGAGGTCGTCTCGCTGTTCGCCCTCGGGCTGAACCCGCGCTCGCGCCGGGAGTCCCGCAAGCGGAGGACGAGGAGGCGGGCACCGTCACGCTCGCGGTCGGAGGCAACACGCTCTACGGGGGCCGGAACCGCTGCCGATACCTCTCGTGGATCACGGTCGGGGAGGCGACGGTCTCCGTTGACGGGCATCCGCTCTCGGACCGTGGCAAACTCCTCTAGCCGGCCGACGGGGCCCGACTGGGCCGCGCGTTCTTCGACCGACCCACGGTCCGTGTCGCGCGCGACCTCCTCGGCGCACGTCTTCGGGTCACCGAGGGAGGGCGGAGCCGTGATGCTCGACTGGTCGAGACCGAGGCGTACCTCCGTCACGACGAGGCGAGCCACGCGTTCCGGGGGCCGACCCGCACGCAACCGGTCGATGTTCGGCGCGCCCGGGACGCTCTACGTTTTCCGCATCCACCAGGTGGTCTGCGCGAACCTGGTGACGCGGGCCGGCGAGGCCGTCCTGCTCCGCGCCGCGACCTCCGTGGTGCCGGGCAACGATTCGGCGAGCGGGCCGGGGCGGCTGTGCCGTGCCCTCGGGATCACGATCGACGACGACGGGGAGGATGCCACCACCGGAGTTCGGCTCGCGGTGCTCCCCCGGCGAGCACGCCCTCGTCGGATCGCGGTGGGGCGACGTGTCGGGATCCGTCGCGCGGCCGAGCGTCCGCTCCGTTTCTGGGTCGCGGGCGACCCGTCCGTCTCCCGACCGCGCGCGTCTATCGCTTCAGCTTCGCCCAGTCGTAGCCGCGACGGCGGGCGGTATCCCCGAAGCCGCAGGAGGAGCAGACCTTCTTCTGGCGGTGGTAGGAGTGGCGGCCGCACCGGCGGCAGATGATGTGAACGATCTTACCGCCGCGGCTCGATGGCGTTCCCTTCGACACGTGCGACCCCCCTACGGCGAGATGTAGACGATCGAGTCGCCCCGCACGAGCGTGAGGCCGCTGTGGGGGGTGACGACGTCCTTCACGACCTCTTCGGCCGCGGAGAGGACGAGGTTCAGGTGCTGGTCGTAGGCGTCCAGGACTCCGCGGTACGAGCGTCCGCCCTTCATTTCCACGAGGACCCGCTTGTGCAGGCTCTGCTGGAGGACGTCGAGGGGGCGCATCGGAGTGCGGGCGAGGTCGGGTCGCCTTCTTAACGGTTGCCGCGGGACCGAGGTTGACTGAGAAACCATCCATCAGCTTTGGTGGTAGGTGACGGCGAGGGCATTCCAGACGACCACTCGGCTGAGGATCTCCACGCGTTGGGTGAGGGCTCGGCGGGAGCGGAGGGTCGCACCGAACCGTTCCTTGAACGCTCCGAATACCCCCTCGATCACTGCCCGACGTCGATACCTGCATCGGAACTCCCGTCGATGGGTGAGCTGATCGACGACCATCGTCTTCCACGCCGGGCATCCGTCGGGGGTCGTGGTGGTCTGAATGGTCTCTTTCAGCGCGATCACCGGCCGACCTCCCCGATCCGCGATCGCCTGGGCGTTGCGCTTGCCGATGTATCCTCGGTCCAGAGCGACATTGCCGAGGGAGAGGTCGGGGGGGAGTTGATGGAGGAGGCTCGCGAGCTCGGTGCTGTCGTTGGTGTACGGGTCGGTGACGTGGGCGGCGTAGAAGAGGGGGAACTGGGCGCGGGTCGACACGAGGGCGTGGAGCTTCACGAAGGTGTGGCGGTGGCCCGAGGGGGTTCGCGCGGCGATCCACCGCTCGAAGCGACGGGTGGAGAGGACGGGGAGCGCATCGACGGCCGAGTTCGGCGATCAGTCGCTCGAGATACGGTGGGGGCACTCGGGAAGCGAGGGCGGCGACCGTGGGCGCCGCCGGGAGGTGACGGAATCCGAGTCGACGGCGAAAGTCGGTACCGGCGGCGAGGGTGGCGTGGGTCTCGTCATAGGACCACCCCTCGAGCGCGCGGAGGAGGAGAAATCGGACGACATCGCGGGGATCGGTCGGGGGCCGTCCTCGGGTGCCGGGAGGGCGAATGGAGTAGGGGGTGGGGAGGTCGCGGACGAGTCGGCGGAGGAGAGTGAGGAGGGGCCTCCAACCGTGACGGAGGAATCGACGGTAACGGGCCCAATCGATCCGTCGGAACCGATGCTCCGGGGCCGATGGGTATTTCGTTCGGTCGGGTTGTGGCGAAGCTCGGGCCGCAAGGCCCCCTCCGTGGTCGGTGGCGTACACAACCAGTCGGTCGCGGAGGCCCTCTCTTCTTCGAGAGCTTCCACGAGAACTGCTCGTCAGCCAGGGGGTTTCTCAGTCAACCTCCGCGGGACCGTGCGAAAGCCCGTCGCGCTTCCCGAAGAGGGCGAGAACGGCGTCGACCAGAGGGCCCGGGGGAGCAGAGGCCTCGGTGGAGCGTGCGGCGTCGACCACCCGGCGGGTGACGACCGGACCGGACCCGTCCCCCGACACCGAGACGAACCGAGGACCGAGGAGGGGAGCGAACCGTTCGCGATAGAACCGGTGCTCCAGGTCGCCGACCTCCCGGTGGCGACGAGCGAGCTCCGCCGGCGGGCCCGAGCGGGTCGGCTCGGGTGCGGGTCGACCGGACCGAGGCGGGAGTGTCGAGGTAGACGTACGCGTCCGCGAGCCCCCACGCTCCCCGGAGCGCGAGCCTGCGGGCGAGGTCCGACGAGGGAGGCGAGCACGGTCCCGGGGCGACGGCCCCGAGCGAGACCAAGCCCCGCAGGTGTAGGTGAGGGGGCCGAGGAATCCGGTGTCCGCGATCACCGTCTCCCCGTCGCCGCGCCTCGGCTGCGCGCTTCCGTGTACCGACGCGCGTCCTCGTCCAGCAGGCGCTGCTTCGAGGGCGAGGAGCTCGGCGGAGGAGGCGAACTCGAGGCGCGGTGCGGGAGTGAGTCGACGCTAGGCCTCCGGGAGGCGCCGTTCCGCCCGGTCGTCCGCGCGACCGCCTCGACCGCGGTCGTCTTCCCCGCGGCCGACGCCCCTTCGATCGCGATGACCCTTCCCGGCGCCACGCGGACCGTCCGTGCTCGGTCCGAGGACCGGTCCCGCCGCTAAACGATGTTGGCCCGCGCGGGAGCGGCCGTATTTATCGCCGGGCGGCTCCCCCGACCGTGCCGGCGCCCTTCCGTGGCCGAACCCGCCGTCGCATCGGTTCGGCGCCCGCGTGCTCGAGTGGGAACGCCTCGACGAGATCGCCCGCGAGATCGAGCGGACCGAGAGCGACCCCGAGGGGGTCGGGATCATGACCCGCAAGGGGCGGATCTTCCCCGTCCGGCTCTCCGACGTCTCCTTGAAGGCGTCCCCGCTGCTCAAGCAGGAGCTGCTCTCGGTCGGGGGCGACGCGGCCCACGCGCGCGGGGATCGCCGACCACTCGGTCGCATCGAGCCCCGTGTCCTGCTCCTCGCGACGTGGGGACAGTACCGCCGGCTCCTTGCCGAAGCTCCGCCGACAACCGTTCGGTCTCGCCGAGCTCGCGGGGGAGGTCGACCGCGCCCTGCGGGCGTACGTGGCGCACTGGTCCCCGCACGATCGTCGGGCGCCCACCGCTCCTTCGACGCTCGGAGACCGTCCGCGGGTCATGGGCGTCGTCAACGTCACCCCCGACTCGTTCTCGGACGGCGGGCATTTCCTCGACCCAGCGGAGGCGGTCGCCGAGGCGCTCCGCCTCGCCGAGGAGGGTGCGAGCGTGCTCGACATCGGCGGAGAGTCGACGCGTCCCGGCGCGACTCCCGTCTCCCCGGAGGCCGAGTGGCGCCGGGTGGCGTCCGGTGATCGAGGCGCTGCGCGACCGATCTCCCGTTCCGATCTCCATCGACACGCGCCACCCCGAGGTCGCCGCTCCAGGCGATCGGCGAGCGGTGCGGACCTCGTCAACGACGTCGAAGGGCCTGCGCTCGGACGAGATGCGCCGGGTCGTCGCCCGCTCGGGCGCCGCGGCGATCGTGATGCACATGCGCGGGACGCCCGTGACGATGCAGGAGAACCTCGAGTACGCGGACCTGCGCGGGGAGGTGTATCGGGCACGCTCGCGGACGGCGACCGACGAGGCGATCCGCGCCGGGATCGCGCCCGAGAAGCTCCTCGTCGACCCCGGCCTCGGGTTCGGGAAGTCCGCGGAGCAGAGCCTCGAGCTCCTCATCGCACGCGGGGGAGTTCCGCAGCCTGGGCTACCCGGTCGTGGTCGGGGCGTCCCGCAAGTCGTTCCTCGGAGCCGCGCTCGGATCGGCCGCGCCCACGGACCGGCTCGAGGCGGGGCTCGCGGCGGCGGTCCTCGCCGCCGAGCGCGGGGTCGCGCTCGTGCGGACCCACGACGTCGGGCCGACCGTCCGCGCGCTCGCGCTCGTCGCCGCGGCCGAGCGGCAGGCGGTCCGGCCGCCCGCCGCGCCCCGGGCGTCGCTCGCGTCGGTCGACGCGGACGAGTGAGCCCGGACTAGCGGAGCGGGCGTGCCGTCGTCGGCGACGTCCATCTTCGAAGATCGAGCGAGCCGATGTACTGGCAATCGAGGCAGTGGTAGACCTGCCCGGTGATCGACCCGGCGCTCAGCAGCGATCCGCGGTCGAGCCGCACGTCGGGCAGCGCAGGATCCGGTGACGGCGGCTCACGACGCGTCGGACGTCGAGCCCATCGTCGCCCTCCTCGTCGTCGTCCCCGTCGTCGTCGGGACGGGGGGCGGGCGAAGCGCGTTTCCTCCTCCGGCGTCGTCGTCGGGTTCGTCGCTCGGCGTCCGTCGGGCGACGGGAGCTCCGCGACCGGGACCGTCTCGCCGTCGCCCTCGACCGGGGCCTCGAGGATGACCGCGTCCCGGACCTCGTCCCCCTCGTCGAGGCGGATGACGCGGACGCCGAGGGTGTTGCGGGACTGCGAGCGGATCCCCTTCACCGCGACGCGGATCGTGATCCCGTTCTGGGTCGTCACGAGGAGCTCGGAGGTGTCCGTCGTCGGGAGGACCGCGACGACCGCACCGTTCCGGCCCCCGGTACGGATCGTCCGGACCCCTTTGGCCCCCCGCTTCGTCTCGCGGTAATCCTCGGTCGGGCTGCGCTTTCCGTACCCGGTCGACTGGTGAGCGAGAGCAGGGTCGGGAACTTCGGGCTCACGGGCGCCATCGCGACGACGCGGTCGTCCTTCGCGTGCGAGAGACGGACGCCGATGACCCCGTAGGTCGCCCGTCCCATCGGGCGCACCTCCGCGAGCGGGAAGCGCACGAGCTGACCGGCGCGGGTCGCGAGCAGGACCTCGGTCGACTCGTCCGTGACGAGCGCGACCCCGACCAGCTCGTCCCCCTCCTCGAGGTTGATCGCCTGGATGCCGCTCACGCGGATGTTCTGGAACTGGTCGAGGGTCGTCCGCTTGACGAGCCCGCGCCGCGTCGCGAAGAACAGCGAGCCCGTAGAGGAGAGGTCGTGGAGCGGGAGGAGGGTCTGGACATGCTCCCCGTCCTTGCAGGCGCGGCAGGAGGTTGATGACCGCCTTCCCCTTCGAGTGACGGCTCCCCTCGGGGAGCTCGTATGCCTTCAGCTGGTAGACGCGGCCCTTGGTTCGTGAAGAAGAGGACGTCGTCGTGGGTCCGGGTGACGAACGTCCGGATGACGTAGTCCTCCTCCTTCGTCTCCATCCGGATCAGGCCCGCGTCCACCGCGATGCTGGCGGCGGTACTGGTCGAGCGGCAGCCGCTTGATGTAACCGTCCCGGGTGACGAGGACGACGACGTCGGTGTCGGGGATCAGGTCCTCGAGCGTCCGTTCGGTGAACGCCGGGACGATCCGGGTGCGCCGCGCGTCGCCGCAGCGGCTCTTGAGGTCCGTGAGCTCGTCGACGATCAGGTCGGTCGAGCCGCTCGCGGCGACGCGAGGATCTCGCGCAGCGTCCTCGCGAGGGCCTCCTTCTCGTTCTTCTCCTGCTCGACCGCCTCGCGCTCGAGCGCGGTGAGCCGGGCGAGCCGCATGTCGAGGATCGCCTTCGCCTGCTCGCTCGAGAGGAGGAACTTCCCCATCAGGCTCGTCTCGGCGGCGGGAACGTCCTTGCGATCGGCGGATGATCTTGATCACCTCGTCGATGTGGTCGATCGCTGTCAGGAATCCTTCGAGGAGGTGGAGCCGCTCCTCGGTCTTCCGCAGGTCGAACGTCGTCCGCCGGGTGAGGACGGTCCGGCGGTGGTCGAGGTGGAGGAGGAGCAGCTCCTTGAGCGGCAGGACGCGCGGGCGCCCGCTCGACCAGGCAGAGGTTGATCACGCCGAAGCTCGTCTCGAGCGGCGTGTGCTCGTAGAGACGGTTGAGCACGATCTCGGCCGGGAGCGTCCCGGCGGAGCTCGAGGACGACGCTCGTGCCGTGCCGGTCCGACTCGTCCCGAAGGTCGGTGATGCCGTCGATCCGCTTGTTCTTGACGAGGTCGGCGATCAGTTCGAGGAGCGCGGTCTTGTTGACCTCGTACGGGATCTCGGTGATGACGATCTCGTCGCGCCCGTCCCGCTCGCGGATCTCGGCGGTCCCGCGGAGGTGGAGCGTCCCGCGGCCGGTCGCGTACGCCTCGCGGATCCCTTCCTCGGAGAGGTACCCGCCGTCCGGGAAGTCCGGACCCGGGACGACCTTGGTGGAGCTCCTCGACGCCCGCGTCGGGGTTCGCGATCAGGAGCAGGAGCGCGTCCGCGATCTCGTTGAGGTTGTGGGGCGGCATGTTGGTCGCCATGCCGACCGCGATCCCGGCGGAGCCGTTGACGAGCAGGTTCGGGATCTTCGACGGAACGTCGAGCGGCTCCTTGAGCGTCCCGTCGAAGTTGTCGGTCCAGTCGACCGTCTCCTTCTCGATGTCGAGGAGGAGCTCCTCCGCGATCGGCGAGAGCCGCGCTTCCGTGTACCGCATCGCCGCGGGGGAGTCGCCGTCGATCGAGCCGAAGTTCCCCTGCCCGTCGATGAGCGGGTAGCGGAGACTGAACGGCTGGGCCATCCGCACGAGCGCGTCGTAGACCGCGAGGTCGCCGTGCGGGTGGTACTTGCCGAGGACGTCGCCGACCGTGCGCGCCGACTTGCGGTACGCGCCGGTCGTGGGTCGCCCCCGACTCCCACATCGACCAGAGGATGCGGCGCTGGACCGGCTTCAGGCCGTTGCGTCCGTCGGGAAGGGCCCGCCCGACGATGACGCTCATCGCGTAGTCGAGGTACGACTGGTGCATCTCCCGCTCGAGCGGTCGGTCGTGGATGCGGCTCGACCTCGGGCGGCGGCGCCGCCTCGGGGGTCTCGCTCACGACGCCTCCGCTCGCGCGGCGATCTGCTCGCCGACGACGCGGTCCGCCTCGGCGAGGAAGCGGTCTCGCGCGTGCCCGCGGGGATCGTCGCCCCGCTCGCGATGCGGTGGCCGCCGCCTTCGCCGCCGACCGCGGCGCGGCGCTCGCGGCAGACCGCGGTGAGGTCGAGCGCCCCGGTCGATCAGTTCGGACGGGTCGCGCGCGCGCTCACCTTGGTCGGTCCGGAGCCGCTCGAGAAGACGAACACGGGGCGTTCGGGGTCGAGGAGGTAGAGGATCGCCATCCCGGCCTGAGTGCCCGCGAGCGTCGTGTCCGGGCTCTCGAACCACTGCAAGGGAACTCATCGAATTTACACCCTCGTCTTCGAGTCGGCAGAGCCCCCGCAGGACGCCGTTCGCGCCAGCCGCTCCTCCGCGAGCCGGACCCGCTCGGCCGCGGTCGGGTCGCCGAGGGCGTAGGCGACCCCGACCCCGGGCATCGTCCGCGCGCGTCCCGCGGCGCTCTGGAGGTTCGAGACCTCCTCCGCGTCGAGGCCCGAGCGGACGGGACGAACCATCGCTCCTGGTCGAGGATCTGGACCGCCTCGGGCGCCATGCGCCGTTGCCTCTGGAGTCGCCGCGGAGCGCGTCCACGAGGCGTCGGGTCTCCTCGGAAGTGAGGCTCGAGCGGCGCCCGCCCGGGTCGATCCCGAGGTCGTCCAGGAACTTTCCGACCGCCTCGGGGCGGCCCGAAAGGCCCCGGACGAACGGGTCGATGCTGTCCGCGATCGCCGCCCCCATCGTCGGTCCGAAGAGCGCGACGCCGGGACGGCGCACGACCTGGCGAGCGGACGGTCGCCTCCTCGACCAGGCGCCCGTTGAGTCCGCGGAACCCGCCCACGTGCTGGCGGTCGCCGATCGCACCCGAGAGCCCCCACGGGGCGTTGTCCCAGTTGAGCGGGTCGAGAAAGACCGTGAACAGCCAGGTGAGGGTCGCCGCGCACATCTCGCTCATCCCGTCGACCCCCCAGTCGAGCGGGTTCACGAGCGCGACGTGGCCCGGGTAGCGACGGCGGCGTTCGGCGCGCCGGGATACTGGTGGTGGTCGAGCACCACGACCGGGTGGGGGTGGTGCGCCGAAGAGGTCGAGCCAGCTCGACCCCGTATCGACCACGAGGATCGGACCGGGGTGCTCCGCGCGAGGTCGCTCCATCCGGTCCCGTTCCACCCCGGCGAGCGCGGTCGCCTGCGCGGGGTAGCCGAGCCGGGCGAGCGCCCGCATCGCGGACGACGCGCTCGCGATCCCGTCCGCATCGTAATGGTAGATCACGCGCCAGCGGCGCGGGATTGCCCGAGCACGAGCGCACGGGCCTGTTCGAACTCGGTGCGATAGTTCGGGTCGGCGACGAAGCCGTCGGGGCCCGAAGGCATCACTCCACCTGGAGCGCCGCACCCGCGGCCGAGTACCGCCAGCTCTCGGGGAGACGCCGTCGTCGGCGGTAGTATCGGGCGAGGCGTCGGATCCGCGACTCCATCAGGTTGAGTCCCCGACGGTTGGCGAGGTCCTTCGGGTGGGTCTTCAGGTGGCGCTGGAGGTGGACGACGCGCTTCAGGAGAGCCTGGAGGTCGTCGGGGATCTCGGGCTTCACTCCGTTGTCGCTCAGGAGGGCGCCGAGCCGTTTGCCGGTGATCGCCCGGGAGAGCGGAATCGCGTAGGAATCCCGGAGGGTCAGACCGACCATCGCCTGGCCCATCCCGCCCTTCGAGAGTTGGAGGGCCTGCGCGACGACCTCCTCGGAGGAGGCCGTGACCCACTCCGGTTTCGTCAGGGGATAGGGCCGGTGCGAACCGGCGCGGCCCTTGTGCCCGGAGTGAATCCTCGACATGGGGGGACGCCCACCCTCGGTGGGCTACTTAACGGTTCTAGCGCTCGGAAATCGAGGGCGGTAGCGCCGGCCCGGTTTCAGGTGATCCGGTCGCTCTTTTGGAGGTTCTCGACCAGGAACTGCTTCCCACCCGCGGTGATCCGGTAATGGGCCTTGGCGGCGGTGCGGGGGCCGTGGGTCGGCGGCGCGTAGCTCCCGCCGGAATTGACCTCGACCATCCCGTTCCGAACCAGGAGGCCGAGGGCGAGCGGCACCTTGACGAGCTCCTGGTCGATCGCCCAGAACTTGGCGAGCATCCGTTCCAGGTCTGCGAGCGCGAGGGCCTGGTCCCGCTCCCGACCTTCGTGGAGCGATTCGACCCGATTCAACTGCTGAAGGATCGCAACGAGCGTCGCCCGGACCGGATCCGGAGCGTCCCCGGAAGGCATGCTCGTTTACATTGCGGCGTTCTTCTACTTAAAGGGCCCCGCGCGGTTTCACGCCGCGGAACGGCGACCGGGGCGCGCCGTGGCGAGGCGGTAGGCGCGCGCGAGGTTCTCGGGAAACATGAAGGAAAACCGCCAGTCGCGGTAGGCCTCCGGGATTGGGGTCCGCACCAGTTCGCGGAGGGAGGTCCCCCGACGGATCGCGCGACGGACGATGCCGGAGATATCCCGGAGGTACTGGTGACCCCGGTCGAGCGCCTTTCCCGTGTCCACGGCCCCATGACCGGGGAGGAGGGTGTCGACCCGAAGCCGGCGCATTCGTTCCAGGATCCGGGTCCACACTTCGGGCCATCCGTCGCCCACGGAGAGGTGGTAGCCGACCAACGCGAGGTCTCCGGAGAAAAGGACCCGTTCGTCGGGGAGGTATCCGAAGACGTCGCTCGGCGAGTGGCCGCCCCCGTAGGAGACGAGGTGGAGGGAGCGTCGCGAACCCTCGAGGACGAGCTCGTCGGTGAACGTGACCTCCGGCGGAACGATCCGGTAGGAAGCGGGGGTCGCGAGGACGCCGCGGAACCAGCCGCGGAGCTCGCGTACGTCCGCAGGGTCGATGCGCGCCCCGGGGGCATCGAGCTTCGCGAGCTCCTTCGGGAATTCCCGGCGACAGGCGTCGAATTGTCGTCGACTCTTTCGGATCACGACCTCCCGGACCCGGCGGGTCGAGACGACGTGCGTGTCGACGAACGCCGAGTTTCCCCAGATGTGGTCGCCGTGCCAGTGGCTGTTCACGACCCAGGCAGGTTTCCTACCGGTGCAGCGCTCCGCGGCGTGGGCGAGGGCAGCCCCGGCCATCGGAGTGAGCATCGAGTCGAAGACGACGGTCGCCCCTCCCAGGTCGATGATGCCGGAGTTGCACAGGCCGAACCCGTCCGGCTGCGCGAGCGCCGCGTGGACCCCGGTCCCCAACCGTTCGAGCCGGAAGTGGCGGTTCTCGCTCGGACGGACCACGGACCCGGGACACCGGCGGGGTACAGGGCGCTTGCGGGGGCGGTTAGACGCGACCGACGCGCTCGAGCTCTTTCAAGAGGAGGCGCTTCCCCTCGAGCGTGATCGCGAACCGCTCCCCCACGACCCGACCCCGGTCCCAGGCGTACTCGGCGTCGGTGAGACATCGTGCGAGACCGTTGCCGGTCAGGACGTCCAGCGTTTGTCCGGCCTGGTCGACCGTCACCGCGGGGAAGCCGACCTTCCCGAGCAGGTGCACGACTTCCTCCCGTTCGAGTCCCTCGGTATTCCCGTGTTCCTCTTCGACTCGGTTCAGGAGCTTCAGCACCTCGAGCATCTCGAGGTGGAGCTCGCGCGCTTGCCCTTCGGCGGTGGCGGGCACGGGACGGGAAGCCTCCGTTCTCGTTCTTGAGGATATCCGTCCATCGGACCCCCGACGCACAGCCAGCGGGCTTTTAGGTCGGTTCAGCCGGTACCCCTTCAGCGATGACGTGCACGTGCCGGAACCCCGCCCGATGCCCGATCTGCAACACGCCGGTTCGCGTCCCGCTCACGAACCTCGAGAACCAGGCCGGCGGCGCGATCCTGGTCGAACGGTTCGCCCGCCGGGATTCGTCCACGGGGCGTGAGGGATTGCGGCGGTTGATCGAGGGGTCGGCGACGTGCCCCGCGTGCGGTCACAGCATCCAGCACGACCACTCCCGGTCGTGCGTCGCCGAGGCGCTCAGCTCCGCGGGGGTTCCCCTCGGGGAGCGCGAATCGATCCTGGGCAAGATCACGTTCCCCGAAGGGTGACGGGCGGACGACCATGCCTGCGCCCGACGACTTCGTGGTCACTCCGTACGAGGTCAAGGGGAAGATCGACTACGACCGCCTCCGGGAGCTGTTCGGGACCCAGGAGGTCACTCCCGAAGTGCTCGCCCGCATTCACCATCTCGCCGGTGGGGAGCTGCATCCCCTCCTGACCCGGGGGATCTACTACTCGCAGCGCGACCTCCTGCCCCTCCTCGACGGTTACGCGAACGGGCGCCCGTTCTTCCTCTACTCTGGCCGGGGTCCGTCCGGGCCGCTGCACACGTCGCACCTCGTTCCGTTCGACCTGTGCCTGTGGTTCCAGCGTCGCCTCGGCGTCCCGATGTACATCCAGATCACCGACGACGAGAAATTCTGGGCGCGGTCGGGCCTCACCCGGGAAGAGACGGCGCACTGGGGACTCGAGAACCTCTACGACATCCTCGCTCTCGGTTTCGACCCGAAGCGGACGCACGTCTTCTTCGACTCCCGGTCGATCGCCGCGCTCTACCCGCTCGCGGTCCGGGTCGCGCGCAAGATCACGTACTCCAACGTGAAGGCGGTCTTCGGGTTCACGCCGAGCACGAACATCGGCCTCGTGTTCTACACCGCCCTCCAGAGCGTCCCGTGCTTCTGGCCCTCGTGGGCGGAGGGTCGCTCGGTCCCGTGCCTGATCCCGTGCGGTATCGACCAGGACCCGCACTTTCGGCTCACGCGCGACATCGCGGAAGGGCTCGGTTACCCGAAGCCGGCGCTCATCCACTCGCAGATGGTCCAGGGCCTGCTCGGGGAGGGGACGATGTCGACGACCGGGAACCGGTCCGACGACGCCCTCTTCCTGAACGACCCGCCGAAGGTCGTCGAACGGAAGCTCCGCTCCGCGTTCACCGGCGGGCGCGCGACCGTCGAGGAGCAGCGGCGCCTCGGCGCGACCCCCGAGGTCTGTTCGGTCTGGGCCCTCTGGCGGACCCGGTTCGCGGAATCGGACGCGAAGTTCGCCGAAGTGACGCGTACGTGCCGGTCGGGCGAGCGCCTCTGCGGGGATTGCAAGCAGGAGCTGATCGAGCGCGTCCAGCGGTTCTACGAGCACCACGCCGAGGCCCGCGAGAAAGTGAAGGAGTGGGCCGAATCGACGATCGTCACGGTCCCGCCGAAGCCGCTCTAGGCGGCGCCCGACCGCCTCAGCCGATCTCGGGGCGAGCGTCCGTCGGCTCCGGCCGACGGTGGGTCGGGCCTTCGGGCCGCCCGGGCAGCGCGACCGTCTCTCCCGCGGGCTCCGGGCACCGGCTCCCTGGACGGCGGTCAGGAGCCTCAACATCGGGCGGAAGAGCGAGCGGGACGCGCGTTCGGGGTCGAGAGTGTACGCGCGGTCGAAGGCGGCGACCGCCTCCTCCTCCTCCCCCAAGGTCAACAGCGAGAGAGCGAGTTCGAGCCAGCTCTTCGCCTCACGGGATCCTTCCCGCTCCCCCGTCTCGTCGACGTGGTCGTCCCCGGCCGTGCGGGCGAAGACGCGCGGGTTTCCTTCCGGGGTCGCCCCGTCGCGGCTGAGCACGAGGGCCCGTTCGAACGCGGCCGTCGCGCCGGTCTCGTCGCCGGACTCGGCCAGCGAGACCCCGAGGCGGTGCCAGGCGACCAGGTCTTCGGGCGTGAGCGCTACCGCGCGCCGGTAGGCGAGGGCCGCGAGGCCCCACTCCTCCCGCAGCGAGCGAGCGACTCCGAGGTGGAACCATGCATCGGCGTTGGTGGGCGAGAGCGCGACGGCTCGGGAGAGTGCCCCCTCGGCCTCCATCGCCTGTCCCAGGTGCGCGAGGCAGATCCCATAGTACGACCACGCGCCCGCGTCGGTCGGTTGCTCCCGGACAACGTCCCGGAACGCGCGCTGGGCTACGTCGTACTCCCGACGCAGGAAGTGATGAACGCCCAGGTCGAATCGCTGGCTCACGGCCGGATACCGGCCAACGGAGGCCGGGAATGACGGAAAAGCCTGCCGCCCCACCGGCATCTCCGGTGGGGAGCGCACCGTGCGTCGCCGTCACGCGGCGACGGCGACTTTATATCCGCGCCCCGGCCATGCGCCCTCGAGGAATCCCAGAGCCCAGCCCGCATCGAGCGTCCCGCCCGTCCTTGTTTTGACGAGTGTTCTCTCGACGAGGGTCGCTCCTCGATTCCCGAACGCAGAACGCGAACCAAGAAGGCGACAAGAGATGGTGGACAAACCCCTGACCAAAGTGCGAGACCTAACGCCGAACTCGAAGCAAGTGAACGTCCTCGCGAAGGTACTGAGCGTGGGCGAACCCAAGGAGGTCATGGGCAAGTTTGGCGACCCCCGAAAGGTGTGCGAAGCCGTCGTCGGCGACGACACGGCCGTGATCACCCTGTCGCTCTGGAACGAACAGATCGGCTCGATCGCGAAGGACGAGGTCATCCTCGTGGACAACGGGTACGTCTCCCTCGTCCGCGGGCACATGCGCCTCAACGTGGGCCGGTACGGGAACCTCTCGAAGTCGACCGAGGCGATCCCCGAGGTCAACCAGACACTCGACATGAGCCAGCAAGAGTTTGAGAGCGAGCGCCGGTCGTTCGGCGGCGGCGGCTTCCGTGACCGCGGAAGCGGCGGCTACGGCGGCGGCGGCGGTGGTGGCGGACGCTACTCGGGTGGTGGCGGCGGCCAAGGCGGCGGCGGTGGTGGCGGCAGTGGCGGTGGGGGCCGAGAGCGCTCCGACAGCTACAAGCGCTACTAGTCCCGCGACCCGCGGACCTCGAGCGAACCTTTTCCCCCGCCCTTCGGGGCGGGGGCTCGCGGATTCTCCCCCCCGGCGCATTTGATTAAATACGGCGCGCCGCTTGGGACGCCCGCTGATGGCCGACGATCTCCGGGAGCTGACGCTCTACGTGCAATCGAAGCGGGCGATGTCGACGTTCTTCCGCCCGCTCGTCCTGACCGGACTGACGGGAGTGGCGCCCCCGGGAGCTCCATCGGTCGAGGGGGGTGATGTCCGGAGCGACGAGGGAGTTCACTTTCTCTCCGACGACCAGGCCCGATGCGTCGCGCACGCCGAGGACGTCGCCGCTCGGCGCAACTACCGTATCAAGGTCGTCGACGTCGAGAAGGTCGGACGGGTCGAGCGGCTGATCGCCGAGCACCTGCGCGGCGTCCAGACGTTCCCGGTCCTGATCTCGCCGAAGGGCCCACGGCTCGAGGGGACCGACCAGTTCACCGACGAGCGCCTCTCGGAGGTGATGCCGACCGAGCTCCACAGCGCCCGTGCGTTCACCTACATCAAGGTCCGCGGTGGCGACCTCGACCGGATCCGCAACCTTCTTGAGACCCTCCCCGAGGTCAAGGAGATGCACCTCCTGACCGGAGACTGGGACATGCTCATCGTCCTCGACTTCCCACCCCCCGCGACCAAGCGCCGGGTCCTCGACTTCGTGACCGAGCGGATCCGGGGGATCCCCGAGGTCCTGGACACGTCGACCGTCGTCCCCGAGTTCTCGGTGACGAAGTTCCCGATCGCGTAGCGCGTCGCGGACCGGCTACCCGGGCGGAACGCCGCGTCGGGGAGTTCGGCCGGATCCTGACGGCGCCGTGCCCCCGTCGGCCGGTCCGAAGATCCGTTCCAGACCCTCGGAGAGGAACCGGTACGCCTCGACGCCCTTCGGCGTCAGTTGGAGGAGGTCCTCCGGGTCCAGAGTTGCGGCGATCAGCCCCTGGCGGAGGAGGTAGTCGAGATACCGCTGGAAGACCGTGTAGTTGAGGCCGGCCTTCTGTTGCAACGGGGTTCGGCGGACGGGCCCCGGGGAGGTCGCCATCGCCTCGAGCAGCCGCCCGATGACGAACAGGTCCGGTCGGCCCATCATCCCGGGGTTCCCGTGAAGCGCCAGAGGAACTCCGCCTCGAGCCGGGAGAGCTCCCCGACCTCGCCGGTCGAGCAGCGTCTGGTAGCTCGCGATCCATTCCCGCGCGAGCAGGTAGAGCGGGATCACGAGCAGGCAGACCGGGAGGGCCCCGATCACGACCCAAAGCACCTCGGCGGCCCCGAGGTTCGACCCCGAGAGGAGGAGGCCGAACGCCGACTCCCCGGCGGTGAAGGACCCGAGGACCAAGGGAACGAACGAGAACTCCGTCTCGTTCTTCATGTGGGTGACGGTCTTCTGCGCCTGCTGAACCGCCGCGACCCATCCCCCCTCGGATTGGGAGGCGGGCAGGGCCGCCGACACGGTGGTAATGGTCTCTCCCCGCAAGGCCTCCCATCGTGCGACGAGGAGCTCGCGGATCGCGAAGGCCAGTACCACGATCGAACGGAAGGAAGCCAACCACCCCCCACCACGGGCCGGTCGTGGTGGTCATCGTCCCGTTCACCGTCGTCGTCGTGACCGTCACCGCGAAGGAGAGCCCAATCACGAGGTATAGGACGAGCGAGAGAGGCAGGGAGAGGACGAAGCCCCACGAGAGCCAGGAGAAGCGGTAGCTCCGGCGCGCCGCGCGTCGGATCCGCTCTGACAGGGTTCCCAGCCCCCGGTCGATCGCGGCGATCGGAGGTCCGATAGCGCTGCCCGGTGGGTCCATCGATTCCGGGAGCCCCCGGCAGACCCATACGTCTTCCTCCGCGTCGGTCCTCCTCCCCCCGCGCGGAGCGGTCCGAACGCCCGGGCCCCGGGCCCCACCCGGCTCAGCCCTTGCGTGCCCGACGACGCCGTCGCCGCGGCACCGACCGGGAGCTGCCGGGCATCCCCGCCGGGGGCCCCGCCCGGCTCGGGCGACCCGTAAAGCGGCTCGACCGTGAGCGGATGGTCCTCGAGCCAGGCGACGCCTTCGACGTACGCGGCGAACGCTTCGAGGCTCGTGAAGAGCGGGATCCCGAGCTCGACCGCTCGGCGGCGGAGGATGTACTCGTCCTCGAGCATCCGCTCGAACTTCTCCTGGGTCAGGGAGAGCGGCACGTTGAGGAGGAGGTCGATCGCCCCCCGGTCGAGGGCCTCGGTCACGTTCGGGTGTCGGTCGGGCTCGCTCACCTTGTGCAGGATCCGGACCCCCCGGATCCCGCGCGCCGCGAGGAACGCTCCGGTATCCTCGGTCGCGGAGATCTTGAGGCCGAGCGTCCGGAGGCGGTGGGCGACGGGCAGGAGCTGCTCCTTCAGCTCAGGTCCGCCGACCGAGAGGAACGCGGTCCCCCGCCGCGGAACAAGACGGACGCCGGCCGCGACCAGAGCCTTCACGAGCGCGTCCGAGAACGTCGGACCGAAGCAGGCCACCTCCCCCGTCGACTGCATCAGACGCCGAGGAGCGGGTCCGAGCCGGCGAGCTGGAGGAAGGAGAATTGGGAGCCTGACCCCCCAGCGCCCAGGAGGCAGGGCGGCCACGCCCTCGCGCGAGATCGGGCGACCGAGCATCGCGCGGGCGGCCTCCCGAAGGAGCGGGACGCCGGTCGCCTTCGCGAGGAACGGCAGCGAGCGGCTGGCCCGCAAGTTTAGCTCGATGATCTGGTAGGCCTCGTTCTTCACGAGAAATTGCACGTTGAACGGCCCGCGGATCGCTAGGGTGCGGCGAGCCGGCCGCGCGGCGTCGATCAGCTGCGCCTGGACCGCGGGGGCGGTGTGCCGGGGTGGCAGGCAAAAGATCGCGTCGCCCGAGTGCACACCCGCGCGCTCGACGTGCTCGAGGACCCCGGCGACGAGCACCCGTTGCCCGTCCGAGATCGCGTCGAGCTCCACCTCGTCGGCGCCCTCGATGAACTTCGTGATCACGACCGGGTGTTCGGGCGAGACGCGGGCCGCCTCGGAGAGGAATCGGCCGAGGTCCGTGCGACCCGAGATCACCCGCATCGCCTGGCCGCTCAGCACGTACGATGGCCGGACGAGGACGGGATAGCCCACCTCATCCGCGAAGGCGCTCGCCTCGTCGACCGTCGTGAACGCGCGCCAGGCCGGTTGCGGGATCCGAAGACGTTCGAGGAGGCGGGCGAACTCGGCCCGGTTCTCGGCCATGTCGATCGACCCCGGGGCCGTCCCGAGCACCGGGATCCCGCACATCTGGAGGAGCGGGGTCAGGTTCTGCGCGAGCTGGCTTCCGACGCACGTGACGACCCCCGCGAACGACTCGAAGTCGACCAGGTCCCGCGTCCGTTCGAGGGTGATCTCCTCGAAGTAGAGCCGGTCGGACCGGTCGTAGTCGGTCGAGACCGTCTCGGGGTTCGAGTTGAGGACGGAGACGCCCGGCACGCCCTCCGCCTTCAGGCCGTCGACCAGGTTCATCGTCGACCAGTCGAACTCGACGCTCGAACCGATCCGGTAGGGGCCCGCGCCGATGACAAGCACCGAGCCCTTCGGCATCGGCCGGACGTCGTCCGCGTCGGCACGGTACGTGAGATAGAGGTAGTTCGTTCGCGCCGGCCACTCCCCCGCGAGCGTGTCGATCATGCGGACGCGCGGACGAACTCCCTCAGCGAGGCGGCGGCGGCGCACCTCCTCTTCGTCGAGCCGGGCGGTCCGGCCGATCGCCCGGTCGGAGAACCCGAGCTCCTTCGCGCGGCGCAGCAACGGAACCGGCACCTCCCCGCCCGGGACGGCGGCGATCGCCCGGTCGGTCGCCTCGATCTCCCCGAGGCAGTCGACGAACCAGCGGTCGATCCACGCCACGCGGGCGATTGTCTCGGGGTCGATCCCCGCCCGCAGCCCCTCGAGGACCCGGGTCAGGATGTCCGGGGTCGGTTCGGCGAGGTCGGCGAGGATCGCCGCTGGTGGCCGGATCTCGGCGGGAGGGATGAGGTCCGCGCGGGGGTCGCTCATCCGTACCGCCTTCGATACCGCTTCGGGGAACGAGCGCTCCGATCCCCATCACCTCGCCGACGGACTTCATCGCCGGCCCGAGGCGGCGGTCGGCGCGTTCGAACTTGTCCATGTCCCATCGCGGGAGCTTGACGACGACGTAGTCGAGCGACGGCTCGAAGCACGCGGTGGTGACCCCGGTGATCCGGTTCTTCAGTTCGGGGAGGGTGTAGCCGAGGGCGAGCTTCGCCGCGACGTAGGCGAGCGGGTAGCCCGTGGCCTTGCTCGCGAGCGCGCTCGAGCGGGAGAGTCGGGCATTGATCTCGATCGCGTAGTACTCCTCGCTCCCCGGGTCGAGACAGAACTGGATGTTGCACTCGCCCACGATACCGCACGCATCGGCCGCCCGGAGCGCGGCCTGTCGGAGCATCTGGTACTCGTGGTCCGTGAGCGTCTGGCTCGGGGCAACGACGATGTTGTCCCCGGTGTGGACGCGCATGCTGAGCACGTTCTCCATGTTGCAGACGGTGAGCGTGTTCCCTCTCACATCGCGGACGACCTCGTACTCGAGCTGCTTGAACGACCCGACGTACCGTTCGAGGAGGACCTGGCCGACGGGGCTGGCGCGGAGGCCTCGCGTGACCACCTCCTTGAGCTCCCCGCGATCGTGGGCGACGCCACCGCCCTTGCCGCCGAGGGTGTAGGCGACGCGGACCATGACCGGATACCCCAGGGTCTCGGCGGCGAGCGCCGCCTCGTCGTACCCGTAGACGGCACGGCTGGGGAGGGTCGGGACGTGCGCCCGCGCCATGATCCGGACGAACTTCGCGCGGTCCTCGGTCGCGCGGATCCCGGCCAGGGGAGTGCCGAGCACGCGGGTGCCGGACTTGCGCAGCGCACCGGAATCCGAGAGCTGGACGCCCAGGTTGAGCGCGGTCTGACCGCCGAAGGAGAGCAGGATCCCCTCGGGGCGTTCCGCCTCGAGGATGGGGGCGACGAACTCGGGGACGAGGGGCTGGAAGTAGACCCGGCCGAGCCGGGGCGGGTCCGTCTGGAGGGTGGCGATGTTCGGATTGACGACGATCGTGTACACCCCTTCTTCCTCGAGGGCTTTGAGGCATTGACTGCCGGAATAGTCGAACTCGCCGGCTTCGCCGATCTTCAACGCGCCGCTCCCGAGCAGGAGCACCTTCGACGGCATCGTGAGCGTCATCCCCGCCGCTTCACCTTCCCGACGAACCGGTCGAAGACGAACCCGGCCTCCTGCGGTCCGGGATGGCCTTCCGGGTGCCCCTGCAGGGCGAGGACGCGTCCGGCGCCATCCCGGATTCCCTCGAGCGTTCCGTCGTCCGGGTTCGTCGCCCAGACGTCGAGCCCGGTCCCACCGAGAGAGGCGGGGTCCACCGCATACCCGTGGTTCTCGCTGACGATGAGCGCCCGGCCGTCCGGGAAGCAGATGGTCTTGTTCTGGCCCCGGTGGCCGTACTTGAGCTTGAACGTGGTCGCGCCCCGGGCGAGCGCGATCAGCTGCTGGCCCAGGCAGATCCCGAGCGTCGGGAGTGCGCGCGTCGACGGCCGGCGGAGCTCCTCGATCGCCGCCGCGAGCTCGACCGGGTCCCCGGACCGTTGCCGACCAGGAGGCCGGCGACCCGACGACCTTCCCATCGTGCCGGTACTTCGTGGTCGTACGGGAGGCGGAGGACCGATACCCCCCGCTCGAGCAGGGCGCGCAGGATGCTCGCCTTGATCCCGCAGTCCAGCACCGCCACCACGGGCCCGCCGCGGCGAGCGATGAGGGTCGGTCGTGTCGGCGCGACCTCGGCCATGAACTTCTCCTCCCCGTACTGGGGCGCGGCGCGGATCGCCTTCGCGAGCACTTCATCGGAGGGGCGGTCGTCCGCGGGCCCGACGTCGAGGACGCCCCGGACGACGCCCTTCGAGCGAAGGTGTTCGGTGAGTCGCCGGGTGTCGACACCCTGGACCCCGGGGACTTCCTCCTCCCGGAGCCACTCGTCGAGCGGAACGCCGGCTCTCCCAATGGTTGGGCGCGGTCGTCCCGCGCACGACCACGCCCCGGGGCTGCACCTCGGCACTCTCGAGGCGGGGAAGGCCGTCCGCGTCCCGGTCGTTCGCCGAAACGCCGTAGTTCCCGATCAACGGGTACGTGAACGTCAGGATCTGGCCACGGAACGACGGGTCCGTGAGCGACTCGGGGTACCCGACCATCCCGGTCGTGAAGACGACCTCCCCGACCCGCCGGGTCGAGGCGCCGAGACCGGCCCCATCGAAGCGCGTCCCGTCCTCGAGAAATAGCGTCCCCCCCAGCGCGCTCTTCGCGGCGCGGGCCGGCACGGCCGTCAGGAACCCGAAGGGAAGGAGGAAGAGGTTCGGGCTTAAGATTTGCCGTCGCGGAAGCGAGCGCGCGTCGAATTTTCGGGACCGACACGCCGCTCGCGGACGAAGGAGGGCTGAAATTCCCGCGCCGAGTGGACCCGCTCGTGCCCGGGCTGCCTCGCGTGAAGGAGTCGTACGACTTCCTCGTGGTCGGAGGGGGTCATGCGGGGCTCCAGGCCGGTCTCAAGGCGTCGCTCCTGGGGTACACCGCGGCGATCGTTGACCGGGGGCCGAGGTACCTCGCGGTCGGTACTACGCGCCGAAAATGGACAACATCCCGGGGTTCCCCCACGGGATCTCCGGCCACAAGTTGCTCGACGAGCAGGTTGCGGCGGTGCGGCAGGCCGAGGCGGTCGGATACTTCACTCCGGCCCGCGCGGTCTCGGTGTACCGGAACGAGCGCGACTATGCCGTCACCTTCGAATGGCTGAAGCAGACCCACGTTCTTCGCGGGCGGGTGCTCGTCCTCGCCCAGGGGGTCGTCGACCGAATCCCCACCGTCGGCGGCGAGATCGACCCGATCTTCCCGTGGGCGAACCAGGCGCTCGTCGATTTCTGCATCCTGTGCGACGGCCACGAGCTCACGGGCAAGTCGGTCGCGGTCCTCGGGGACGACCCGTTCGCCGCGCGATCCGCGCTCGACCTCCTGCACTTCCGACCGACGTCGGTCGAGCTGCTCACCCTCGGACGCCCGCTCCTGGGGAGTGCGTCGGGGGAAGAACGCACCGCCCTCGCCGCCGCCCTCGCCGAGCACGGGATCGGCCACACCGAGCTCGAGGTCGTCGGGTTCGACGAGATCCGGGAGAAGCGATTCGGCGTGAAGTTCGCCGACGGGACCACCAAGAGCTACGACCGCGGGTTCAGCGCCCTCGGCTGGTACGACATGCATCACGAATTCCCCCGAGCGCTCGGTTGCCGGTTCGACGCCGAGGGGTACGTGGTGACCGACGAGGACTGCCGAGCCCTCGCCGAGACGACCGGCGCACCGATCCCCGGGCTCTACTGCGTGGGGGACCAGCGCAATGGGTGGAACCAGATCCCCGAAGCATGGGCGACCGCCGAGCGGGCGGTCATCCACGCCTACGCCGAGTATCTCTGAGCCCGCGTCAGCCGGCGGGTGTCGGGCGGACGGGCCCGGCCACGTCGAGGTGGCGGGCCAGCTCGGGAAGGTCTTTCGCGACCGCGGCCGCGCCGCCGGCGAGGAACCGGTCCGCGGTCATCGGTTCCGGGCTCTGGTCGGACGGGTCCGGCAACACGCCGTAGAACCGCACGCCGGCGCGGGTCGCGCACTCCGGCATCGATCAGGTGGTCGCCGACGAAGAGGGCCCGCTCGCCCGGGATCTCCATCTCCCGGAGGAGGAGATGCAGGGCCTCGGGGGACGGTTTCTGGGGACCCGGGGCGCTGCGGCTCCGCAAGTAGGGGAAGAACGGTCCGAGGGCGGTGCGAGCAAGCGCATTTCGCGCAAAATATTCGGAGCTGCGCGTCAACACCCCGAGACGGAAGCCGCGCTCGGCGAGGGCGCGCAGGAGCGACTCCGCGCCCGGTCGCGCGACCGTTCGCGGGAGGGCCTCGGCCTCGATCGCGTCGACCCGCTTCGGGTACTCGGCCTCGAAGCGGAAGAGATTCCCCTCGGGGCCGCCCGAGTTGACGAGCTCCTGTCGCGCGGCCTCGACGATCCGATGGATCGGTTCGTTGACGGAGAGATGACCGGGCACGACGCCATACTTCTCGGCGACGCGGATCACCTCCGCCCGCATCCGACCGAAGTCATGGTGGGAAAGAACGAGCGTACCGTCCAGGTCGAAGACGACCCCGAGCAACGGCTCGAGAAAATGCGGCTCGGCGTCCCGGGGCGGCATCTCCCCTCCGCTCCAGCACGGCGCGGAAGGGGAGGTAAGGGTTTGCTTCCACCGGAAGGGGCGGTCGGGCGGGACGCTACGGCGCCTGATGATAGGCGAGCCCGTACCACGTCGCCCGCTCCTTGTCGAACGTGGTCCCGCACTGGTAGCAGAAGAAGATCCGCGCCGGAGGCTCCTTCGGCTCGAACTCCATCGGGGTGCCGCAGATCGGGCAGCAGAGCTTCGTCTCCACCTCGGGCAGTCCGTGCCAGGCGTCCCGGCGGTCGGTCGTACACCACCCCGTGGTGCGCGCATACGAACATCGGGTACGGGACCGTGGGGCCGCTCGGCCCCGTCATCGCGCGGCCGCACACCGGGCAGTACATCGCCGGGAGGAAGGGATCCTCACCGCGAAGAACCTGCCGCCCCCAGCTACCCCGCGGACCGAGGCCGCATGAGCGTCACGACCGATTCCCGCAGGACGAACGACCGTCGTTGGCCGCTGCGGCGGGAGCGAGCCGCTTCGACGGAGACGATCCGATAGCCGAGGGAAGCGCCCAACCGGGCGGTGAGCAGGTCGGCCGGGACGTACGTGCCGGCGAGGAGCGAATCGCCGACCACGAGGATGAACCGCCCGCCCGGGGCGAGGGCGTCCCGGACGTTCGCGAGGACATCGACGAGGTCCGCGAAGTACCGACGGACGACCGCGTGGACGTCGTCGCGGCGGTACGAGCCCTTCCGCGCGACGTTGTCCCGGATCCGGGGAGGATCTCGTCGAGCCACGGGTCGGCAGAACCCGCTACGTCGCGATAGGCCGCGGTCTCTGACCGCGGGAGGTTGTCGCACGCGACCTCGGCGCTGCGAAGGGCCGCGAGGTCCGCGTACGAGCGGGCGTAACCGAGCCACGCCAGGTCGATCTTGTAGTTCATGACGTAGTCCATCCCGTTGACGTAGGGCGGGCTGGTCACGGCGAGGTCGACCGAGCCGCGCCCCCACGACGCCGTGCGCGCGTCGCCCTGGACGACACGCGCCGGAGGCCCCCAGCGAGACCGCTCGGGCGCGAGCGCGCCGAGGTCGGTCGCCATCTCATCGACCGCGGCGAGGAACCGGTCGAACGGTCCGGTCTCGGAGACCCGGTGGCGTCGGTCGTACCCGAGGCAGGGGGAGCGGTGCAGGCGACTCGACGGGATCAGGATGCGGCCGAACGCGAGGCGTAGGGCGTCCGCGACCGGGGTCCTCCTTCCGGGAGGGCGTCCCTCAACCGGGTGAGGTCGGCGAGCACGTCCGGGTCGAACTGGCGTCGGGTCTCCCGGAGGAACGGTAGGGGTCCGGCACGGCGTCGCCGTCCGCGCTCCGCCACCCGTCGGGCCGCGGCGCGGAGCGTGCCCGCGGGCAGCTCGAACGCGGTCTTGACGCGCGCGGCGAGGACCGCCGGCGCGAGCAACTCCGTCCCGACGGCCCGGACGCCCGCCCGCCGTGCCTCGACCAGGCTCGTTCCGCTGCCGGCGAACGGGTCGAGTACCACGGCGCGGCGGCCGAGGTGCGCCCCCTCGAGCACCCCGCGCACGAATTCGGCCGAGTATCCCTGTACGTAGGGCCACCATCGGTGGACCGGAAGCGAGTCGTTCGACCGGAACGTGATCGGCCCGGCGTAGCGCCCGAGGTCGACCCCGTTCTCGCGGACGAACCGTTCCACGAACGCGGCCGGGTCGACGAAATCGCTCCGGCCATCGAGCCGCTCGAAGTCCCGGAGCACGTAGAGCCCGCGGCCCAGTCGGAGCACGTCCCCGCGAAGCCGCAGCTCGCTGAGCGCTCGCTCGACCCGGTCCGGCCGATGGTCGAGCCGGGTCGCGAGCTGGCGGACGGTCGCCCCGACCGCGCCGGTCTCCCCGAGCGCGTCGCGCAGCGCGGCGTCGAACTCGAGTGGGGGGGTTTCGGGCACGACGGGACGACAGCGAGGGGGACCTAAGAGGGTGCGCGTCGAACGCGCGGGCCCGCACGGTTCGGTGAGGGAGCGACGAGCGGGAGGTCCGGCCAGCGGCGGATGCGGATCGACTTCCGGATCGCGTCGCGGACCCGGCGGCGTTCCCGCCTCAACGACCGGGCCCACTCGCTGGAGCGGAGGGCGGGGTCGAGGTCGGCCAGCACGATGTCGAGGTCGTGCAGTCGACCCAGGCGGGTCTGCAGCCGGCGCGCCGCCGGGGGAAAGGTGCGGAGCGTCTTACCATCGAGACGAGTTCGCACCTCGGTCAGATGGCGGAGACGGCGGACCTGGATCCGGAGCTGATGGAGCCGGGTCGAGCTGGAACGCCGGCGGGCGCGTCGGTGGGCCGCTCGAACGTCGTCGTGCCGTCGAGCCTGCTCCTGGTCCAGCACCTTGACGAGGTGGACACCGGCCCCGGGCGGGGGCCGAGCTCCAGGCCCTCGCGGAGCCCTTCGAAGAGATGGGCATCCCGCTCCGACCGGAGGAACACGCGGAGCAGCTCTCGGCCGGTCCGTGCGTCATCGCGGAGGCGCGCGCGCATTCGCGCGACCAGCGCCGCGTCCTCGCGCGTGGGACGGGGCAACTTCGTTCCCTCGATGAGCTCGAGGACCACGTCGCGGTCGCGGACCTGGCCGACGAGGCGGGCGAGCCGTTTGAGGCGGCGGTCGAGCGGACGGACCAGCTCGCGTTGCCGGCTTGGGAGCAGCCGCTCCCAGATCGCGAGCGCGTGACGCAGCCGCCGCATCTCCCGATGAAGCTCGTGCAGGCTCTCGGGGGAGGGATGGGGTCGATCGATGACGTCGTCCACCGCGCCGGCGACCTCGGCGAGGAGCCGTTCGAGTTCCCGGGTGAGGACCGCGGGGCGGACCCGGGCCCGTGCCGACCCCTCCGCCACGGTCGTCCCCCTCCGGCCGAGACGACCGGCGATTAGTAAGCCCTCGCTCGGCTGGAAAATCCTCGCTCACCTCTATTAGGGAAACCTCCTGTGGGAGGGCGTGGACCGCGCTCGATCGCTGGAGCTCCAGGCATCGACCAACGGCCCGCGTCTGCGGCCCGGTCGAACGATCGGGGTGATCGACGTCGGGTCGAATACGGCCCGGTTCGTGGCGTTCGAGGCCGCCGCTTCGGGCACGGTCCGGGCCTTCTACGAAACGAAGGAGTCGCCGCGGCTCGGGCTCGGCACCGGCCCCGACGGTCGGCTCACGTCCGCCGCCATCGAACGGGGGATCACGGCCGTCGAACGGTTCGCGCTCACGGTGCGATCGCTCGGGCTGGCCCGGACGATCGCCGTCGCCACCAGCGCGGTACGGGACGCCCCCAACGGCGCGGAGTTCGTGCGCCGGGTCGAGCGGTCGACCGGCGTGCAGTTGCGCATCATCTCGGGCGCCGAAGAGGCCCGCTACGCCTACCTTGGGATCGCCGGAGCCTGGGAGCTCGACAACGACCTCGTCTGCGACCTCGGCGGCGGGTCGCTCCAGCTCGCCGACGTCCGGGCGGGACAACTGAGGAACTCGGTCAGCGTGCCGCTCGGCGTGCTCCGGCTCTCCCAACGGTTCTTCGAGCACGACCCCCCGAAGCGGAGGGAGATCGACGAGATCCGAGAGTATGTCCGGGAGACCCTCGGTTCGGTCCTCGAGGCGTTCGGCGGGAAGAGATACCGGCTCTTCGGAATCGGAGGGACGGTCCGGTCGCTCGCCCGCGCCGCGATCGAGCTGCGCGACTATCCGGTCGAGCGGGTCCACGGCTACCCGCTCTGGGACCATGACCTCGAGGCCCTCGGAGAGATCCTGGGCGAGATGCCCGCAGCGAAGCGACGCGCGGTGACGGGGATCGGCGCGGACCGTGCGGACGTGGTGATGGCGGGGATCGTCGTGCTCCAGGAGCTGATCCGGGCGACGAACGCCGAACGGATCGTCGTCGCCGGTATCGGCATCCGCGAGGGGTTGGCTCTCGAAGCGATCGGCGCCAAGCTCCCCGCCTCAGCGGAACAGCTGGCCGAACGGTCGGCTGCCGCGGCCGCGGAGTCGTTCGCCTTCCGGCTCGACCATGGGCGCGAGGTCGCCGATACGGCGTTCGCGCTCTTCGAGGTCCTCGCCCCGCGCTTCGGCTGGGGTCCGAGCGAAGGGCTCGCGGTCCGGGTCGCCGGGTGGATGCACGACGCGGGGACCGCGATCGACCTCTGGCGGCACGCCCACCACTCCGCCTACATCATCCAGAACTACCCGATCTGGGGGCTCGACCAGCGCGAGGTCCTCCTCGCGTCGATGGCCGCGCGGCTCCACGAGGGGGACGACCTCCCCTCGGCGTGGAAGAAGGGGTTCCTCCCGATCATCCGGGCCTCGGACCTCGAGACCGCCCGCCGCCTCGGGGCGATCCTCGAAGTCGCCGAGCTCGCTTCCGACGCGCGCCCCCGGTTCTCCCTCGGCGGGGGGGGCAAGACCCTCACGCTGGCCTTTTCTGCCCGGCCGATACCCCTCTCCCCGCGCACTGGGAAGAGAAGGTCCGCAAACCCATGGAGCGCGAGTTCGAGATCGAGGTCCGGTTCCGTGATCTCTGAGACGCCGAGCCCGACCCACGGTTTCCCGGGCCGATTGTTCGTCTTCGAGGGATTGGACGGTAGCGGGAAGTCGACCCAGGCGTCCCTGCTCGGAAAGTGGCTCCAGGCGCAGGGCTACCGCGTGTTCTTCACCGAGTGGAACTCGTCGGAGCTGACCGCGGCGACGATCCGCCGCGGCAAGAAGAAGAACCTCCTGACACCGACGACGTTCTCGCTCTTGCACGCGACCGACTTCGCCGACCGGTTCGAGCGGAAGATCCTTCCGCCCCTCCGGGCCGGGTACGTCGTCGTCTGCGACCGGTACGCCTACACCGCGTTCGTCCGGGACGCGGCGCGCGGATGCGACCCCGCCTGGGTTCGGAACATCTACTCTTTCGCCCCGCGACCGGACCGGGTCTTCTACTTCCGGGTCCCGGTCGCGGTGTCGCTCAAGCGCAAGATCGCCTCCCGCCTCAAGATCAACTACTACGAGGCCGGCATGGACCTCGGCCTCTCGGACGACGTGCAAGATAGCTACGAGCGGTTCCAGACGCGGCTCAAGCGGGAGTACGAGCGCATCGCCCGGACCGACGGGTTCACCGTCATCGATTCGAGCCGCCCGGTCGAGACGATCCAAGCGGAGCTGCGCGGCCACGTCCGGCCGATCCTCGAGAACTTCCCGACGGGCGAGAAGCTGATGCATGACGGATAGGACGTACGGCACGCGCCTCCCGGGCCTCACCGACGAGTCGCTCTCGGGCAAGCTCATCGTGGTCGAGGGGGCCGACGGCTCCGGGCGGACGACCGAGGTCGCCCTCCTGCGCGAGTGGCTCGAGGTCGAGGGCCACGCGGTGGTCGACACCGGGCTGCGTCGGTCGGACCTCGTCGCCGAGGAGATCGACCGCGCGAAGCAGGGGCACACGCTCGGCGCGACGACGATGGCGCTGCTCTACGCCGTCGACTTCGCCGACCAGCTCGAGAACAAGATCATCCCGGCGCTCGCCGCCGGCAGCACGGTGCTCGCCGACCGGTACGTCTACACCCTCATGGCCCGCGCCGTGGTCCGGGGCGCCTCGCGCGAATGGGCCCGGCGGCTCTACGGGTTCGCGCTCCGCCCCGACCTGGTCGTCTTCCTCGACGCCCGCCCCGAGATCCTGCTCCACCGCGCGATCGCGAAGTACGGGTCGCTCGACTACTGGGAGTCCGGGATGGACCTCTCGCTCTCGCGCGACCTCTTCGAGAGCTTCTTCGCCTACCAGGACCGCCTGTCGAAGGAGTTCGAGTGGATCGGAGCCGAGTACGGGTTCCACCGGGTCGACGCGAACCGCCACCCCGAGCAAGTGCACGAGGACGTCCGCGCGCTCGTCGGGCCGCTCTACGCGAAACCCCGGTCCATCCGCTCGCCGTCCCGGCCGAAGGCCCCGTTCATTCGCCCGCGCCCCCCAGCTGCTTCCGGGTAAGTAGCCAGAGCGGCCGGGCCGCACCGGGCCGGACCGCGCTCGGGAACTCGAGGCACGCGGCCCCCCCCTTCGTCAGTCGGACCACCGCGACCCCGTCACCGGTCAGGGCAAGGCCGACGAACTCGGCGAGGGTCGGTTCGTGGCCGACGATGACGACGGTGCGATCCCGCTCGGTCTGGCGTCGGACCCGGTCAGGATCGGGGCAGCGAGCGTCCCCGGCGTCGAGTTCGGGCCAAACGACCGGCCGGCGCGGAGGGGCGAGCGCACGCCCGAGGATATCCGCGGTCCGGCGCACCCGGACCGCGGGACCGCTCGCGAGGCACGAGACCGGGCCGAGGAGCCGCGCGAGGCCGGTGGCGACCGCCCGCGTCTGTTCGGTACTTTTCCGGCTGAGGGGCCTCAGTCCGTCGTCCGGCCAGCGCGCGGGGTCCCGGACCTCGGCGGGGCCGTGCCGGAAGACGACCACGCGCGGCGCGCGAGAGGGTTCCTTCATGTTCGAAAGCCCCCCGGGAGGTGGGGAACGTGTCGCGGCGATAGAAAGACGTTCCCCCTCTCGGCCCGGGGCTTACAGGGGGATCGGCTCGCCCTCGTGCTCGACCGCGTCGGAGAACGTCACCGGGATCGCCCGGTCGAGCGCGACCTGGGCGATGTCCTGGGCGTAGGCGATCGTGCGGCCGATCGATTCCAGAATCCGAGTTACCGCCGCGGCGGTAGCGGGGGGCATCGTTCCACCTCCGACCGCGGGCAGGAGCTGGTCGGAGAGCGCACGTCCGGAGGCGAGGAGCGCGTCGCCCATGTCGAGCAGGTCGTTGGCGGCGGCATCGTCCCGCGCGTTCAGGACCCCTTCCAGGAGGTCCATCGCCTGGTGGTGGAACTGCTTCAAGGAGGTGAGCGGCCCGGCCCCGTTCGGCAGCTCAACCAGGTGGCGTCCGGTCTCTCCGAGCACGGTCGCGTGGTCTGCGATCCGTTCGAGGCTCCGGGCGATCGTCCACGGTCCGAGAAGGGTCACGCCCGAGCCGTCGAGGCCGAGACGCAGGGCGGCGAGTCGCTGGACGTACCAGGCCTCGCGGTCGATCTCGTCGTCCCGTCGCTCCCAGGACCGGTCGTCCTCGAGCGGGAGCTGGGCCCAGCTCTCCACGGCCTCGCGGTGGAATCCGACGACCATCCGGCCCATCCGGGCCAGGCGCTCGGGGAGGGGCACGGGGCTTTCGTACGCGAGGTCGCGGAGCCGGATCACTCCGTCCTCCTCCGAGACGATCTCGGGCTGACGGGTCCGGCGGCAGAACGTGCGAACGACGTCGCGCGTTCGACTCGTTCGGCCGGGTCGGTCGATTACCACGAACTCGCGAGCGCCGCCGAGATAGGCCCCGAGGAGGCGACGGAACAGGTGCTCGGAGGATTCTCCCGGTCCGACCTTCACGGTGGCGACGGGAGGCCGCCCAAGCAGGAGGGCACCGAACGGTGCGGCGACCCGGGTCGGGGCGGCCGCTCGGCGGCGGGAGGGACGGGCAGTCGGTCGGGAGGTGCGGGGGTTCGCGTCGGACGCCGGCGGTCGCGCCGCTCGGCGGGGGGCGGAGGCTCGCCGGGGTCGGACCCGTTCCTCCGTTGGACTCGTTTCGATCATCGGGAAAGGAACGTCCTGCGGGACATATATAGAATTTCAATTTAGACTATACAAAGTACTATAGGTATGGTATGCAGTCGAACGCTCGCCGTTCGTTGACGGTGCCGGAGCGGCCGTCACCGTCGTAGTCGGACCCCGTCCGGGCCTTCGACCGTGAGCCCGGACTGAGAGCAGTGCTGGAGGACCCGGTTCAATCCCGCGAGCGAGATGCGGTGCCCGCGTCGCTCGACTTCTTCGAGGATTTTCCGCCGCCGGAGCGGTCCCGGGACGCGTCGAGGACCGAGATCACCGCCCCGACCATGCCGGGAGGGATGCCGGGGATCGTAGGCTGCGGACGGTCGTTCCCTGAGCCCCCCGACATGAGGGTCCGGGAGGCCGCGGTGAATTTAGGAGGTCGGTCCGGCCCCCGGCGTGCAACCGATTCCCCTCGAAAGCGGGCCGCGACGCAAGTCTCCCCCTCGCAAGGTCGGGCGGGGCGGATTCGTGTCGCCGGGCGATACGAGTATCGACCTTGAATTGGTTGCAGTGCCCCTCGCGGTGGATCATCGACCGCGTGCGCCGTCCGCACATCCCCCCGGGAATCTCATTCCCCGCCCTCCGGCAATGGATATACGGGACCGCCGGGCATACTTGCGAGAAGACTAGGAATCCCATGGAGCGACGAACGCTCTACGCCATATTTGCAGGGACAGCGGTTGCGATCGCCGTGATACTCGTGCTGGGGATTTTCCCGAGCTATCCGGCGAGCACGGGTGGTGCATGCCCCGCCTCCAACGGGCTTCCGGTCTCTGTCCAGGGACACGACTACTGCCACGAGTTGACCACGGTGAACTCGATGCAAGCCCTTCATTCTACAAACAACGATACTTGGACCAAAACCTCAGAGATGGTGCAATTCGTCAGCTTCACGTTCCATCTAGCGCGAGGTACTTCTGTGGAGACGGCGATGGAACGCTTGTTTCCGTGACAGAGCCGTTCACGGGAGTTACGTTCTACGGATCCACTGGATTTGGCGCCCCGTGGGGCAACGCCACCTGGATTGCGCCGGATAATGAATCCGGTATCTACCAACAATCGGGCAACTGGACCATCACGTTGTACGTTGCGCCCGGTGCGCCGGGTGAGTGACGAAGGCGTTCAGACCGAGTTTTGAACCGTGGGCCGGGACGGATTCGTATCGCCCCGCGATACGAATATCACAGACGTGCATTGATACGACTCGGCCGGACTGATTCCGGCGAGATGTGAGCTATAGTTGGTTCACAACCTATCGATAACTCCCTCCCGGACAACGACGGATCGATTCCATCCTCATCCTGAGGGAGTCGCTTGATTGAGGCCAGGTGGGTTCGAGTCCCGACAACCGCATTCAACTGGTAGTTCGAATACATCCCGTTGGGCAACCTCAGAACTCAGAATTATCGCCCGCGCCCTTTCACAGACCGATCGCCGACCCGTAGGCAGTATCGGGCGAATTAATTCGCCGCACAGTTCCGTACGACATGTCGAAGAGGCGCGCTTGGGAGACTGCGCCGTCTTCCATTCGGTGTTCGGGCCAAAAAGCGGGGAAAGCGTCCGTAGCGGTGAGGCAGACCGCCCTATCTCTCGTACACGACAGCAGGTTCATTAGGCCGGATTCATTGCCCCACTCCAAGACGCCCCGGCTTCGAGCCGGGTGCCGGGCCGTCGACGAGGACACCGTGGCCTTCAGGCCAAACCCGGCGCACCGCGATCCCTACGAGAGTCTGGAGTTCACGCGTTCAACTCTCGAGCCCTGTGGTCCCCCTGCAATCACCGGCCGGACCCGGTGCGTGACGTCCTATTCTCGAGGACGAGCCTCTCGCCCTTGGCGGCGAGGCGCTCGCTTGCCCGTTCGTCCGTCCATCCTAGCGATTTTCTCTGTCCTCATCATGGTCTTTTCCGCTTTCGGTATCGCAAGAGCCTCGGGTCCTGGACCGCCGACCTACCCACCGGGGATCACCGGCGCCTCAACTCCTTACTATCCTTACCTGGTCTCTCCTTCCCTCTTCCCGAGTCCGGAATCGGCCATTTCGGCCACTTCCAACCAGACGCTCTACCTTCCCCAGCTCGGAGCGACAGGGCATCGGGACCAACCCGCTTTACATTCTCGTATACGCGTCTACCGTGGTCAGTTCACACCCGCTGAGTTACACGACGAGCTTCGAGGTCTCCGAAGGGATCTTCGCCCCTTCCATCGCTCAGAACATCCTGCAGGACGTTCCGGGACCTCCCGGGCAGCCGAGCCCCACGCTCCCCCTCAGTTGGTCGACCCCTTACAATATTGGGGGATTTTCGGCGAAGAGCAACTGCTCCTCGTCAGCACTGGTGGTCGCCGCCGACGGTTCGTCGGTTGTCGCGGGGATCACCTGCGGGTCGACGTCGTATCTTTACCTGTCGAGCGTCGCGAGCGCTCTGAGCTTCCTGGACGAGCCTCGGAAGTGTCGCCGGCACCGACGTCCGTCTCGCTCTCGACCCCTACGGATTTGTGGCCGCGACCACGATAGGGAGCGGGGGCACCTTGCTCGTCACGACATTCCCGATCCCGGGTGGGACCATCGTCAGCACTACCCTTGGCGCGGTTGTCGACGCAAATCCTGTGATCCTCAGGACCCAGGCAGGGGCAGAGGAAGGAGTAGTCGCTTCAACGCCATCGAACACAGTAGTGTTTTACTCGTCCTGGAACGATGGTCGAAGCTTCGGCTCAACGAAGATCGGTCCCCTGAACGACACGAACGTCTCCGCGGCCCTCGCCACGATCGGATCCACCTTTCTCAACACGCCCGGCGGATTCCTGGGCCAGGTGTCTGCCACGGTCGTCGGAGGGAATCTCTTCGTACTCTCCACGGTGCTACAGTTGGGGCAGGTAATCGGAGCGGTATACATCTCCTCGGACGACGGCCTCATTTGGGAAGGGCCGTCGCTGTTCCCTCTGACCGCGGGGGCGATGATCGACCCCGAAGTGCTCGGAACCCAAGTCGGCTACGTCTACGCTTCCTGGCTCGCGACCGCCGGAACCAACCTCACCACGATCGAGAGCGCGGTCTTCTCACCGGACGGACGTATCGTCCAGGATCCTGCTCCTCTACCTGGCGGAACAGGGGCCTGGAAGGTCGGGAACCGTCTACTGGTGGGGATGGCGGTCGATTCGTTCCAACGTTTACTCTTGACCTGGGCAACGCCTGCGAGCCCGGGGGGAAACGCCCTCTCGGAAACTGGCGCTTTCCTCTCTGTCGCCAACGCCGTTGCCGCGATGCAGCAGGGCGTGCTGAACGTGAGCAGTCCGAACCTGGTCGGCTCGACCAGCGCGTCCACTTTCACGGCCGGGGTGGCCGGAATGCTGAGCGAAGTCGCCGCCAACGCGAGCAGAGCGATGAATCTCCCCTACCTCGACGCAACGCGCAATGTGACGGCCGGGTTGTATCAGAATGTGAGCATCAGCCCCCTCTCGTACATCGGCGAACAGGTGGCGGGCCAGAGCCCCAACCAACGGTACACGATCGCGGGTGGCGCGACCCTAACTTCGGCCGTCAACACCGGCCCCGTTACCACCGGCGGTAAGGAACGCCCGTTCGGAGTCCTGGTGCCGTCCTAGGGGTTCGGTTCGGCGGTCACCTATCTCGACGTCGTGTCCGACTGGCTTCTTGCCGCAGAAGGGGTCGAAGCGATCGCCGCCGCCAACCCACTGGTGAACGCAACGCTCCTGAACAGTCTCCCGTCGTCGAGCCTGTTTCCCGCCCCCGTCTACACTTCGACCCCGCTCGACGGGAACATTAGTGACGGTTGGTCGAATACGACGATGCTGAGCCCGACGATCGCGGAGCTGTCGTTTTGGGGGGTGTACACGTGGTACATCCCGCCACCGACCTTCGGCACGCAGGAGATCACCTGCAACGGGGAGGTCGTCTACGAGCCGCGCACGAACTATTACGACATGCCGACGTCGTACAACAACACGGTGACCATCGACAATCAGTCGACCGTCACCCTGAAGTCATCATCATGGATACCGAATATCTACCTGCAGAATCTTTCCGCCGATTCCCGGGTTTCGTGGACAGCGGTCCAGACGGCCACCTACACGATGGAATTCGACACGGTCAACTACCACGGGTTCGGCGGCGGTTGCGACCCGTTGGTCTCCCAGATGCAAAAAACGAGCCCCATGAGCGGGTATCCGACCTCGATTTCGATGTCGGGAGGCTCGACCTTTGTGACCACCCTTGTGACCCAGCTCAGCGCGACCCAGTCGGGCAACAAATCGCTTTCGATCGCATGGCGGAACTCAATGCTGGCCGAGGGCACGGAAACTCTGAACCCTTCGAGCCCAGTGACCGCCAAAACCTCACCCGCAACGGGTTACGTGCTCTCCACCGGGATAAACTACACAAGCAGTTCGCTGAAGAACATCAACTTCACCGCCGAGGTTAGCACTGTGAGCTACCCCGGTGGTTGGAACTCCACTCTCAAGCCGACCCTCTCGGCAAACCAGCAGACCTCCTCCGAGGCTCAGCAGTATCAGGCTGCGTGCACGTTCGAGACGATCGCGAACAACATCGAAATCAACAACATAGTAACCACGTCCGGGAAAAACGATACAGGGACCGTCACCTGGACCTCGAATACCGGAGGCTTAGGGATACTCGAGTACTACGAAATCGGAACCACCCTGAATTTCTCGGTGGTCGCCGCGCGAACCTTCAGTTCAGGGACCTACACCTTCACCGCGGGGCTGAACGGCCTCTTCGGCGCGGCGTTCTACGAGCTCAATGCCACCGTCACGGAATCTATCGGAAGTTGTTTCAGCGTATCGAACGGTAAGACTACCCTCGCCGAGCTCGGGCAGGGATTCACGCTGCAATCCATCGCCTACCCGTACGATTCGATCACTCAGACCGGCGGAGGGGAGGGCATCTTCGCTCCGATGGCGATCAGTCTCTACGATCAATTGCACCTCTATACCGGCGGTGCGATCACCTACGGTCTCTCCAGCGGCACCGGTTCGAGCATCGTAATTCCCATACCTTCCCTCATCGCGATACAGTACGGCTGGGGAGGGTTCCTCGAAAACCTGACCGGGATGACGGGGAACGCGTCCTACACTGTCCAGGAAATCTGGAACTTCACCTGGGATGGTCAGAGCCTCTCGCTTTCGAGCGCTCCGTTGAGCTTCATTTACCTACAAGATAGCTCTGGAGATGGCCTCACCGATGTGGAGAAACTGAACGGCTGGCCGGTCACTTTCACGAACGTCAGCGGCGGGGTCGTCCAACAAAGGGCCACGGCCGATCCGTCCCTCTACTCAACGAACGGGCTCGTCGGCGATTACATCGAAAAGGAGTTCGGTCTGAACCCGACTACCGTCGACACGGCGGGCAGCCACATGCTCGACACTTGGAATCTCACCTTCAACGTGGGATTAGCGACGAGCGCGAAGCTGCCCAAGTCCGGTTTCGAATACTGGTACGAGAACTCATCGTACGTCCCATTCCCTAGCGGAGCCCCGTCGAGTGCCAACCAGAACCGGACGAATCTGACTCCGGCTCCAGCGGGCGGGATCGCCAGCGGGGACGGCTCCCCATGGGCTGCTACCGTGCTCTGGTCTTCCGCCGCGCTCTCCACCTTTGTGAACCTAACCGGCGTCAAGGCGGCCGGCTGGCTACGCGCAACGACCGGGGCCTGGAAGGGATACCGTACCATGACTGTGTGGGGCAAGCTCTCCTGGGGAGCGGACCCTCTCGCCGCCTCGGCTCCGCAGGACGGTATTGCAGATGGCTCTCGAATCAACCCGTCTGCCCCCATCGGTCTCTCGGTCACTGTCTCCCATCTCTACGTAATGCATCTCAAGACGGGGGAGGGGTACGCCGCCCAATTCCAGCTCTACGCGGGTAGCACGGCGACGGGAACGCCGGAGCTCACTAACTATAGCGCCCCCGTCGGCCTCTCCGGGGGCATCTCCTTACTCACCGGCTATACGGTCGTCCTCCCGTCCAGCCAGACCTCTCAGTTTGAGACCGTCCAGATCGAGGTTCTCGTCAACGAATCTGGCTCCTCCACCCTTACCGCAGTGCCGTTCGATGGGACTCTCAAGAAAGTTGACGTGACCTACGACATGGTTCATGGCGCGCTCGTCTCCGAGTCTTGGTCCAACACCACCGGGAATCCGAACGGCACCCTCGCTCTCGCCCTCTCGACCGTTCCTCTCGACCGCAAGACTCCGACGTATCTCTGGCTACCGGACGACAACTCGACAGTGAACGGGCTTCCCCCGGGTCTCGAACGGTATACCGGCGAGCAGTCGTTCGACCTCGTCGTCATCAACGCGTCGGCCTCGTTGACATCGGTATCCATTCCCTACCCTTGGGGTGGCAGCTACACGATCTCGCTGCAGCCGGGACTGAACAATCTCCTATTCCCTCGGGAGCAGTTCCTGAACTCCCCGTTCGCGACGGCCGTATTCGAAGGGAAGAACTTCCCGTACCCCAGTTCCCATCCTACGCCCCCAATATTGAGCAGCGATTCCACCGCGCGGAGTCTCCTTACGCAGTCGTTTGGATCTGCCTCCGGTCTGATGTTCGACCTCGAGGCGTACTGGCAGAACCGTTCGATCGCTTCTCCACCCGGGAATTTCACCACCGCGGAGACTGGGGTGTCCAGCTCCAGCCCGCTTCAAGTTCGCACGATGGTCGTGCAGACGACACTTGCAAACAACACCGGCGGATTGGCCAGCAATCCGTCGATTTACTCTAGCGTCCCAATGCCTCCGTCCCTGGAGGCGATCGTAACCCTGAACATCACATCGACAGCCACTTTCGACCTGCTCCTCTCCGCACTCCTCACAAACACGACAGCGGGGGTGAACGGCACCTTCCAGACCGTGACGAACCAGGTCGCGTCACTGGGCCTCGACGCTCCAGTCCTCTCGGCGCTGGCTAACGCCCCGGTGATCTCCCAGGGTCTCTACGGGCCGCCGACCCACAATAAAGCGCCGCCATCGGCCGGGGGGATTTGGGGCGATTTCTGGAACGCTTTCTCTGCGGTGGTGACGACGATCACGGGGGCAATCGTCTCCATTGTCGGGGAAGTCTATTCCGTGGCGGTCGCGGCTACGACGTACCTCAACCGCATCGCAAACGAAGCGGCGGCGATTGGGGCGCAGGTCCTCGCCCGGACCGCTGCCGCGATCGTCCATGTCGGGCAGCTCATCGTACGTGCGTTGGATCAACTGCTAGCGTACCTTGCCCAAATTGCGCTGGTGGCCCTCAAGATCGCGTTCGGACCGATTATCGCAGCCGCGGAGGCCTATACGTCCCGGCTGGCGAGCGACTTCCAACAAGTCGTCAATGATACAATCGCGAAAAGCTCGGCAACCAAGGACGAGGCTCGGTTCTGGTCGGATGTGGCCCAACCACTGTTTTGGGTGGCACTGGCTGCGGCTGTCGCCATAGAAGTGGTCGTAACAGTCATAGAAGGAGTGTCGCTGGGTTCGGCATTCGTTCTCTCGCTCATAATCGGAGCCCTAGTTAGCGGCATTCTTGCAGGCTCTATACTTGCCGGCGGGTCCAACGTTTCGAAATATTTCTCGCAAATGAGCCCACTATCACCATCAGTTGGGTACGAACTCGGGAATCTGACTGGGGCCAGTGGCGGTCCTGACGACGCTCGGGATGGAGGGGGATCTTCCTTCGAGATGAAGCTTAGTGGAGCTGACAGCACCGACTTCGAGGCTCTGGGCTCGTTACTCGGAGCCGGCACAACAAGCGTTGCAGGGAGTGTCGTCCTCAACGCGTGGCTTCAGAAGACGAACGCTCCGTGGTCGGACACAGTTGGGGCTGCCTTAGGGATCATAGCTATCGTTACGTGCGCGGCAGCGGCTGCCGTAAGTTCGTTGTTCGGATCCATCCTCTCTATGGTCTTCGATGCGGACAGCGTGATCATAGACCTATTTGGTCCGCCGGATGGATTGCCACCTCTGGTGAATGCTCTCGTTCTGCTCGGGGATTTTGGGGCCTTCGTCGTCGACGTTGCCGAAGTGGCTGGGGGAACCTGAAGTGAGTTTCACTGCCGCGGACGGTGTCCAACGCTACAAGGCACTGATACGGCTCACACGACTGATCTCCCTTGGAGGGGCGGTCTTGTTCGGGGGGATATGCTCATACTTCGCGGCCAGCGCGATTGTGGGTCCGGGTTGGACGAGAGTTACCCTCTTCGTGACAGCTTTCGCACTCCTCTTCGCCGCGTTATCGGCGATCGGGGGCCTCTGGAAGTGGTCTCCTGGTGCCGTCGATGTTTCTGTCGATGAGAGAGGCATTCGCTTCGAGTACCCTAACGGTCGCGCCAGGCAAGTGCTCTGGTCAGGCCAGGGACTTCCGCTGACCATTCAGCACACCGAAGGAGTGGACGACGAGATATCGCGTGGCCACCCGGTTCAGGCCGTAAGTGGTCGCTTGTGGCTCCAAGATTTCCTCTCGAACGAGACGTATCATGAGATGATCGAAATGGCAAGAACGCGGGGAGTTTCACTAAAAGAAGCGCCCGGACTTCGACCGGGTTGGATTCGGCTGACGCTATCTGTTCGGATTGCGTGAATAACCTGACCTCGGAGTTCGGAACTCAAATCGAAGGGGTATTCGCATCGCCCCGGCGGTGCGAATACCGATGGGCCGGGACGGATTCGAACCGTCGATATCCGCGTTGTAAGCGCGGCGTCATCACCACTAGACCACCGGCCCAGGGTCGGGGAGAGGTCCCTCCTCCGTCATGGGAGTGTCGGTCGGGGGGTGCGAGCGATGTCGAACCCGGACCGCGAGGCCGTGGCCCAGCTCGCGCATCAAGGGGCCGGGGAGCGTCGCTTCTCCCACTCCGGCGAGCGCGCCGCCTCGCAGCAGCACGACGCTGTCGCCCACCCGGATCTCGTCATCCGCCCCGCGCACGCCGGGCGTGAAGAGGTCGCCGGCCAGCGATAGGGCCGGGTCGACCTCAACGAACAGGGGGGTCCCGGGCACGAGCCGGCGCGCCCCCGCGACCGTGAGATGGAACAGTCCCCGTTCCTCCCGTAGGGTCGCAAGGTCCGCCCGCCCATCGGTCAGCCGCTGGAACCAGGGGCGTCCGGCGAGCGGAACCGGGGGAGCGAAGAGCCGGTCCGCCGCCGAGCGACCGAACTGGATGCTCGCGACCTCCCGCAGCTCCTCCCGCACCACCGCGAGGGGCCCTCCGGGGACCGGATTCTCCCCGGCGAGCGCCTCTTCGAGGGCGAGACGCAACGTGCGCAGCGCGTCCGGGGAGGTGGTGCGGTCGTCCTCGATCGTCCAGCGCGAGGCCGGTCCGCCCACGAGCGCCGGACGGAGGAACGTGTACTCCCCGGGGTCGAGGTGGACCACGACGGAGCGGTAGCCTCCGTGGGCGAGCAGGTGGCCCAGACCGGCCAGGACGGCGTCCCGTTCCGGGTCGACCCAATCCCCGGTGACCGGGATGTCGTAGTGGCGCGCGGGCGGGACGTCCTCGAGCTCCCGGGGAACGAGACCGATCGGAGAGCTCACCGAGACGACGTGGACCCGCTCGACGGCACGCAATCCCTCCCACGCCGTCGCGAACCTCCGGTGCGATCGGGAGTGGCGATACGGCTTGGTCTTCGAGCACGGTACGAGCACCAAGACGGTCTTCGAGCGTGGGGGGCGGTAACGCTCGAGGAGGCGGCGCCGGAAGCGGGCCATCTCGGGGCGACGCTGCGACTCGAGGAGCACGTACCCTCGCAGCCCCTCCCCGATGACGGGGGTGCGCTCGTCCAACAACGCTGCGAGCTCCCGGTCGGCGTAGCGGAGCATCTCGGCGAGCGCGGGCTCTGCGGTGAGTCGTGACTCGACGAGCTCCCGGAGACGGCCGGCGCGGGCCGCGGCGCGGGTCTCGGCGATCGCGCGTCGATAGGCGTGTACGGTGTGGACCGGGAGCGGGCCTTCGAGGTCGGAGGCGCACGCCGCGCACGGGCAGAGCGTTTCGGTGCGGGCGATGGCGGCGTCGAACGGTCCGAACGTGGGGTCGAGGTACGTCCCGTGGGCTGCGGCGAACAGGCCCTCGGTGGTGTCGACCAGGTCGACTCCGAGATAGGCGAGCAGGGGGACGCGATGGGGCAGCGCTACCCGCGGTGCCCAGAGCACGGGAGACCCTCCGTACACCTCGCGGACCTCCCGGAGCGCCCGGACGAACGGAAGGCCGTCCGCCCACAGCGCGCGCGCGTTGCCCAGGACGACTAGGTCGGGACGGGGGCCGACCTCGGAAGTTCGGGAGGGGGGGAGAGCGGTGCGTGGACGAGAACGGCGCCGTCCCCGACGGGGAGGCCAGTCCCGGGGGCGCCCATGACCTCGGGGGCAAGGATCGGGAAATGCAGGTCGAGCTGCCCGGTGCCGTTCGCGAGCGTGAGCTCCCGGGTGCCGGCGGGCGACGGGCGGCTGCGCAGGGTCAGTCCAGCGCCGTCATCCGCCGGAGGTTGGCTCTCCGCGAGACCCGGCGTCGAGAACGCCAACGCCCCGACTCTCGCCATCCCGACGAGGGCGATTCCCTCCAGGCGGTCGACGGTTCTCGGCACGTACGTCCGCTCGTCCCGGCCCTCGTTCTTCAGTCGTGCGCGGCCGCCTTGCCGCCCTTCGCGCGCGGGCGTCCGGAGGGGGCGGGTGGGAAGAAGGCCTCCCAGGCGGGGAGGAGTGCCTCCCGTCGTTCGGATCCGGCTTCGGAACGCCCGCGCTTACCGAAGAGTGGGTCGTGCGTGTCGCGGACCTCACGGAGGAACTCGGCCGGGTTCTCGCTCGCCTTCTCGAACCCATAGAGGATGAGCTGACGGAGGAAACTCGACTGCCCCCTCCACCCGATGCGTCGGCGCACGGCCGGGTTCAGGTGGCGCTTCGCGAGTCGCCAGACCTCGTTCGTCGTGCGGTGGTCGCGGGCCGATAGGCCGATCATCACCTGCGGCATCGGTATCGAAATCCGTCACAAGACCCGCCTCTTTAGCTCACTCTCTCCCCGAACTCAGGCGATTCCGTGCGTCATCCATACCGGACCGAGCGGGAAGAACAGTGCCGAGACGACCCCGATGAGGTAAATCACCCCCAGGGCCGCGTGCCGGTTGAACGGGATCCGCGTCTCCGTCGGGCGGCGGATCAGGGCGCGGTCGCCCACCGCCGCGACCACCCCCATCACCACGAGCGCGCCGAAGTAGACCGGAGTGAGGCCGATCGCGAGTCCGAAGAGGGCGAGGAGCCCCAGCGCCAGGGCATGGAGCACGGGCACGAGACGCGCCGACCGCTCGGGGCCGAGGCGCACGGGCAGCGAGTAGAGCCCCAGCTCCCGGTCGCTCGCGAGGTCGCCGAGACTGTGGACCGTCTCGAACGCGGTGCCCCACGCGAGGAGTCCCCCGACCGCGAGAAGGACGGGGAGCGGGAGGGTGCCGCGCACGGCGATGTAGACGGCCGCCGGCGTGATCGCCTCGACCAATCCGAGGAACGCGGTCGTGAACGAGGTGACTCGCTTCGTGTAGCTGTACCCGAACACGAGCGCGAGGGCCACCGGAGCGAGGACGAAGGCGAGGGGATTGAGGAAGAACGCCGCCGTGACGAGAACCGCAGCGTTGGCGGCACAGAAGAGGAGCGCGAACGTCGGCGAAGCCCGCCCCGAGGCCACGAGACGGCCCCGCGTGCGGGGATTCCGGGCGTCGAACTCGCGGTCGGCCCAGCGGTTGAAGCTGTGACCGGCGTTGCGGGCGGCGACGAACGCGATGACGACCAGAACGACCGTCCGTAAGGACGGCAGCCCCTCGGCCGCGAGGAGGAGGAACGCGAGCGCGAACGGCAGGTTCAGCCCGAGGTTCTGGATCTCGAGAAAGCGCCCGAGCTCCTTCGCCGGCGAGGCCGGCGGGACGGGAGGTGCGTTCACCGACCCGACCGACCGAGGAGCCGCGCGAGGGCCGGGTCTTCCCGGATCGCTTGCTCGGCCGCACGGCTCGCGGCGGGGTCCGACCGGATCTCCTCGGGCCACGGACGCGGGAACCCGTCCTCCGGGCGCTTCCGGGTCGCGTCGATCCCCACCTTACCGCCGATGTTCGGCACCGGGTTCGAGATCGACAACTGGTCGACCGGTCCCTGGACGAGCTCGAGGTCGCGTGCCGGGTCGGCCTGGAGGCCCACGCGGTAGAGCACCTCGGAGAGGTCGTGGACGTTGACGTCCTCGTCGACCACGATCAGGTACCGAACGAACATCATCTGGCCGAGGCCCCAGAGGGCGTGCATCACCTTGCGGGGGTGGTCCGGGTAGGACTTGCGGATCGCAACGACGCCGACGTTGATGAACAGCCCCGGGGCCGGCAGGTTCATGTCGACCACTTCTGGCAGCACGAGCCGGATCGACCGGGAGGAAGACCCGTTCGACCGCCTTGCCGAGGACCGAGTCCTCGGTCGGGGGCTTTCCCGGTCACGGTCGTGAGGTAGACCGGGCGCTCGCGGTGCGTGACGCGCGTGACGTGGAAGACGGGGAACGGCTCCGGGGCGGAGTAGTAGCCGGTGTGGTCCCCGAAGGGGCCCTCGAGGTGCCGCTCCGTCGGGTCGACGTACCCTTCGAGGACGATCTCGGCCTGCGCCGGGACCTCGAGGTCGACCGACCGGGCCCGGACGAGCTCGAGCGGCTCCGAGCGCAAAAAGCTCGCGAAGACGAAGTTGGAGATCCCCTCGGGCACGGGGGAGAGCCCCGAGAAGACGGTGGCCGGGTCGACGCCAATCACCGCGGCGACGGGCATCTTCTCGCCGCGGGCCGCCCATTTGCGGTAGTTGTTCGCACCGACCCGGTGGACCTGGAAATGCATTCCGAGGGTGTCGGGGCCGTACTGCTGGAGGCGGTAGATCCCGGTGTGGGGCTCCCCGGTATCGGGGTCGGACGTGACGACGACCGGGAAGGTGATCGTCCGGCCGCCGTCCTTCGGCCAGCACTTCAAGATCGGCAAGCGGTCGAGGTCGACGGACGGCTCCTCGACCTCCTGGCACGGTCCCGGACCGGACACGTTTCGGCGCCAGCGACCGCAGCGTGGAGAGCGCATCGATCGTTCCCGACAGGTCGCGGACAGCGCCCAGTATTCCGGCCGGGGGGCGGAGGTGGACGAGGCGCGCCACGCGCTCCGCGACCGCGTCGACGTTCGGCGCGTCCAGGGCGAGCGCGATGCGGCGCGGCGAGCCGAGCAGGTTCGTTACGACCGGCATCGCGGCGCCCGGGACGTTCTCGAAGAGGAGCGCCGGCCCGTCGGTCCCGAGGGCCCGCTGGGTGACCTCCGTGATTTCGAGGTCGCGGGAGACCGGTCGAGCGACCCGGGCCAGGTCCCCGACCTCCTCGAGCCGGGCGAGGAACTCGCCCAGGTTCCGGAACGTCATGGCGGCGAGCGAGCCCGCCGCCTTATTTAACCGACCGAGACGCCAGGGGGTCAGGTTCATATGGGAACCTCTCCTCCGCGCGGTCCGCCCATGCAATCCGTCACCCTCGAGTTCCGATCGGGCGACCTGGAATTATTGGGAGTCCTCCCGCCCGGGCTCTTCGCAAAGTACGAGGAGATCGAACTCCTCGAGACGCTCCGGCTGGAGCAGGGCTGGCGCCTGCAACTGCTGAGGGTTCGCCGACGCGGCCCGCTCCGCACCGCGAGCGAACTCGAACGGGAATCCCGGAGGATCCGCTCGCTCTATGGGCTCGAGAGCTTCGAGCTGGTCGAGCGACGTCCCCGCACGCGCGACTACATCCTGCTCGTCCGGCAACGAAATCCCGAACGGCTGCGTCGCCTCCTCTCGCTCGCCGGAGGGGAGATCGCTCCGACCGCGCCGTTCCGCCTGAACGCCGATAAGGTCGTAGCGTCGTTCCGGGGCGAGGAGCGCGCATTACGTCGGGTGCTGAAGCGGCTCGACCGCGAGGAGTTCCCGTACGAGATCCTGCGCTCCTCGGGCCATCCGTTCGCGGCCGAGGGGGCCACGCCGTTGCTCACCCCCTTGCAGTCGAAGCTCATCGCGCGGGCGTGGGTCCTCGGTTATTTCACGGTCCCGCGACGGATCACGCTGAGCCGCCTCGCCCGGCAGACCGGGCGGAGCCCCCCCGGTCTCGGAAAGGTCCTGCGGCGCGCGGAGGGTCGGCTCGTCGCACGCTGGCTCGCCTCCGAGGGGTCGACCGGGAGCGACACCGAAGGGTCGGGCACCCCCGTTCGGGAATCGTAAAGAGAGACCCGCGTTCCCTCGGGCCGTGCCCCGCCGAGTCCGAACGGTCGTCGTCGAACGTGTCGCGGGGGCCACGGGCGTCGCGCTCCCCTCCCGCGCGACTCAAGGGTCGGCGTGCTTCGACCTCGCGGCGGCGGAGGCGGTCGAGCTCGCGCGCGGTCGCGTGACCCTGGTACGGTACGGGACTCCGCGTGCGCTGTCCGCCGGGCACGTTCCTCGAAGTTCGACCGCGCAGCGGGTTGAGCTCGCGCGGGGTGCTGATGGCGAACGCCCCGGGCACCATCGACCGGGACTACTCCGGGGAGGTCCGAGTTCCGCTCACGTACTTGTTCGAGGGGACCTACGCGATCCACGTGGGGGACCGGATCGGACAGATGCGTCTCGTGGAGGACCTCCCGACGCAGTTCCGCCTAGGAAAAGTGAACCCCGTCCGGGGTCGTTCTGGCGGCTTCGGCAGCACCGGCCGCTAGGTCGGTCAGGGCAGGGTCGTCTGCACCGTCTTGGGGCGAGGGGGCGTGAGGCCGCGCCCCGACTCTGCGTCGGCCTGGACCTGTTCGAGCATGGTGTGCATCCGTCGCTCGCGCGCGGACGCGCCCCGGTTCAGCCCGACGTCCCGGGTCCCTTCGGCGACGAGCACGAGGACGCGGCCGGTGCGGGCGCGCCCCGTGCGGCCCCGCCGCTGGATGGTGCGGATCACGTCCGGGATCGGCTCGTAGAAGACGACGAGGTCGGTGGCCGGGATGTCGAGCCCTTCCTCGGCCACGGAGGTCGCGACCAGGCAGTTCACCGCCCCGGAGCGGAAGGCGTCGAGGAGCCGGACCTGTTCCTTCTGCGAGAGCCCGACGTCGCGGCCGTGGGTCGCCTGACCGACGAAGCGCGCCGGACGGACGGCGGGGTCGCCGAGCTTCTCCAGCTCGCCGACCAGCCGGTCGACCGTGTCGCGGTACTGTCCGAAAACGATGACGCGAGCATCGGGCTTCTCCCGCAGCTCGCCGGCGACGATCTCGACCGTCTTCGCGATCTTCGGGTGCTCGAGCGTCAGACGCTCGAGGCGTCGTTGCACCTCGACCACGTCCGGGTCGGAGAGGAACGAACGCTGCGCCGGGGTCATCCGCTTCCCCGCGGTCGGGGTCTGGCGGAGCAGGAACTCCCGCAGCGAATCGACCCCCTGGCTCTCGATGAGCTCGAGCGCGTGGAACGCCTTCATCGCGGTCGCCTGCGCGGTGACGGCCTTCCACAGATTCGGGGTCGACGCGCCGCTCGCCCGCTCTCCCGCGATCCCCCGGTGGAGGACGGCGCCGACGTCCAGCAGGGTCCGCCGGCCGACCTCCGAGCCGGAAACCAGGCCGAGCTGACGCAGCGTATCGACCGGACGCTGCACCGCGGCGCGCAATCGGATCGCGAGGTCCTGGACCTCGGGCGGCATCGCGACGGCGACCGTCTCGACGCCGATCCCGTGAACGTAGGGAAGGACGTCCGGCGAGCGGTCCGTGCGGTACTCGAACCGTTCGATGCCCAGGTGGTTCCAGACCTCCCGGATCCTCCCAAGGCTACCGCCCGGCGACGCGGTCATCGCGAGCACTCGGGCGTTCGGGCCGTCCTGGTTCGCCCGGCCGATCGCGACGTACGGATAGTCCCCGACGGCGCGATGCGCCTCGTCGAACACGAGGAGGGAGAACGTCGAGAGGGGGAATCCACCCTCGAGAAGGTCGTTCCCGATCACCTGGGGGGTCGCGACCACGACTTGGGGTGGGCGGAGCAGGTCCGCACGTCGCTCGGGCGGGATCGCCCCAGTCAGGGCGAGCGGCTCGGGCGCGAACAACGTCGCGGCCACGCTCCGCGCGTGCTGCACGACCAGGGGTCGGGTCGGGGCGAGGAACAGGATCGATTTCGTCGGCTCGCGCAGGAGGAACTCGGCGATGACACGGAGGGCGATCGCCGTCTTTCCGAGACCCGTCGGAAGGACGACGAGCGTATTGTGGGTGAGCGCGGTCGCGGCGATCCGCTCCTGATAGAGGCGGTCATCGAGAACGCCGGGGCGGACTCTCGGGTGCTCGACGGTCACCATCGACGGAACTCTCCCGAGCGGGAGCCGGTGGGTCTTAATTAGCCGCCGTCTAAGCGCCGAGGATGGTCCCACTCGGGCTCACCCTGCTCCTCGTTCTCGGCGCGGTCGTCGTTCTGCTCTACCAGGGCGTCGCGATCGTGCTCGCCTACCAGCTCACCCGCTTCGGCCCGCGCCTCCGGACCGTTCGAGTCTCGGAGCGGGCCGACTGAGCGTCGTCATTGCCGCCCGGAACGAGGAGGCCGACATCGGCCCGACGCTCGACAGCCTGCTCGCCCAGGACTACCCCGACCTCGAGGTCGTGGTCGTCGACGGGGGGTCGACCGACGGTACCCGGGGCGCGATCGACGCGCGCGGTCCGCGCGTCCGTTACCTCGCCGAACCCCCTCTTCCCTCCGGGTGGGTCGGGAAGAGCTGGGCCTGCTGGACGGGAGCCCACGCCACGGTTGGGCCCTGGCTGCTCTTCGTGGACGCGGACGTTCAACTCCACCCCGCCGCGGTTCGAACGGTCCTCGCCTGGGCCCAAGGGGAGAGCGCGGACCTGGCCACCGTCGGGCTCCAGGTGGAGATGGTGGGGTTCTGGGAGCGTCTCATTCTTCCGTTGTTCATCCAGCGGGTGCTGATGCACTACCGTCCGCCGCACATGGACCGACCCGGACGGCGGGCTGCCATGGCGAACGGCCAGTTCTGGCTCACCCGCCGAGGGGCCTATGAACAGACCGGGGGGCACGCAGCCGTGCGCGGACATCTCGTGGAGGACGTGGCGATCGCCCGCCGATACCGCGACGCCGGTCTCCGACTCCGGTTTGCCTGGACCCCGGCCCTCGGGCGGACACGAATGTACCGGGACCGGCACGAGATGTTCGAAGGGCTGCTGAAGAACGCGCACGGCGTCGATTTCTCGGCCGCGCGACAGGCCGGTCTCCTCGCGAGCCTGGTCGGGCTGTACCTGCTCCCCCTCGGTCTTCTTCCGTTCGGGCTCGAGACCGGGAGCGTGGTCCTCGCCGGGCTCGGAGCGTTCCTGTACGTCGCGTTGTTCGGGAAGCACGTCGCCTTCTCCCGCGCCGTCGGGGCCCCGGCCGCCTACGGCTTTCTGTACCCCATCGCGATCGGGTGGTACGTCATCCTGACCGCCACGTCCCTCGTGCGGGGACTCCGCCACCGACCCGTCACGTGGAAAGGCCGGGCGTATTCCCTGGATCGATAGCCCCCCTGAACCGCTAAGTGGTCGACCGACCTCGAAGCGGAGAGTCCATGGAGAGTTCCGCGGAGCCGACGTTCGAGCTGTTCATCGGGGGTCGAGAGGTTCCCGGAACCCGGGGAGAGCGCCGCACGGTCACCGACCCCGCGACCAACGCCCCGGTGGCGAGCACGGCGATCGCCTCGCGGGACGACGCGCACGCCGCGATGGAATCGGCCGACCGCGCGTTCCGGGAATCGAACTGGGCCGCCGACGACGGGGCCCGACGCGCGCGTGCCCTCTCCAAACTCGCCGTGCTCGTGGAGGCCCACGCGGAAGCCCTCGCGCGCCTGGAGACGCTCAACATGGGCAAGCCGCTGCGCGAATCCCGCGGCGACCTGGGCTACGTCGTGCGGACCCTGGAATACTTCGCCGGGCTCGCGGACAAGGTCGAGGGAGAGACGATCCCGGTCCCCGGGAGCCGGCTCGACTACACGGTCCGTGAGCCGCTCGGCGTGACGGTCCACATCGCTCCGTGGAACTACCCGCTGCTCCTCGCGGTCCGTTCGCTCGCCCCGGCGCTCGCGGCGGGGAACGCGGTCGTGCTGAAGCCCGCGAGCCTCACTCCCCTTACCGCGGTCGCGTTCGCGCGGCTCGCGAAGGAGGCCGGGGTCCCGGACGGGATCTTCAACGTCGTGATCGGGAGCGGCGCAGAGGTGGGGGAGGCGCTCGTCGACGACCCCCGCTGCCGGTCGGTCACCTTGACCGGCAGCGGCGAGGTCGGCCAGCGGATCGCCGAGCTCGCCGCCCGCCGGCTCGTTCCCGCGACCCTCGAGCTCGGCGGCAAGGGGCCGGTCGTCGTCTTCGCGGACGCCGACCTCGAGCGCGCGGCGAAGGCGATCGGCTACGGGATCTTCGGGAACGCGGGCCAGATGTGCTGGGCGGCGTCCCGGCTGATCGTCCACGAGAGCCTCCGGGCCCCGCTCGTCGAGCGCGTGCGCGCGATCGCGGAAGGCCTCAAGCTCGGACCCGGAGTCGAGGACGGCGTCGAGATGGGGCCGCTCGTATCGAAGGAGCACGAAGCGCGGGTGCTCGGATACATCGAGGACGCCCGGTCGAGCGGCGGCACCGTCGTGACCGGCGGCTCGAAGGCGAGGGACGGGCGGCTCGAAGCGGGGAACTTCGTGCGTCCGACGGTCCTCGCCGACGTGCCAGCGACCGCCCGAGCCGCCCGGGAGGAGATCTTCGGTCCGGTCCTCACGGTCTCCTCTTTCACGGAAACCGAGGAGGCGATCCGCGCCGCGAACGACACCCCGTACGGTCTCCTCGCCGCGCTCTGGACCCGCGACCTCGCCACGGCCCACACGGTCGCGCGGCGCATCGAAGCCGGCATGGTCGTCGTCAACGAAGCCCCGGTCACGTTCCCGCAGTCCCCGTTCGCCGGGGTCAAAGGGAGCGGCCTCGGGTTCGAGCAGGGTGTCCGCGCCCTCGAGCCGTTCACGCGACGCGAAGAACGTCCTCCTGAACCTCGGCACCCCGAAGCGGAAGGGGTAGACCCCGGCCCTCGAGGGCGGCGCTCCGCGGTTCGTACGAAAGCCGAAAAGGCACCCCGTCGGTCGTTGGGCACCCGTGACCGACCCCGAGCCGACCCCGGGAACGTGGGGGGCGTGCAGCTTCTGCGGCGTCGCGGTCCCACCGGGCGCCACGAAATGTCCCATCTGCGGGGCCGATCACACGGTGCCGGCGGGGCAGATCGACCGGGCGTCGAAACCGGTCCGCCGCCGAATCCGGCTCACGGCCACCCTCCGGTCGGTGATCGTGATCGCGGTCGCGGTCGGTCTCGCCTACACGCTGATCGCTACGGTGCTCGCGGGGCCCCCCGTGGTCCCTGACCCCCTCACGACCGCGGGAACCTACACGCTCGGTCCCGGCAACTTCACGGTGATCTCGGGGAACATCACGGGGGGCGACTACATCCAGGGCAACTACACCGCCTTCAGCCCGCCCGGGATCGAGATCTCCGTCGCGATCTACAATTCGAGCGAGTGGTCGTGGTTCACGAACGGCACCGGCTCCTCGGGTGTCCAGTGGAACAACACCCCGAGCGCCCAGGGCGCGATCGTCTTCGCGGCGCCGTACACCGACATGTACTACTTCGTGTTCACGAACCCGTTGCCTGCCGCGAGCGAGATCACGGTCCAGGTGTACATCGCGACGAACGTACGAGTCGAACGTCGCCGAGGACGGCGGGATCTAGTCGGCCGACGGCGGGGGCGCCGCGTCGGCCGGGGGCGAGAACTCCGTGCGCCGCAGGTATTCCGGCGGGACCTGGTCGACGAGGTAGACGGTCTTTCCGGCCTGCATGATCACGATGCCCTTCGCGCGGGCGGCGCTCGCGTCGACCTCGAGAATGACCGGCTTCGGGGTCCGGACCGAACCGGCCGAGTGGGCGTCGCCGGCGGTCTTCGACAGGTGGACCTTCTTCCGGTCGGACGGCTTCAAGCCGACCTCGAGCACGATCGCGACCTCCTCTTCGGTGACGGGATAGTAGAGGTGGTCGGGGATGTTGTCGGTCGGCAGGTCGAGGTCGACCTCGACCGTGTGGGCGTACGTCGCGCGGATCAGGTCGTCGCGGACCTCGTACCGCCCCTTGGGGTCCGTCTCGGCAATCGCGACCAGGTGCTGGGTGCGCAGCCAATGGTAGGCGGGGTGCTTCTGGCCGATCGCGCGGACGATCTGGGGCAGCGAGACCCAGCCCCGGGCGTCGATCGAGAGCTGGTAGCGGTCCGGGAAGTGCCGGAGGATCCCCGTCAGGATCCGCCCGAGATGGTCGAGCTCCCGGTCGTTCATCAGGAACCGGCCGGGCTGACCGCACACCGGGCACGTCTCGGCCCGGAAATACCCGTGTTGGGCGCACTCCTTCAGCATCGCCGCAGCGACCTCCCTAGGCCTTGACCTTGTCCGCCTTCTTCTCGAAGTCGGTCAGGAGGTCGCCGTAGAGGTCGGCGAGGTCTTTCAGCACGCGCTTCAGAACCTGCTGGGGCTTCTCGCCCTTGGTCTTGAGCACGAGGGTCGGGCGCTCCAGGTACGGGTGGCCGAGGTAGTAGCGCGCCTCGACGACCTTCTCCTCCTTCTGCAGGGCCTCGACGAGCGGGATCAAGAGGGTCTCTTCGCCCCGCGGGAGCTCGACGCGGAGGAGGTCATTGGACTTTTCGACGACGCGCAGCTCCATCGATGGCACCGGGAGTCGGGCCACCTGCGCTCGGTTCTTAAGCATGGCGGAAGTCAGAAGGCTGACTGAAAACTGTCTCGCTCCCATAGCAGGGAGTGTTCGTTACACCTCCCTCGTTCGTTGACGCGACGCATCGTTCACATTCCACCGGCCTGCGCGCGTTTATCCCCCGGATTTCCGACACTTTCGTGTGGGCGTTCGACGAGCATTGGTGTTCCAACTCACGGGGCCGCTTTCCGCTCCACTCACTCTTCTCCTCCGAGACTTCCAACTCCTCGTCAACCAGGCCGTCCGCGCCGCCCTCGAGTTCCGTCTCACCGCCCGCGGTTCTCTCGTGCCCTTCGCGCAGGGTGCCGCCCGCGACTACCGGATGAGCTTCCAGCACGCCCGACGCGCCACTGAGGTCGCCCTGGCCCTCGGGAAGGGGCATCGTCGCCGCATCCGCGAGGGCCTCTCCTCCACTACCCCCTACGTCCGTCACCCGTTCCTCATTGCCACCCAACTGACGTTCCACCTCGACTCGATGACCGGCAAGGTCCGGCTTTCCCTCCGCCCGGGGGAGTGGAGTTCCTTCGTCCTCCCCCTCGCGGACTACCACCGGGCGATTCTCACCGACCCCGGGAACGAGGTCAAGGAGATTCACATCCAACCGACTCGAGTGAGCGTGGTGATCGAGAAGGAGGTCCCGCAACCCTACGAGCCCACCTCCCTCCTCGCCCTCGACACTAACGAGAGCTCGCTCGACGGCGTCCAGCTGACACCCCGGGGGACGGTCCCGGTGACCGTCCCCTTCCCGGAGGTTCGCATTATCCAGGAGCGTCATCACGGGCAACGGCGACGTCTGAGCCAAAAGAAGACGCACGACCGACGGGTCGCCCGGAAGTTGCTCGGTCGCGAAGGACAGTCGGGAGCACGCTCGGATCACCCAACGACTCCATCGGATCAGCAAGGCGCTCGTGGAGACCGCCCGCGCCAAGGAGTCCGCCCTGGCCCTCGAGAAGCTCGAGAACTTCCCGGTGAAGCGTCGTGCGTCTGGGGCGTTGCGTCGTCGCCTCTCCTCGTGGCCCCGTCGGGAGTTACATCGTCAGATCTTCTACAAGTCCGAGGAACGCGGGGTCCCCGTGATCCTTGTGAATCCTCGGTACACGAGTCGAACCTGCCCGAGATGTGGCGTGATCCAAGGTCGCCGAAGCAGGGTGGGGGCCAAGTTCGTCTGTGACGGGTGCGGGTGGGAGTTGGACCGGCAGATCAATGCCGGGGCGAACCTGGCGGGAAAGGTTCTCGCGGAGACGCGGGAACTCGGAGGTCTTCGAGTGGACCTCGACGCCCTTCTCCATGATGCGGTGAGGCCTCTCTACCCTTCGGAGTCGATCCGAGGGGCACGGGCGGAGCGGACGGGAAGGGAGATGGGGAGTCCCTACCCAACGTAGGGGTTCTCAGTCACACTCGGAAGTCGGGCTCGGCAGGCGCCGCGACGCCGATATAACTCTCACCGCCTCCGGGGAGCCGGGTCCGGATGAAGTTTCTCGTACTCGGCGGGGGCGCACGCGAGCACGCGATCGCCGCGACCCTCAAACGGGCCGGCGCCGAGGTCGTGGTCGTGAGCTCGAACGCCAACCCCGGGCTCGAGCGGATCGCGAGCGCGTCCGCCCGGATCGACCCGACCGACGTGGCGCGCGTGGTCGAGTTCGCCCGGAAGGAGCGGGTGGCCATCGCCGTTATCGGGCCGGAGGCGCCGCTCGCCGCCGGCGTCGCGGATGCCCTTCGCGCCGCGGAGGTCCCGACGGTCGGCCCGTCGCGGGACGGGGCCCGGATCGAATCGTCGAAGGTGTTCTGCCGCGAACTCCTCGGTCGGCACGGCATCGCGGCGTCCCCCAAGGTCGCGACCCCGACGACGGTCGACGAGGTCGAGCGGGCAATCGCGGAGCTGGGGGTCCCGTTCGTCGTCAAGCCCGACGGCCTCACCGCCGGAAAGGGCGTGTGGGTGCAGGGGTCAGATTTCACCGAGCCGAAGGAGGGCGCCGTCTACGCGAAGTCCCTCCTCCTCCAGGGAGGCCGGGTCCTCCTCGAAGAGAAGCTCGATGGCGAGGAGTTCAGCCAGATGGCGTTCGTGACCGACAGCGGCATCTACCCGATGCCGGCGGTGCAGGACTTCAAGCGCGCGCTCGAGGGGAACCGGGCGGGAACACCGGGGGCATGGGCTCATACTCCCAGCGCGACCACCTCCTGCCGTTCCTCTCCGCCTCCGACCGGGACGCGGCGATCGAGATCGTCCGGCGGACGGTCGACGCACTCCGCGCGGAGGGGATTTCCTACCGCGGGGTCCTCTACGGCGGGTTCATGCTCACCGCCCGGGGACCGGTCCTGGTGGAGTACAACGCCCGTTTCGGGGACCCCGAGGGGATCAACGCGATGACCCTCTACGAGGAAGGGAACTTCGCCGAGCTCTTGGAGGGGGTCGCGCGGGGGCGGGTCGACCCGAACCTCGTCCAGTACCGTCTTCGCTCGACGGTCGTGAAGTACCTCGTTCCCCCCGGCTACGGGGACCGCCCGAAGCCCGGCGGTCTCCTCGAGATCGACACGGGCGCGATCGAGGACGACGGCGTCCACGTGTTCTACGGGGCGGTCGAGGCCGCGGGGCCCGGGACCGTTCGGCTCGGCCACTCTCGCGGGGTCGCGCTCGTGGGCGAGGCGAGCGCGATCCACGAGGCCGGGACCCGGGTCGAGGCCGCGCTCGCCCATGTCCGGGGCGACTACTACGTCCGCCACGATATCGGGACGAAGGAGGACCTCTCCCGTTCGCGTCGAGCACTTACGGCAGCTCCGCGCACCGGGGGCGAAGCCGTCTCCGCTGCCCCTCGAGCGTCGCCGCGCCGGCCGCGCCGCCGTCGAGCGCCGGCTCGGCCGAGCAGTTGATCGGGTAGCCCGTCCGCCCGGGCTTTGCCCGAATACCCTCTCCGGTACAGAAACTCGCCTTTCTGCACGCAAACTCTGCCCGTTGCACAAGAACTCGCTTGGGAGAGGCCGACCGACTTTACGGTCCTTAAGTGCCTTGAGACATTCCAGCTCTGACGGAGCGGTCGCCCATGAGGAAAGTGCTGATGCTGATGTTCATGACCCTGGACGGTGTCGCCGAGTTTCCCGACTACGCCGAGGATACCGATTCGAACGATCCCGGCGAGGGACCACCGATGTGGACCTCCCGAATGGATTCAACCGATACCCTTCTCCTGGGTCGGCGAACCTACGAGAAGTGGGCCGCATTCTGGCCCCGCTGGAAGAACGAGCCGTCCGCGGGGAAGTTCATGCAGGATTTCTCGCGGTTTGCCGATCGCGCGGAGAAGGTCGTGTTTTCGAAATCACTCAAGTCGGCCGACTGGACGAAGTCAAGAATCGTCACGGGGGACCTGGGTGAGGAGGTTGTCCGCCTCAAGTCCCTACCGGGGAAGGATATCGTCCTGGGCGGAGGTCCCAAACTCGCCCAATCCCTCTTGGAACGGGCTCTCGTGGACGAGCTGTTCATCATCATGTTTCCCAGTATCGTGGGAGGCGGGAAGCCACTCTTCCGCGTGGCGGGCAACCCCGACCACGAGGAAGATGTCGTTCCCCGTGGAGCGCCGGGGAGACAAGATTTCACGTTGATTGAGGCGCGGCCCCTCAAGACCGGGGAAGTGCAACTTCACTATGCCCGGGCCAGCTCGTAGAGGTCCCCTTGCGGCGGGCACAGAAATCCAGCGGCCCGCCCAACAACCCGTGAACAGAAACTAGCTGCTGGGCAAAGCCATCCGCCCGCCCAGCGTTAAATACCGTCCCCCCGGTGTTGAAGTCCTCCATGTTCTGTCCGAACTGCAAGCGGTTGATGCGTCCGGACCAGGCCGCCGGGGTCTGGGTCTGCTCGGCGTGCGGAAAGAAGGTGCCGCTGGGCCGGGGGGTCGAGGTCGGCCGTTCGACGCCCAGGGCCGGGGGATGGCGGTCGTTGATTCGAAGACGGTGACGCTCCCGACGGCCGACGAGCTCTGCTCGAAGTGCGGCAACACGAAGGCGTACTGGGTCCTCCGCCAGACCCGCGGGTCGGACGAGCCCGAGACCCGGATCTTCGAGTGCACCAAGTGCGGCTACAAGTGGCGAGAGTACCAGTGAGCGGAGCCCCGGTCGACCCCGTCTCCCGCGTCTTCGCCCCCGAAGCGCTCGGTCGCATGGTGCACGTCCGCGGCTGGGTGCAACGCTCGCGCTCGTCGGGGGGATCCTCTTCCTCCACCTCCGGGACCGGACCGGCACGGTCCAGGTGACCGGCAAGAAGGACGTCCTCGGTCCCGAGCTGTTCGACGCGACCGAGCACGTCCAGGTCGAGGGGGCGATCGAGGTCGAAGGGACGGTCGCCGACGACCCGCGCGCGCCAGGAGGGCGGGAAGTGCGGGCTCGGACCGTGAAGATCATCGACCCGGGACTGCCGTTCCCGATCTTCCAGGAGCAGACCGAGGAGTTCCGGCTCGACAAACGCCACCTCGTCATCCGTTCCCCGGAGCACGTCGCGACGTTCCGGGTCAAGGCCGAACTCCTGCGCGCCATGCGCGAGTTCCTGGACGCGGAGGAGGTCCTCGAGGTGACGCCACCGATCCTCACGGGGAACCCGGCCGAAGGCGGGGCCGAGGCGTTCCAGATCGACTACTTCGGCCGACCGGGCTACCTCTCCCAGAGCGTGCAGCTGTACCTCGAAGCCCTCCTCGCCCCCCACGAGCGCGTCTACGCGCTCACCCCGTCGTTCCGTGCCGAGAAGTCACGGACCCCCCGGCACTTGACCGAGTACCAGCATCTGGAGGTCGAGCTCGCCTGGTGCGACCTGGACGGACTGATCGACTTCGTCGAGCGGATGTTCACGTCGTTCTGCCACGCGGTCGCCGAGCGTCGGCCGACCGAGCTCCGCGCGCTCGGCCGGAAGCCCGAGGAGCTCCTCGCGCTTCAACCCCCCTTCCCCCGGCTCCCCTACGCGGAGGCGATCGAGCGGCTCACGAAGCAGGGGTTTCCCGTCGCGTTCGGCAGCGACCTGGGGACCGCCGAGGAGCGCGCGCTCACCCTCGAGTCCCAGGTGCCGCTCTTCGTCACCCGCTACCCGCGGGAGCTCAAGGCGTTCTACATGGAGCGTTCCCCGACCGACCCGCGCACGGTCGAGGCCGCCGACCTCCTCGGCCCCGAAGGGTACGGCGAGATCGTCGGCGCGTCGTGCCGCGAGACGAACCTCGACCGCCTCCGAGAGCGGGTCCTCGAGATCGGAGCCCGCCCCGAAGAGTACCGAATGGTACCTCGACCTCCGGCGCCACGGCAACATCCCGCACGCCGGATTCGGGATCGGGGTCGAGCGGGTCCTGCGCTGGATGCTCCGCCGAGAGCACATCCGGGAAACGACGCCGTTTCCCCGAACTCCCTCGCGCCACACCCCGTAACGCGTCCGCCCGACGTTTTAGCGCAGCAAGATTCAAGTGCGCGAGTGCGCGTGGACCGCCCACGGTTCCGGACCGGAGATCGTAGCTTGGCGGCGATGCACGGGTCGGACCGGGGAGGAGAGCGTGCGCCCACGCCCTCCACCAAACTGCCGGACGCGGCCGTGACGGTCGGACGGATCACCCACCAGGACGTTCCGGAGATCTGCGGGCTCTACCGGCGCGTCTGGGAATCCCCTCCGAACCCCGGGCTCCCTCCCGAGCTCGTGAAATCGTGGCAGCCGACCCCGCTCGAATTCACGAGCTGGATGGAAGGCGTCACCTACTTCGCCGCCCGGCGCGACGGCCGCCTCGTCGGCATCGTCGGCTGCGAGGTCGCGCATGGGAACTGTCACTTGGTCCACCTCGCGGTCGACCCCGACGACCGGCGGAAGGGGACCGGGACCGCGCTCATCGCGGCCGGCGTCGAGTGGGCGCGCCACGCGAACGCCGCCCAAATCTGGGCGGATGCCCTGTCCCGATTCCCCGCGGCCCTCGCGCTCTACAAGCACCTCGGGTTCTCCGAGTGCGGGGTCCTCCACAAGCACGAGTGGAACGAGGACGTCCGGCTGTTCGAGCGGATCCTCTAGCGCCGGCCCGCGCCCGAATACGTCGAGCGGCTCGGCGGCAGCCCGTGGGTCTGCTGGAGCGCGCGCAGCCGGCGGAGGCCCTCCTCGGGGTGGCCGCGGAAGAACTCGCGCGCCCCGCGCGCGAGCTCCGTCGCCTCGAGCTCGGTCGCGATCCCGTGGGCGCGTTCGTCCAGGAGATAGTCGCCGTAGTCCGCGATGTAGCGCGGGAGGCCGGCCTTCAAGCGGTTCACGGCCTGGAGTCGGAGCGCGCGGATCTGCTGCTTGAGCGGCGCGAGCTTCCCGGCCCGGAGCTCGCTCTCGAGGTCGTCCTCGATGCTCGTCGGGTCCTGCGGCGGGTCGACCCCGAGCGCCTGCATGTCGCGCAGGAGTGCCACGACCCGTTCCAGCTCTTCCCTCGCCTGGTCGAGATGCCGCTCCTTGAGCGAGACGACCCGGTCGACCTGTTGGAACGTGGACAGCGCCTGGGCGATGTCGCCGGTCCGCGCCGCGTGGAGGGTGTCCTCGATCTGGTCCCGCTCGAGCCGGCTGTCGACCGAGTACGCCTCGAGGCGCGTCAGGCGGGCCTTCGTTCGCTTCTGCCAGTCCTCGAAGCCGGCGACGATCCGCTTCTGGGCGATCCGCTCGATCCCGCGGACCGCCTCCGCCCACGGCTCGGGGTTCCACGACGTCCGTGCGGCTTCTTCGGCCCACGGAGGGAGCCGGGGGATCTGAACCCCGAGCGGTTCGGCGCCCTCGGCCCACTGGGCGACCCGCGCGAGCCGACGCGTGAGCTCGGCGGCGAACGGATTCCCCGGCGGGGCCGCGCCGCGTCGCGCCGGCGGCTTCGTCGGCGGCCGCGCCCGGGACAGGGTAGTATCGGCGCCGGTGGCGGGCTCCTCCGGGTCGGTCGGGAGGGACGCGGGGGATGGCGCGGGCGGGGGAGCGGTGTCGCGCTCCTCCCTCTCGGGGTCCGAAGCCGCCTCTGCCCTCGCGCGTTGGGGGAGGAGAGCGGGGAGGTCCAGCGGAGTGTGGCAGGTCGGGCAGACAAGCACATCCTCGGGGAGGGGCGCCCCGCAGTGGGGACAAACGAAGGAAGGGTCGGCCATCAACGTACCCGATAGGTATGCAGGGGGTGAGATTTGAACTCACGAACTCCTACGAGACCAGGACCTCAACCTGGCGCCTTTGACCAAGCTGGGCCACCCCTGCACGACCGGTCGCGCGTACGGAGCCCGAGCGATAACCTTTGCGAACGCGCTCGTTCACCGGAACGGCCGAGGGACGCGGGCGCGCAAAAAGCCTTGTACGGAGGCGCGGTGGGAGCCGGCCCATGGTGGAGGAGAAACGACGGTCCCCCGACACCGTCGGAGCGACGGTGTTCATCGGCCTCAAGCCGACGATGACCTACGTCTTTCAGGTGGTGACCCAGCTCAACTCGGGGGCCGGCCCGGTCGTCGTCAAGGCCCGCGGGAACGCGATCGCGAAGGCAGTCGACGTGGTCGAGGTCGTCCGCCGCCGGTTCCTGGAGGGTCAGGTCGACCTGGGGCCGATCGTGATCGGTACGGAACGGCTCGTGAACCGGGACGGGCGCGACGCGAACGTCTCGTCGATCGCGATCCCCCTCATCCGGACCGCGCCCCTCCCGGTCCCGCCGGCGGCGGGGCCGGGGTCGCCTCCGGGGGCCGGGTAGTCCGCACGACCCACGTCCCCGCAACCAAGTCGCCGAACCGCTGCCGCTCGGCGGTGAGGACGATCTCGAGGACGCCGACCGCCCCGAGCAGTCCTACCCCGCCGGCGACGAAGGCGAGGACACCGAGGAAGTCGAGGAAACCGAACGCGACCGGGACCCCACCGGCTACTGCAAGGGATCCACTCGTCCCCGATTTGAGCAGGAAGAGGAGCGCGACCGCGAGCCCGACCCCGAGCACGGTGAGCGTGGGCAACTTGAAGGCGTTCCGGAGGAGGGACGGGGAGAGGCTCGGTCGACCCATCTGCCGGTCCCGGACCGCGATCCTGAGCGCGGCCTTCCCGAGGGTCCGTCCCCCCAGAGTCTCCGCGAGGGCAAAATAGAGGAACGCGAGCGCGGCGTACCCGTAGATCGCGGTGTTGAACCCGACACTCGCGGCGAGGTCGTTGAGCGACCCCGGGATTACCTCGATGAGGTAGACCCACAGCGCCGCGGCCGGGGCGGTCACGATGACGAGGTCGATCAAGAAGGCCGCCACGCGCGAACCCACCGTGCTGAATCGGGACAGTCCGAGTTCGCGGCCGAGGAGGACCATCCATCGGGCGGTCAGGAATCCGCGGAATCCCTCGCGACCGTCGGTCGACCCGGTCCGAGCGACCGCATCCAGGTTCGCCTGGTCGCTGACCACCCAACCCGGAACGGGGAGGTCCTGCCACGGTCGGTCCTCGGGCGCGACCGGGCGCGCGAGCAGCCGACGCGCCTGGGACGCGGACTCGCGGCTGGCGGTCGCGGAGTCCTTCAGGGCTTCATCGATCCGCCCCTCGACCCCCGCGTGGAACGCACGACCGAGGCGCCCGACCGGTGTCGGAGCCGTGGCAGGGAGGGAGGAGCCGACGGGCGAGAAGCCGCGGCTGAGCGCGCGGTGGGTGAGGTACGCCGCGCCGAGCGCGAGGAGCCCCGAGAGATAGACGAGGTCGAACACCCCCGCACCCCCGATCGCGTACAGGCCGGCCGGCGACCCCGCGGCGTAGAGCGGAGGCTGGCGCAGCACGTCGGCGCCGACGAGGACCCCAAACGTGCTGGACGCGTACGCGACCGGTAGGGCGAACCCCTCCGCACCGGGAAACACCCACTCGGCGGTGAGGGCCGCGATCACCCCCGCTCCGATGGGGGGAAGGAGGTACACCGGGAACGACTCCTCGATCCCGACCCCCGGGACCGCGACCGAAGTGAGGAACGTGAAGAGGAGGACGCCCGACGTCAGCCCGAGGACGAAGACGACCCGCCCCAGCAATGGTCGATGGCCGCCGATCGCGACGGCTCCCACCGCGACCGGCACCCCCACCGCGACCGAGACCATGGCCACCAGCTGGTCGGAGGGAGCGGCGACGAACACGACCAGCGCGAGCAGCGCCGCGGTCTCCGCGCCGAGGAGAGCGAGGTAGAGCACGACGCTCCGCGCGCCGGGCGACGCGAACCGTTCGAACGCGAGGGTCGCGATGAGGAGCGGGAAGAGGGCGCCGGCGAAGCTCACGGCGACCCAATCGCGGGCGACGGGTGCGACCGGCAGAAGCACCAGGGTGGCGAGGAGCGCTCCCGGCACGAGCAGCCAGAACGTTCGGCGGCCGAAGCCGATACTGGCAGCGAACGGCCCGTGCTCCCATGCGAGGAGGTAGAGTAAGGCCCAGAGGGCTGCGGGAAAGGCGAGGACCGCGACGTTGCCCGCGATGTCGTTCGCGAGTTGCACGGGATCGATCACGACAACGCCGCCGGGCCGTAAACGTGGGCGGCTCGGTGAGCCCTCGCGGTGTAAATGGTTTTGTCGCCGCCCCTCCTCGGACCAGCCACGGGGGCACTGTTAAGACGGTCGCCTCCCGTCCTCTCCCCCGACGCGCATGTCGACGATCGAGGACGCGACCGTCGCGATCGGCAACCAGACGTCGGAGGAGTTCCGGCGGGCCGCCGCCGTCCTCGGAAAGGTCGGCCTCACCCAGTACGAGGCCCGGGCGTACATCGCCCTGGTCGCGCGCGGGGTGGGAGACGCGGCGACCCTCGCGACGGCCGCCGGGATCCCCCGCACGAGCGTGTACAAGGTGCTCGAGTCGCTCGCCGAGAAGGGGTACGCCCAACCGACCGGCGGCAAGCCGATCCTCTTTCGCCCGACCGCCCCGCTCGAGGTCGCGGACCAACTGAAGGAGGCGATCCAGGAGGTCTTCGAGAAGCTCGCGCACCTCCACCGCGTCGTCGCCGAGCACGGGGAACCCCAGCTCGTCTACCTCCTGTCGGGCCACGACCGGGTCGTCGCGAAGATCGGCGAACTGCTCGACCAATCGACCCAGACGTTCATCCTGACCACGCCCCAGGTCTCCGAGGTGCGCGACGAGCTCACGAAGAAGATCCAGCACGCGGTGAAGCGCGGGGTCCGCGTGACGTTCGTCACCTCCCCGCTCCAACGCGTCCCCGAGGGCGTCGAGTACGTGGCCCGGGAGAACCTCCTCGCGACCGAGGTGCTCGCGGACGGTGCGCACGCGCTCCTCGCGGCCCCCGGCCTCGAGGCGTGCGGTTTCACCGACAACCCGATCCTCACCGCGCACCTGAAGCAGTTCCTCGAGGTCATCCTCGAGGCCGGGTCGGGTCGCGCGTCGCCCTGACGGACCCGGCGCCGATGGCCGACGGACGCCCTCTACGAGGTCCCCGTCGGTCGCCCGCGGACCGCGTCCGCGACCGCCTGCGTGCGGTCGCCGGTGGACCGACGGCGGACGCGATGCCGTCGGGGTACCAACGTATGGGACGAGTCCTCCTCGTGCGGTTGCCCGAGCGCTACCGCCCGTACTTTCGGCTCCTCGGGCGCGCCTGGCAAGAGGAGCTGGGGGTCGCGACGGTGCTGACGCGGGTCGGTCCGGTCGAGGGGGAATTGCGTCGTCCGCGCGTCGAGCGGATCGCGGGGGCCGACACCGAGACCGAGGTCATGGAGCACGGGGTCCGCTGGCGCTTCGACGCAGCGCGGGTCATGTTCGCGGCCGGGAACCGTACCGAACGCCGACGCGCCGGCGCGCTCACGCGCCCCGGGGAAACGGTCGTCGACCTGTTCGCCGGGATCGGCTACTTCGCGATCCCCGCGGCGGTGTCGGGGAACGCGGCCCGCGTGGTGGCGGTCGAGAAGAATCCGGTGGCGTACCGCTACCTCCTCGAGAACGTCGCGTGGAACGGGGTCGTCGACCGGGTCGACTGCCTCTGGGGCGAGAACCGTACCGTCCCGCTCGACCCGCACCGCGCCGACCGCGTGTTCCTCGGGTATCTCCCGGACGCGGTGCCATGGGTCGCCCGCGCGGTCGACCTCGTGCGCTCACAAGGCGGCTGGCTCCATGTCCATACGGTCGCGGACGCGCGGGAGGCACGGAACGACGCGCGACACCGGGTCGAAGCCGCGGTCGCCGCCGCGGGGGCGGCCGTCCTCGAGACCCCGCACGCGCGCGAGGTAAAACCGTACGGGCCCGGGCGCACGCACGTGGTCGTGGACGTGCGCTTGAAGCCCGGAGCCTAAGCGGAGGGAGCGGGCGCCCGGGTCGCGAGCGTTCGGACCGCCTCGGGGAAGGCCCGCACAAACCGGTCGATGTCAGCGGGCGGGTTCGAGAACGAGACGCGGACGAACCGCTGCCCGTGCGACGGGGAGAGATAGTTGCCGGCGCGGACGAACACCCCGTACTTCTCGAGCAGCTCCTGCTGCACCGCGTCGGGCGAGAGCCCCAACTGGGCGATGTCGATCACCATCATGTTCGCCTGGGACGGGTAGACCGGGAGATGGGTCCCGGCGACGCCCTCCACCGCGGCCCGGATCCGCGCGCCGTTCTCCCGGGTCTGGCGTCGGACCTCCCCGATCCAGGTCGGCTTGGATCGCATCGCCGCGAGGGCCGCGACCTGGGCGAGGATATTGACCCCGAGGTCGTTCGTGTTGAACCGACCGACCTTGCGGACGAGCTCCGCGGTCGCCAGGAAGCCGCCGATCCGAAGGCCGGCGAGACCGCAGTTCTTCGACACTGACCAGACGGTGATGGTCGAGTCGGGGGCGAACTCGGCCGCGAGCGTCGGGGCGTCCGCGAAGTCGCGGTAGGTGACGTCGTTGAGCAGGAGAAGATGACGGTCGTGGGCGATCTCGGAGATCGCGCGGACCTCCTCCCGGGGGTACCCCGAGCCGAGCGGGTTGAGCGGGTCGATGAGCAGGATCATCCGGGTCGCCGACCCGACCGCCTCCTGTACCCGCTCCGCGCTCAACCGATACGGGGGAGCGTAGATGTCGAGGTTGCGGGTCCGCGCTCCGGACAGTTCGATGAACTTGTGGATGATGAGGTAGCTCGGGTCGGAGGCGACGACCTCGTCCCCCGGAGCGAGCAGGGCCCGGGCGATCATGTAGAGCGACTCTGTGCCACCGGCCGTGAGGAACGGGGTCAGACCCTTCAGCCCCAGGTCTCGCACGACGAGGTCGAGCAGCTCGGGCTCGCCCGGGCCGTACGGGTACCCCTCGTAGCGACGTTCCCGTATCGCTTCGTCCAGCGCGCCGCGAACGACCTCGGGCGGAACGAGATGGTTCGTGTTCTGGCTCATCCACGCCACCTCGTTCCGGTGCGCGTGGGCGTACCGGAATGCGTCGAACGGCGTCCGCCTCCCCCCCGGGACCCAGCGAGCGCCGGTCACTTAAACGGCTTTGGCCCGACGACGGCGGATCGGTCGGCCGAGGTGGGAGGCACCTCCGCGAGGAAGGTCGTCACGATCCCCATCGACTGCGTGCACGCCTCGGTGCGCCCGAAACCCGCGCGACGCAGCGCCTCCAGGAACGCCGGTCGCGGCGGGAGGCGCCGCAACGATTCGGGAAGGTACCGGTACGGCCCCGCGCTATCGACCGCGGTGCCGAGCCAGGGGACCACGTGGTCGAAGTAGGCGTGGAAGAGGGACCCGAACGCGGAAGAAACGGGTTCGGTGATCTCGAGGACGAGCAGAACGCCGCCCGGCCGCAGGACCCGTCGCATCTCGACGAGGGCCGCGTCCAGGTCGACCAGGTTCCGCGCGAGGAACGCGTTGGTCGCCAGGTCGAACGCACCGTCGGAGAACGGAAGGCGCATCGCGGTCGCCCGGCCGTACGAATCCGACCGGCCTCGCCGGAGGAGTGCGTGCGACGCCGCGCGACGGCGAGCATCGCGCCCGTGAAGTCGACCCCGACCACCCGGGCCGTGGGGAAGCGGTGCGCCGCGAGCCGGGTCAGTTCCCCAGTGCCGCAACCCAGGTCGAGGATCCGCTGGACCGTCCCCGGGGCGCGAAACCGGTCGAGGTCCCAGAGCGCCCGGGGCCGCCAGAGGAGGTCGTTCCCCATCGACGCGACGTGGTCGAACCACTCATAGCGCTCGGCGATATGCGTGAACATCCGGCGCACGTCCCGCTCGAACTCGGGGTCGCGGCGGTCCGGGAACGGGGAACCGTCCCGGACGGGTGGCTCGGAGCCGGGGACCCCTGTCATCGCCGTCGCGACCGATGCGGTCGCCTTAACGGTAAGGGTTACTCGGGGGGCGCCAGGGCTGCATCGAGCGCGGCGACCCGTGCGGCGAGGTCGCTCCGGCTGGCGTCCAGGCCGGCCTCCCGCGCGGCCGCGAGCTTCGCGCGGGCCGAGGGGAGGTCGCCGCGCGAGTACGCCACGTGGGCGAGGCGGAAGAGGAGCTCGCAGACCTCGGGCTCGGAGTTCAGTTCGTGGGCCTGATGCAGCGCATCGGCAAAGTGCGTTTCCGCTCCGTCGTAGTCCTTCTCGGCCTCCGCGAGGAGCCCGCGCGCGAGCGCGATCTGTTCCGGGGCGAGCCGGTCGCCGAGGGGGAGGAGCAGGGTGGCGGCCCGTTCGAGCGCGGGCCGCGCCGGTTCGGCGTGTCCGAGCTCCGCCTGCATCTGCGCGAGGTTGAGGTAACAGTACCCCATCCAGATAGGGGACCGGGACCGCTCGGCCGCCTCGATCGCCTGCTCGATGCCCCGGATGGCGTCGTCGGGCCGGCCGACGAGTTGAGCAGCACCGCGCGGTTCATCAGCACGCGAGCGCGCGCGGACAGGTCCTGTCCGGAACCAAACAGCTCCGCCGCCTTCTCGTAGAGCTCGAGGGCTTGGCGGAACTGCGCCTGGTCGCGGAGCAGCATCGTGTTCGCGACGTCCACGAGCGCATGGCCATGCTCGACGGGGGTCCCCTCGTGCTCGGCAATCTCGAGCGCGAGACGGAGATGCCGCTCGGCGTCGGGAAGGCGGCCGAGCCGCCAGCAGACGACGCCGAGCACCCGGTGGGCGGTCATGACCTCCCGGGGAGTGCCGACGCGTTCGAGTCGCCCGTACGCCTCCTGGGCCAGGGCCTCGGCCGACGGGTACTCGCTCTGGTCCTGCCCGGGTCTGGGCGAGCGCTAAGAGCGCCCGACCGAGCTCGGGGTCGAGCTCGGGACGGGTGCGGGCGAGCAGGACGGCGTCGGAGAGTGCGACCTCCGAATGCCGCAGGTCGCCGAGCTCGTCGAACGCTCGGCCCAGGTCGATCATGACGTGGATCTCCCGCGCAGGGCTGCGGTCCGGGCGTCGCCGCTCGGCCTCGAGCGCCCGCTCGAGATGCGGGACGGCGGTCTCGAACGCGAACGAGCGCATCGCGATCACGGCAGCTCGGAGGTTGTACTCGGCGGCCTTCGCATCGTCCCGGCCCAGGTAGAACTGACGCGCGAGCTCGAACTCGCTCGCGAGCCCCCGCTCCTCGAGCGACCGTCCGACACGGCGGTGGAGGATACGTCGCCGGGTCTCGGTCAGCTCGGCGTACACCCCCGCGCGGACCCCTTCGGTGACGAATTCGCAGACCTCGTTCCCCTTCTCGCGGAGGAGGCCTCCCGCGACCAGCCGGTCGAGGCTCTCGGTCACCCGTTCCTCGTCCATCTCCGAGATCGCGACGAGGTTCGAGAACGCGAACTCCTTGCCCAGCAACGCCGCGTATGTGAGGGTTCGGTGCTCGGCCTCCCCCAGCTGGCGCACGTGGCCGAGAAGGATTTCGTTCAGGTCGACGGTGCCGCCCAGCGCGACCGGCGCCGGGCGGACCCCGACGCCGGTCGTGGAGCGTACGAGCTGCTCGACGAAGAGCGGGTTGCCCTCGGTCTGGGCGTGCCACCGGAGCACGTCCGCGGGGTCGGGCGGGAGGCCCCGTCGTACCCACTGCGCGAACTCCGCGACCTCGGCGGCGGAGAGCGGGCGCAGCGGAACCGTTCGCACGGTGCTTGAACGGGCGAACGACTCGATCGCCTCCCGGATCCGCCGGGGACTCGGCTCCCGGTCGCCACCGTAGCGATGATCGCGACCGGGTGGTGACCCAGCTCCGGTGCCAGCCGTCCGAGGAACTCGATCGACCGGGCGTCGGCGAAGTGCAGGTCGTCGATCGCGAGCAAGAGGGGCTTCTCCCGCGCGAGGTCAGTGAGGTACTGAGCCAGGTTCGCGAACAGTTCCTCCCGGCTCGTCTCCATCAGCTCCCCCGGGCTGCCGAGCGGGGCGAGCATGGAGGCGAGACCCTCGGAATCGGGCGGGGGCTCGCTCTGGTCGGCGTGTCGGGCCCCACCCGACCCCTCGTCGCCGAGGAACGGAGCGAGGAAGAGCGGGACGGCCCCTCCGGCTCCGGCTCGGCCCGGTCGGGGCGAGGGCGCCAGTCCCCCGACCGGACGAGGTCCCGGACCAGGGAGAACGGTTGGGGGATCTCCTCGGGCAGCGCCCGGCCGTCAAGCACCCGGAAGCCGCGGTGGCGCGCCCGCTGGATCGTCGTCCGGAAGAACAGGCTCTTTCCCGAGCCGTCCTCGCCCGAGAGCAGGAGTCCTTCCCCCGACCCGGTGCGCGTCCGCTCGAGGGTCCGGTCGACCTCGGTCACGGCCTCGGCGCGACCGAAGATCGGCGGGACCGCGGACGCCTTCGACGTCTCGGTCTCGAGCATGGGCGCGTCGGACGATTCCTCGGGTAGATAATCCAACGCGCGCCCTTTCAGGAGGCCGGGCCCGCCGTCGGGTCGGCGGGCGGTCGTCGGTCCCCCGCCTCGTCGAGCTGCCGGCGGAGGTCCGCGACCATCGGGGCGAGGGTCGGCTTCAGTTCGGTCACCCCGAGGTTCGTCGCCGCGTGGAGCGCGTGGCGCGCGCCCTCCAAGTTACGGGTCTTGAATCGGAGCCGGGCGAGGTAGAAGTAGACCTCCGCCTCGTCCGCCCGGAGACGGAACCGGCGGGTCATGGTGATCGCCTTCTCGAACGCGCGTTCCGCGTCGTCCCACTGGCCCTGCTTCTCCGCGATGAGACCACGGTTCATCTCGACCTGTTCGAGCCCGAGGTCGTCGGAGAGCCGCTCGAGCAGGCGGCCGGCCTGCTCGTTGTCGCGGGTCGCTTCCTCGAGCTGGCCGAGCGAGAGCCGGAGCTCGACCCCCGAGAGGAGCGCTCGCCCGACCGAGCGCGGGTCGTGGGCGCGGTCGCCCATCTCCCGTGCGCGGTCGAGCTGCTCTAGCCCGTCCTCCGGACGGTGCTCCCCGACCGAGACCCCGAGGTTGTGGTAGGCCCGGGACAGTTCCACCCAGTCGCCCGCCTGTGTGAGCCGGTCGATCGCTCGTTCGTACCACGTCACGGCCTCCGCGCTCACCTCGGGTCCGAGCAGGGCGAAGGAGTTGCCGATATCGATCGATAGCTCTCCGATCAGTCGGGGGTCCCGGAGGTCCCCGAGCGCGTCCAGGGAACGCATGCTCTCGTCCAGCGCCTCGCGATAGGCGCCCCGATGGAACGCGACCCGCCCCAGGAGCCGATAGGTCTGGGCCCGGCCGAGCCGGTCGTCGGCCGCCTCGAACAGCTGCTGCGCCTCGAGCGCCTGCTGGGTCGCGGTCTCGATGTTGAGGTTCTCGCGGGCGACCTCGGCCCGGGCGAGGAGGAGGCGCGCTCGGATCCGCGGCTCGTCGCTGCCAAGGCGTTCGAGCGCCTCGGTGAAGTACCGGTCGGCCGCCGCGAAGTTCCCGGTCGAGTAGTAGAGCTCCCCGAGCGCCTCGTCGACCTCGGCGACGTCGTGGCGGTGGTCTCCCGTGGACGACTCGAGGTCGACCCGGACCCGTTCGAGGTAGTGCGTCGCCGACTCCGGGTCGTCGGCGCTCCGCGCGTTCTCGGACGCGAGCCGGTTGTAGAGGCGCGACTTTTCGGGGACCTTCCCGAGGAAGTAGTTCCGGCCGAGCTCGGCGACGACCGCCGCCGAGGGGGTCGGATGCATCCGCTCCATCGCTTCCGCGATCTTCCGGTGGAGAACGCGCAGTCGGCTCTCCGTGAGCGAGCGGTAGATCCGGGCCCGAAACTCCTCCTCGATGAACGTGAACCGGTCCCCGCCCACGCGCTCGCGGAGGATCCCCAGGTGCACGAGTCGTTCGAGCTGTTCGGCGAGCCGCTCCTCCTCGACCCCCATCGCGGCGACCAGGAGCGGGAATTCAAACTCCGAACCGATCGAACTCGCGTAGGCGAGGATCCGATGCTGTTCGGGGGTGAGCTGCTCGAACCGGGAACCCTCGACGAGGGGGTCGGTATCCCCGGAGGGCGCATCGGGCATCGGAACGGTTCTAGTCCGGGATATCGGTTAATACTGTGGCTCGTGCGCCGGACCGTCTCCCGGCGCGGGAGAGCGGCCAATCCCCGCAAGTGTTATGTAACGAGTTCCGGCTCGACGACCGTCCATGGCCGAGGAGAACGTCCCCGCGCTCCCCGAGCCCGTGCGGTTCCGTCAGATGTCGCTGACCCGCCGCCTCTCCTTCTGGGGGTTCGCCTCGCTCGTGGTGCTCGCGGTCGCGTTCTACGTGTGGTGGGGCGTCTCGTTCGGGGTCTGGATCGACAACGGCGTGTACGCCGTCGTCATCACCCTCTTATTGTTCGGCCTCGCGGGGATGTGGCTCGTGCTGCCCAACCCACCCCTCCCGGCGTCGCCTCCCTCGTAAGGGCGCGACCCCGCAACTACAGCGGTCGGCCCGCGAGCGCCCAGCGAACGTTCGCTCGCGCGCCGCACGCCACGCACGGGCCGGGTTCCCCCACGGAGATCGGCAGGGCCCCCTCGGGCGTTCCGAGCAGGGCGCCATCGATTGCGGTCTCGATCCGATGGCCGCACTCCTCCGAACCGCACCAGGAGACCACCCGGACGGTCGTCGAACCGGCGAGCTCCTCGATCGACGCCGCGACGGAGAACGACGAGATGAACGCCGCCCGGGCGCGCTCGAAGAGGGCCCGGTCGAACTCGGCCAGGTGCTCTGCGACCTCGTGCTCGAGACGGTCGAGGGTAACGTGGCTCTTCCGGCCGAGCCGGTCGACCGCGGTCGCGCTCCGCGACTCCGCCTCGCGCCGACCGACCTCGAGACGAAGCGGGGCCCCGGCGAGCTCCCACCGGGTAGGTCCTTCGCTCCCGGGCGCTCGTCGCCTCCATCCAGGCGGACGCGGACCCCGTGGAGCCGAAGCCGGTCGACGATCTCCGTCGCGGTCCGGAGGGGACCTTCCCCCGCCCCGGTCCCGGGGATCGGGATCACGACGACCTGGTACGGGGCGATCGCGCTCGGGAACACCGCTCCCTTCTGGTCCCCGTGCACGGCGAGGATCGCGCCGAGGAGACGCTCCGAAAGACCGAACGTCGTCTGGTGGACGTACGGTTGGCTCCCGTCGGCCGCCTCGTACCGGATACCGTACGGCCGGGAGAAGTTCTCCCGGTAATGATGGATGCTGCCGATCTGGAGGGTCCGCGCCTCACCGACCGGAATGTCGAGGGCGATGCTGTAGAACGCGCCGGGAAACTTGTCCCACTCGGGTCGCCGGATCGGGAGGTACGGGAGGGCGAACGCGTCCGCCATCTTCCGGAAAGCAGCGAGGTTGGACTCGACCCGCGCGGTCGCGTGCGCTTCGTTCGCCTGGCAGGTGTGCTCCTCGAAGAAGTGGATCTCCCGGACCCGGAGGAACGGCCGGGTCGTCTTCGTCTCGTAGCGGAACGTGTTCACGACCTGGTAGACGTTGAGGGGCAGGTCGCGGTGGGACCGGACCCAGAGGGCGAAGATCGGGTACATCGCGGTCTCGCTCGTCGGGCGGAGCACGAGGGGGACGTCGAGCTCCGAGAGGCCCCCCTTCGTGACCCAGTAAACCTGGGCGTCGAACCCCTTGATGTGCTCCTTCTCCTTCGCGAACTCGGTCGCGGGGATCAGGGTCGGGAACTCGACCGCCTCGGACCCGGTCGCCTCGATCTCCCGGGTCAGGACGGCGTCGAGGTTCCGACGCGCCCGGAAACCGTACGCCGTCCAGACATTCATCCCCTTCACGGGGTAGCGTTTGTCGGTGAGGTTCGCTCCGTCCACGACGGCGAGGTACCAGTCCATGAACGCCGCGCGCTTGTCGGGGAGCTCGGCCATCGGTCCGCCCGAAGGGGAGACCGGTACGTAATAGCCTGTGCGGCGAGGACCCCGCGCTTGGCGGCGGCCCACCCCGAAGGCCGCCAGAGCACCCTAGCCATTATGGTCTCGGCGGGACATACATCGCGGGCCATGCGCCTCGTCGTCTGCATCGACCGCGACGACGACCTCGGCCGGAAGGCCTCCGTGGCCAGCCGGTCGTCGGTCGTGCCAGCGTGCTGGACGCGGCCGTCCGTCTCGGCACCGTTGACCCGGAGGATTCCGACACGAACGCACTGTTCGCCGCGGTCAACCTCCTGGACGAGCTGCGGGGGGCGGGCGAGGAGTGCGAGGTCTGCGTCCTCACCGGTTCCGGGAAGGTCGGCGTGATGAGCGACCGCCGGGTCGCGGATCAGTTCGACGACGTCCTTGGCCGCGTGGGAGCGAAGTCGGCGTACCTGGTCAGCGACGGAGCGGAGGACGAGTATCTCTTCCCGATCCTCGCCTCCCGCGTCAAGGTCGACGGCGTACCGCCGGGTCTACGTCCGGCAGAACGCGAGCATCGAGTCGACCTACTACACGATCGTCCGCGCGCTGAAGGACCCGAAACTACGAGCGAAGACGGTCCTCCCGCTGGCCCTCGTCCTGCTGATCCTCGGCGTGGCCCAGGCAGAGGGGGTCCTCCAGTGGGGGGTCATTGGCCTCGCGATTGTGCTCGGGGTCTACCTCATCTTCTGGACGTTCGACATCGACGAGTCGATCATCGACTCCGTGCGCAGTGCCTCGACCGACATCCGTCAGGGCTCGGTCGCGTTCGGCTTCGGACTGTTCGCGATCGCGCTGGTCGGAGTCGGTTTCCTCTCCGGTTACAACAACTACACCGGGAGCAACGGCCCCCCGATCGACCGGTTCCTCTACTTCCTCCAAGCGGCCCTCCTCTGGTGGCTCATCGGAGCGGTCGTCTGGGAGTGCGGTCGCGCGATCCGCCGCACGCTCTCCCGGGGACGATTCCCGCGCTCGTTCGCGGTCGCCACGACCTCGATCGTCGGGATCGGGCTCGTGAGCTTCGGGATCCTCTTCCTGGTGCGGTACCTGCAAGGAGTGACCGGGTCGAGCCAGCTGCCCCTTCTCATCGGCCTCCTCGTAGGCGGCTTCGGGCTCGTGATCGGCGCGGGCGTGCTCCAGCAGTACTTCAAGGCCGCCGCCCGCTCGGTCCTCGAGCCGGCAACCCCGGGCTGAGCCGCGGCGGGTCCTACCCGAACGAGACGTACCGGCCGACCCGCTCGAGGTCCGACCGGGGGACGTCAAGACCGCACCGTTCCTTCAACGTCGCCTGTACCCGTTCGATCCCCGGGCCGAGCTCGACCGCGCGGAGCGCGAGGGCGATCAGGTCCTCCCAGTAGTTCCACGGAAACACGACCCAGACCCAAGCGTCGCGCGGGATCTCCTCGGCATAGTACGTCGGCTCGAACGTCGCGCGGGTGATGTGCAGGAACACCGCGCTCTCCACTCGGCTCGGTCCCTCGGCGCGCACGTGGGCGACCGCGAGGGCCATGCTCTCCCCCGTGTCGGTGATGTCGTCGACGACGAGGACTCTCTGGCCCGCGACCGGCCCGCTCAGCCCCTCGGTGACCTCGGCCGCTCCGGTCGGCGTGGCGGTCACACCCCAGTGCTGCGCGCGGAGCGAGACCAACCGTTTCACGCCGAGCCGGTCCGCGAGGAGCCGCGCGGGGACCCATCCGCCGCGCGTGAGCCCGACGATCGTGACCGGGACCGCCGACCGCTCACGGACCCGTGCGGCGAGCGTATCGGCCCATCCGTCGACGTCGGCCCACGTCGCGATGCCGGCACCGGGGAAGGTCGGCCATCGCGCGGGACGACGGAAGAGGACCTACGGGTAGATCCCGCGGATCTTGATCGCGTCAACGACCCGCTGGATCGCGAGGACGTACGCCGCGGTCCGGTTGTGGACCTTGCGCTCGGTCGCGACCTTGTGGACGTCGTTGTACGACCGTACCATGACCCGTTCGAGGCGGGAATTGACCTCGTCGAGGGCCCAGTAGTACCCCTGGATGTCCTGCGCCCACTCGAAGTAGCTCACCGTGACGCCGCCCGCGTTCGCGAGCACGTCGGGGAGGACCGCGATCTTCTTCTGGTACAGGATCGTGTCGGCCTCGGGGAGGGTCGGGCCGTTCGCAGCCTCGGCGACGATCTTCGCCTGGATCTTGTCCGCGTTCTTCTTGGTGATCTGGTTCTCGAGCGCGGCCGGGACCAGGATGTCGGCCTTCGCCTCGAGGACCTCCTCGTTCGAGATCGACTTCGCGCCGGGGAACCCCACGACCGAGCCGGTCTTCTGCTTGTGCTCCTCGACCGCGTGGGGGTTGAACCCGTCGGCCTTCCAGATGCCACCCTTCGAATCCGAGACGGCGACGATCTTCGCGCCCTGCTCGTCGTAGAGGATGTTGCCGGCGACGCTCCCCGCGTTGCCGAATCCCTGGATCGCGACGGTCGCGCCCTTCACCTTGAGGCCGAGGTCCTTCGCCGCCTCACGGATGACGTAGGCACACCCGCGGCCGGTCGCTTCGCCGCGGCCCTCGCTGCCGCCCAGGCTGATCGGCTTCCCCGTCACGACGCCCGGGACGGAGTACCCCTTCAGCATCGAGTAGGTGTCCATGATCCACGCCATCGTCTGGCTGTCGGTGTAGACGTCGGGCGCGGGAATGTCGATCTCGGGTCCAATGATCATGGCGATCTCGCTCGCGTACCGGCGGGTGAGCCCTTCGAGCTCGTTCCGGGACATGTGCTTCGGGTCGCAGACCACGCCGCCCTTCGCTCCCCCATAGGGGATGTTGACGACCGCGCACTTCCACGTCATCCAGGCCGCGAGCGCGCGGACCTCGTCCAGCGTCACCTGAGGGTGGTAGCGGATACCGCCCTTGCACGGGCCCCGCGCCATGTTGTACTGGACACGGTACCCGGTGTAGACGCGGAGCGAGCCGTCGTCCATCCGGACGGGGAAGTTGACCGTCAGCTCCCGCTTCGGGTGTTTCAGCACCTCGCGGACGCCCGAATCGATCCCGATCAGGTCCGCGACGATGTCGACCTGTTGCTTCGCTGTCTCGAACGGATTGATGGTGGAGGTGTTCGCCATGTTCTCGTCCCCTTGCGGGTACCGCGGAGACCCGGGAACTGGTACTTGAGGGTAGCGAGAACCCTGCCACGGTGAGACACGGGTATCGACAACGGACGAACCGCGAGGGGACCTTACGCGGCCGACGGATCGTCCGCGCCGAAGGTGCGCCAGCCCGCCTCGGGCATCGGAACCTGGTGGTCTCCCGTCTCGAGCCAGGCCCCGGCTCCGCGCTCCACACGACCGACCTCGGTGAGCCGTCCTCCGGACTTTCGCACGGCCGCCCTCGCCCGCGCCCATCCGGCCCGAGGGATCGCCGCCAGCAGTTCGTAGTCCCCACCGTAGAAGATCACCTCGCGTCGTCGGGCGAGGGTCGGTGCGACGGTCCCGACGCCCCGGGCGATCGGAAGACGGTCCTCGACCACGATGAGTCGCGCGCGGCTCGCCCCCGAGAGGAGACGGGCCGCCTCCGCGAGCCCGTCCGATGTGTCGATGAGGGCGTGGGCGAACGGGGCGAGCGCAATCCCTTCCCGGACGCGGGGCCGGATGTCGAGCAGGTCGACGACGGCGCGCCGACCCCGCGCACCGCCGGCCGCCAGACGAGCGGCGGCAAGTCCCCCTCGCCCGACGTCGCCGGTCGTGGCCAGCACGTCGCCCGGACGGGCGCCCGTGCGCGGGGCGAGGTGGGCGGCGCGTCCCCACCCCAGCACCGTGCTGACGACCGCGCGGACCGGGCCCGGTTTGGTGTCGCCGCCGACGACGTGGGCGCCGAATCGAGCTCCGAACCGCTCCGCGCCCCGGACGACGGCCTCCGCCCACGCTGCGGGGGTCCCCACGGGGAGCACCAGGGCGAGGAGGATCGCGTCGGGGGTCGCGCCCTTCGCGGCGACGTCGGAGAGACTGACGCCCGTGGCCGCCGCCCCGATGCGTTCGGGAGGCGAGGACGGAAGGAAGTGGGTCCCTTCCACCAGCGTGTCGGTAGAGATGACCGCCACGCGGCCGGGGGGCGGTCGGAGCGCCGTCGCGTCATCGCCGAGGGGAAGCAGTCCGGAGTGACCGGCGGGCAGAGTACGCGCGAGCCGATCGTGGAACTCCCGCTCCCGCACGACCCGGGGAGGGCGTCGGGCCCGGCCGGTCATTCGCCCCTCACTTGTAGGGGAGGAACTCTTTCCCGAGGAGCTCCCGGCCGAGGATGATCCGCATGATGTTGAGCCCCCCCTCCGCGCCGACGAGGTACGACATGATCCCGCGGAACCCGAGCTCGAGGCCGACGTCCTTCGTGTAGCCCGCCGCCCCGAACCACATCATCACCCGCTTCACGCACTCGAAGGCGATCGGCGGAGCGGTGAGCTTTACGCTCGCGACCGCGCGGTCGACCTCGGACCGATGCGAGGAGTCCCCCTTCAACGTATAGGTGTCGAGGAGCCACGCGGCGCGCCGGCACTGCCACTTGACGGCCTCCACCTGGGTCCACAGGTCGACGAGCTCGAACTGGATCCCCTCGAACTTCCCGAGGGGCTGGCCGAACGCGTGGCGTTCCCGGATGTACGCCATCCCGGTCTCGAGCGCACGCTCCGCGGCGCCGATGCACGCCGCGGCCACGAACGTGCGGGCCACGGTGAACCCCTCCATGGCGCACTCGAACCCCTTCCCCTCCTCCCCGATGAGGTACCGGGCGGGGACGCGCACGTCCGGGTAGGTTAGCCCTCCGGTGGAGATGCCCATCCGGCCCAGGTTCTCGAACTTCTGGGTCGCGACCCCGCTCAAGCGCGTCGGGACGTAGAGGAAGTTGAAGCCACCCGTCGCGGACTTCGATAGGGTGAGGTGGCCGCCCCCGAGCCGCTTCGCCTCCTCGACCCCCGAGACGAACGCCTTCTCACCGTGGAGGATGAACGCCTCGCCGTCCCGACGGGACGTGGTCCGCAGGTTCGCGAGATCGCTGCCCCCGGTCGGCTCGGTCGTCGCGATCCCGAGGAACGCCTCTCCCCGGCAGACCGGGGGGAGCAGCTCGCGCTTGGCCTCCTCGGTTCCGTGCCGGCTCAGGATGCACCCCAACCGGCCTCGAGCAGGAAGAACACGGCGGTCGCCATGGAGAAGTCGCCCCGACCGACCTCCTCCGCCGCGAGCTCGGTCAGTACCCGCGGAGGCCCCCATCCCGCCGTACTCGGTCGCGACGGGCATTGCGAGGAGCCCGAGCTCCGCCATCGGCCGAAGAACGTCGTCCGGGATCCGACCCTCCGCGTCGATCTGTCGCTCGTGCGTCCGGAGCACCCGGTCGCCGAACCGACGCACCGCGGTCTGGAACGCCTCCTCCTCGTCGCTGAGCCGAAACTCCATCGGGGATCGAGCGGCGACGCGCGCCCGGGAATAAAGCCTAGTGGACCGCACGAGAGCCGCCCCGGGGAACGCCTTTATCCCGGTCCTCGCTCGACGCCCGGGAGGGTCACTTTCCTTGCGGGTCCGCGTCGCGGTGAACGGCTACGGTACGATCGGTAAGCGCGTCGCGGACGCGGTCGCAAAACAGCCGGACATGGAGCTGGTCGGGGTCGCCAAGACCCGACCCAGCTTCGAGGCGGAGCGGGCGATCGCGAAAGGGTACCCCCTCTACATCGCCGGGGACGGCGAGCGCTCCGAGTTCGACGCGGCCGGACTGAAGGTCGCCGGCACGGTCCACGACCTCCTCTCCCGCGCCGACGTCGTGGTCGACGCGACCCCCGAGAAGGTCGGAGCCGAGAACCGGAGGCTCTACGACGCCGCCAAGGTCCGAGCGATCTTCCAGGGTGGAGAGAAGGCCGAGGTCGCCGAGGTGTCGTTCAACGCGCTCGGGAACTACGACGCGCGCTCGGGGGCGACGCCGCGTCCGGGTCGTCTCGTGCAACACGACGGGGATCGCCCGGGCGGCGTCCGTGGTCCTTCCGCGCTGGGGAGTGGAGCGCTGGGATGTCACGCTCGTTCGGCGCGCCGCGGACCCGGGGGAGTCGAAGAAGGGTCCGTTGAACGGCATCGTACCCTCGCTCCACATCCCCTCGCACCACGGCCCCGACGTGAAAACGATCTTCCCCGAGCTGTCGATCGCGACTGTCGCGGTCGTGGTCCCGACGACCCTGATGCATGTCCACGTCAACCACGTCCGGTTCCGCTCCGCTCCGCAGGGCACCGCCGAGGTCGTGGCCGCGTTCCGGACTACCCCGCGCTTCCGCGTCTTCGCTCCCTGGGAGCACGTGGACGGCACCCCCCAGGTGATGGAGTTCGGGCGCAACCGGGGGATCGGTCTGAACGACGTGATGGAGAACGTCCTTTGGGAGGACGGCGTGAGCCTCGACGGGCGGGATGCCTACTTCTTCCAGGCGATCCACCAGGAATCGGTCGTCGTGCCCGAGAACGTGGACGCGATCCGCGCGATGTTCGACCTGGCCGCCGACGGTCCGGCCTCGATCGCGATCACGGACCGAACCCTCGGCCTGTCCCACACCTAGCCTCTCGTGTTGCCCTCGAACCGAGGGGCGTTCTGAATCCGAGCCTCCCGCACCGGCTTTGGAACAATACTCTGAACGTGGCAAAGAATCCATTTGCTCTGGCACACATCCAGTGCCTGTCACTCCGGCAAGTGTTAATCGTTCGTGCCGCGTACGTTGGTCGTAGGCAGGAGTTGAGCGCAATATGGGTTCGTCCGGCCCCCGGGTTTGGGTTGGTGCGGTCGTCGCGGTGATTGTTGTCGTGGCGATTCTCGCGGGGGCTTGGTCCCTGGGATTCTTCGAAACCAAATCGACCCCGACTGCTCAGGGGCCACCACCGCTTGTCGTCGTTTTGGTTGCGAATGGGACTCGACTGACCGTTGAGGCACCCGGGTATCTCGCGGTTGGTCCGTTCAACCTCCGGAATGACTCGGAGTGGGCTCCTGCGGGAGCATGGTGGGAGACAAATGGCACGGACTTCTGCCTGGTGTCTCAAAGTTTCTTCGACGGGTGGAACAAGACTTCCCCGCCAAGAAATTGCGATGGGTTCGGAATGTACGGCGACCCATGGATAGGTGGTTGGCAGAGCATTCCCACCGGCTGGGGGGTTCAGTCGGGAATTTACGACGTCGTCTGGTACAACCTGGGCGGAAAGGTCCCCATCGCGTTGAACGTCACGGCAGAGATCGGCGTCGCCGCGAACGGGCAGCCGTGCGACCAATCTCCCCCGCCGGTCGGGTGCTGACCTTGGTCCGACCGATCGAGACAGCTCCAAAGCCTCCCGCACCCCAAGAATCTTATAGGTCGCCCCGCTCGCGCGCGGCGCATGTACTATCTCGATCATCGACGGGACGTCGTTCGCATCCCGCCCGAGCGGCTCGGACCCGAGCTCGCGAACGTACTCACGGAGCTCGCCCAGCAGCAGTTCGAAGGGAAGCTCGTCGACGGCCAGAACCTCGCGGTGACGATCCGCGATGTGAAGCCGCTCGGCGAGGGCCACATCATCCACGGTGACGGCGGCGTCTACCAGGAGGTCGAGTACCAGGCCCTGCTCTTCCGACCCGAGATCCAGGAGGTGGTCGAAGGGTCGGTCGTAGAGATCCGCAAGTTCGGCGCCTTCGTGCGGTTCGGTCCGCTCGACGGCCTGCTCCACGTCTCCCAGATCATGGACGACCGGGTCAACATCGACGAGCACAACCAGCGCCTCGTCGGCGTGGAGACGAAGAAGGACCTCAAGGTGGGCTACAAGGTCCGTGCGCGGGTCGTTTCCCTCTCGCTCTCCGAGATCTCCCCGCGGGACAGCCGCATCGGCCTCACGATGCGCCAGCCGGCCCTCGGCCGCCTCGAGTGGATCGTGGAGGTCCACAAGAAGTCCGAAGAGAAACCCGGCAAGAAGGGCGGCCCGCCCGCGGGCAAGCGACTGCCGGCCAAGCCCGCGGCGGCCGCCAAACCAGCGGCGAAGCCCCCGGCAGCGGCGGGGTCGACATGATCAACCTCAAAGCGTGCAAGAACTGCAGCACGATCACCGACCAGGCGAAGTGCCCCCGGTGCGGCGGCGAGGTCTCCCGGGAGTGGCAGGGCTATCTCATCGTGATCGACCCCGAGAAGTCCGAGATCGCCCGGAAGATGGGAATCCATGCCGCGGGTCGGTACGCGCTCCGCGTCAAGTGACGAGCGGGCCTGGGCGGTTCCCGACTCGCTCCGTCCCACCCTCGCCGAACGATACGGCCCGGTCTATTCCGGCGACGAGGCCGACCGGCGGATCCGTTCCCTCGGCGTCTTCGCGACGTGCGGCGACCGAGTGACCGCGCGGGCGATCGAACTGAACCACCTGCCGCTCGTGGGGATCGTCGACTACAAGACCCGCCGGCAGGAACCGGTCTCGCGGGAGCTCTTCCAACCGCTCGCCGCCCGACGCCGCATCCGGGTGACGAACCCCCCCGGGTTCCTGACCGAGGAGCTCCGCAGCGCGGTCCGGAAGATCATCGCCGCGGGCGGGGGCCTGATCGAGGTCGACGGGGAGGAGGACCTCGGGTCGCTCGCGCTGGTCGAGTCGCTTCCCAACGGCGCCACCGTCCTCTACGGAATTCCCGGCGAGGGGGCCACGTTCGTGCTCGTGGACGCGATCACCAAAGAACACGTGCGACTCCTGATCGGCCAGCTCGAGCTCCGCCGGCTCCCCCGTTCCCGCTCGACGGGCGCATAGGGCTCCCCCTCTCTCGGTCGGTGCGGTCCCCCCGGGAGTGAACACTTCCCCCGCCCGCAGGTCGGACGGGCGCTCCCGAAGACCTAGCGTGGGGGTCCTTATCCTAGTGCTCCCATTTCTCACGCGGGGCGATGAGCGCTTCGGCCAAGGACGATCTCCTCCCCGGCGATTTCGCCAAGCCGACCTCCATCTTCATTTTTGGCACGGACCGAGCGTTACTGAAGTGGGTCACCCTCGCCCTCCTCGCCCCGTATTCGTCGCGGGCCTACTGGACCGACGTGCGGTTGGACGGGGAAACGCTCGACCCCCTCGACCCCCTCGCGCTCCACGCGGTTCCCGAAGACCATCTCCACGTCGTCCATCCCCGGGAGATGGAGCGGGACGAACAGGAGGCCCAGCGGGCGGAAGCCGCCGCCGCGACCATGATCCGTTCCGACGAGGTCCCGGAGTCCCTTCGCCGGATCTCCGAGTTTCTTCGATTGCCCGCGCACACCCAGGCCCGGATCGCGTCGGTCGCGATGGGGGACCAGCCCGCCATTCTAATCGCCTCGAACGCCCACCACCTCGTGGGGATCTACCCTCGAGAGTCCATCGGACCGATCATCCACGCGATCCTCGATTCCGGCGTCTGCCTGTTCGTCCTCTGGACCGGAGCACCGCCGCCGCTCCGCACGGTGTTCGACGTGGTCCTCAGCGTCGATGGGAACGCCTCCCACTGGAGGGACTCGACCCTGCAATGCGAGCAGGGTGTTGCCACGGGGCTCCTCGGGCCCGGGAAGCCGTGCCGCCTCGGGGAACTCCCCTCCATCGCACGCGTGCTCGAAGGTGCGATTCCCGAGACTGCCGGCCGATAGCACCGGCGAATACGACGGACACTCGGTACCGCCCGGCACCGTGCATCATGGTGGGGGCTCATCGACTCGCGTCGAGCTCGAAGACTGCATCCAGCAGGTCGTTCAAAGGTTTCGGCCGCTGGGAGCCAGGGCGGTTACCTCAGAGCGGACAACGTCTAGATGCGTATCACTGTCTTGCCGCGGCCCTGTCCTTGCCGGCTCTTTGCCAGGGCTTCGGGGGCGGCCTCGAGGGGCACCGTCTCCTCGAGAGGGATCCGCAGCCTACCCGACGTGAATTCTCCCGAGAGTCGGTCGAGGAGGGCGGAGCTCGAGTCGAGACCAATGTTCAGAGCGGTGAGGCCGCGCGGCTTCAGGACGGCCTCGGTCGCAGCTCCGACGGTCGAGGCGACGGTCCCGTGCCGGCGGACCAGGGAGAGGTTCCGCTCAAACTCTGCCCCCCGTCGGCTCAGGTCGAGGAGGGCGTCGACCCCGCCGGGATACCCCCGTCGGACGTCCTCCTGGAACGAGGTCGCCGACGAACGGTAGACGCCCGATGCGCCGAGGTCGTTCAGAAACTCGTCATTCGGTCCGCGGGAGGCCGCGAGCGTCGTGATGCCTCGCTGCGAGGCGAGCTGGACGGCAAACGACCCAACCCCTCCGGCCGCACCGAGGATGAGCAACGACTCGCCCGCGCCGAGTCCGAGCAGGTCGATCGCCTGTAGGGCCGTCATTCCCGCAGTGGGGACTGCCGCCGCTTGGTCGACGGACATCCCGCGGGGCCGGAGGGAGATGCCGAGGGTTTCCGGTGCGGCGACGTGCTCCGCGAAGGTCCCGATTCCCACGGGGGGGTGGAAGAACTGGCCGAACACGTGATCCTTTACTGCCAGCCGCTTCACGCCGGGGCCGACCGCTTCGACGGTGCCGGCCCCGTCGATCCCGAGGATCAACGGGAACACGTGTGGCATCTGGCCCAGGAACCCTCCGTCGGCGATCTTCCAATCGACCGGGTTAACTCCGGCCGCTCCGAGGTGTACCAGCACCTCTCCTTCGCCAGGGGTCGGCTCGGGGAGGTGCATCAGGCTCGGTCGGTCCCCGATCTTGGCGACCGCGATCGCCCGCATCAGCCTCGTCCAGTCAGAGACGGGCCATTAAGCGTCCGCCCCGGCCGAGGAACGGTCGAGCTGCCGAACCGATGCCCGAGGATTGCAGGGTGGCTCGCAACTTTGGCCAGGGCGAAACTCGGATGACCTTGGCGCGCGTTCGTCTCCACGGCCATGACGACCGCCTCCGATGCCCCGCTCCCCGGCGTGGATCAAGGCAGTGGGACGACGGTCGTTTTCCTGCACGGGTACCCGCTGAACCACGCGATGTGGCTGCCGCAGCTCAAGAGTCTCTCGGGGGAACATCGCGTGGTTCTCCTGGACTTGCCTGGTTACGACCTAGCCCAATCTTGGCAGGTCCCGAACAGCCTGGAGGGATTCGCCGAGAGCGTTCATCGGACGATCGCGGCGCGCGTGACGAGCCCTGCCGTCGTTGTGGGGCATTCCTTCGGGGGCTATGTCGCCTTGCAATGGATCCACATGCATCCGGAAATGTTTCGGGGTTTGGTATTGACCAACACTCGCTCCGCGGCGGACAGCCCGGAAGCGAAGGAAAAGCGACAAGCGACCATCCGACGGCTGAGGGCCCCCGGTCAGTTTCTGGACGTCGAGGAGACCGTGCGCGGTCTTGTTGCGCCCGCAACGTGGCAGCGAGGAGGACCAGTCGTCGAGCAGGTCCGGGGAATGGTGCGAGGAACCCCGACGCAGACCATTCGCAGTACTCTGAGGGCTATCGCCGATCGGTCCGATTTGACCCCAGTACCTGTCCACGATCCACGTCCCGACACTGGTCATCTGGGGAGAGGAGGACCAGTTGATTCCACCGACCCAGAGCCAATCAATGGTCCCGTTAATCGCGCAAGGTTCAGGGGTGGGGATTCCGGCAGCTGGGCACCTCCCGTCGTTGGAAGCGCCGGGATCGTTTGCGGTGGCAGTCCAGAACTTCCTCCAGAAGGTGCCCGCTCCATAGCGGACGGAGCCCCCTCGCCCTCCCCTCCGGGGAGCGTTTCGACCGAGCGGAATCTTCCCCGCAGCGTGCAAAAGGGTCTTCTGCGCACGTTCCACCGCCGGTCGTGACACCCTCCGGTCCCCCACCCCCGGCTCTTTCGGCACCTGACCTCGTGGGCCCAATTTCCATCCTCAACCAACCTATCTCCGGTCCGAGGTCGAATCGACGGCAGCGAAACCGACCCTACCGTCATGTTCGGATCGAGATGGACCTTACCGTGGTAACGAAACCGATCGAGGGAGCCCCCTTTCTCCAGCGGCTCGAGAGATTACTCTCCGAGAAGGACCTGGTGGAGTCGGCCGACCTCCTCCTTTTGGCCGCCGCGACTCTGCACGCTTTGGCCGCCCGCAGATTTCGATGGATCGACCACTGGGAGATCCGTCCGGGAGGGTGGCTCCCCCTGCCGGAACGGAAAGCACTTCGGTCCCCGAGGAACCGGTTGGAGAGCTCCTCAGGGCCCTCGAGAGCGGAGCCTGGGCTCCGGCCGCGAGGGCCCGATCGTTCGCCGTCCGGCTATCGGACCGGAGCGGGAACCGGGCGGACGTTGTCGTCCGTCGTGTTCACCGGCAACGACGGCACGCCCTCTCCCTCGATCTCTGGGGGCTCTGGACCAAGGCGACGACGGAAGATCTCACGGGATCGCTGTCGTCGCGCCTCCCCGTATCCCGCACGACCTTGACCAAGTTCCAGTACGCCTGAGTCCACGATCACCAGCCTCCGACGCAGACGACGTCAATCAGCCGCCCAGTTTGACTCGCGCTCGGCGCTACACCGGTAACTTTCCAAGGGCCCAGAAGTGACGGTCGCCGGTAATGGATTCGGGCTCTTTTTCTCCACCGACCAAACCCTCGTCCAACCACTTTTCTAACCTACGGCGAATCTCTGCAATCGCGACCCCATCATCTGGGTCATTCTGAGCGGTCGGTCGCCCGTCCGACGGCGTGAGGCCCCGCGAGCGCAGACTCTTCCAGACTTGATCCGCGGTCACCGAACCGCCCCGGTGGCGGGCAAGGTACGCCAGGATGAGCTCATCCGCCGCGCCGTCGGCGTCCACGGTCCCGGAAAACTGAACTCTCATGCGTGCCCCATCCCGCGGACCATTCCCGAGCGAAATTTCAGTCGGCCTCCTCGGTTGACAAAGCCGCGCCGGGATTTTTCGTGCTCGACGGAACGTGGGTGCAATGCCGGTTGCACACAGTCCGTGGTAGTTTGCAACGGAGCGTGGCTGCTTTTGAACGCAGAACCCTACCGAACCCGAGATGGCACGGACGGTCCGAGTCGTACGGCGCCTGCCTCCGTCCACCAGGATCTCTACGCCGCCTCTGGTGGTTCGCCGCGGGGAGAAATTGGAGGTTGGAGAGCAGTCCAGCGAATGGCCCGCCTTTGTGTTCGTGACCACGAGAAAGGGAGAGCGGGGGTGGGTTCCGGCGCGGATCCTTCGGAGGGAAGGCGCGACCGGGCACGTCCGGAAGGGATACGATACCACCACCCTCGACCCCCTCGTCGGCGAAGAGTTGCAAGTCATCACGGAGGACCGCCAAGGCGGGTGGCTGTGGTGCCGCGATTCGCAGTCCCGAACCGGCTGGTTTCCGCGGGATCACCTCGATGTCGGCCCATCTCCGTCGGGGTCGAACTGAGGCGGCGCTCCTTCCCCGACCATCTCGGGTTACGTCGATTCACTTTGGGTCGGGGTTGTTGCGGGCAGACCCTCCCCTGTGGCGTAAACCCGCCACTCCCCCTCGACGCCCTTCAGCGGGTGAGCTCCGAGGTCACGGAACGGGATATCGGAACCGACCGAGAGGTCCCGGACGGTGCCCGACACGAGGACCTCTCCGGGACCGGCTCGGTCGCTGATGCGGGAGGCGATATGGACCGCGATCCCCTGGACGTCCCCCGACTTGAGCACGCACTCCCCGGTGTGGAGCCCCGCACGCAGCGTGAGGCCATCGGTTCTCGCTCCGTCCCGCAACGACAGCGCGCATCGGATCGCGCGGGTCGGTCCGTCGAAGACCGCGACCATCCCGTCCCCCGTGGTCTTGATGAGCGTTCCTCGGTGCCGCGCGAGCTCTCTTCGCGCACTGGCGAAGTGACGGTCCAGAAGTTCGCCCCACCGTCGATCGCCCATCGCGGAAGCGAGCTGCGTGGAACCCACGAGGTCGGTGAAGAGCACGGTGGTCAGGATCCGGTCGCTCTCGGGCGAGCTCCCGAGCCCCTCCACAAAGCGCCGCATGACTCCCACCGCCTCCCGTGTCCCCTCGGCCGTGGTCCAGAACAGGTGGTCGGGGCAGTCCACCTCAGCGACTTGGGCTCCGGGGATCTTCGATGCCAGGAACCGTCCATCCTCGACCGACGATGCCCGGCTCGCCGGAGTGTACATGACCAAGGTCGGAACGTGCAAGGCGGGGAGCGCCCATCGGACGTCGATCTGCATGTTCATTCGACTCAGGGCGCTGCCTTCGGCCGGTGAGGCGCCGAACCGGACCCGTCGGCTGAGCCATCGCTTGAATTCGGGGTCGCGGAGCCGACTCGGGGCGAGTTGAGCGGTCACCCGTTCGATATGGGCCGGGCTCCCCCAGTCGGCCTCATCGCGCCGGATCTCGGCCTCCCACTGTTCCTCCGTTTTCGCCCAAGGGTAATCTGGTGCCCACAGGCTTCGGGCCTGGCCGCCCCACAGGATGAGCGCCACGGTCTTCTCCGGGTACGTCGCGGCGAAGAGCAGCGTGAGGGGAGTCCCGTCGAGGGTCCCAAACAGTGCGGTCCGTTCCGACCCGACGGCGTCGAGGACCGCGCGGATGTCGTCCATACGGTCTTCGAGGGTGGCAATCCCCACGTTGCGGTCGGAAAGACCCGTACCGCGTTTGTCGAAGAGAATAAGACGGCTGAAGTCGGCGAGCTGCCGGAAGAAGCGCGCGCAGGAGGGTTCTTCCCACATCACCTCCAATTGGGAGATCCCGCTGAATCCGAGTACCAGGTCGACCGGGCCGTCTCCCACCGTCTGATACGCGACGTGCACGTGCCCCGCTCTTGGCGTACCGCATTTCGGACGGAATCATGGAACGGCTCGAATCACCAATGCGCTCGCCTACCTGAACCCTTCTGACGGCCGAGGGGGAATCGCGACTTCGATGGCTCGAACCATCGCGGGAGAGCCTCCCCCGGAGCGCGAAACTCGTCGTGATCGGAAAAAACTACCATCGACCGGCGCGAGGTATATCATGCGGAACCTCCTCCCGAGCGGCGGGTAGGAGCCTTCCGTAGTTGCCGTCGCCGAGTCGGTCCAATAGTGGGAATGCAATTCCACAACCAGTGACCGGCCTGCTCACGCGGGCCGTGATCTTCCTGACGTTGACTATCCCGCCGGGCGTCGAAAATCGTGCGGTCGTCCGCTCGCTCTGCGGGGACCTCTCCGCATTGGTCCGTGGGGTGGGTTCTCGCGAACCGGAAAAGAGTCTCTCTTGCATCGCCGCCTTTGGACCGGGAAGCGTGGGATTCGCTCTTTGGACCGCCACGACCCGCAGAGCTCCATCCGTTCCGGGTGATCCGAGCCGAGAATCGACACGCCGTCTCCACTCCCGGCGATCTCTTTTTTCACATTCGCGCGAACCGCATGGACCTGTGCTTCGAGCTCGAGACGCAGATCCTGGCCCGTCTGAGGAGCGGCCGTCCGCCCCACGGACGAGGTCCAGGGATTCCGTTATTTCGATAACCGCGACCTCATCGGGTTCGTCGACGGGACCGAGAACCCCCAGGGTCAGGAAGCCGCCGACGCCACCCTGATCGGCGAGGAGGACGCGCGATTTGCGGGCGGCAGCTACGTGATCGTGCAGAAGTATCTCCACGATCTCGCGGGCTGGAACGCTCTCCCCACCGAACAGCAGGAGCGCATCGTCGGCCGGGAGAAACTATCGGATATCGAACTCCTCGACTCCGTGAAACCCAGCTACGCCCACAACGCGTTGACCACGATCGTCGAGAACGGGAAGGAAGTCAAGATTCTCCGAGACAACATGTCGTTCGGTAGCCCCGCGAAAGGGGAGTTCGGGACCTTCTTCATCGGCTACAGCCGCTCGCCCCGTACGACCGAACAGATGCTCCAGAACATGTTCGTCGGCAATCCCCCCGGGAACTACGACCGGCTGCTGGATTTCAGTCGGGCGGTCACCGGGAACCTGTTCTTCGTCCCGTCCGCTACATTCCTAGAGAACATCGAATAGGAGGCCCAGCGAACGGGGTCACTCCGTCATGATTCACCGGCGCCCCATGGGGTAGCACAGAAATCAGCCTAGGGAATCACGCGCTCCGGGACGCGGTAGGGGCCGCCGTTCATGCAGCTGAAGCCGCTCTACCAGGCAACGTTCGAGGTACTCTCGAGAGTGGGAAGTTGAGGTCACTGGTGAAAACGGGAGCGGACAGCAATTGTTTCTGCTGGCCTAGGGAAGTGGCTCCAGCGTCAGAGGTGTAAGCATGGTTGCAACCACGGGCCTCGCCCGGTGGTGGCCTGCGAGATGGGCAACATAATCCGTTGTGTCGAGTAGTGTTCGAGGTCGGGGGGCCACCGATTGGATCTCTTTACTCACGTAATCTTCGCCTACCTGCTCTCGTTCATCATCTGGGGACCCGCCGCTCCGCAGGTACATCGCGGCGGGATCACTCGCGGGCGGCCTTCCGGAACGCGGACATCCTCCTCTTCCCCCTCACTCGGTGGTTCCCGTCGCTCCACCACCGGGGCGCCGTGCACACGGTTCTGGGCGTGACCATCATCGCGGTCGCCGGGCAGCTTCCTGGTGCCCTACCTCCCCTACTTCACCCACGCATCGACACTGCTCTACTTCGTCGCGATGGAAATCGGCGGCCTCTCCCATCTCGCGCTCGATGGTTTCACGAACTACGCGGTCCGTCCGCTACTTCCTTTCTCGGGACGACCACTCCGACTGAACGCCGACGTCGCGGTCAGTCTCGTTACCATGACCCTCACCGGGGTGTGCCTGATCGTGCTCATCCTCGAACACGGGACGGTTCCCTTCGGGCTCTGGGAGGAGACCGCGTGGATCCTCGTCGGGGTGTACGGGGGTATCTCCTCCTCCGAGGCGTCGCTCGTTGGAGGGCCGGCATCTTGCGGCGTCGATTCGGATACGCCGAAGTCCTCCCGAGTACGAGCCCATGGAGGTGGCTGTTGCTCGAGGAGACCGAGACCCCCACCCGCTACCACATCCGCTTCCGCAGACTCTCCCTGGGTTCCGGGATGACGGGCTCCGACCGGAGCCTTGACGTGGCCAAGCTCCCCCCGACCCCCGGACCGGTCACTTCCCCACAGGCGGCGCTCGAGCGGACCTACCTCCCCGCGATGGCCAAGAGCGAGTGGCTCGCCGAGAGCTACCATTTTGGGGAGGCCGCCGAGAAGGGTCCGATTTACGAGGTGTGGTGGTACATAATCTCCCAGGCGGCAGGTCGCCGAGCGTACGGCGTCCACGGCGAGATCGATCGCGTTACGGGATCGATCCAATTGCGCTCGGGCTTCCTCCGACTCCCGACCGTTGCTCCGATGTGACTCGAGTTTTAGGATTCTTGGTTTCGGGGAGCGCGACTCGCTTCCCAGCCTTGTTGCGCCTGCGCTCCGGGAAGTAAGAGTCCGTTTCCTCGGCGAAGGGTCCATATGACTCTTCGCAACTCTCGGGTCGCTCAAGCGATGGCTAGCCTATCCTACGGATCGGTCCAAACGACGACGACCAGTGGACTCCGATTTAAGAAACACTGGTGGGCGGTTTTCGCGCTCAGCGCTCTCGGTCTAATATTGACGTTAGAGAGCCTGGTCACTCCCTGGCAAGTCGTGTCAGCGACGATCGGTGGGGTGGTACTATCGACTCGCCTCTACATTTGGGGGAACGTCTGCGAGTCGAGCAGTGGCTCGGGGACCACCACTTGTTCGATGGTCACGAGCTTTCCAACGGCGTACGTGGCAGCCGAAGCCCTGATCCTCTTTGCCATTCTCGCAAGCGTCCTCGGCATCGTTCTCTCCCTCATCGCACCTCGGACGATTGCGATGAAGGGAGGCCGCGGACGACTTGGCTCCCTCGTTACCGGACTCGGCTGCCTCAGCGCATTCGTCGCTCCTGGGATGTATGCCTACTACTCGTACAACAACGGCGCAGGATACCTTCCACTCACGGGCGGTTTATCGACGGCGGGGTTCGGTTGGTATTATGCCTTTTTCGCCGGGCTCACTTTATTCGTAGCGTTTGTCCTATCGCTCGTGGCCAGGCGGGTGCAGAGGGCGGGGGCAGCGGCCCGGACCACTGGGGGGCCTCAGCAAATCCTCGGAACGGGGATGGTCCGGTAATCACAGGGTTAGAAGTTCAATTGGGGCCGCGTTCGAGGCCGGGGTTGATGCTGACAACGGCCAACGGGCTGGAACGAGGAGTGCGCCCACCACGCAAAACCGCAGGTTCTTGCCCGGGCGACGCGGGTGGCTACGTCCGCGCCCGGCCGACGTACCCGTCACAGGGCCGCGGCGGAGTGGGCCACGGCCCAAATCCCCGCAACTCGGAGCGCTTAATTTGGGGGGCGGGAGTTCGGAGATCATGATGCAAACGCGGCGTCGGCTCGCCGCGATCATGTTCACGGACATGGTGGGCTATTCCGCCCTGGCCCAGGCGGATGAAGCGAACGCGCTCGCACTCCTGGACCGGCACAACCGCCTCCTTCGGCCCATCTTCAAGAAGTTCAGCGGCCGCGAGGTGAAAACCTTCGGAGACGCGTTCCTGGTCGAGTTCGAGAGTGCGCTGGACTCGACCCGATGCGCCGTCGAGATCCAGCGCGTCCTTCACGAGTACAACAAGACCTCCCCCGGTGGGCGAGTGATCCGAATTCGAATCGGGATTCACGTCGGGGACGTGGTGCATGCCGCGGGGGACGTCTTCGGGGATGTAGTGAACATCGCCTCTCGCATCCAGTCGGTGGCCGAACCGGAGAGCGTCTGCGTGACCCAGCAGGTGTACGACCAGGTACAGAACAAGGTCCCGACCCCGTTCGTGAAGTTGTCACCGATCGCACTGAAGAACATCAAGGCCGAGGTGAGCATCTACAAGGTGATTCAGCCATGGGAGGCACGGCCAACCGATCGTTCGGTCCCGGTGCGGGGGGAGGCCCGGAGCATCGCGGTCCTTCCCCTCGCAAACATCAGTCCGGACCCGAGCGACGACTACTTCGCGGACGGTCTCACCGACGAGCTGATTTCAGTCCTCTCCCAGGTCCGGGGCATGAATGTGATCGCGCGAACGTCGGTCACGCCGTACAAGTCCGCGCCAAAATCCGTCGCGCAAATCGGAAAGGAGTTGGGAGTCGATGCCGTCCTCGAAGGAAGCGTCCGAAAGGCAGGAAAGCGCATCCGGATCACCCTCCAATTGATCGATGTGGTCACGCAAGGGCATCTCTGGTCCAGCAGCTACAATCGGGAGATCGACGACGTCTTCGCCGTTCAGGCCGATATCGCGGAACGGACGGCGGAAGCGCTCCGCCTGGAGTTCGTAAAGACCGGGCGACCGCGAGTGCGAGAACAGCCCACGACGAACACTGAGGCTTACGACTCCTACCTGCGGGGACTCGTGGCGGAAAGGGAGCCGATGTGGCGGGGCTATGACGAAGCGATCCGATGTTACGAGCACGCGACGGAGCTCGACCCGGACTTCGCCGAGGCCTACGCCGCTTGGGCAGATCTGTACGTCAAAGCGGCCGGGGAGCATGTCTCCATGCGCGAGGTGGTACCCCGCGCCAGAGAGCTGGCCGCCAAAGCCCTCGAGCTCGACCCCAACTCGTCCGATGCCCACGCGGCGCTGGCCAATATTGCGTTTCAATTTGATCACGACTGGCAGCTCGCCGAAAGTGAATTCAAGATCGCGATTTCGCTCAATCCCAGCAATGTCACGGCCCACCGATTCCTGGGGATGATGCTCGTTGCTCTGGACCGGTTCGATGAGGCGAGAGGGGTGTTCCGGGCCGAGATCCGACTAGACCCCACGGGCCACGCGGGCCATCCGTTGGTGATGGTCGATTGGGCCGCGGGAAATTCCACCGCCCTTGTAGAGCACCTGGAGAAAGAGGCCGAGCACGATCCTACTTCCATCAGCCACCACGTCCAGCTCGGACTTGCCCTCCTTGCCGCCGGGCGCCGGGCAGATGCCCTCCAGCAAGCGGACACCCCGTTGACGGGGGCCGACGAGGACGAACGATTCGATCATGCCCTGCTTAACGCTCTCCTCGGCCGACCCGATGAAGCGCGCGCGGTTGCGACGGCAGTGGAAAGAGGAGGGACAAAATCGTACACCTCCCCAACCCATCTCGCGATGCTTTACGCGGCCCTGGGGGAGCGGAGTAAAGCGCTGGGACTCCTCGAGCAGGATTCACGCGAGGGCGATCGGGTGCTGTGGCTCTGGTACCGAGGTGTATGGTTCGACTCGATTCGTGACCACCCCAGGTTCGTCGCCTTGCTTCGCGAGTATGGGCTTCCGATTCACGGCGTCCGAGACCCCCCTCTCCGGAGTGGCTGAAATGACAATTGCACCTATCGGAATTGCCGCCCACCTTGCCCGCCGCACGGCGTGGTCTTAGGAATCCAGTGGTTAGTCAGCTTTCCGCGAGCATGGCGACGAGCAGACCCGGTTACGATGGCCGGTTCGATGTTGCCGGATGGCACCTGATCCACGCCGTCTTCAGATTAAAGAAAACCCTCGGGCCGCAATCGCCTTCTCTGATTGACCTGGGGATGGGGAGAGGGCGCGATCTGATCTACTTCGGGCGGCGCGGGTTTCGAGTCCTCGGGGTCGACATCTCTCCCGTGGGGTTGGAGAAGGCGAAACGGCGGGCAGCGCGACTCGAACTTCCGATTCGAACCCAACTAGCGGACCTTCCGGACCTATCGCCTGAAGCGCAAGTTCGACGTGGTCTTCTCGAGCTCGACCTTGAACCATCTCCCGCGCAAGCTCCGTGCCCGCCGATTCGCCCATTTCAAAGCGATGACCGCTCCCGGAGGGATCCACGCAGTGAACGCCTTCGTTCCCCAGCCCGGCCTCAGAACACCGCCCGACATGGATCCCAACCTGGCAATGTACCGGTCGGGCGAACTGCGGGGTACTACTCGGATTGGCTGATCCTGGATTCTCGGGAGTTCGAGTTTGACTGCAACTTCGATGGGGTCCCTCATCGACACGTTCTGGATGTTGTCATCGCGCGTAAGCCCGGTTAAGCGAGATCCTCCAGATACGGACCTCGGGTCCTCTCTCCCCGTCCTTCACCGGCGTCCACAGACCGACGCAAGGACCGCCCCCCCCCACGCCCTCGGCACCTTCGGGACTCCTCCTCGGCAGAATCAACTACCTGGTACCAGTTCGTCAAGTGCGGTTGGCCGACGCCAATCGGTGAGGAGTTGTGACGGACCGGGAAGGCGGCAAGCAGCAAACGAGAGTCGGGTTCATCGGCATGGGCCATATGGGTAGCGCGATGACTCGCAGACTGCTGAATGCGGGGTATCCCGTGGCGGTCTACGATCGCACCGCGGAGAAAACCCGGCCGGCAGAGCAGTGGGGCGCGACCACGGCCCGCACGCCGAGGGACCTGGCGGCGGAGTGCCAGGTGGTCATGTCCTGCGTGACCAATGACGAGGCGCAACATGACGTGATGTTCGGCCCAGAGGGTGCGCTCGCAGGGTTGCACTCGGATTCGATGATGATCGATCTCAGCACCGTTTCTCCCGGAGCTTCGCGTCGACTTCATCAGGCGGCGGCGGAACGTGGTGCCCCGATGGTTGACGCTGCTGTTTCGGGAAGTGTGCCGCAGGTGGAACAGGGAGGCCTCGTGATCTTCGTCGGAGGCGAGCAGGAGACGTACCAGCGATGTAAACCAATCCTGGACACGCTGGGGCCCCAGAGCTTCTACATGGGCCCGAGCGGAATGGGCACCACCATGAAACTGGTGGTCAACACCCTGCTCGGTCTGGGCATGCAGGCCCTCGCGGAAGCGATTGCGCTCGGTCAAAAGGCAGGGATTGAGAAGGGTCTGTTGCTCGACGTCCTCGGGCAGACTTACGTGCTAACTCCGGGTCAGAAGTCCAAGCTCGAGAATGTCCGGCGAGATGAGTATCCTACGAACTTTGCGCTTGCCCTCATGCACAAAGATTTCGACCTGGTGCTCAGGGAAGCCTACGACCTCTCGGTGGCGATGCCGGCCACCGCTGCGGCTCAGCAGATGGCTGCTGCCGCCACCGCGAAGGGAATGGATGCGGATTTTTCGATCATGATTAAGTTCATGGAAGAACTGGCAACTGCACCGGCCGCTCCCCAGGAATCTGAACCCGGCCCGGTTCGTCCCCCCACGCACCCTTCGTAGGTCAGCGGCGCATGCATGAGCAGCGGCGAACTCCTGCGCCCCACGGTGAGTGACCGGTACGGACAGTGACCGGCAGGACGTCTGTCGTGGCGCCGCCGTCCCTTTCCGACGCGGCCCATGCCCAGGACTCTCGGCCGGAGGCACCCTCCGCGCTCTACTTCGGCCTGGTCGCCTTCACCTTCTTTGTCATTATCACCGGCGGGGGACTCCCGACCCCCCTGTATGTCGTCTACCAGAAGTTGTGGGGATTTTCCCCTACGATCCTAACCGTCATTTTCGCCTCATATGCTATCGGACTGCTTCTCACTCTCCTCCTGTTCCGAAGGGTCTCCGACCGCTTGGGACGCAAGAAGGTGCTGATCGCCGGCGTCGTCGTCGCCCTCGTGAGCACCCTCATTTTCCTTAAGGCTGGGAGCGTGGGATGGTTGATCCTCGCCCGGGTCCTCTCGGGAGTCTCGGTCGGGCTGACAGCGAGCACCGCGTCGGCGGCGTTGACAGAATTCGAACCGTCAGGAGACCGGCGTCGAGCCGCCCAGTGGATCACCGTGATCACCGCTCTCGGCGTGGGCGTCGGTCCCTTCTATGCGGGGATTCTCGTCCAGTATGGGCCCGATACGCTCACCCTCTCCTTCTGGGTGCTCCTGGCACTACTGTTGGCCGCCCTCCCGGCGACGCTGATCATTCGCGAGAAGCCACACGATCGCGCGCTGCCGCCGCCCCGTGCCGTCCGCGTGTTCCAAATTCCGACAGAGATTCGCGCGGTCTTCTTGCTCTCCGCTCTCGCGGCGTTCGTCGGCTTCGCGTTAGCGGGAATCTTCAGTGGACTCGCCCCGTCGTTCCTCCGGGACGACCTGGGGATCACCAATCACGCGTTCGGCGGCGCTACGGTGCTCCTGATGTTCGGGAGCGCCGCGGTCGCGCAACTGACCCTGGCGGGGTGGGACCGGCACAAGGTGGTGCGAGCGGGGGCCGTTCTCGCTCCCCTGGGACTGGCGGCCATCGCGACGGCGGTATGGACCGGCTTCGCCGCACCGTTCTTCCTCGGAACGATTCTCTGCGGAGTGGGGTTCGGCTTGTCGCTCATGGGAGGGCTCGGGTTGCTGAACTTCGTGGCGCCTCCCGACCGGCGGGGGGAGGTCCTCTCTGCGTTCTACGTTGCAGCGTACCTTGGTCTCAGCGTACCGGTGGTGGGTATCGGCGTCCTCGCGACTTCCTTCGGGTTGCCTACGGCCGTGGTCGTGTTCTCCGTCCTCATCTCCTTGGTCTCGCTTACGGTGATCTTTTCGAAGGAACTCGGAGGCAAGTCAGAACCGTCGACCCCTCGTGAAGAGAGAAGTTCGGCGAGCTAATGGATTCCGGAACTGAGAGATGAGAAATCATCTTTGGACCGGTTGGGTGTAAGGGCGATTGCACCAAGTCGGAGGATCTAGTTCGGCGGTGCGGCGCCTGTGATGTCCTCGAGCACGGGGTCGAGTTTGTCGTTGCTAGCCAGAATCTTCCAAGGATCCATGCTGGCGGTGCGAAGCATCCCAGCCTTCACCCACGGATCTTCCTGCAACCGTGCTCGGGCAGTGGACTCGGTATCTGAGCTGACAATCAGTAAGGCTCGGTGAGGGTGTCCGCTCCCGATCGGCCCCGCCAGAATGACGAAGCCCGCGCCGATAAGGGAATTGATGAAGGCTGCATGCTCAGTCCACAGTTTTTGTTCGCGCATAGGGCGGAAATCGACCCATGACCGGTCCTGCTCACTTATCACGACGAAATACGGCATCGTTGACCTCCTTCTACGCCACGGTCTAATGTAGTGGCGTTCGAACCTGAATGGGACGATAAGTTCTACGGAGAACCGAGAAGTGGGTGCAAGGACGATTGCGACCATTGGAGCTCGAGCCGGCTGAGCCCGTCCGAAAAAGCGTGCTTTGACAAACTACGGGTTCGTGACAGTATCGCCGTGGGTTTCGGCCTTGACCCGATCCATCTCTTTGGCGAACTTCGCCGGTTCTTCGAGGAAAGGAAAGTGAGCGGAATCCGCAAACCAGACGATCTGCTTCTGAGGGGCTTGTAGTTTCGCGGCGTACTCCTCTGTGTTCTCGAAGGGATCGGTGAAGTCATGGCGACCCGTGAAGAAATATACCGGGCAGCTCGACGCGCGGTACTGCGTCGGCCAACTCTCCACTTATCGCGTCGTATCGCAGGTGACGGTGCGTGAAATTAACGCCCTTCCTCACGTCGAGCGCATTCCGCAGGGTGTACTCCGGAGCTTGGAGGCCGATCAATAGCAAGGTCATGAAACTTGTCCCGTGATGGAGTTCACCCCCGTACCGGAAGAGCCACTTTTCACGGTTGACCCGACGGTGGGCTTCAAGGTCTCTCACCAGCTTCGTGTTGCCTCGCCGCCGCGCCTGGTCTCGAATCCAACGGTCTTGGATGTCCGTGTTCCGCCTTCCTTGATAGGCAAGTTGGCCGATTCCCACGTAGGCGTGAAACATATCGGGATGCCGTTGCGCGACGATCATTCCCAGATATGACCCGTAGGAATGACCAACCAGATACACTTTGGACTGTCCGAAGCGCGTTCGCAGTAGGTTCACCATTTCCACGGTGTCCGAGACCTCCTGCGTCACGGACATCGATTCGGGTGGTGTGTCCTCGGTGTAGGTCTTTCCCGCCCCCCGTCGATCCCAGTGGACCACAATGAAATCTCTCTCAAGAGGGCGCTGAAACCGGTGAGCGAGATACATGGAGGGCATCCCGGGGCCTCCGTGCAAGAAGACGAGGACCGGATTCCTTCGGTTTTGACCCCGGATGAGGACCCACTGCCGGATGCCGCCGACGTTGAGCGATTCGAGAGTAGCGACGCTTTCAGGGACCACCTCTCCTCGCTCGTTTAGTATCCTGGGGGTGAAGGCATGCCAAAACCGTAGCAAGCCCATGTCGGGTGTGGGAGGTGACGGGCGAATAAGGCACCGGCTCTTCGAGCTCGGCGGGCGAACTGCGCCACGCTCCGCGAGGTGGATTTGCGGCCCGCGCGCTCATCGCTCCCGTGTCATCGAACGCGCCCGGGATTCAACAATGGGCTCGTTCTGTGACGACACACCTCCAGTCGACCATTCGGACGGAATTCTGACGAGGGGTTGTGTAATGGAGGGAGGTGCCAACTAGTGAGATCCAGTCTACCCAGCACCGTAACGGGAGGGATTCGAACAATTCAAGAGTCCCGGCACGGACGCTTCCTAGACGAGATTGAGTAGGTGCAAGGACGATTGCGACCATTGGAGCTCGAGCCGGCTGAGCCCGTCCGGAAAAGCGTACCATTTGTGCAACCACTCCTTCCTGGCCACAGAGGCGGTCAGCCTGCCGCCGGATTTGGGCGTTACCGTGGAGGTTGAGACTAAGGGGTCGCCCCCGTTGGTTTAGACGGAGCCCGGCCCGACTCGTCTCCGAGCACCCCTCACGAGAGGGGAGCCACGGAAACGCGCTTCCCGGAATTACCACCGAATACAATCATCAGCAGAGCTGCTAGGATGCCGATCCCCGCGAACCCTTCCATCGCATACAGGGAAGCGGTGTTTTGGCCACCCACGAGAAAGATCGTGCCCGCGATTGTCGCCCCTAGCGCCGAAAGGGCGCTGAGCCCCGCAAAGCCACGAGGCATCGCCTTGTAGGAACGACCAGTGAAGGAGGTCGCGTATCCCGCGAGGCCGAGTGTGACGAGCGCGAGGCCGATGTGACTTGCGAGTGTTACAAGGAGATAGCTGCTCTCCAGAGCGAGCGAGCCTCCCACTGCGGAGGATAGCAGAAAGAACACCAAGACCAGGATTCCCCAAACTCGCAGTGAGGGCCCTGCTGTCGTCGCCGAGGAGGAAGTAGAGGGAGAAGGGGGCGAAGCCATGTTGCGCACCTGCCGGGGCCGTCTTCCTTCAGGGAGCATAACGATGACTGCGTCTGACACTGTCCGCGGGGGGATCCCGGAGCAAGCCTGTCCTTGGGCCCGGCTTCCCCTGCGTTCCAGAGATCGAAGCGAGTTGCCATTCCGAATCGAGTGGGTTGTGCAACTCGGGCCAGACCAATCCATTGAGGGTCATGCGAGGTTCATCTTTTTCAACAGCACCGGGAATCTTGGATCGCCCCGGACATGCGCCAGGGAAGGGTCGAGGCGCCAGAGCCGGGGCGGGATTCTCTTGACTGCGACAGCCACATCCAGCCAGTGGAAGCACGCATCGAGGTCGCCGAGACGTGCGTACACCGAGGCGATCTGAGAAGCCGGGCGAATCGGCTCCGGAAGCGCCTCCATCGGTCGTAGCAACTCCCTCGCGCGCTTTTCCTTTCCCACCGAGGCGAAGTGCATCGCGTAGCCCGTGACGACTTCCGGACGACCGGGGAGCAGTTCGTTCATCGCGTCAATCTCTCGGAGGCCCTGCTCCACGTCGCCGAGGGCGAGGCACAGGGAGAACCGACAGTTGTGGTAGAGCAGGCCGAAATTCTCCACCCGACCGAGCTTTTCCAGTCGGGACGCCGCCACGTCCAGCCGGCGGAGGATGATCATGAGCTGTATCTCCTCGCCAAAAGTGACGGTCGAAAGAGGGTCCAGTTCCTCGGCCAGAGCGAATTCGCGGAGGGCCTCCTCCGAGCGGTCCTGGTCGGCCAGCAGATCCGCGTAGAACGTCCGCGCCCAAGCGAGGCTCGGGTTGAGCGATAGGGTCCGCTGGAACTCCCTTTCCGCCTCACGGAATTCGTAGTCGTCCCACAGGATCAGCGCTAACGATGCGTGGGCCTCCGCGAGGTCCGGGTCGAGCTCGATCGCCCTCGCCGCATGCTCCCGGCTCACCGCCTCCCATTCCGGTTTCGGAAGGTGCCGGTACATGCCACCGAGGAACCGGCTGACGTCTGCGAGTCCGGCATGGGCGGCGGCGTTGCGGCCGTCTAGTTGGATAGCGCGTTCGAAATGCTCCTTGGCCGCGCGCATGGCCTCCTCCGAGAAATCATGCATTCTTGTTCGCCCTTGGAGGTATTCGAGGTACGAATCCGGGCGCGAGAGTGCACGGCGGTCGAGGCGAGCCTCCTCTCGGGCGAGCAACTTAACCTTCAGGGCTTCCGCGACCTGCTTCGCGATATCGGATTGGAGGGCGAAGATGTCGTCGAGCTCGCGATCGTACGTGTGGGCCCAGACGTGCCCTTGGGAGGCGACGTCGATCAACTGGACGGTTATCCTGAGACGATTCCCGGCCTTGCGTACGCTCCCCTCCAGGATCGACGAAACGCCCAACTCCTCTCCGATCTGGGAGACGCCCTTGGACGTCGACTTGTACGGTGTGACGGAGGTCCGGGCGATGACGCGAAGCTCCCCCACCTGCGAGAGCACGCTGATCAGCTCCTCCGTGAGACCATCCGCGAAGTACTCGTCGTTCGGGTCGGGGCTGATGTTTGCGAAGGGAAGAACCGCGAGTCCCCTCAGCCCACGGTCTGTGGAGGGAGGTCCCTCCCCCCTCCAGGGCATCACCACGCGGTAGATGTCGAAGGGGTACCGAACATTCTTGAGCACTTGGGGCGCCAGCTTCTCGAGCCGATTCGGTATCTTGTTCCGAACCTGACCAAACACGGGCTCGGTGACGCATATCCCCTCCGGCTCAGCGAGGGGTTCGATCCGGGACGCGACATTGACAGAGTCTCCGAAGATATCGGTCCCTCGTACCTCAACGTCTCCGAGGTGGATTCCGATTCGGAGGTGCAGGGGAGAACGGCCCGGCCGCGAGTTGCGCTCGTGGAGGCGTTGCTGGATATCGATCGCGCACTGGACGGCCCGCAGTGCACTGTCGAACTCGGCGAGAAAACCGTCCCCCAGCGACTTGATCTCGCGCCCTTGGTGAGCCGCGAAGAGGGGGCGGACGAGCCGCTCTTGCTCGTCCTGGAGTCGGAGCGCCTCCGCCTCGTCGGACTGGGCCAACGTGGTCGAACCGACCATGTCGGTGAACATGATCGCAGCGAGTCGACGGGTCGCGGCCACGGCTCGAGAACGGCACCCGTCAGATTAAGCCCCGGTCCGGGCGGTGCTCGGGGCAGCGCTTTCGAAACGGGCTCGTTCTGTGACGACACACCTCCAGTCGACCATTCGGACGGAATTCTGACGAGGGGTTGTGTAATGGAGGGAGGTGCCAACTAGTGAGATCCAGTCTACCCAGCACCGTAACGGGAGGGATTCGAACAATTCAAGAGTCCCGGCACGGACGCTTCCTAGACGAGATTGAGTAGGTGCAAGGATGATTACAACCACAGCGGGGGGACAAGGAGAACGGAAGCGGCAAAGCCGCCGAAAGCCATTCTATTTGCGATTTCTTGTGATTGCCGACCCACAGGTATGCCCGGTCTGAGGAACGCCCCACCGCGCTAACGCGGTAGTTTCGCTACTGGACGCAGCGACAAGCGATCGCATCGCGAGCGTGTGGCGGGGAATAGAGCACCGAGTTGGACTCAAGGGAATTTTCGTGATGCCGTATCCCCATTTCTCCTTCCATGTTGCCGCGGATTACGATCGGGAATCGATCGAAGCGGCGCTTGACCGGTTCTCATTGACTACAGCTCCCTTTGAGGTGCAGACATCGGGTATTGCCACGTTTGGCAAGCCTTGGCCCGTCGTTTACGTGGCCGTAGACGTCGGGCCTGCCGTTCGAGATCTGCACGCGCGAACATGGAAACTCTGCTCCGCACACGCCCGCGGTTCTGCTGAATACTATGAGCCGCGTAATTGGATCCCGCACATCTCGCTCGCGTACGGAGACGAGAGGAAATCGATTCCGCTATCAGAAGACGAGGTGCGACAAGTTCTGACACTGCTCGCCAAGGGCGATTACAGGTGGAAGCTAAAAATTGACAACTTCGCCCTCGTGATTGATGACGGGACCACGCAAGCTCCGGTCCGAACTTTCTCCCTCCGCGGTGGCTAGAGGCCGGACAGGAGTAGGTGTAAGAAGAGTTCATTCGTTATCGGATAAGCCCCCCAGACCCCTCCATCCCCCTACCCCCTTCCATTCGAAGACATCAAGTTCATAGCCGGCCCACCGACGCTCCCGGATGCGTCGCACCTCCGATCGCGCACCCCGCACCGCTCGCGGACCGCCGGCCACCCTCCTCCAAGACACCCTCCTCGAACTGTTCCCCTCCGACGTCCTCCAGCGGATCGCCGAGGAGACCGGCTTCGTCCGTCGCCACCGCAAGGTCGACCCCGTCGCCTTCTTCTGGGCCGTCACCCTCGAGGCCGGTGTCTACCTCCAGCGCTCCCTCGAGCAGCTCCGTTTCGTCTACAACCACAAGGCCCCCAAGCCCCTCTACAGCTACGCGAGCTTCTACGACCGCTTCACTCCCGAACTGGTCGAGTTCCTCCACCAGTGTGTCGCCTACGGCCTCTCCCAACTGAAGAGTGCTCCCGGCCACCGCCTCAGCCCGAAGCTCGCCCGCTTCGAGGATCTCCTCATCCAAGACTCCACGATCGTTCGACTGTATGCCTCTCTCGCCACCCTCTACCCCCCAGCGCGAGCGAACCACCCCGCCGCTGGGGTGAAGGTCGCCACGCTCGTGAGTGTGCGAGCGAACGGACCGAAACGGGTGGAGCTCTACGCCGAGAGCACCAACGATCGGGACACGCTGAAGGTGGGTCCGTGGGTGAGGAATTCCATTCTCCTCACCGACCTCGGGTTCTACAAGCACCAGGCGTTCGCTCGCATCGCCGAGAATGGGGGCTTCTTCGTCACGCGCTTGGCCCCCCAGGTGAACCCTCGATTGGTCCGATCCCACCTCGTCCATCGAGGTCCGGCCATCGACCTCGACGGAAAGCGATGGAGAGAGGTGGAACCCCACCTCCGCCGAGAGATTCTCGACACCGAAGTGGCGATCGACTTCGATCGGCGGAAGTATGGCGGTCACCAGTCGCGCGATACCCTCACCGCTCGACTGGTAGCCGTGTGGAACGAGGAGACGCGGAAGTACCACGTCTACCTGACGAACCTCCCCGTCGACGTGTTGAGTGCCGAGGAGGTCGCCTCACTCTATGGATGCCGATGGGAGGTCGAGCTGGTGTTCAAGGAGTTGAAGAGCGAGTATGCGCTCGACCGGGTGAACACGTCGAATCGGTACGTGGCAGAGTCGCTCATCTGGGCGTCGATCCTGACGATGGTGGTGAGCCGTCGGCTGCACACGGCGGTGCGGGAACGGATCAAAGAGGAGTATCGGGCGCGCTACACCCCGATCCGCTGGGCGAGGGCATTCCGAGAGCAGTCGGGGCGGATCCTCGACACGTTGATGGACCGGTTACATCGGAAACGAATCGCGCCCGAACCTCTCCTGGAGATCGCTCGAGCTCTGATGGCTCGCGCGATCGACCCGAACGCTGGACGGACCCGGTTCCGAGCGGAATACTGGGCTTAAGCGATAACACATGAAGAAGAGTTGCACTCACCCCGGCTCGAATGAGGAACCGTCCTCGGGTCGCCGTCTAGGAGAACTCCCCGAGGAGCGGCACGAGGTTCGCCACGTTCGGCGTGCCCCAGCCCGTGGCGTCGTCCCAACCGGGTTCCGCGTTGAATCCGACCGTGCTCCCGTAGGCGATGTTGTTGCCGACCGTGATGTCGCGGAAGGCCAGGTGGTAGAGCAGGGGTATCTCCCCGATCAGGTAGAGGGCGGGATTGATGAACCCGATCGTTCCCCGGTGGTGCTCGGCGGCGTACTGGTCCGCGAGCGCGGCAATCGACGACCACTCGGGCGAACCGAAGCTCGTTCCGACCGCGAGGCTCCACCCGGCTTGCGACGCGACCGCGCTCGAGTACATGTAGCCCGCACCCGAGGCGGCGGCGTCGGCCGAGACGTCCGGGGTCGCGCGTGAAGAGAGGCCGAGCCCGCTCTGATACCACGGCGTGGGGAAAATCAGGCTAGGAGCTCCACCTGAGGTGAGACCAAATTCGGGCTCGTTCCAGACCTGCTCACCCCCGTAGCCGACCGCCGTGCACGCCACGGGCGGCGTGGGAATCGGGTCACTCAGTTGGCACGAGGGCGTGTTCAGGAACTTGACCAATCCCAGGCTGCAGACGGTCGCCGTTCCGCAGTTTGGAATTGACGTGTTCTCATAGTACGGGTTGCCCATGGTGCCCCCGACCGCCGTGACCCACGGGGAGGACGAGGGGTAGATCGGGTTCGCGGAGGTGAATCCACAGGGACTCGGGAAAGCATAGCAGAGCTCGGAGTTGTCGGCGCCCCAGTCGCCTGCGGCCGCGAAAACGGTAGTGCCCTCCGCCGCGGCGAGACGGTAAGCCTTCTCGCCGACGGCGAGCGTCTCTTGGACGTAGGCCGGGCTGCAGTCGCCGGACGGGGTGTCGGTGTCGTCGAAGCACGTGCCCAGGAGCATGTCGAGCTCCGGGTCGCCCCAGCTCTGCGAAATGATGCTGTGGGGGAACATCTGGACGGCCGAAAGGACGGCTTCCTCGAGGGTAAGGTCGTCATCGTTGCTGCCGACAAACAGAACGATATGCGCCCCCGGCGCCAGCGAATGAACCGACTGGACATCCTCGGCGATCTCGTTGCTCCAAGAGACCTGGTCCGGATCGTTCGGGTTGAAGACCGGGCACACGCCGCCCTGGCAGACGATCTGGATCTTAGTGTACGGCAGTCCAAACATGGCATCGAAGGTGTTTACGTCCGCCTGTACCTCGGGGTATCCGAACGCGTCCACGATGACGACCGTCTGACCGGAGCCATCCAGGTTCGTCGGGAAGTTGTACGCGACTTTCAGATCCGCGGGGGTGTAGCAGAGGAGGATGAAGGGGCTGCTCTCGTTTCCGAAGTTACAGTACGGGCTCGGTTGGTTCGAGGCCAGCGTCTTTCCCAGGTACATCGTGTGCAGATCGAGGGCGGTTTTCGAACCAATGTCGTGAAGGACTGCGGGGAGGACCTCCTCAGAGAGTGCTACGACGCCTGCCGAGCTACACAACAGAAGAATCGCGATACCCACCGACGTGACGCGGGTCGATCTCATGTGGAAGACTCCAGACGAACCTGCTCGAGCTCCCGGACTCAACAGCCGCATGGTAGGTGGTATTGCGATGGCAGGCTCAATGCTGACGCTTAACCAAAGACCGAAATTCGACAGCACCCGACAGAAACAGCAGATTCCGATCGCCGCGTGGTCGAAATCAAACGTTGAAGAGCAGTTCGAACGATAGCCCCGTCGGGGTATGTCGAAAGTGGAATCCCCCAGACGTTCGGCCGCGAGACGTGGACGGTCGATAGCCGGCACCTCCCCAGCGCCACTCGCGGCTGGAGTGGGCGCCCGCTCTCCGTCGTCCCGTGGACGAAAGAAGGCGCTCGAATCCTTGGACTTCGCAATCCTACGAGAGTGTTCCGGTGAGGGACCGGCCGTACAAGGGTTCGATCCCCGGCGGTCGCCGGAAGTCATTGCCAAGCGACTGGGAGTGAGTCCGGCGACGGTACGACGCCATCTGACCCTATGGCGGGCTCGAGGCTTCCTCCTCGGATTCGACGTGCTTCCCCACCCCGGGCTGCTGGGGGGACGCTTGGCCGCCCGAATGATTGAGTTTGCGAATCCAATCGCGCAAGAGAGGGCCATCGATTCATTGAGCCTGATCGACGGGATGATCCAACTCGAACCGGCCCGGAATGTGATCTTGGCGGTCTACTTCGTCGACTCGGAGGCGCAAGCCGAACGGCGTCTGAGGCAGCTTCAGGGCGTCGTGGGCACGAACGAGATCGGTCCGGAGATGGTGTTTGAATTTCCTCCGTGCTCGCACCGAATGTCGCGTCCGGATTGGCGGCTTGTACTCGCGCTTCGCCGTAATCCCGAGGCGAGTGTGGCCGAACTAGCCGAGGAAGTCGGTCTATCGCCGAGAACGACCTCTCGCAGGTTCGATTCTCTGCTCGATGAAGGGGCGCTGGTCTTCGATCCGATTTTCGAGTTCTCACGTTTCTACCAGACGCTCGCGGTCCTATCCGCGACCGTCGGACCCCCAGAGAGGCGTGAGGAGATCGAGCGTCAGATTCGAGCCCTGTATCCACAATCGATCCCCAGTTGGGGCCCTGCGCCGCCCGACCCGAAAGGGGAGACTGCCACCGTGTTCCTGTGGGTGACTGCGCCAACAACCGCAGAGCTCGATGAGCTGACTGCGCGAGTGGCTCACTTCCCTGGAGTGAGCCAGGTCCTTCTCTGGTACGGCCGATCCACATTGCCGATTCGGTCGTGGCTGAACGAGCGGATTGAGACCGTCTTGAGATTGAGTGACCCCGCCGGGTAAGCTCCTCGTTGCGCTGGTGGGTGCAAAACGCAGTTATGTGGGTTCCGCTCCGCTGAACGAGTGACTGAGGGGCAGTGACCCCGGGCTCGATCGCTCACATCGATTCGAAGAGGCGGATGTCCTCGCCGCAGTCAGTTATTCGCGCTCTACGTCGCAGGAAGACTATTCGCGGTCGAGGACCCCAGGGTCGTGCGCTGCACACATTGCATCGCGGTCATCCGAGGATGCCGCAGGCGTTGCACCGCAGTCGACGGCCCTGGAGCGTGAGGGTTGAAGGCTTCTTTCCGTTTCAACATTGCGAAGATACACTTCGCGAGGGAGTGCGCCCCGGCGACCGCTCCCTTGGTGATCCCGCGCCGTCGGCCCACTCGCCGCCCCTTCTTCGCCACCGTTCCTCGCTTGACGCGCTGTCGGTGGTTCCAGTAGGCCTCCACCAGGAGAGTGCGGACCAGCTCGTTGCTGTCTCTCTTCAGCTTCCCGTGGTAGAGCGAGTCGGCCGACTGGCGTGTGGTAGGGCAGAGGCCGAGATACGACACCAGCTTCTCCACGGTGGAGAAGCGTGCGATGGGGGTGATCCAGCCGACCAGGGCCACGGCGGTGAGCTCTCCCACGCCGGGGATGGTGGTGAGCAGCTGAGCGTCCTCCGAGTGGAGGCACGCCTCGTGGATCCTCCGGTCGAGGTCCTTGCAGGTCGCTTCGAGGTTCGTGAGGTTGTCCAACCCTCGATCGACCTCTTCGATGTGGAGGGTTCGGAGGGATTCCCTCTTCCTCCGATGGACGAGGATCCGATCCTCATACTCGATCCCCCGCCGGAGCAGCACGCTGTAGGTGTGGAGGATGATCGACGACGCCTTCCTCCGATAGAACAGTCGCTCACCCACGAGCGAGCGCAGCGCTCGGGTCTCCGGAGGTGGGGCATACGAGAGCGGTAGGAGATTCCCTCGGAGGAGAGTGGCGAGGGCCTCGGAGTCCACTCGATCGGTCTTGAGGTTCGCCTCGGCGATGAGTCGGGTCTTCAGGGGGTTGGAGAGGACCACCGAGGCGCCGGTGGACTCCGCGGCGTCGTAGAAGTGTTCCCAGACCGAGCACGCCTCGAGCGCCACGTACTTGGTGCCCGGAAGACCGCGGAGGTACTCGACGAGCTCTCGATCGGTCGGTCCGAACTTGGCCTGGCTCACCGGATGACCCAGCGGGTCGACGGCGGTGGCCACTACGCTCTTTCGGTGTACGTCCAGTCCGACGAAGGTTTCCGCATTCACGTTCTCCATAGGGCGCCTCGAGGTGGAGGAATAGAGGCGCCCCCGATGGGACTTCCGCTGCCGCATGAGCGGAACCCATCATGTCCACATTGCAACCCGAAGGCATCCCTCTCCCCCCAAAGGTGCTGACGGTTGCCCGTCTGACACAGGGCTACGGGACTATCCGGTACTCACTCTTCACCAGACCGCTTGGATACGACTGCGAGGCCACGTGCTCGAGCCGAGTGTCGTGCGGTAGATACCCAAACAGAGGGATCCCCGCTCCGAGGAGGACCGGCACTCGAGTGATGGTGAGATGCTGGATCAGCCCGGCCTCCAAAAAGCCGCGAATTGTGAATCCACCATCGACGTAGATGTGTTTGATGCCCCGCTCGGATAATCGAGCCACGATTCCGCGCGGAAGGCCGAACATTACTTCGCACACTGCGCCAGCGGGGACGTTAACCGTCGACATCCGAGTGCTGAGCACGATTACCAGTCTCTTCTCATACGGCCAGGTTTCGTACGCCTGCACTGTTTCGAACGTCTTGCGGCCGAGGACCACGGCGTCGACTGTCGCCATGAATTCGTCGTATCCGTGGGGCTCCCCACCGTCCGCGGGCAGCCAATCTAGCCCTCCGTCTGGTCGTGCGATGTAACCGTCTACGCTCGTCGCAATGAATACGGACACCTTCATTGTGTCACGTCATTGTCGCGATCAGACTTATGTCTGAGTCCTGAAGGGCGCGGGATCTTGTGGGTGCAACGCGGATTGCACCCACAAGTCGCAGATCCTCCCGGTTCCCAAATCGGGCGAGGGTCCTATTCGCTCCCGGCTGAAACACCGCCACCACGTTGGGCCCCTTCGGCGCGTCTCCGTCCGGAGGGGGTTTAAGAGGCGGCCGCGTTTTGCCGCTCGGCCATGCCCGAAGCAGTCGTCGTTGGGAGAGACGTCTGGAAGGTCTACGGACACGGGGACACCGAGATTACCGCACTGAAGGGAGTCGACATCGAGATCCCTCGAGGAGAAATGGTCGCGATCATGGGCCCCTCGGGATGTGGGAAGACGACGTTCCTCAACTGTTTCTCGGGACTGGATGACGTCTCTCGGGGCCAGATCCTTCTCGAGGGCGTCGACATTCACGCGATGAACGACGACCAGAAGAGCGGGTACCGGGCGCGCCGCACGGGATTCGTCTTCCAATCCTACAACCTGCTCCCGGTGCTTTCGGCGGTGGAGAACGTAGAGATGCCACTTCTGATCGCGGGGGTCAAGGGACGGGAAGCGCGTGAGCGGGCGACCAAGATGCTCGGCGACCTTGGCCTCGCGGACCGCGCCACGCGCCGTCCGGCAGAGCTATCGGGGGGGCAGCAGCAGCGGGTCTCTCTCGCTCGTGCGCTGGTCGGACGACCCGCGATCGTCTGGGCCGACGAGCCTACCGGTAACCTCGATGACGAGGGGTCGCACGCGGTCACCGAACTGCTCCGAGGACTCAATCGGCAGTACGGGCAGACGATCGTGGTGGTCACCCACGACGCCATCGTGGCCGCCACTTGCGACCGGATCCTTCGGATGAGGGACGGGAAATTCGTCAGCTAGGCGAGTATGAGCGTCCCGGACCCCGTCATCTCGATCCTGCTACTGATCCTTCTAGCGGTTGCCGTCATCTCGATGGTGCTCGCCCTCCGTCACCGACTGGCGTTCCGTGTGGGCATGAGAAACGTGCGCCGGTCCCCGGCGCGCACGATCCTGCTCGTCCTGGGACTCCTCGTCGCGACCACCATCGTCTCCGGGAGTCTTGTGGTCGGCGACACGATCAACCAACTCGACCTGCACTACACGCTGCTGGGAGCGGGGTACAACGACGAGATCATCGCGAACATTACTCCGTTTGGCGTGTACGAACCGTTTCCGTATGCCATCTACCCCCAAGTCGCGGCGTCCACGAGCGGGGACAGCAACATTGCGGGAGTCGCTCCCGAGATCGTGACCACCGTCCAGGTGTACGATCGTACATCTGGCGTTCCGCAGCCGAACTTGAACTTCATTGGGGTGAACGGCAATCAGAGCAGTGAGCTCGGATCCTTCGTCACGGACGGCGGTCAATCGCTCGCGGGCGCGGCGCCGGGCGAAGTCCTTCTGGACGACCTTGCCGCGTCGGAGCTCAATGCGTCCGCGGGCGATTCGCTCGTCCTCTACGGAGCCAGTCTCAGCCCCGTACCCGCGGTCGTGCAGGCCGTGGTTCAGGACAACGTTCGGGGCGCCTTCCCGACCGGGGGAGTCGGGAACTTCGGGAGCGTATTCGTCGACTTGGCTACAGCACAGGGGGTCGAAAACCTCTCCGGGCAGATCAACCTCATCGCGGTCACCAACGTCGGAGCCCAGCAGACGGGGGTGACCCTGTCGAACACCGTGAGTACGAGCCTCAACTCCAGCCTCGCGAAGATTCCGGGGACGGCCGGCCTTGCGGTCACGGAGCCGCTTCAGGGTGGAATCGATTCCGCCGAGACCGCGGGCAGCAGCGTGTCGACGCTCTTCCTGGTTCTCGGCCTCTTTTCCATCGTCGCGGGAGCGATGCTCATCGTCGGGATCTTCGTGCTCCTGGCCGAAGAGCGGAAGGGAGAGATGGGTATGGTCCGTGCCATCGGGCTCACTCGCCGCGAGCTGGTGTACTCGGTACTTCTTCGAGGGACTCGCGTACTCGGCCGGAAGCGCGCTCGCAGGGACCATCCTTGGGGTGGGGGTAGGGTACGGGTTGACCTATGCTTTCAGCGTCCTCTATCCCGAACCCGGTCTCTCACAGGGCGCGATTCTCGGATCGTTCACCGTAGTGCCGCAGAGGCTCCTCATCGCGTATGTCGTCGGCTTCCTTCTAACGCTCGCCACCGTGGTTGTCGCGAGTCGACGGTCCAGTCGACTCAACATCGTCCGTGCAATCCGCGACCTCCCCGAGCCGCCGCCCACCCGACGGCTCTACACCTACCTCGCATACGTCGGCGCACTCGCGCTGGTGCTGGGCTCTCTCCTCTTCCTCACCACCTACCGCGGGACCTCGGACTTCTCCTACCCGATCATCGGCGGAGCGATGATGATCCTGGGAGCGGGGCTCGTCGCTTCCCGGTTCGTCTCGAACCGAGTTGCATTCTCGTTCGTGGGGTTAGGGTTCATCACGTGGGCCGGGTTCGAGCCCCTGCACATCGCTCTTCTCGGAAGCACGCACACGGGGGGAATCTTCCTCGTCTTCGTCGAAGGGATCATCATGGTCGGAGGCGCGCTGGTCCTCTTCGCATTCAACTCCGCCGCGCTCGTCGCGGGGCTTCTCAAGATTGCCGAAGGAAGCTCGGGCCGTGCGCCCGTGGCCCGTATCGCGCTTTCCTATCCCGGCCGCAAACCCACGCGCACGACGATAACCCTTGCAATCTTCGCCCTCGTAGTGTTCACGCTGGTCGCAATTGCGACGACCGGGGGCAGCGTCCAGGCCAGCCTGAGCGACACCCTGGAGACGGATTCGGGCGGCTACACGTTCTTCGGGGTTTCGACTGCGCCCATTCCGAACCTGCCGAGCCTGGTCGACGGGAACGCTACCCTCGCCCCGCAGTTCCAATACGCGGTCCCCCTCCTCCAGGGGAACGTCGAGGTGAACGTGACGGGTTGGACCGCCAAGTCGTACGACGACACACTGTACTCTGCTCCCGGTGGACAGAATGCGTTCTCCAATTTCTACACGAGCAATCAGTTCCCGTTCACTTCCACGCTCGACGGCATGAGCCAAGCGGCGGTGATGCAGAAACTCGAGACGAACTTGACGGTCGCGATCGTCGACCGGAGCTACGGGCCGCCGACTCCGAGCCTCTCCAGTTCGAGTTCCAGCGCGGCTCACCCCACGGTCTCCGTGGGCGAGACGATCCGAGTCACGAATCCTTCCACGGGGAACGGGACCAGCGTCATGGTCATCGGGATTCTTGCTCAGAGCGTAATTCCCGGGGTCTGGATCAATCCGACGACGGCGGCTACGTTGGGGTTTACTTCAGAGACCGCCTTTTTCCTGACGATCTCGTCGGGGTCGTCCGCAACGCATGCCGCCCAGGGCGCGAAGGCGGCCTTCTTCCGCTACGGACTCATCCTGTTCGACATACCGGCGCTGCTCGCCCTCTCGATCGACCAGACGGAAGGGGTGATTTCGCTCCTGCAAATATTCGTTGGTCTGGGGCTCGCCGTCGGGATCGCGGCGATGGGGATCGTCGCCGTTCGGGCGGTGGTCGAACGGAAACGGGACATCGGGATGCTCCGCGCCAACGGCTTCACCCAGCGGATGGTGCTGGAAGCGTTCTTCCTCGAGTACAGCTTTGTCGCGCTGCTCGGCATCGGGATCGGAACCGCGCTCGGACTCCTGATCGTCTACAACCTCACCATCGGCCCCTCCGCGACTTCCACCGGGGTGACGACGTTCTCGATCCCGTGGGCGAACATTCTCCTCATTCTCGTGGTCGCGTATGGCCTCGCGATGGCGGCCGTCGCGGAACCATCCCTGCGGGCGGCGCGACTGCCTCCCGCCGAGGCGGTCCGGCCGACGGAATAGTGGTTGCAGGACCGATTGCGCCGACGGGCTCGCCGAGCGCAGGACAGGGAATCAGCGCGGCTACACAACCCACTAAGTACAACGGGGCGCTCTTCCAAGATATCGATGGTTCACTCCTCCACCCGGCGTCCCAGTGAATCCGTGGGCCGGACCCCGGCCGAGGACGCGCAGGTATTCCGGACCGCGGCGCGTGAGGCAATCAAGATTCGTCGATCAGCTACGGGCGACGTGGGTCTCCTCTATTCCGGCGAGGGGATCGAGGTGGTCTGGGTCTCTAAGGCAGCAGAAACGATCGATCGACGCTGGTTTCGATACCCGCGGACAGACTTGATCACCGTTCTCCGAGGGCGACTCAAGGTGGAGTTCCAGTCGGCGAGACTGAGACCGCGAATCCTCGGTCCCGGCGATGTCCTCGTGTTGCGGCCGAGTACCCCCTGTCGGGCCTATCGATGGCCGCGCAGCGCTGCGCAACCCACCGTCTTTCTAGCAGTCTATCGCACTCTGCGGTCTGGAGAGAAGAGGGGCGGAAAGCGCCTAAGATCCGGGCGAGACCGCGCCCTCCCAACTTCGGTGTTGTAAATCTCGTCAAGTGGTTGCAAGACAGATTGAAACCATTCTCAAGGGCCGGCAGCGGAGGGAGTGCGCCTTAAGCGCCGTGCCCAATCGTGGTGTCGATGGCACGGTTGGTCCGAGTGACAAAGCGCTTGCCGCCCTCCAAGAATATCGTCTACCCGCCGCTGCAGGTCCTTCCGGGTGATCTGGTCGAAGTGGGCGACCAGTCCGATGAATGGCCCGCCTTCGTATTGGTCACGACGAAGGACGCAAGTGTGGGTTGGATCCCCTCCCGCATCCTAGGGATCAACGGCAGGTCCGGCCACGTGCTGGCGCAGTACGACACCACCTCTCTCGACCCCACCGTCGGGGAAGAGCTGGCGGTAATCTCGGAGGACGTGGAAGGCGGGTGGTTTTGGTGCCGCGACTCGCACTCTCGACTCGGTTGGTTTCCGAAGAATCACGTCGAGATTGTCGACGGTTAGTCCCCTCGCCTGAGTAAGGCAGATCGTACCTTGTCACCCGAAAAACGGTTGATTCGGGGTCCTCATTCGGAGAATCGTTTGAACTCGTAGACATTCCCGTCCGTGGCACGGAAGTGGGTCCATCCTGCTTTGCCATGCCTTCGTTTCGCGAGTATATCGATCTGGTGGCTACGCAGCTCACTCTCGGCAAGGTCCAAATCTTCTACGAGCAAACCCGGCACGGGCCCGGTGGTCAGGTGGGGGTGGTCGAGCGCACCCCCCGAGCGGAAGAGCTCGAGGACGTCGCCATTTGGGAGGCGGAATACCACAAGATCCGGCTCCTCCTCCTGGACCGGGACGTTGAGGGTACGCAGGACGAACTCACGCATCGGCCCGTACTCCGGGGTGCGGATACCCACCCACCCGAATCCCGTCACCCGGCAGCGGCCGACCGCTGAGCCACCCCGTTGTCGCGCGGGGTAATCGACGATCTCGTAGACCCCGCCGCCCGGGGCACGAAAGTGTTGCCAACGGTAGACTCCGATTTCTCCGCCGCCCTCCCCCAAGAGCTCGACACCGGTTCTCCGAAGCTCGGCGCAAGCCAGATCGAAGTCATCGACCTGGATGCCGATGACCGGGCCCGTCGTGAAGTAGGGGTGGTCGTCCGCTCCTCCCGGTCGGAAGATCTCGAGCGCCCCTCCATCTGGGAGGTCCAAGCGAACGAAAGAGGGGCGCAGACTCCCCAAAGGCAGCCCGACCACGTCCCGGAAGAAGACCACAGTCTCGTCGAAGGCCTTTGTGCGGGTTCCAATCCACGTGAGCCCGATCGGTTTCATTTCGTCAAACTCGATGTCAAAGGCCGTCGCCTCGTATTAGAGGGCAGGACTCCTGAATTCATTGAGGCGAATCTCGGGCGGGTCTGGGCAGGATTGCCCCCAATACCCACCGCGACCGCATAGGCCCCGGAGAGGGCCAGAAACGACCAACTCGACGAAAAGCACATGGCGCCGAGTCCACTGGTGCAACGGATCCCCTCTATGACCGGACGCCAGCCCCAAGTCCATTATCGGACCCTGCGCTTCAACAAGTTGATCCATGCCCCCCTCCCGTTCGTCTTCCGTTGGTGCACCGACTATCGGGACGACGACGACCGCATCACGGATTCCATCTATCACTACCGGTCGGAGATTGTTCTTCGTGAGCCGGACCGCATCGTACGGATCATAACGGTTCCCGGGACCGATAGAAATCGGAGCACCGACGTGGAGATCATCACGCTGCGGCCGCCGAACCGGTGGCATCTCGAGAAGTTCAGTTTCTCCGACGACGAGTCCGGCGACTACTCCTTGACCCGGCAAGGACCGAATCTGACGTCGCTCGAAATGCGATTTCGTAAAAAGTGGAAGGTGAGAAGTCCCCCTGACCCGAAGAGGTACCGGGCGCTGTTCAATCGGGTCTGGGACCGATACGTCGACGTCATCCAAGAGGAATTCGCTCGGCGTGGGCGCTGAGCCCACCTCCCCCCGTCGGACGTTACGGTTGGGCGCGCCCGTAGATCACCCACGGGGCGCAAGCCGACTTGCGCTCCACGGGCGGGCGTCGGGGTTCTAGCTCGAGGGTGGATACCGCTTCCCACACTCGCGGCACAACGACGACCCGCGAGGGTTTCCCGCACCACACCACGGACAGATCCTTTCGTCAGTCGAGCTCGAGAATGTTGAACTGGATGGTCCGTTCGCTGGAGCGGTTTGGGGCTTCGGCGCATAGAGGATGAGGGGTGCCCCCGGCTTGCTCGTGATTAGCATCAAGGCGAACCCGACGACCATAAGGACGACGCCGAGGACCACGATCACCCCGTACGAGATGAGGGAACACGCTGCGGGACCGTTCAAACTGCAGTTAGCCGTCTCTGAGGTTCCAATGACCAGAACAAAGATTCCGATGAACACCAGGGCCATTCCCAGCGGGCGGTGGCGGTGAGTCGGCTGCGAGGGCGGAGGGATGAGAATCGGGGTACCCACGGCGGGGGGAAACGAGTTGCTAACCCTTCAACCTGGCGGGGTGAACTCGACCCTCACTGCCGACGCCAGTTTCGACGTTGTCGGCGGAACCGTCTGATGCTTTAAGACTCGGTGGCGGAGCTCGGTTGGCACCACGCAAGAATTTAGGGAGTTGGTTGGAGGCTTAGACGATTGGCTCGCCCTGCTCGCTCTAAAGGGGCACAACGGAAGTCACTTCGAGCGGGCTCGGTGGGTGTAGGACGTGCGACAACCATAGTCGGTGTTTCGCCCTCGGAATCGTGGCCATCTTAGTGCTCCCCAAGGTCGGTCTTTCGAATCCCTCAGCGACCACGAAGTCTCATTTACCGGGCGTTCCTCCAAGTCCAAAGAGGCAACGGGCCCGGTGTGACGGACTATACCTCTGCCGAACTCACCGCGATACTCATCCAGGTCGTGATCGTCCTGGTCATCATACGGCGCTCGTACGCCATGACGCAGGGGGTGCCGTATTCCGGTGCCCGCCTTGCCGTCCTACCGGTGTTGTTACTGATACTCTGGGGCGTGAGCGAGCTCGAGTCAGTTCTCCTCACGCCCTGGGCGCTCCCGTACTTGATCCTGCTGGACCTCGTGATTCTAATCGGAACCTCGCTGGCGTTCAGCCAAGTTGCCGAACGAATGACCGAGGTGACGCATGAACCGTCAGGGAGTTGGTACTATCGGATTGGTTTTTCCTTCGCCGCTCTTTTTGTTGGTGCCTTCGTCATCCGTGTGACCGTGGCGGTGGTCTTGTTTCCGAGCTCACTCGAGTTCGGGAGTCCACCGGGCGGGTTTCCCCCGATCCAACAACAAATAGTCCTGGGAGTCATCGACGCGCTCTATTCCGTTAGCGCGGGGCTTCTCGTAGCGCGATCCATCGGGATTCGTCGCAAGTGGCAAGCTGCGCGAGCGAGTGCGGCGAGCGTCGAACGGTCCTGAACTTGGACTGAACCTCAGGACGAAACCTCACCCCGCGGATCGGCCCGAGCGCTATAGATCACGGTTACTCTTGCTCCGTGGACTGGGGCAAGAACGAGAATCACTCGAGAGTGATCGGATGAACGGGCCCGTCGAAAGTTTATCATCCAATGCGCGGTCGCATACCTGTGACCGGCTCGTCGTCGGCCGCCTGGATCCTTCGGCTCCAACGATGGATCGAGGGCGAGGCGAACATCCGGCTGGCGCTGCTTGTGGGTTCCCAGGCCCGGACGGAGACACCGGCCGATCCGCTATCGGACATCGACCTCGCCTTGTTCGCGCGCGAGCCCGACCGTATCTTGCGTGACGAGAACTGGATCGCGGGGATTGGGCCGTATTGGACCTCCCACCTCGAGGTGAACGGGCTCGACACCGGCGAAGAGCGTCGAGTCCTCTTCCAGGGCGGCCAGGACGTTGATTTTGCAGTATTCCCTGTGGAATTCCTGGGGGTGCTGGCCACCGACGCCCGGGCCGCCACGGTCCTTCGACGCGGCTTCCGGTCCCTGGTGAACAAGGACGCTCTCGAACTTTCCGTGCCTCGCGAGGAGCAACACGTTGCGCCCCCGAGCACCTTCGATCTCTCAAATCTAGCGAACGATTACTGGTTCCATCTCGTGTGGACGGCGAAGAAGCTTCGTCGAGGGGAATTGCTGACGGCCCTGGAATCGACCAACGGCTACTTGCGGGCGCTCCTCGTGCGCATGGTGCGATGGCATGCCCTCGCCTGCGGACCGAGCGGGCAGGACCTCTGGCACGGCGCGAGGTTCTTCGAGAAGTGGGCTGACCCCCGGGTGATCCGCGATTTCCCGGACACGGTGGCCCAATACGATGCGCACTCCCTGGCCCGGGCGCTCCGCGCAAACCGGACCCTGTTCTCCTGGCTCACTGAGGAGGTTCGCCAAAGCCTCGCGTTGCCCTCACCCATCCACGATGAGTCCAGTCTCTCGATGTACCTGGACAGTCTGCTCGATGACGGGGCTCGATGAACGTCATCGAGCCTGCCCGCTCGCGGCCGGGTAGGTGCAAGACCCGTTGCACCGTTCTGGGCCCGTTGGTCCTGCGGCGTGTCGCGACTCGCGCTTCGTATTCCGGACGGAGCGAACTTCTCGATGGGGAGATAGCCGTTCAGTCGCGGCGCGGTCGGGTCATGGTTCGAACCTCAGGTCCGAGACGCGCATCCCCGGACGGAGGGCACGCGTCGTGCCCGGGCTTTCCGATCGGCTTAGACGGGGATGAAAGTCAAGATCCAGATCAACAGGACCAGAGCGACGAGGAACGTCAGAGCGTTCCTCCACTGCGCGGCTCGTAGGACGCGTGATCGCCCGTCCGGAAGATCCTCGGACGGGCTCGGAAGTACGTTACCGGAGCTTGATTCCTGCTCCGGTCGCGATCGCGGCGAGGCCCAGAGCCCAGAGGAGCCGAGTTACGAGAATCGCATCGTTTATCGCGCCAATATTCGGATTCGTTGACGGGTTTAGCCCGACCACGCCGACGAGCGACCCGACGAACACGAGAAGCAGTCCCAGGGCTTTCGCGCCGAACGCAATCATCGACCAGTCCATCGGGCGACCCATGGGTTGGCCCATGGTTTGCGGAGGAGGCGACCAAGCTGGAGGCGGCGGTGGGTAAGGATTGCTGGGGGACGATTGCGCGCTCGACACGATGGAACCCCAAGCAGGTCCGTCTTATAGCTTGCAACCCGCCAAGAGATGGGCTAATCCAGCGAGGGGGTCAGCGGGCTTGAGCAGCAGGGCCGGAACTCGGAAGTTCGGTCCCCGACGGTCTCCGCGATGGTTCCCGTCGATCGGGACCTAGCATGGCGGATCGCACCTCGATCACACGAAGCACATCAGAGGGATTCGAGAGAGGAGCGATTCGGGGCCGGGGTCGAACACCTGTTCTGACTACGTGCCGTCCTTAGGCCGGGTGGGCTTGGCACCGGTCGACGGCCGGGACATGGCCGATGACTCGGCGGCGTCGTTCGCAGGACCCACTGGGAGCGGGATGCTCGGGTCTTGGTGGGCTGGCGAGCCGGTCAAGGACGATTCGTAGTCCCTCTCGGACGAAGGCGTGTACGGCTTCGAGTCACCCGGCGAGTGGTTTTGGGCCAACAGGGTGGCGAGATACGCCGAGAACATCGTGTTGCTCCCCTCCCCGCCGCTCCCGGTCTCAACGAGGGTGTCGGGGGTGATCCGAACCTTACCTGCCTGCAACAGGTCGACCGTCTTGATCAGAGCGACCTTGTCCGGTCCGATCACGTCGGCCTGGGCGCGATAAGCGTCTCCCTGCGCTTCCCCCACACGGCGGATCGCGCCGGCCGTGCCGTCCGCCTCGATCCGGGTGGAGTCCCGGATCCCCTCGGCCCGTTTCACCGCCGCCTTCGCGTTGTTCTCGTTGATCACGATCTGAAGGTCCGCCTGGACGACCTGCGGCTGCAGGTCCGCCCGGGCCGTCATCGCCTGGAGAGCGATTCGTCGCTCCTCCGCGACCGCCTGCTCCACGTACTGGGCCTGCTCCTGCACCGCGATCTCCTTCTTCGTTTGGGTCGCGAGGAGGGCCTCGTCTACCTGGATGTAGGAGATCAGCAGGTTCTGTGCCTCGACCATGTACTTCCGGAAGACTTGTCGCGCCTTCTCCACCGCTTCCTCTTGGAGCTGGGAACGGCTCCGGACGAACTCGAGGGCCTGCTTCTGTCCCGCATTGTTTCGGAACTCCGCATCGATGAGCGGGTGGACGATCTGTTGGATCAGGTTGAAGACGGACCCGAAACGGGCGATGACAAAGGCCGCGTTTTCCGGCAGGATCCGGATGACCATCCGGACGTCCACCTCGAGCTGGAAGCCATCCTTCGAGGTCACCTTGAGCTGATTGAACTTGAAGAACTCCGCTCCGCCCGAGGTGTCGCCGGTGAGGTAGGGGTAATTTGACGCATCCTTGGTCGGGGAGGCGGGAGGGCGAGACATGCTCGGCGCGCTCGGCCGGTCCGAGCTTGCCCAATCGACCATGATCGCGCTCGTGGGGACGAGATATGCGGTGAACGCCTTCGTGTTGAGGTTGTACCGGCCAGGGGCGAGAGGGTTCCGCCAGATGCCTCGCTTGTTCTTGTCCGTGGTGAGCAGGTTCTCGACCTCCGCGGTCAGCTGCTGGTCGAAGTCCGGGTCGACCGAGACCGGCACAGGCTTCGCCTCCGAGCGCTCGAGCTCCGCCCCGATGTTCGACCGGAGCACGGCGACGAATCCGGGTGGGACCTCGTAGGTGTCGATGACCGCGACCTCGAATAGGAGCGGGTTGACGTAGTAAGTTCCCGGCTGGAGGGTATCGGCCTGGGGTCCTCGATATCCGCCACTGTCGAGGAACGCCTGTCCGTTCTGGAAGTACGTGTGGTCGCGCGCCTTCGGGTACGATGGATTCGGCGCCGCCTCCGGTTGGGGAGCCACCAGGAGGGTCGAGGGGAGGGGGCGCCCATCTTGAGCGGTAATGAGTGCGACCCGTCCCGCAGGGATTCGAGTGGCTCCCTGAACGCTCGTGGTGAATAGGCGAGTGTTGATCCGGTAACGACCCGGTCGTAGGAATCCGACCTGGGGTCCCTTGAACCCTCCGGTGTCGAGGAACTTCTCGCCGTCCTGGAACTGGTTGCTCTCCACTTCGTCGCCGAGACGGCGGCCGGGCGGGAGTGGCCTACCGTCGATGGATTCCACGGCTGCGATATTGTCCGCGCCGACCTCAATGACCGGCACCTTGGCTACGGACCAGATGAAGGGCATCCGGAAGTAGAGCCCGGGCATCAGGGTCCGGGCTTGAACACCGATCTCGCCGTGCCGCGCGATGACCTGTCCGGCGGGCATCTTCTTTCCGAAGATTTTCCGGGTAGCGATGCCGACCTGGTACTCCTCGATCAGGTAGATCCCAAGGAGCAGGATCACCGCGAGGACCACCAGCGCCGCTAGGAGAATGATGAGTACCAGCGTTGTAGTTGGGTCCATCCCAATCCCCCTCGGTTCCTCGACCGTTCGTTGCGACCGCTACCTTCGAGTCCGAATCTCCGAAGGCCACTCAGGTAGTTGAGCTGCGTGGACAGGGCGGGAACTCGCCCTCAGGGCCGGCAACCCTACCCCCGTCAGCCCGGCTTCGAATTTGGGCGGGAACTCGTCAATCAAGGGGCGGGGCGGGGCTCGTGCGCCTCCCGATGGTCGTGGAGTCCGAAGACGTTGCCTGATGGGTCCCAGACGATGCCCTGACGTTCATCCAATCGCTTCACCTTGTATCCCTGCTGCTCCAAGGCACTGGCGGCGCGAGGGAAGTCCGTGACGTGGAAGTAGAATGGCGAGTCCTCCCCATCTTTCCCCAAGGCAATGCGCGGAGCGTCGACCTGAAGGAACAGAGTGACATCCATTCCCCTCGCGTTCAAGACGGTCCAGATCGGATCCTCCCTGCCAATCACCGGGAAGCCGAGTACATCGCGGTAGAAGCGAATTGCAAGTTTCATGTCATGGACAGGGATCACGACGTGACCAACCCCGGCGACGACAGGCTCCATGCCACGAGCGAGGCGTTCCCGCAGATAATCCTAGGCTAGTGAGGCTAGTGAGGGTGGGCAAACCACCCCTTCTCGGCGACAACCCATGGTCTATCCTCTTACCCTCGCGCGGAGTCCGCTGGATTCCGGAGGTCGTCGGCCCCGCATGCTTTCTTCAGGTCTACAGTCGATTGCAAAGCGGAATCCACTACTGGCGCTTTTCCGGGTTTGGCAGTCGGGGACGCAACAATTAGAAGACTCAGACAATTCGATTGTGCGATTGAACAGGGGATGAACGTGTCCGCCGAAGGAAGGCACGGACCCGTTGTGGAGAGACCGACCTCGAATCCGGGGAAAATGGCGATGTTTTCCAACGGACCTGGCGGCTGTTGTTGGGGAGAGAGAATGGCGCCATCACACCCCGCGGCTCGTTCAGGGCCATTTGGAGAGCCCACCCGGAAGTCCCGTTTGCGGTGTGCCTAGCGTTCTTCTGGGTCGCCAACTATACGTCGTTCGGTAACACGGGGTGGGCTCCCTGGTCTTTCCAAGAGCTTACGTTACAAAGGATTCCTGACCCCGTTCTACCGTTCACCCTCGCGGCGACGGTCGCCACATTTGGAATCCTCTTGTGGACGCTACATCGCCCGGTCGGAGTCCTGCGTGCCGCCTTGGTCGCGGTCAGCATTCCATTGGGAGCTGTAGGTTTCTTTGAACTCCTCTTCCAATTCTTGTTCAACCCCGCGAACTTCTGGGTCCCGGCCCACCTGAACCTCGCTTACTGGGGATACGCGTTCGCGATCCTATCGTTCGCGCTCTTCGGCCTCGTAGGAGCGGGGTGGTGGGTCCTAAATCGGGCGTGGTGGGCCCTGTTGGCCGCCACAGCCGCCGCGCTCGCGTTCTGGAGCCTAATCGGACTTCCACTTCCCGTGAGCCCTCTGGACGGTCACGTTACTCCCAGTTGGGAACTTGGAATCGCACTCGTCATTAACGTCGGTCTCAAATGGGCGGTGTTCGCGCTCCTGACGGTCCCGGTATTGAACGGAGTCCACGGAGCGTTCGAGCACAAGTGATTGGGTGGTCTTCGGCATCGAGGGGGGGAAGATGGACGGGCTAGTGACGTGGCAAGCCATTCGCGCTCGAGGGGAGAGACCATTCTGAGAAGAGATTGTTCAGCTCACGACTATCTCTTCGCCCCTCTCCCGCGCCCATAATTTGCTGTTCCTCACGACTGCGAAGCGGACTGCGGAGGATTAGCCGGCACGATTGGGCCAGGGATCTGGTGGTCGGGGTCCCGGCTCCCGGCCCGAGTTGAGAAGGGACCCCCTGTTAACACTCGAGCTCTCAAGAATCGGCCGCGAAGTGCCGCCAACTGACTGCCCGTCCGGTCTGAGGATGTGGGTGTGAGACGAATTGCACCCAGAATCCGCGCGCATGGTCGCCCTGCGACCGCGGTAGAATGTCGCCCCCGACTCCCGCGGGGACCAATACGCATTTATACGTAATTACGAGCGAGGCCCTTCCCAATATTGAAGTACTGCGGTCGACGAAGTATCTACAGGGGCCCGGCCGTGCAACGGCTCCTGTTCATGCGCCTCCGCAGAATAGCTCAACTGGTCGTTCTGGCCGCAGTGGTCCTTATCGCTGCGGTAACGGCGGGCGTGCTCCAGGCGGACGGCTCCTCCGCGTCGACGCCCCCGGCGGGTGACCACGGCCCGCGCCCTGCGCTGGTCACAGCCTTCGCGGCCTGGGACGGCGTGAACTACACCGCGAGTTGCTCCGGCTGTCTGCCTCCTGACGCTCAGGTGGCGAGCGGAGGGGGGTACGTTTTCGAGATGGTCAATGCCTCGTACGAGATCTGGACAGCGGGCGGCACTCTCGTGATGTCCAATACCCTCGATGTCCTGTTCAACGCAGGCAGCGACCTCCTTGCTGACCCGCAGTTGCGGTTCGATTCGACCGTGCTCCGATGGTTCGCGACGGTCGACGACCTCCACAACGATCAGATCCTGTACGCCTCGAGCGAATCCAGCGATCCCACCGGGGGCTGGTATCTGCAGCACTTCAACGTCGCCGGGGGGAACGTTCCTCGACTCACTTCGCTCGGCCTGGATTCCCTCAACCTCGTCGTCGCGACCAATGTGTACCAGTCACCCGAAGGGCGCGTTCCTCGGAACCCAGGTATGGGTCGCCAACAAGACCCAGCTTATGGGCGGGGGCGGGGTTTCCACCTGGACCCCATTCACGTACCTCCCCGACGAGGCGCTAGTTCCCGCCGAGGCCCTGACCTCCTCCAAGACGATGTACCTTGTGAGCGATGGAACAGGTAACACGACCTCGTTCAATCTATTCACCCTGACCGGTTCGCCGCCGGGCACGCCCACGCTCTCGGCTCCGGTGGCCTTCTCGACCACCACGACCACGCCGCCGAACGCGACCCAGGCCGGCAGTGCGAATCTGGTGAGCGTGGGAGACGGCCGAGTCGAAAGCGCGGTTTGGAGGGCCGGGGACCTCTGGGCCGCCGCGACGGACGGCTGCAAACCCCCGGGCGACACGGTCCTGCGTTCGTGCCTCCATCTCTGGCAGATCGCCACGGCCACGAGTACGATGGCTCAGGATTTCGTCTGGAGCTCCGGTGCGGGGAACTACGATTTCTATCCCGCCCTTTCAACGGACCCGGCAGGGACCCTGACGGTCGTATTCGGAGCGTCCTCCGCCACGCTCGATCCGAGCGTTTTCGTTTCCGGACAGTCCAGCGCCGACGCGACCGGCACCCTCGAACCGGCGGTCCTCCTGAAGGCCGGAACGGGGCCCGACGCGCCCGGGTCCTACTGCACGAGTAACGTCTGCCCCTTCGGGGCGTACTTCGGTGCCGCGTTCGAGCCGTTCAGCGGCGATCGATTCTGGGTGGCGGGCGAGTACCACCGGGTCCGACTCATCGACCAATTACTGGCGCACCTGGGTCGCATCCGTGGACGCCGTCCCATCCTACTCCGTGAATTTCTCGGAGTCCGGGCTCGCCCCGGGAAGTATGTGGTCAGTGATCCTCAATGGAAACACCACCACTTCCAACGCTTCCACCATGGCGTTTATCGAGCCCAAGGGCAACTACACGTACTCCGTTCCGACCCCCCTCCCGGGAGGTCTGGGGACCCGATATGTCGCCGCGCCGGCGATCGGATCCTTTACGGTGACGACCGGGAACGTAACGGAACCCATCGGCTTCACGAAGCAGTTCGAGTTGACCACCTCGGTCCATCCGGCCGCCGCCGGCACGGTCTATCCCAGTTCGACCTGGTTCAACGCCACTTCCTCGGTCTCTCTCGGAGCGATCGCCAATTCGACCTTCGCTTTCCATTCCTGGTCCGGGAACGGTAGCGGCTCCTACAACGGAACCTCGAACCCAACCGACGTGACCATGGACGATCCGATCAGTGAGAATGCAACTTTCGTCAACTCAACGACCTACCAGATCACGTTCGCGGGGAGCGGTCTGCCCTCAGCTACCTCCTGGGCCGTCTCGCTGAACGGCCTCAAGGAGAGCACCGGGGCATCGAACCTGACGTTCAACGTAACGAACGGGTCCTACACTTACTTCGTGGAGACTCCAATCGCCGGCGCCCCCGGGGTCGAGTACTCGGAGTCCCCCGCCGGGGGGTCGTTCTCGGTGACTGGCATCAACGTCACGATCCCCGCGCAGTTCAGCACAGAGTATCGCCTCACGACAAGCGTCGTCGGGGTCGGCTCGGGGTCTGTTTCGCCGGGGAGCGGATGGTCCGCCGCGGGGGTCCCGGTGAACGTAAGCGCGGTGCCCGCGACGGGGTACGTGTTCGCCTCGTGGACGGGATCCGGGCCCGGCAGCTACACGGGAGAGAACGACCCGGCGGGGGTGACGATGAATGGTCCGGTCACCGAGACCGCCGGTTTCACCCTGGTCAGCCACCCCACATTCCCGGTCATGTTTGGTGTGCTGCCCCTTGGCAGCGGCAGCATCACCTTCAACGGTCAACGCTACTCGAACGGTCAATCGGTCGTAGTTCCCCCCGCCGTCTATTCGCTCTCCCAGGTTCCCACCAGCGGCTGGGATGCCGGCCCATGGACCGTGGGCGGTGAGGTGACTCTCGGTCTCGGCACCGCCAACGTCACCGGGATTGCGTGGATCAACGTCACCTATGCCGCGGTCCATCTCGTGTCCATCGTGACGGCCCCGACGAGCTGCGGTAGCGTTTCGGTCGCGGGGAACGTCTACGGCGATGGCGCTTCCATCGGCCTTGTGAACGGAACTTACACCCTCACCACCGGTGCGTGTGGAAACTATTCGGTCGTCTCCGTGGTCGGGTTGGGTGGTGCCCTGGTCAGCGGAGATCAACTGAACGTCACGGGGGACGGGAGCGTCGTGGCCACCTTCGCCCAGCACCCACCGCCCGGTACGTCCTCGACGGGGTTCAACACCGAGATTCCCCTCTGGGCAATCCTCCTCGTGATCGGTTTGGCAGGGGTCGCCCTGGTTCTCATCCTCTTCCGGGAACGTCGGAAGCCCCGGACACAAACAATTCCCAGCGGAGCGGTGGTTGGGGTGGCTCCGGTTTCGGTCAGTGCGTCGGCACCGTCAGTTCCTCCGACTTCTTCGCCCGACTGGAAAGAGGACTAGAACCCCGTCGCGTTTTGCTCGGATCAAGCTCCTCTGCGCCTGTAGAGTCTTCACGCCAGTTCGAAGGCGTAAAGCTGGCTTCCGCCGGCGACGAACAGGCTTCCCGGCGCGGCGGCCGGGGTGATGAAGTGATCTGCCGAGCCAAGCGGGAAGGAGAACACCTGATGTCCGCTAGAGAGGTTGAAACCCAAGAGGTCCGCGTCGGATATGTCGACCGCCCAAACAACGTCGCCGGTCACGATCGGAGACCCCGAGTCGAATTCCGAGGTCTGCCACGCCACCGAGAACGCCGAACCCCCCACGAGGACGTCCGTAAGCCCGTTCGTGCACGGCACGATGATCGATTGACCCACGCGGGCCGTACCGCCGTAGGCCCCGGAACAGACGCTCGCGTTGTACAGCTGTCCGCCGATGCCTCCGAGGTCGGTTCCCGAGAGAATGTATCCGACCCCCGCCTTACCAATCTGGAACACGTCCCCGTTCGGCAGGATCGTCGGGCGACGGAACCGAGGTCCGTGTCGTCGGCGTTCAATTGTGCCCAGTTCGAAGGGGCGAAGTAACCTACCTCTTGGAGCGAGGATGTGAGCTCGATGACGGCATCCCCGTGATCGTAGGTCGTCGTCGAGGCCCCGTTGCCGGTCGCAACGTAGAGGTCCCCACTGGGGGAAACTGAAATTCCCGCGGGGGCCCATACGCCCCCTTCTCTACCGGTGGGCACCTGATAGGACAGGAGCCCCCCGGATCCGCTGATCGGAACCCCCACGACCCATCCGTGGTAGGCACCGCAATCCCCCGCCAAGCCGCCGTAAGGAACGTAGACGAAACCGTTCGCGAGGGCCAGGGCTCCTCGCTGCTGCTCTACCTCGGGGTTGGCCCCGGTGCCGTCCGCCGCCGCCTGAGAGGTGACCGTTCCGGTATCTACGTCGAGGCCGAAGAGAAGATGAGCGTCGGCCACGCCGCCGCTGAGGAAGGCCACCACATACAGCGTCCGCATGGCGACGTCGATGACCGGAGTGCCGGTGATTCCGCTCGGGTTGATGTCACCACAGGGGAGGGTGGAACCCTGGACCGGAGTTCCCAGATGCGTCCTCCACTCCACGACCCCCGTCGTGGCGTTGACCGCGTAGACCGAGTCGTTCTCCGTGACGACAAACACCGAATCTCCGCACACCAGGGGCTGAGCGTACACTTGCCCATCCAGACCGGTCGGCGCCGCCCACTCCGAACGGACCGAAGTGATCGGGGCCATTGGCACGACCCCGGACCTCGAGTTGTCTCCGTGGTACGTCGTCCAATTTCCGACCGTCGGGTTCCCGCTCGCGGCCGCCTTCGAGTAGGGGACCAGCGGGACTGCACACGTAGCGGAGGAGAACATCCCGGACGAGCTCGAGGGCAAGGTAAGAATCACCAGGTACCCAGAGACGACAGCCACCAGTGCAACGAGCACCGCGACGATGGCCTTGGTACTGTTCTTCACGTCCGATCTCCCGACGCTCTGGGGAGGAGCGAGCCCGTCCTTGTTTGCGTCACCGAAGCGCGGTTCGCCGTGAGCTCAATCCCGCAGGGTCTCCTAGCGGTAACATCGATTTTCATCTATTAAAATGCCCAAGCGAAGCCGACGATTGGCTCGCAAGAATCGAGCCACGGGACCTCGTACCGTGTGTGGGTTCAAGGATCGTGAGGGCTCTTTGTCCACGACCAGGTTCTCGAGGAGGACCATCATGCTCCCGGGCCTGATTTCGCTCGCCTTCTACAAGCGAAGCCCGAGACTGGGCCAAGTGATCCGGGGGCTCGTCGCCACCGTGGTGTTCTCGGCCTTGCTCGGATACCCCTTCCCGGGGAACCCGCTGAGCCATGGGGGTCCCTTTCTCGGCCCTCGTCGCAGCGGCGGTCCGCGGTGGGATCTTGTATCTCGCGGTGGTGGCGTACTTCTACTATCGTTACCGTAGGAAACCGACGAATACGTCGGAGGGCAATCCTCAGGCCGCCCCTCCTTGAGCACTGTCGGAGTTAGCGTGGCTTAGTCACGTTCCAGGATCAGACTCTCGCCCTCAGCGCGGACCCGATAGGAGATCGCGGCCGTGATCGCCGGTCCGTGGACCACCTTACCATTTGTCACGTCGAAGACCGACCCGTGCCACGGACACTTCACGTGGGTCCCCTCGAGGGCGCCCTGGTCCAATGGTCCTCCCAGGTGGGTACATCGAGCGTTGATCGCGTAGAGCGTGCCGCCCACCCGGAACACGGCCACCGGCGTGCCGTTGACGACGACCCGCACGGCATGGCCCTCCGTGGGCAGGGGAACCTTGTCGACTCGGTGGGTTTCCGCCACAGTCTCGCGCCTCCTTCAACGGCAGGGACCGTGTCGATATGAAACTAGTTGCGATTCTCTCCCGCGTCCAGGGGCAAGTGCGATCACCCGGGGCACCGGCTCCGAGACGGGAGCTTATGCAGCCCCCCGCGCTCCGCGACGCATGTCCTCGACCGCTCCGCTTCCGTCGAGCCCGCCCCCCACGAACGTCCTCGCCGTCACCACCCCCTACGTCCCGGGCTACCGGATCGTGCGCACCCTCGGGGTCACGTGGGGACTGATCGTTCGGTCGCGCGGCCTCGGCCGCAACATCACGGCGGGGTTCCGGGCGCTGGGCGGCGGAGAGATTACCGAGTACACGCAGCTGCTCGACCAGACGCGCCACCAGGCCCTCGAGCGGCTGCAACAGCATGCCCAATCACTCGGGGGAAACGCGGTGATCGGTGTGGGGTTCGCGTCATCCGAACTCAGTGAGGTGATGACCGAAATCCTCGCCTACGGGACCGCGGTCCAGATCGAGCCAGAGCCGACCGCCCCCCAACCGGTGTCACTTCGGTAGCGGGGGAGGCCCCACCGGCGCGAATGGCGGTTGCGCCCCTTCGTGCTCGGGCGACGAAACCGGCGCGGGGGACGGCCCGCTCGACCCCCGCTCCGTTCCGGAGGAAGCCGAGACCATTGCCGGCACCGTCTTCGGCAGGCGGCCCCGGAGGAACATGACAAACACGAAGGCAGCCACCAGGAGGGCTACCATCACGATAAAGGTCTGGTCATACGAGGTGATCAGAGAGCTCGGGAAGGCGCTGAGGAAGTTGCCGCACACGGGGAGCGGGATACTCGTCAAGCACGTGGCGCTGGGAGACGGGTCGAGTGCGTTCAGCCGTGTGGTCTCGAACGAAGCGAGAACGGACAACCCCACGGCTCCTCCCAACGACTGCAGGAACTGGATGAACCCTCCCGCCTCGCCCACGTCGGCGGTTCCCACCTGATTCTGGGCTGCGAGCAGGAAGACCGGGAACGTCATCCCGATGCCGAACCCGAGGGGGATCAACGGGAGGACCACCCCGCCGATCGGGATCACTCCGAATTTGAATATCCACAGCGGCGTGGTGGCGGTAAGCGTGGTGAGGTCCGCCATCCCGACGATCCCGATCAGGAGCCCGACCACGGCGACGATCCGGTAGGAGAATCGAGTAAGCAGCTGCCCGCCCAGCGCCGCTCCGACCACGAGCGGGATCACGAGAAAGTAGAGGATGTCCCGCACCGAGTTCGCCGCATTACCGGGCGCGAGAGCCTCGCCGACGACGAGGGAGAGGAACGTCGCGACCGGGAAGAACACCATTCCGATGAAGAACGTCGCTCCACCACCGGCCGCCATGACCCGCCGGGTCAGGAGCCGCAGCGGAACCAACGGGTTTTGCTGCCGGAGCTCCCAGAGCACGAAAACGACGATCAGCACGGCTCCGAGGGCGAGCAGGCCGAGGACCCGGGGGTCGGTCCATCCCCATCCGGCATCCGCGATCTGATAGAGGGGGAACATCACCGCCCCCACCCAGGACGCCAGGAGGGCGGCCCCCACGAGGTCGAATTTTCGGACGTTCTCCGGTCGAAGGGGGCCGAGCGTGGCGGCGACCAGAACGAATCCCACGAGCCCAATGGGGATGTTCACGTAGAACACCCAGCGCCAGGTCGTAAAGCCCACGATGGCACTGCCGAGAAGGGGTCCCGCGACGACGGCGATCCCGAAGACCCCGGAGAGCGCCCCGATGACCCGGGCGCGGGTCGCCGGAGGGAATACGACCGCCACGATCGCGATTCCCACCGGGAAGAAACCCCCGCTCCCGAATCCCTGCACCGCGCGGAAGAGAATGAGCTCGGAGAGGTTCTGGCTGAGCCCCGAACAGATGGAGCCGGCGATGAAAATGACGAGTCCACCGAGGAATACATTCCGCCGGCTCCAAAGGTCCGAGAGCTTGGCGAAGATGGGGATGCTGGTGGTGGAGGCGATAACATACGCGCTGACGACGAAAGTGCCGCTGTTCGGCTGATGAAACTGCGCGAGGATTTTGTTGAGGGCGGTGAGCACGACGAAGTTGTCCAGGGCCCCCATCAAAAGGGCGAGGAGAATCCCGAGGGTGATCAGGAGCTCGAATTCGACGCTGGGGGCTGCCCGAGGCTCGCTGCCAATCTCCGTCATGAGTACTTCTCGCGCCACTTCGTGATCGGCCGGAAGATTTTCACCAGGTCACGCCCCATCGGGGTCAATCGATACTCCACTCGGCGGGGGACTACCCGAATGACCGCGCGCTCGACCAGCCCGAGGCTCTGCATCCGCCGGAGGCGTTCCGCGACCGTGGCCGTGTTCGCGCCGACCTGCTCCCGAAGCTCATTGAACCGCTGGGGACTCTTCTGAACGAGCACCCAGAGAATGGTGAGCACGTGCTTCTGGCCGAGGAGCCGGAACGTTCCCTCGAAATCGCAGCGGGGGGTCTGGTGCGGTGCTCGCGACTCGGCCACCCGTGGGCCCGAGCTACTTCGGGTTCAAAAACGTTACTGTGCTTTATAATTCAAAGTTTAAGTAGGCCCCATACTTGGTCTGCTGCGGAGTCGTACATGAAGGCATGGCACGAGGTGCCGGAAGGAAAGGGACTGAAACCCGGTGAGATGACCCACGGTCAGGCGGGCGGGGAGGATGTCCTCGTTCTGAATCAGTCGGGGGAGTTCCACGCCTTCGTCAACCGGTGCGGTCACATGAACGCCCCGCTCGATCTGGGCACCTTCAAGAGCGGTGTGGTGAAGTGCGCTCAGCACAACGCCGTGTTTGACGCCCGGACCGGGGAGGTCAGGAGCCAACCGGTCCTGTCGATGCCCGGAATGGACAAGCTCCCGCCGGAGTTCATCGAAGCGATGGCGCGGATGGCCCCGATTTTCGCACGGACGGAATGCCGCCCCCTCACGCCGCTCCCCACGGAGCTCTCGAACGGCGTGGTCCGGGTCTTCGTCTAGCCGCGTCGGGATAGATTCCGACTCAGCGGTACGACCTCCCCCTCAAACGGCCACCGGCTCCGTAGCAATGGGAGTGCGCCGACCCTGATCTTGTCGTCAACCTCATGTACACTTTTCGATGTGCCGCTCAGCGGGTGACCCGTGTACTGCCAACAGTGTGGAAAGGAGATTCCCTCCGGCAGCCCGACCTGTCCGGCGTGCGGCTTCAACGCGATGCTCCGGCATTCGTCCAAGTCCTCCACCGCCGAATCTCTCGATGCTGCGGTTGCCGGTCTCAAGCGATCCGCGAAAGAGTTGGCCCAGTCGGCCGCGACCTTATCGCGACGCGTCGCCGACGAGGCCGGAAAGGCCGCGAAGGACCCGTCCGGATCCGCCAAGCGCGGCACCCGCAAGGTCGCCGAGGAGTTGGACAAGGCCGCGAGCGAGATTGAGCGTATCCTTCGGGACCTGTAGCAACTCGCAGGAATCGAACCAAGGTGCCCGAGGAACCGCGCCCCGGCTCGATCAATCCGGACCGAACGGTGATCGCCCGAGCGTTCGTCAGGGGACGCGGAACCTAATGAAACCGCTCCGCGTCGTCTTCGTGTGATCGACCGACTTCCCCCCTCTCGCGTGCTCCGGACCGCCGCGAGACTGGCACGGCCAGAGCAACCCCTTCGGCGGTTCCGGGTGGACAACCAAGGGTGGACCAACCTGGTGCTCGAGGCGAATGAGCAGATCATACTTCGATTCCCTCGTCGACCGGAAGTCGCTCGCTCGTTGGGTGGGGAGATTCGTCTCCTGGAAATCCTCGGCCGGCACCTGTCGGTTCCCGTCCCGCATCCATTGCGGATTGCCGTCCTCGGGAAACCAGCCGGTTGGCCGTTCGTTGCCTACCGAAAGCTCCCCGGTACACCGCTCGCAGACTTTTTCGAGTTGAGTCGGCCCGAGAAGGCGCGGCTTACAAGATTCCTGGTGCGAATGTTTTCGGAGCTCTCCGATCTTCCCCCGGCCCCGCTCAAGCGAATGGGGATCCTCTCCGGCGACAAGATCTCCTGGCGGGAGAAATATGACCGTCTTGAGAGGAGGTACCGAAGGGTGGGGCGCACTTCGTCCCACCCTCGATCACTCGGGAGGTCACGCGGTTGTTCCGCGCGTTCTCGGAGACGCTCGCCAAATCCCACTACGCCCCCGTGCTGCTCCACCACGACCTGTGGCCGAGTCACATCCTCTGGGACGGGAGGAAACGGATCCCCACTGGCGTCATCGATTGGGAGGGTGCGCGTTTCGGCGACCCGGCGTTTGACCTCACCGCGCTCCGTGGGCTCGGGCCCGCGCTTGACGAGGTGTTGATCCGGGGCCAAAGGACCCCGCAGGACACCACCTTCGAGAAGCGTCTGCTCTTCTACCGACGTATCGGGCCTCTTGGCGGACTCCTCTATGGGCTGGAGTCCGGTCGAACGTCGATCGTCCGAATTGAAATGAGGAGATTGCGAGCCAGTCTCCGGCTCGAATCTCTCAAGGAGTCCAGCGCCCTTCCGCCGTAGGACCGTTTCACGACCTCCCCGACGTCCCTTATGACCCCCGACAATTCCACTGCGAGGACCCATGAGCGGCGAAGTCGCACACTTTGAGATACCTGCGGACAACACCGAACGAGCGCGGAAGTTCTACTCGGCGACCTTCGGCTGGAAACTCACTCCAGTGCCCGAAATGGACTACACAATGATAGCCACCGGGCCGGTCGATGCGCAGGGCATGCCGAAGGAACCGGGATCCATTAGCGGCGGAATTGGAAAACGGGGGGGCAGCCTCCTGCACCCCGTCATCACCATCATCGTGGACGAGATCTCCACTGCAGAGAAGACGATCGAGAAGAACGGAGGAAAGGTCGTCCAGCGGAAGCAAGCTATCGGCGACGGCAGCATGGGTCACGTCGGCTATTTCAAGGACAGCGAAGGGAACATCGTCGGCCTCTACCAGATGCCAAAGCGCTGACGGTGCCTCCGGCTCCGCGTCAGTCCGGGCCGGCTACGCTCACGACACTGGGGCCGTCCCCGATGAGCACGCTCGCAACGCTCGCCGGCCGCTGAGGGTCGGGGTTGACATCCCGGTGGACGAGCCCGACCAGAATGTGGAAGAAGTCGCCGGTGCCGAGGACCACGCTCTCCCGTCCTCCGGAACCAAAGTCAAATCGTAGTCGGCCCGAAAGGAGTATTCCGTAGAGCGCTTTGGTCCCGTGGTGGTGCCAGCCGGATTCGACCCCCCCTCCGATCGTCGACTGGCCCAGGGCCAGGTTTCCGGTCTGGAACGCGGGTTTCCGGGTGATTCCCCGGCTCGCGTCGCCCCGCTCAGCTGGTGTTCCCCGACGACCTCGATCTCGGGCATGTTCGCGCGAGCGGCGGGGCCGGATATAACCCGCCACACTGGGTGCGATTCTTCGGCCGGGAAGAACACGGTCGCTCGAGGCGGGGTCGGTTTCACTGTTCCACGTGGTGTGCCGGGGCGGCGGGGAGAGATCGTCCGAGGGTCTATCTCGGTCCCCGCCGTGTCCCCCACCGGAGTCTCCGATAAGGATCGATGGCCGCGAAAGGGTTCGGTTACTCAGAACGAGACTTGGGCCCCAACCTGATCCGTTTCGAAGGCCGACACCCGTGGGGTATCGGGGTCACCGCGACCGTCGTCGCTTCGGAGGGAGAAGCTGCGGTGTTCGACTCGCTGATGTACCCCCACGACGCCCGGCGCATGGCCGCCAGCCTTCACCAGAGGGGACTTCGAGTGAAGATCCTGATCAACAGTCACTACCACCTCGACCATACGGCCGGAAATCAGTTCTTTTCGGGCAGAATTCTCGCCCATCGGCTTTGCTCTCGACTCATGAAGAAGGATCTACCCGGAGCGACCGAGTGGGCGAAGAAGAACTGGCCCGACAGATTCGGTGACTTCCACCCGACGCCTCCCAACGAGACGTTCGTTCGACGCGCCACCGTCCGGGTCGGCAAGGAGCATCTGCTCGCGGTACACACCCCCGGGCACAGCCCAGATTCCGCGGTCGTTCTCGTGAAGGGGGCTCGAACGGCGCTCACGGGGGATGCCGCGATGGAGTTCCCCCTATTCGTGGACGGAAACAGCGGGGACTTCCTTCGCTCGCTCCGGGTCATCCAGAAATTGGCAGCGGATTTCGTGCTGCAAGGTCACGGGGAGGTCGTCCCTCGTGCAAAGCTTCGGCAGGACGTCGACTACCTCGTGCGCTGTCGCGATGCGGTGCGGGCGGCCGGCCCGTCTCGCCCGGCTCAAGAGAGGGTCCAAGCCACCCTCCTGGAGCGATTTGTCGGCGAGCAACGGCTCAAGCACATGCCCGAGGTCATGGTGAAAGCATGGACGAAAGCCCACCTATGGAACCTGCAGAAGATCTCCGAGGAAATCGCTCCGGTCAAGGAAAGGAAGTGACCGGACCGGATCGTCGCGCGTCGATGGAACGGCCACCAAAGCGCCGCGCTGGCCGTGGAATGGCTCCCGAAAGAATCCGAGAGGTGGGAGCGCCATCCCCGCCGGAGTTGCCGAACTCGACCCCTTCCGACTCTGGGCCAGCCGGGCATCGTTTTACGCGGGTGACCGGTGCGCCCATCGGTAGTGCACCGTGACCACGAGCGACGCCGAGTCACCGCGAATTTTTCGCGCCCTCCTCCAAGTGAACGACCTCGACAGATCTCAGCGGTTCTATGAATCACTCCTGGGGACGATGGGACGAACGGTGGGTGGGGGCCGGGTCTACTTCGACTGCGGCCCGGTCCTCCTCGCCTTGCTCGACTCCAAAGCGGACGGCGAGACCCACGCTTCTCCCCTCCCGGAGCCGCTGTACTTCGCGACCTCAGACCTCGAGAGTGTGTACCCACCGGGCCCGCAGCCTGGGTTGCTTGGCCTCGAGCCTGATTCACAACGACCCCAAAAATCCGGCGGGCGAGATCGTCGACCGGCCGTGGGGGGAGCGCTCATTCTACGCTGCCGACCCGTCCGGGAACCCTCTTTGTTTCGTGGACGCGAGCACCCGGTTCACGGGCACTCCTAGCCAAGCGAGGAAAGGGACGCGGGAGCCATCAACGATACGGAAAAATCGACCCACGGCTCGAGCCCGCACACCTCGGCCGGCCCAGCGGAAGGGCTGGCAGGCCTAGCTCCACGGTGCGTGGCACCGACCGTAGCCCTAGGATAGACCGGGAGGTCGATAATTCGCCTTGGCAGCCTTTCCGAGCGAATCGACAAAATCCTTGGCGGAGTAGAGGCGAGTGGTCTTGGTCGCCCGCAGGGCGCCGCTGGAGACGACGGCGAAGACGGCGGCGTTCGCCGTGAGGTCGTCGGGCGCTTCGATGATCGCGGTGCCGTCAAACTCCCCGAAGTGGTAGTAGAGCGAAACGAGCCGGCCCCCGAGGGATTTCGCGATGGCCTCCACGGCCCCAGTCCGGTCCTCCGGCTTCCGGATAAGGGCGGTCCAAGACTCCGGGCTGTAGCTGAAATGCAGCATGTACAGTGGCATTCGCCGCTCCGGTTCGCTCCCTTCCCCCGCAGGGTCCGAAGCGACCGATTTCAAGAAGGCGTTCCGATAGTTGAACCTGCCGAAGGGGAACAGCCCCTTGCCCGCTCGGTCGGTCGCGAGTCGTCCGTCCCTCCCGTTTCCGATAGCTTGCCGGTAACGTATTGATGGAGGACAGGATTCCGACGGCCGGCGCGAGCATGGCGGATTTCACCGACGAATCGGTCTTCCCTTTCCCGAGAGACCAGTTGTGGAAGATGCTCGAGGCGCATTGGGACGATGCGACGATTCCCAAGATCCATCCGCAGGTTCGGAGCCAGACGACCCTCAGCCGTTCGTCGAGCGACCTCGTCGTGCTGCGCATCATCGAGGCCAATGGCAAACTGCTGAACTCCCAGTGGAAGATCTCCTTCCGTCCCCCCGATTTCCTCCGGTACGACATCGTTTCCGGCGAGGGACCGTATGCTCCGGGAAGTATCATCGAGATCCAGGTACTCGGAGGCTCCGGGAGGGACCCACCTGAAGACCCACGTGAAGGGCACCATCACCGTCCTTCCCTTCTTCCTGCCCCAGAAGCTGTTCCTCCGGCGGACGCTGGACGGCATCGACAAGGAAGATGAGGCGTTCCTGAGGCGCCAGGGACTCGGGGTTCGAGGTCCTCCGGGTTGAGCCGCACCCGTCGTTCTGGACGGAACGAGCCCGAGCGTCGACCGAGTGGCCGTGTCGACCGAGGCGAAGGGTCTTCTCGCTTTGGGACTGTAGGGGAGTCGATGACGGAGGGTGCTCCCCCGAAAACTTTCATTTCCGACCTTCGCCCGGGTCGCGTCGCGACGTTCGAGGCGGTCGTGGCGAAGCTCGAACCGGAGCGGGAGATCGATCAACGAAGCGGAGGAAAGACGAAGGTTCGGAACGGCACGCTCAAGGACGGCACCGGCGAGGTCTCGATCGTCCTTTGGGGCAAGGAGGTCGACCTGGTCGCGGAAGGGGACAAGATCCGGATCGTGGAAGGCTGGGTCAAGGAGTACAAGGGCCGGCCAGAGATCTCGCTCGGGAGGACGGGGCGAGTGGAGAAAAGTTAAGAAATCTTTCCCGAGCCAGAGCGCCCCTGACTTCCGATCCGGTGTGGAAGGAATACGAGCGGGTCTGTAACGCCCCGGAGCAGGCTAAACGACGATAACCGATCATTTCTCACAAGGGGCCGGCGCCAGTTTCGAAGGGGGAGAGGAACGCGCCGTCCTTCTCGCGTGGGGTCTCGGGATTCCTCCCCGGAAAGAAGGGTTCGATGCCGGGCACCGTTACTGTTAGGGAGTCGAGACCCGCCCGGTCTGCTCGAGTCGGCTCGCCATCACTTGAAGGATGGTGCGCAGGATCTCGGGACGGTTGGAGGCGAAACCCCAGAACTCCCATCGAGAGAGCACGACGACCCTCGTCGGCTCGGCCGCCACGACGTCCGCGGAACGAGCCCGGTTATCGAACAGGGCCAACTCCCCGAAGAAATCCCCGGGGCCGAGGCGGGCCAGAACAGTCGCGCCCTTGCGGACCTGCACGTGCCCGTCCAGGATCACGTAGAACCCGACCCCTTTGTCGCCTCGCTTGACCACGGCGGTGTCGGTCGGAATGTCGCGGACCTTGGCGTAGCCGGCCAGTTGCTTCAGTTCGCGGTCCTTGAGGCCCGAGAGCAGCGCCGATTTCTTGAGTCCGGCGACGATCGCATTGCTCTCCTCCCGGGACACGGCGGACACGGGACTCGGAAACTCTGTTCGGGTTATAGACCTGTGCCCTGGGGGAACGGCCGCGGGAAGGGCCGGCGTGTCGTCCTTCGGTTGGTGGGCGCAGGGCCCGGGGCCGGTCCACGAATGTGCGTGGACGCTTACTTGGCTTCTTTCTCCCGGTCGATCAGCATGGCAAAGATCACGGGATAGACCGGGTCGACCTCGCCCACGATGTCGAGATTGTACGTGTCCCGGACCGAGGCCCACGCTTCGTGGATCTTGGCGACCTCGCGGCCGGACGCGTCGTGGATCGAAAAGTTGTGGCGCATCATGTTGCCGCGGGCCTCGAGCATGGCTCGCCCATCGGGGTAGGCCGCCGTCGCGGTAAGACCCCCCATCATTCCCCGCTCGACGCTGACCGCGAGCACCGGTGCGCCGGTGGAATCCGAGAGCGCTGAGACCGCCGTGGTCCGCCCGAGCTGTATCGCGATCGTTCCCTGAACGTTCCCGGTGGAGTCCACGACCCACCACGAGAAGGTGCGCGTAATCGGTCCGATACGGCCCAGGTAGAATCCGGGTTGCTGCTGTCCGAGCCGTCCGAGGAAGTTGGCCCTCAGGTCTCCGCCCACGTCCTCCTTCACAGTGAACAGGTGTTGTTTCTCGTGGTTCAGGACCCGGTAGCTGTGACCCGCGGCGACCAGTTGGTGTTGAAGCAGGAAGCTCCGACCCCCGGCGAGGCCGAGCGCGGGCGCGAGAGAGGCCCCTCCGGCGGCGGGTGGGCTCCCCGCGGCCGCGGCCGGAGCAGCGAAATTCAGGGCGGGTGGACCGGGGTCACTGGTGGCTGCGCCGCTCGGTACCGCCTGCCCGCAACTGGCGCAGAATTGGGCACCGGTCGGTAGGGGCTTGCCGCAGGCGATACAGAACTGGCCGGCCATGGTCTGACGAGCCGGGTTCGGGGTAATGGAGTTGTCGCCCGAATCGCGAACGGGCCGGTCGGAGCTGGGTGCAAGTTACGTTACGGGGGTGCCCCCGCAAGTTACGTTACACCCACGAGAGAACCGCAGGTGCCCCGTCGATCCCGAGCTCGGGGTTCGAATAGTTTCGGACCGGATTAAATACCGGAGGGAGGATTGACAGGGGAGGACCCGCATGACGAAGGAGCACAAGGAAGTCGACGCCCTACACCGCGAACTCGACGCGCTTCACCGGGAAGTCGACAACCTCCACAAGAAGGTTCACGCCGAGGTGGACAAGCTGCACCACGTCGTGGATGCCCTTCACAAGGAAGTCCACAAGAAGAAGTGAGCCGCGGCGAGAGGGCGCCGCCCTGCACCCTGTCTCGAACTCATGACAGCTTATCTCCTCGCGGACGTCGATTGGCACGACCTCGAGAAGCGCGATGAATACAACGAGAAATTCGGCTCGGTTTTTGAAAAGTATGGGGGTCGGGTCGTCTACGTGGGTTCGAACCCCCCTCAGGTGCTCGAAGGGGATTGGAACCCCCACCGGATCGTCATTCTCGAGTTCGCCTCGATGGACGCCCTGCGAGCCTGGTACGATTCTCCGGAGTACGCCCCTTTGATCCGGGTGCGCCAGCAGGGCGCAACGACCAACATCGTGGTCATGGACGGCCCTCCCTTCCAAAGGTGAAGTGGGGCACCCCCGAAGCGACTCTCGGGGGGCTCGAGTTTTCGATCCGTGCCTCAGTTCGATCGGACGCCGGTCGTGATCCCCGTTGCCCCGACCCCATCGAGCCGCCGCGACCGCCCGCCGCGGCGTCCCCGCCCCAAACCCGTCTACGGGACGGCGAGCAGCGAGTCGAGGAACCCGATCGGAGGCGCACCGAATCCCAGGAGGGAGTCGTGAAACGCCTTCAGCGACGAGCGAAATCGCGGCGCAAGGTATTTCGACCGGGCGTCCAGGATAGCGAGCTTGCCGAGGGTGTAGCAAAAGTACTCCGGGTTGTAGGTGCCGCGGATCGCCTCCCGTTGGGCGTGGATCTCCTCGAGGTGCGCCTCCGCGCGGAGCAGTCTCGCGGCATCGGCGACCGACATCCCTTGGGTGTGCATCCCGATCGATACGATGAGGCGGCAGTCGCGGAGCAGGGCGTCGTGGAGCTGCGTCACCTCCGCCTCGGTCGAGCGGCCGTCGAATCCCGACTCGAGCGCCGCCTGCTCGCAGTAGTGCGCCCACCCCTCACAGAACGAGTACGAGAACCAGACCTTCCGGGCGAGGGTCTGCTCGGTCCGTCGGAAGTGCAGGGCCTGGAGGTAGTGTCCGGGCCAGACCTCGTGGACCGTCGTGTTCTTCAACGAGCGCGTAATTGAGCGTACGCATCCACTCTTCCTTCTGCACGGGGGTCCAGGCCGGGTCCACCGAGGTGACCCAGTAGATCCCGTCCACGGGTTTCTCGAACGGACCCGGTGGGCTCATCGCCGCGGTCCACAGGTCGCGCGCCCACGCCGGCGTTTCCCGCACGTGGCAGTCCTCCGGCTCGGGGATGGTGACGAAGTCTTCCCGGCGGACGAACTCGCGGGTGTCGTCCGTGAGGCGTCGGACGAGCGGCAGCAGTTCCTCGGCCGTCGGGTGCTTATCGTTCAGTCGTGCGATGAGCAGGTCGGGCGACACCCCCTCCCGTCGGGCGATCTCGGCCAACCGGTCCTGATTGCGTTTCAGGTCGGCTCGGCCCCGGCGCATCAGCTCGTCGACGGGCAACGTGAGTCCTTCCCGAACCCAGAGGAGGCGCTGGAATCGCTCGCGTCCCAGGACGAAATCCTCGTTGGCTTGGGGCAGCCGCTCCGTCCGTAGCCACTCGGCGAACGATAGCACCGCGGCGTCCGCACCCTCGCGCGCAGCGCGGACCGAGTCCCTCAGCGAGGCCGAACCGGTGGCGGCGAACGATTCGCTCTCCTCGAAGTGCGCGGGAAGTCCCGACGCGATCTGGATAGCGAGGGTGACAAACGGTCGAGGCAGGACCCGCTCGAGCCGCGCCTTGGCGGTGTCGAGCAACGACGGCACCGCGTCCAAGATCCGAACGATCGCCGCCACGCGGTCCGCGACGGGGGCGTAGTCCCGCGAGATGTAGTTCGTGAGGCTCGGCTGGAAGAGGACGTTCATCGGGTTCCGGTCGAGGTCGCGGGATTCCTCGAGGTCGAAGAGGCACCCTTCGAGGAGGAGCTGGAGAAGGTTCCGGTCGAGCCGTCGGGGGGCAGAGAGGTCGGATTCCGCGACCTCGCTCAGCTGACCGAGCAGCGTCTGGGCGGTCGAGGCCCATCGACGGGTGCTCCCCGTGGAGAGGTCCGGGAGACGCCCGTCGGTACTCGTGCAGTCCGAGGTCCGCCGCCGTGGTGGGTCGCACCGTGAAGTAATGGTCGACGATCCCCTTCTCGAGGGACGAAAGTCGATCCGTCGGCTGGGTGGCCATCGCTGAGCCCGAGGGACCTCGGCCCCTAGATAGGGATTGCGGGGCGAGAGTAGGTCCTCGGTACCCCGGCAACCTCGCGACGGGCGCAGGGGTCTCGTGAGTTCGGGGACATCCGTGGAAGGCCACCGGAGGAAAGGGTTCACCCGGTCGGGCGGCCGTGGGCCGCCCTCGCCGGGGTTTGGGCCGGTCCCGAGCGCTCCACCGGAGGAGTCGTGCCGTCGCCGGCCTTTGCCGGACTCTTTCCGAACTCGGCCACGCGTGCCCAGCCCGGGAACTTCCGCTCGATGTAGTAGTCGAGGCTGGTGCGGCTCGGTCCGTAGGTCGCGTTGATGAGGATCAATCCCAGGAACGCGATCGCGTAGATGATTCCCGTTCCGATGTCGGTGCCTCCTGAGCCCGACTGGTACGGCCCGCCGAATCCTTCGGGAACTGCCCAGATGAGAACGCTGAGGATGACACCCCCCACGTAGGCGACCTTGCGCGTGAAACCGAGGACGAGGGCTAGCCCGAGAACGATCTCCAGGACGCCGACCGTGTGGACGATCAGAGTGGAGTTGGAGGTCGCTTGCGTCGTCCAGAACGACTACCACCCAGAAAGCCAACTCGGCGCGTTGGCCTGCGAAGTCTGAACGGCCGACAGAAAGTCATTCGCGAACCCCGAGGTAAACTTCAGTATGCCATCGGTCAGCCATGCGACGCCGAGGAGGATCCGGAATGCCGTTTTCAGTGGGTGGGCGTGCCGCACCCACCAAGTATCGTTCTCCGGGCCGGTCGCGCTGGTATCCGTCATCCGGGTCGCCCAGGCGTGCGGAGCCAAGGGGGAGGTATATGGAGGGCGGGTCAACTCGAATCCTCACCGTCCAACATTGCGTTGCCACCGGTCACCGCTCGGGCTCAGCCGACACGGCCGCCTCGGGGCGAATCGCCGGCCACGGCGCGGGCGGCGAATAATTTACCCCCCTCGAGCTTGACGGAGCGAGCAGCGTTGCGGGCGTATGTCGTCGTAGGAATCGGGAGCTGACCCCGGTCGGTCGACGGACTCGGGCCATGGAACACCCCAGCGTCACGATCGGAACCCCCGAGGAGTATTCCTACTGGAAGGCCCGCTTGAGTACGTTCTTGCGGGACCGGGGTGGCGAGGCAGACGAACTGGAGCAGGTGGACGCCCGGCTGAACTACCGGGACAACCGGATCACGCTCTATCGGCTCGCCGACCCCGCCGACGAGCGGTCCGTGGCCGACACGATCTCCCACGAGATCCTTCACTCGCTGCTCTACCAGATGGAGGAGCTCCGCGCCGCACGTCTGATCGACCTCGTCGGCAAGCCCGTGGGCAATCCCGCCCGAATCGGCGGGATCTGAGGACCCGTTGCTGCCTCCCCCGGCTCGGCTCGAGACGGGGGGCCCTCCCGAATGAACGGGCAAAGGGACTCGGGCCCGGCCGCGAGATCGACCCGTCCGAAAGGTCGTTCCCCCGTCAGTTTACGTTGACCCCCCCTTCATACCCGGTCCGAATCCTGAGCTATCGATGGTCGACCTCCGAGCCCTGCCGTCGATCTGGATGGACGGGAAGCTCGTGCCGTGGGACCAGGCCTTGGTCCACGTCCTGACCCACGGGCTGCACTACGGGTATGCGGTCTTCGAGGGGATCCGGTGTCACCGGACGGAGCGGGGTTCCGCGATATTTCGCCTGGACGAGCACCTCACCCGGTTCCTCGAGAGCGCGATGGTCTACCGGATGAAGATGCCGTTCGACCTTCCGACCCTCCGTCGGGGGACGGTCGACCTGATCGCGGCGAACGGCGTGCCGGAGGCGTATCTCCGTCCGATCGCGTTCTCGGGCTACGGCCAGATGGGACTCGACCCCACCCAGAGCAAGGTGCAGGTGGCGATCGGGATGTGGGAGTGGGGCGCGTACCTCGGAGCCCCAGGGGTCGCGAACGGGGTCCGGGCCACGGTGTCGAGCTGGGTGCGGATGGATTCCCGCTCGCTCCCCCCCCAGGCCAAGTGCGCCGCCAACTACGCGAACTCCGCTCTGGCGAAGATGGAAGCCATCAGCGGGGGGTACGACGAAGCGATCCTCCTCAATTCCGCGGGGCTCGTGGCGGAAGGCCCCGGGGAGAACATCTTCCGCGTGAAGCACGGTATCGTCAGCACCCCTCCCGCCAGCTCGGGCATCCTCCGGGGCGTGACCCGCGACACCGTCATCCGGTTCCTCGCCGATGAGGGTCTCGAGTTCCGCCGCAACGACTTCACCCGCGAAGAGCTGTTCACCTCGGACGAGTTGTTCTACACCGGCACCGCGGCCGGCATCACTCCGATCCGGGAGGTGGATGGTCGACCGATCGGCACCGGAGCGTATCCGATTACGAAACGACTCCAGGCCCGGTACGAGGCCGCGATCCACGGGCGGAACCCGCAGTACGCGGGCTGGCTCACCTACGTGACGTAGCCGACCCCCCCGGGACCGGGCCCGCGCTACCGGCGCAGTCCGGGAAGGACCTCGTTCGCCTGCTCGAGCGACCGTCGACTGTACCTCTCGAGGGCCGAGCGCTGGGCTGAAGACAACCGGAGCGCGGGCCACGCCCAATGGACGGCCACGGGGTCGCCCGGCCGGGGGTCGGGGAGGACCTTCGGGTCGTACCGGAGCTCTCGCTCGGCCGGGGGGCCCCAGCCGATCATCTCGCCCTCGATCGCGAGCACGGGCCCGCGCACGCGGAGGAGCCCGTCCGTCGCCTCCACGACCTCCGCCCAGGCGGGGCGACAAGACTCCATGTTGGCGAGATTGGTCGGAACGTGCCCGGTCACGGTCCCGACTCCGACGAACGCGACATGGAACAGATGGTGCGGCAACGGCCGGGACGGAAGATGGTCCGCGAGCCGGCGCGCGATCGACCGGGGGAGTCCGCGCCGGGTCAGTGCCTCGAGGAGACGGAGGAAGTCGGCGCGGTCGAACGCATCGAGGAGGGCGTTCCCGATCCAGTACGCTTCCACGACCTCCGCATCGAACGGGCCGCGGTCGTGCTTGGCGGCGATCAGCTCGAGGTACGGCATCAGCGCCTCGAAGCCGGAGAGCGCCTGGGCGGCCTCCGCGTGCCCCCCTCGGAGGTGATCGCCCGGTAGAGGAGCGAGGCGGCTTCGGCCGGCCCACAGGTCCTGGAGACGGTTGGTGGCGATGCTGAACCGTGCGCCCAACTGGACGCCGTCCATCTCAGCTCGAGACCCGCCGGGGGAACGCCCCGCGCACGGCCGCTCCGATCTCCCGCCACTGCCGCCAGCCGGCGGTGATGACCACGCCCGCCGCGATCGCGACCGCGCCGAAGGCTTCCGGGGCGGTGAAGGGGGTGCCTTTGGCCACGATCCCGAGGACCCAGGTGACCGGGAATCCGAGCACGAGGACCGAGGTGGCGACGACGAGGTCCGTTCGTTGGAGACCGGCGTACCAGGTCAGGACGAACGCGGCGAGCAGCGCCGCGCTGATGGCGACCCATGCCCACTGCGCCCCGGTCAGCGCGGCGACCGAGCCGTACTGGTCCGTCAGCCCGAGGAAGCCGAGCAGGAAGAGCGCCCCGAACCCCATCCGGCCGAACCCGACCGTGGTGCTCGGAAGACGGCGGAGGAGGCGCTTCGAGACGGTGTACTCCGCGGCCCAGAGGACCGTGGCGGCGAGCACGTACGTCGTCCCCGGTGTCCAGAGGGGGGAGATGAGCGCAAGGAGGAGGAGGTTCCCGCCGACGAGGAGTGCGGCCCCCACGACCACCTTCGCCGGGAATCGCTCCCGGAGGAAGACGACGCCGAACACCGCGGCCATCAGGAAGAGGGTTCGGTAGACGAACGACGCCGTGGCAGCGCCTCCCGCCGCGGTGGCGAGCTGGAGTCCGTGGAAGAACAGCAGGAACGGGATGGCCCCCCCGATGAGGCCGACGAGGGCCAGCCAGCCGACCTCGGCGCGCTCGAGGCGGACCGAGGACCGTCGGGTCACGAAGAGAGCGACCGGGGCGATCATCACGGCCACGGCGAGGTTGCGTACGGTCACGAACGCGTCCGAGTTCGTGCCCTGGACCGCGTAGGAGTTGAAGAACGTCGAGAATCCGCTGATCATGGCCGTCGCGAGGACCAACAGCAGCCCGACGGACGCCACCCGGCCGGCCGGGGTGCTCGTGATCGACATGTTCGTCCGGGGGCGGCGCACGCGGCTCGAACTCATCAACGTTCGGGTCGCGGGAGGGGCGGAGGGTACGGGAAGGCGCCCGCGACCCTCAGGCGCCGGCCGACTCGGTCAGGCGCTGTATCTCGCGGAAATGCCCCTGGGCTTCCCGGGCCTCCGCCTCGGCGATCAGGGTAGTCGCAAATCCCGCGTGCACCACGACGTAATCCCCGACCGCAGCCTCGGGGAGAAAGACCAGGTTAACGACCTTCCGCGTGCCCACGAAGTCGACCTCCGCGACTCGCCCCTCCGTCGTCTCCTCCAGGAGACGGAGGATCTGCCCGGGGACCGCGAGACACATGGGCGTTTCTCTCCTCAGGCCACTCGGAAGGCATCCGGGTTCATCACCTTAGGCCCTCGACCGCCCCGGTAAGGGCCGGGGCGCCGCCCTCCTCATCCACGACGACCTCGACCAGGCGGATCCCCTGGGCGGCGGGGTCGGTCGAGTCGGACGAAACGTCGATCTCGAGCTCCGCGCGCTCCGCGGCCGTTCCTGCGACCACCTCCGACCAGCGGCGGCGAAGAGCGTCCGGGGTGGTATGAGCCAAGGCACCGACCCAGAGGCGGACGCGACGGATCGGCACGTCCCCTTCTCTCCGCGCCACCTCGAGGAGCTTCCGGCGCAGGTCCTTGAGCAAGGTTTCCTCATGCATCGGAGTTCCTCCCCACGACGGCGGTGGGTCGGACCGAGGGGTGTTCGAGTACCTCGGCCACGACCGCGTCGGAGAGTGCGTCCATCGAACGGGCTACCGCGGGCGAGAGTCCGATGCCGGGGGCGAACTGTTCTCCTTCCACCCCGAAGACCACCAGCCGTTCCGGGAGCTGGCCGAGCGAGGCCCCGAGCCGCCAGACCTCTCCGACGCTGAGCGCGTGGGTCGACGCGGTCGGCTCTTCCGAAAGGAGGTCCGCGAGGTCCCCGTCGAATCGGTGAATTCGCCCCGGGTGGCCCCGCGAGCGGAGGGCGTCCACGAGGACGACGAGCCCGGCGCCGGACCACAGGTCGAGGAGGCCGGTGCTCTCCCCGTCGAACGGGACGACACGGGCCCGCCCTCGAAGCCGTGCCTCGACCCGCTCCGCGGTCTCGAGCCCGAGCGCGTCGTCCCTTCGGTGCCGGTTGCCGACGCCGATGACGAGCGTTCGCGAGCCCGAGGTCGCGGCGCCCCCGCCCCGTTCGGTCACGACCGGGGTCACTCCCGGAGCAGGTCGACGGAGAGGAAGTGGGTCGCGCAGGAGATGCACGGGTCGTGGTTGCGGATCGCGTGCTCGCACGCGGTAGTGAGGGTCGGCTCGTCCAGGTCGAGCGACCGGGTCACGAGGTGGCGGAGGTCGTCCTCGATCCGCTTCTGGTTCTGAGAGGTGGGGGCGACGATGCGGGCCGTCTCGATACGGCCTCGGGCGTCCAGGTCGTAGCGATGGTACAAGAGGCCGCGCGGGGCCTCCGTGGCCGCGGCTCCGTGCGAGGGGTGGTCGGGCGTGGGGGGCTCCACCCACGCCCGCTCGGGCCGGCGGTACCGGTCGATGATCCGGAGGGCCTCCTCGCACGCGAACACGACCTCGACCGCGCGGACCATCACGCTCCGATACGGATTCCGGACGACGGGCTCGAGTCCGACCTCGTGGGCGATCCGTGCGGCCCGAGGGGTCAACCGGTCGTGGTTGAGGGCGTAGCGAGCCATCGCTCCCACGAGGTACGAGCCGGCGCCCTTGCGGAAGGAGTGGAGCGCGTTCGAGTGGGGCACTTGGACCTCCTCGAAGGTCCCCTCATACTCGTCGGGGTCGAGGTCGACGCCCGCGGACGACACGACCCGACCCTCGTTGAGGGGGTACTCCTCGGGGTGGCGCAGCGCGACGAACTCGTAGTCCTCTTCGACCGCGGGGAACTCGAACCCCGCGACGAACCGGACGGTCTCCTCGGCGAGAGCGAGGGCCCCCTCGACCGTTCCGCGCAGGTCGGTGAGCTCCTCCCGGCTCGGGCAGCGATAGAACCCGCCGACCCGAACGTTGATCGGATGGATCTCCCGTCCCCCGAGCACCTGCATGATCGCGTTGCCCGCCTTCTTGAGCGCGAGTCCGCGCTTCACCTCCTCCGGGTGGTCGCGAGCCAGCCGGATCGCGTCGGAGTATCCGAGGAAATCCGGGGCGTGCAGGAGATAGATGTGGAGGGCGTGGCTCTCGATCCACTCCCCGCAGTACAACAGTCGCCGGAGGTCCCGGAGCGGTTCCCGCGACCGTGATCCCGAGCGCCTTCTCCATGGCGTGGCACGCGCTCATCTGATACGCCACGGGGCAGATCCCGCAGATCCGAGCCGTGATGTCCGGAGCCTCCGCATAGTCGCGACCCCGGAGGAACGCCTCGAAGAAGCGCGGCGGCTCGAAGATGCGGAGCTCTACCTCTTCGACCGTCCGGTCGCGGATGTGCACGCGGAGCGCGCCCTCCCCCTCGACCCGGGCGAGGTAGTTCACCGCGATCGTCCGCTCGGTCACGGGGAGCCCTCCCGCTCCGCCGCATCGCCGGCGGCCCGGAACGCGGGGGCGAGCGCGTTGAACGTCCGAAATACCCGCGCGACCGCCGGGCGGTCCATCCCGAGCTCGACGAGCTTCCCTACGAGCGACGTTGTGTTCGGAGTGTCCTGGGGTCCGAAGCAGCCGTAGCATCCCCGATGGAAGCCCGGACAGATCGCTCCGCATCCGGTCTGTGTCACGGGTCCGAGGCACGGGGTGCCGTGGGCGACGACGACGCAGACGTGGCCCCGACGCTTGCACTCGATGCAGACGCTCTCGGTCGGAACGTTCGGAGCGCGTCCCCCGAGGAACGCTGAGATCACCTCGAGGAGCTGGTGTTTGTCGATCGGGCATCCCCGGAGTTCGAAGTCGACGTTCACGTGGTCCCGGATCGGAGTCGAGGTGGCCAGGGTCTCGATGAACTCCGGCCTCGCATAGACGGCCCGACGAAACTCCTCCACGTCGCCGAAGTTCCGCAGGGCCTGGATGCCCCCGGCCGTGGCGCAGGCCCCGATCGTGACGAGGGTCTTCGATTGGGCCCGGATCTCGGCGATCCGTTCCCGGTCGTGGGCCGTGGTGATCGACCCTTCGACCAGCGCGAGGTCGAACGGCCCATCGAGGGTGGCGCTCGACGCCTCGTGAAATTCGGCGATCTCGAGCTGGTGCGCGACCGTGAGGAGGTCGTCCTCGCAATCGAGGAGCGTCAGCTGGCAGCCGTCGCACGAGGCGAATTTGAACACCCCGAGCCGCGGTCGCTTCGCCATCTCACAGCTCCCGGGTCGAAGAAAACGTCGCACGTCCCGGTACCGGAAGACCGGCCCGTCCCGACAGACGAACTCGGGCCCGAACTGGCAGTGTCCGCAGATCCCGATAGCGCACTTCATGTTGCGCTCAAGCGAGACGTAGATCGAATCATCGGTGACGCCCTTCGTCTCGAGCGCCTGGGCGGTGAACTTCATCATGATCTCGGGACCACAGAGGAAGGCGACGGTCCGGGCGGGGTCGACCCGCACGTCGGGGACCCGGGCCGTCACCAATCCGACGTCCCCGTACCAGTCGCGGCCTGCGGCGTCCACCGTCGTCTGGAACCGCAGGTCGGTCCGGGCCCGCCACTCCTGGATCTGGTCGTAGTAGACGAGGTCCTTCGGCGTGCGGGCCCCGTAGATCACCTCGACACGCCCGAACCGCTCCCGGTGTCGGAGGATCTCGTAGAGGACCGGTCGCAGGGGAGGGAGTCCGAGCCCACCGGCGACGAGGACGACGTCCTTCCCCTCCGCCACCTCGAGCGGCCACCCCGTTCCGTAGGGACCGCGCACCCCGACCGTCGTTCCGGTGGCGACCTGCGCGAGGGCGGCCGTGACCTTCCCCGCGGAACGGACGGTGTGGACGAGGGTCTCGGGATGGGCCGGGTCCCCGCTCACGGAGATCGCGGCTTCCCCGACTCCGAAGACGTAGAGCATGTTGAACTGACCCGGTCGGAACCGGTCTGAACGGCGCTCGACGGGCGGGGCGAGCTCGAGGGTGACGGTATCCGCGGTCTCGGCGGTTCGCTGCCCCACGGTGAACGGCACCGGTACCCACGGGCTCTCGCCCCGCGCGTGGGGAATTGCTGTGGAAGCAGCGTCAGTGTCCATGGAGGTCCAGAAGCTGAAGTCGGGTGTGTTCGAGTCGTTCGGCGATGACCGGGAGCAACCGGAGCAGGAAGCGGTAGCCTTCCGCGGGACGCGACGCGAGGGCATCGCGGAGCGTCGTCGCGGGGATCTCGAGGGTTCGAGTGGTCTTCACCGCCCGCGCATCCAGTTGCCAGCTGTGCGGCGGGAGGAGCCAAGACCATCCCATCACCTCCCCGCCCCCCAGGGTCTGGACCGTGACCACCGGGCGGTCGGGCAGGACGATTTCGAGCGCGACCTTCCCCTCGCGGATGAGAATGAAGCGGTCCGAGGGGTCCCCCTCCTTCAGGAGCGCGTCCCCCGGCCCGTACGTTCGCTCGACGACCGCCGGTTCGAGCTGCCCCAGGAGCTCGCCCTCCCAGCCTCGAAAGAACGGGTGGGACGTCAATCGGGCATCCCCGGCCGTCATGGTGCCCCCTTCCCCAGAACTGCCGGCGGCGTGGGTTGCCGGATTGCGGCCACCTCTTCGGTGATGTCAATTCCTACCGGGCACCAGGTGATGCACCGTCCGCACCCGACGCAGCCGGATTCGCCGAACTGGTCGTGCCAGGTGCCCAGCTTGTGAGTGAGCCACTGGCGGTAGCGGGAGTTCGTGCTCTGGCGCACGCTCGTTCCGTGGAGCGCGGTGAACCCTGAGTTGAAACACGAGTCCCACCGTCGCCACCGCTCGACCGTGTCGCCGGATAGGTCCGGTACTTCCTCCGTGGTTTGACAGAAGCACGTTGGGCAGGCCATCGTGCAATTCGTGCACGAGAGGCATCGCCGGGCGACGATCTCCCACCGCGGATGCTCCGGATTGTTCACCAGGAGATCCCGAAGGCCGGTCGGGTCCATCGTGCGCCCCATCGATGCGGCCGTCCGCGCCACGATCTCCTCCGCGGCGTGCGCGTCTTCGCCGGACGCAGGTCGGAGCGGAAGCCCGTCGAGGACCAACGCCCCGGCGGCCGAACCGACTTCGACCACGAGGTAGTGCCGGTCAGGTCCGAGCACCTCAGTAAGGGCGAGGTCATGGCCGGTGCGGACCGCGGGCCCGGTCCCCATGGACCCACAGAAGCAGGTCGCCCCGGCTTGACCGCACTGCACCGCGATCCGGAGGATCCGATGGCGCCGCTCGGTGTAGCTCGGGTCGCCGGCTTTTCCGAACACGTGATCCGAAACGTCCATCGCCGCGAGTTCGCACGCACGGACCCCCAGGAACGCGAGCGGGGTCGGGTCGACGGGTTCGGGGTGAATCTCGAAGGACGCGTCCACGCGGGCCGCGGTCCAGAGCCGCTCGCGCGACGGGAACAGGTACTTCTTCCAGCTGTGCGGACCGACGTTGTATCCGAAGAGGGCCGCATCGGTCCGTCGGACGAGCCGATACCGCCCCGCCTCCTGGAGGTCTGTCCAGCCGATCGGGAGGTCGGACTCCTCATGGATCTCCCCATACACGATCGCCTCGTCCCGAACGGTCGGCCCGACGACGCGATAACCGGCTCGATGGAGCGCCGAGAGCAGCAGAGGAAAGTCGCTCCGGTCGAGCCGGTAACGAGCCCCGACCGCGGCGGTGTCGCCCATCACTTGACCCTCGGCATCAGCGGGCCCCTCCGCCGATGATTTCATGGAGGGGGGAACGCGGCGGCGAGACCGTCCACGGAAAATCGCTGCGGGAAAACTTTCCGTTCACGCTCGTCCACCTTGCGCGGGACGGTCAGGTCGGCGGGGTCCCGAACTGCGCGGTCCGCGCGACCCACTCCTCGATTCGCACCCGGTCGGCTCTGCCGGCGTCGCGGGCACGGTCGAGCACCTGTTGCCAGGTCGCGGCATCCCTGGCAGAGAACGTGGGGGGAACGCTCGTCCGGGCGTAGCTTTCCTCGAAGTCATGCCAAGCACGCTCGGCCCGGCACTCCTGAGCGAGCGTGAGGCTGAACAGGGCTCGATAGCCCGGCGCCTTTCCCTCGTAGCCGCGGAACATGACGCGCACCGTCGCCCAGCGCACCTGGGCGTACTCGTGGTCCGCCGAGAGCTGGTTCAGCGCGAGACGGGCCGCCTCTCCCTTCGTGGGGTCTTCCTCGACGAGCTTGAGAAGGCCGAGATGAACGTCGTGAAGCTCGTGCAGATAGCGGTCCACGAGGGCAAGGCCCTCTTCGATGGCCTCCGGTGGGACATCCTCGCCTCCGCTCAATCGCGACGCGAAAGCGTCCAAGCGATCGAGGAGGGGCCAGAGCACCAGGTCATGCTCCTTCTTGAGCCCCGCTTGCAGCCGAGCCACGAGGTCGGAGGACGGCACGGTTCGAGCCTCCCCGGCTCGGGACGAGACCCGGGAACTGCGTCGGAACGTACGAAGCCACCTGGCGAAGACTCGACGCGCATTGCCGAGGTCGCGATGGAAGGCCTCGCCGAGCCCTCCCTCCCCGACGCTCGCGGAACTCCAAGTAGGTCCTGCCACCCCGGGAGGGTCGGGATCGGACGCCGTGCGCCGGTGACCGGACATGAACCAACCAATCGTTGCTTTGGTATCAACCCGTCCATAAAAGAAATTTGACGGGAGGGGGCCCTTCCCGTGCAGGGTCGTCTCACCGGGCCCTACCGCAATCCCGCTCAATCATGGTTGACCTTTCACTCTAATACCGTCCGGACAATCTTTCACCATGTCCGCACAGTTGCCGAGCGACCTCTTGCGACCGTATCTGGTCGAGGACCTCATGACAACGCACGTCTACACTGCGTGGCCAGGCGAAAGCCTGCTTTCCGCAGCGCAGACCATGCGGTCCCACCATGTCTCCGGGTTGCCGGTCGTCGACCCCCAGAACCGGGTGGTTGGGGTCCTCAGCGAAAAGGACATCGTCGGCGCCCTGGACCACCAGGTCGGGATCGGTCACCCCCGCGGAGTCCTCGACATCCTTCTCGCAAGCTATCAGCCGAAGCGGAAGGACCTGCTACAGCGGTCGGTAGCGGCGCTCCTCAACGGAGTCGTTCGGGACGCGATGTCCCATCCCGCGGCCACGGTAGATGCGGACGCGTCGCTCGGCGAGGCGTGGCGCCTCTTGGGACAGTACTCGGTCAACCGGCTCCCGGTCGTACGGAACGAGACCCTGGTGGGGATCCTCACGCGCCAGGACGTCCTGAAGATTTTGCACGCGGGAGCCCCCGCGCCGCCCCCGCGTCGCCGCAGCCCCACCCGAGCGAAAGTCGCCCCGAAGGCCGTCCCGGCGTAACGTTGTCGCCCCCGATGCTACGACCCATCGCCCAAGTCGCGACCGACCTCGGCCTACAGCCGGGCGAGCTCGTCCCCGCGGGCGCGGGCGTGCTCAAGGTGCCGGTCGGTCTCGTTCGCTCTCTCGCACGGCCGTACCCCTCGGGGTCATCTCGTGCTCGTGAGCGCGATGACGCCGACCGAACACGGGGAGGGGAAGACCGTCGTCACGATCGGCCTCGCGATGGCCCTCGAACGATTGGGTCACCCCTCGGTCGCCTGCCTCCGCCAACCGTCCCTGGGCCCGGTGTTCGGCGTCAAGGGCGGTGCGTCGGGCGGTGGGCGCGCGACCGTCGAGCCGCGACCGACCATCGACCTCGGTCTCACCGGCGACCTCGACGCCATCACCAACGCCCAGAACCTGCTCGCGTCCCTGGTCGACCACCACATCTACCGGGGATTGACCCCGGAGATCGGACCGGCCCAGGTCGAGTTGCCCCGGGCCTCGGCGATCGAGGACCGCTCGCTACGGACGATCATGTCCGGTCTCTCCCAGCCGACGCACGGTTTCCCTCGCCCCGCGACGTTCGTGGTCAGCGCCGCGTCGGAGGCCGCGGCGATCCATGCGCTGGCCGGGGACTATGTCGACCTGAAAGAGCGATTCGGCCGGATTCTGGTCGGACGAAGCCCTACCGGCGCTCCCGTTCGTGCCTCGGACATCGGCGCCGCCGGCTGTACGGCCGCACTCCTCGCCGGTGCCCTTGCCCCGAACCTCGTCCAGACCTCGGAAGGGACGGCGGCGTTCGTCCATGGCATCCCCTACGCCAACGTCGCCCACGGGACGTGCAGCCGCCTCGCCATCGAGGCGGGTCGAGCGCTCGCGGAGTACTGCGTCGTCGAGGCAGGCTTCTCCACCGAGCTGGGCGCGGAAAAATTCGTGGACCTCGTGGCCCCCGGGACCGGCCTCGATGCGGAGGTCGGGGTCATCGTTGCGACCGTGCGCGCCCTGCGGTACCACGGAGGGTCCGCGTCGGACGGACCGCCGTCGGTGGACGCCGTGCGTCGCGGCCTCGCGAACCTTGACCAGCACATCGAGAATTTCCGGACCCTCGGCCTCGACCCGATCATCGCGCTCAACCGATTCCCTTCCGACGACCCCGAGGAGGTCCGTTGCGTGGAGCAGTTCAGCGCCGAACGGGGCGTGGTCTTCGCCGTGGACACGGCCTTCGCGGAGGGTGGCCAAGGTTCGGAAGCGCTCGCCCGGCTCGTGGTCGCCGCCGCTGGCCAGGGGCAACGGGCACGGCCGCTCTACTCCCCTTCAGCATCCGTGGAGTCCGTGCTCGACACGGTTGCGAAGAAGCTCTACGGTGCCGCCGGCGTCGACCTGAGCCCCATGGCGGTCGCTGACCTGGAGTGGATCCGCGCGATGGGGGAGGCGACCGGTCCGGTGTGCATCGCGAAGACCCCTCGGTCCCTCTCCGACGACCCCCGTCAACGCGGCCGCCCGACGGGCTTTCGGGTCCACGTCCACCGGCTCGAACGCTGGTCGGGCGCCGGATTCACCGTGGCACTGCTGGGAGGCATCATCACGATGCCGGGCCTCCCCGAACATCCGGTCGCCACGTCCATCGACATCACTCCGGACGGACGGGTCATCGGAGTTCTGTAGGGGCGGTTCGAATCCCGCCTCCGCGATGCGGGCCGAGGATCCCCGCCGGCCCCCGGAAAGTTCTTGGGATTCAAGGTCCCGCGCGTTGCTCGGGGCCTTCGCCCTCCCTTTCGAGTCGGCGGAGGGCCTCCCGGCGGTCCTCTCCTGCGTCCCGGCCGACCTTGATGAAGAAGGCACCGAGCCCCATCGCGATCGCGGCGGCGAGCCAAGCGTTGAAATAAACGACCCCGGCGCCCGCCCAGACCAACCCCGCGACGAGTGCGATGCCGAGGGCGACCGTGAGGGCACCGCCGATGACGAACGAGGTCTCACGCAGCACGATCGTCGGCTCCTCGGAGGGAACTCGGCGCGCGTCGAGATGCGGACACTCCCCCGAATGGCGAGACGGGAAGGATATCTTCATCTGCGACGGGACGGGGGCGCTGGCCCATTACGGACGGATCTCGCGCGGTCCTGGAGACTCGGCTTCGACGGAAAAAACGATCACGTCCTCGAACGTCAACCGCCGGCGTAAAGGTACGCGGACAGCACGAGTTCGAATACGACGTCCACTTCGTCCGCGTCCCGCGGTCCGTAGATCATGACCAGGTTGGAGGGGGCAGCCCCCGCGCGCGCCACCGGATGCACTTCCGCCCAGCCCGCAGCGACCGCCTCGGGGGCAAGTTCGGGTGGCAGTGCGATGTGCATGCTCCGGTCCCAGGGATGGAAGTGACCGATCTCCCGCTCGTTGATGAACGCGTCCGCAGGCCCGGCCGGGAGGTCGTCCTTGAGCCAGAGCGCTCGCTCGGGAGGGTTAGGAGGGCCGGCACGGTCGATCGGCCGCTCGTCGATGTCGGGAAGAGCGAAGACGCGCTCCGCGAGGACCTCCATCATCGACGCAGGCGCGTTCTGCTCCAGTTGAATGTGCGGCGCCCAAGAAGTGGTCTTGGGACGCGGCCCCGTGCGCCGAGGGAGATGACCCGCCCGCGGGCGGCTCGGAGCCTCGACCATGGGCGTTTCTCCTGGGAAGGACGGACCTCGGCTCGGTTTGCCCGCGTCAGAACCCGAGACGTTCGTTCACGAGAACGATCGTGATTCGCCCGGGCTGGAGCTCGCGGTTGACGACCAGGAGCTTGGCCACGACGCTGCCCGGGATCCCGTAGACCTTTCGGACCCGGGCGCTCTCTTTCGGAAGCGAGTGGCTGTAAACGCGATCGAAGGCCTCGTCGAGGTCGCTCACGATCTTCTGAGTCCCTACGACCCAGACCACATTCCCCGCGCCGGAAGCGTACGGGGCCAGTTGACTCCCGGACCCCGATGCCACGACCACCTGTCCCTGTTCCGTGACCGCGTGCACGCTCCCCACGATGTAATCCGGGGAGGAAGCCAGACGGCGCTGTTCGGGTTTCTTCCCTTCGGCCCCGAGCTGGAGGAGCGTGGGGCGGATCGCGCGGTAGCGGCCGGATTCCTGGATCATCCGGGCAATACCTGTCTCCTCAAGGGTCAGGGAGGTGGAGTCGAAGACCTCCGCTCCCGGGGGGAGGATCGCTTCCACCGCTGCGCGCGCCTCTTCCCTGGAGGAAACCACGATAGTGTGGAATCCATTTGCCTCGAGATTCCGGGCGGTGGCCGCGACCCTCGACGCATCGGGGAGCTGCTCGTACTTCTCCGAGACGGAGAGTTCGTTCGATCGGGCGATTGCAGCGGGGAGATCCGGGGTTACGACGGACTCAACTTCGGACATCGGCATTACTATACAATTAATACTATTTATACTTACATATGTGAAGTGTTGTGCCATGCCAGGTTCGACCCTACTCACCTAAGCCGATACTAATAACGGGTTAACCGAAACAGAACCTTTATTACTTTCAGTTAGATAGGTATGATTGCAAATGCCGAGTTCGAAGGCGCCGGATTTAAGCCGGGATCCAGGTCGCCGAGCCGCCGACGACGCAGGGGGGTGCCCTGTCGGGTCCCTCTTCGCCATGCTGGGCCAACCGCACATGCTGCAGGTCCTCCACGCATTTTTGCTCGAGGGAGCTCGCCCAATACGGTTCGGGGAGCTCCAGCGGGACCTGGACCTCTCACCTCGCACGCTCTCCCACGGCTCCGCGCGCTCGTGGAAGCGGGCCTGCTCATGCGGCACCGTTACTCGGAGATCCCTCCACGGGTAGAGTACAAAGCGACCGAGAAAGCCCGAGAGCTGGCCCAACTCTTCCGAGAGATGGAGGGGTGGGCGAGCCACAACACCCTCACCGTCGTTTCCACGGTCTCGGTCGTCGGGCGGGCCTGAATCCCCCGCGATTCGGGGCACCTCCCCTTGCTCCGACGAAGCCTCGATGACCCCCCGTGCTACCCGCGGGGGTCAAATCAATTCGACCTCCGCCTTTTCGATAATAATGCTCTCCGGTCACGCGCAGGCAAGTGACGATGGCACGTACAGCGACCCCATTCTTTGACCGGACGGATGCCGGCCAGCGGCTGGCGGACGCGCTGGAGTCGTACCGGGGAAAGCCGGTCACGGTGCTCGCACTCCCGCGCGGAGGGGTGCCCGTCGCTTCCGTGATCGCGGACCGGCTCGGAGCGCCCCTCGACATCCTGGTCGTCCGGAAGGTGGGAGCCCCCGGAAATCAGGAATTCGGGCTCGGGGCGGTGGCCGAGGGGCCGGTTCGATTTCTCGACCCCGAGCTCATCCAGGAATGGGGGCTGAGACCGGACGACCTCGAACCGGAAGTTCGGCGCCAGATGGAAGAGGTCGAACGCCTGGCTCGACGCCTCCGGGGCGGAAGAGCATTCCCCGATATTCAGGGGCGTGCCGTTATCCTGGTGGACGACGGGATGGCTACGGGGGGTACCGTACCGAGCGGCGGTGGAAGCCGTCCGCCTTCATCGCCCGAGCCGGGTCGTGGTCGCGGTTGGCGTCTCCTCCCGAGAAGCGATTCGGGCCCTCCGACCGCTCGTCGACGAGGTCGTCTCTCCGCTCGTCCCGCCGGCGCTCTTCGCGGTCGGGGAATGGTACCGGGATTTCCCGGCGGTTTCAGAGGCCGAGGCCATAGCGCTCTTGCAACGACACTGGAACCAACCTCCGGTCCTTCCCGTCGCTCCCTGATCAGGCCTGTGGTTCCCGCGCCGCCGATCCTTCCTGGCCTCTCGGCGAGCCTTCGGTGAAAGCGGATCTTACGGGCTCGCTCCCCCGTCGGCTTCAGTTGACCGTGGCTATACATGCGAGGGGGATGAACGGGACCTATGCGCCCGAGACAGTCGGTCTTCCGAGGTCGCGACCATCTCTAGGTTGATCCGCGAACTCGAGCGGATGCGGAAGGAGATCGCCCGGTTGGAGCGGCGTCAACCGCTCCGTTCGTTCGGCGCGCATCGGTCGAGCGCACGCAATCTCGTCGACTACTTGGCCTTCCGCCGATTCGACGCCCGCCATATCCAGGAGGGGCTAGCGCAGCTCGGCCTCTACGTCGCTGGGGCACGCCGAGAGCCACGTTCGCGACAACCTCGACAGCGTCCTTCGACAGCTGTACCTCCTCTCCGGACGACCGCACCGGGGGCGGACCACGCTCGGCTCCCTCGGTCCGGACGGCGGACGAGTGCTGATCGATCGGCACGCCCGACGGCTGCTCGGCCCACCTCGTCCCGGTCGGCGCACCCGGATCATGGTCACGGTCCCAACGGAAGCCGCGACCGACCCCGCTCTACGTCGGAGAACTATTGCGGGCGGGGATGGACAGCATGCGCATCAACTGCGCCCACGACTCCCCACGGGCATGGACGGCGATGATCGCCCATCTTCGGCGGGCCGAGCGAGCGACCGGACGGCGGTGTCGCGTGGAGATGGACCTCAGTGGCCCGCGACTGCGCATTGGTCCGATGGCTCCGGGTCCTGCCGTGGTCAAGATTCGTCCTCGGCGCGACGCGTTCGGTCGAGTGATCCAGCGGGGGCGCCTACGGCTCGTCGCTCGAGGCGTTCCGGACCGACCCGCGGACGACAGGGTCCCCACCGCAGAGGTTTCCGGCGACTGGCTCATGCGGCTTCGACGTGGCTCCTCGGTACTGCTCCTGGATTCGCGAGGGGCGAAACGTACCCTTCAGGTCGCCGCCTTGGAACCGGGAGGGCGCCTCCTGACCGGAGCGAAGACGGTCTACCTCGCCGACGGAACGACCTTGCGTTCGCGCCCGAGACCCGGGGCAAAGTGGGACACCGCGACCGTCTCGGTTGCTCCTCGGGCGGGGGCGGCCCTGCTCCGACCGGGAGAGCCGGTGCGATTGACGTCGCACGACGGGTTCGGGTCCCCCGAGATTCGGGACGACTCGGGACGACTGCGCGCGCCCGCAAGATTCGCGGTCCTCCCCCCCGAGGCACTCGCTTCGCTCCGCAAAGGGGAGAGGGTGTGGTTCGACGGCGGGCGGGTCGGGGGAGTCGCGACGGCGGTCCGTCCCGGGGAGGTTCGCCTGCGGATCACCCATGCTCCCCCGGAGGGGGTGCGCTTGGGGACGGACAAGGGGTTGAACCTACCCGATTCCTTCCTCGCCCTCTCCTCGCTCACTGCGAAAGACCTGACGGACCTCGATTTCGTGGTGGAGCACGCGGACCTGGTGGGTTACTCGTTCGTGCAGAGCGCCGCGGACGTGGAGGCGCTGCGCCGGGAGCTCGCCTACCGCGGCGTGCCGGAGTTCGAGTTCATCCTGAAGATTGAAACCGCGCATGCGTTCGACGTACTGCCGGAGATCCTTCTCGCCGCTCTGCGCGCCCCGGCCGCGGGAGTGATGATCGCTCGAGGCGACCTCGCCGTCGAGGTCGGCTACGAGCGTCTCGCGGAGGTCCAGGAAGAGATCCTTTGGTTGTGTGAGGCCGCACATCTCCCGACCGTCTGGGCGACCCAGGTGCTCGAAGCGCTCACGAAGACCGGCCTTCCCTCCCGGGCCGAGGTCACCGACGCAGCGATGGGGGCGAGGGCGGAGTGCGTGATGCTGAACAAGGGTCCTCACATGGTCGAGGCTGTCCGGGCGCTCGACAACATCCTACGGAGAATGGAGGCGCATCAACAGAAGAAGAGTGCCCGACTGCGGCACCTCAACGTGGCCGAGCACTTCTTCGAGCGCGTAGATGCCGAGTACAGGACGGGGCCGCCCTCTGAGGGGCCCCCTCGCCCAGGGAGAGTGAGCGACGGGACCTGGCCCCCTCCCCCCTGCTCCGTGGTCTTCGGGTCAAAAGGTCCAGAAGGCGCCGCGCAGACCCATCGAAGCCCAGTAGGCCATCAGCTGATCGCGGGATGGCATTTGGTAATCCAGCGCGGTCCGCCCCTTCGAAATGGGGGTGACCGCCTGAATCATTTTGTCGACCGAGAGGGCCGCGCCCTCGGGTCCCGGATGGGACTCGTTCCAATCGTTCAGGTGGCCTCGCGACGCGAAGAACACCATCGTGTTCGAGCACGTCTGCACGAGATTGTCGTACCGTTTCGAGACCGGGGTCCCGAGAAAGACGACCACGTCCTTTCCTGCTTCGGAGACGAGTTTCCCTCGGGAAAGGTCAAACTCGATGGATGCGCCGCAATGGTGGCAGAACGAGCGCGACTCGTACGCCCCGGTCGAGCACGACATGTAGGGCGATGGCGTCCCAGGCGCAGTTGGCGTAGTAGTGCATGGACCCCGCGGAGACCCGGAACGGGGTCGGGAGGTTCGAGAACGGATTGGCCATCAGGATCCGGTGGGTGCCCGGGAGCAGCAGGACGTGGTGAGAAGCCTCGAGTTCGTGGAGTCGCTGGACGGCCTCGTCCCGGTCGAGCTGAAACCGCCGCATGATCTCCTCAACGACCGGGGCGCGCCCGGTCTCGAGAAAGCAGTCGAATACGAATTTTCGGACCTCCTTCGGTGAGGCCTCGCTCATGGTCGACGGCCCAGACCTCTCCCCGAGTTCTTGAACGTTAGGTCCCCCCAAGCATAGCCCAGCTATCGGGCCGACCCGAGTCGAGGGAGGAACCGCCCTGTTCGTGCCATGTACTCCCGGTAGGTTGCCCCGAAGGCTTCGGGTGACGCCAGAAGGGTCTCTTCGAGGCGAGCGCGGTAGACTGCCAGCCCCAGCAGGACGAGAGTGAGGAGGGCGAGCGGGGCGCTAAGGAAGAATAGAGTTCCGCCGGTCGCCGTGAGGATGATGGCGGTATAGACCGGATGGCGGATGTACCGATAAGGGCCCGTCCGGATGAGCTGGTGGTCCTGCCGCACTTGGATCGCCGGAGTCATTTGTCGGCCCAGAGTCTGCGCAGCACGGGAATACAGGAATCCTCCCGTGACCGAAAGCGCAATCCCCAGGATTTGGAAGGTCGATGAGCCCGGGAAGTCGGGGAGCGCGGGCCAGTGATAGGCGTACGTCGGGAGGAGAATCACACCGACCCCCCAGAACACCGCCACGAGGGTGCCGAGTATCCAGACGACCTGAGTGCCTTTCGCCGGGGCGTTAGTGACCCGGACGCGCACCGGTTCCTTCGTCGCGGGGCGTCGCACTATCCCGAGCGCGACGGCGACACTGGTCGCTGCAATCCCGACCCCCGCGAACAGCTGAACGATGGGCAGAGGCAACACGACCCACCCCAGCCCACGACGATACTTCCCCTGACCCGGGGACGCGTTGGGAGGGTCGCGTCAACCCTCCCAACAAACTGACCGCAGCACGACTGTCGCGGCTAAGCGGACCGTGAGTTGGCTCCTCCTTGTTGTCGGTGGACCGATCGTTTCCCGTTATCCTGGCGTTCGTTGAGCTCGTCAGACGGGGGATACGACGGCCATCAATAGATGGTCACTCGCAAGAGCCGTAGCCCCCGCTTCCCGACACTGCGGCGCCGTCGATGGGGCGCAGCTCGTTACCGTCTTCGTGCTGGTGTGGTCGAGGTGGATCGCGTTCAACACCACATAATTGATGGCGCCCACTATTCCGACCGCCACGATCAGTACCACCGCGGCTGTCACCGACGACATTCCCCTTCGACCGGACGTTCGACGATTTATGGCCATGCGCCCTTCCTCGCGTTCTTTCATCGTTTTCTACCCCCTCTTTCGGAGACAATCCATCAAGGGCCAGAAGTGCGGAAATACACTAGGCGATCTCGACCCAAAGTGCGTAAATACACTAGGGAATCGGCGACCAGGAACCTCCAGCGTCGCAGGTACCTACACTCACGTAGTCCGTCTGCATCGGGGGGATCCTATTCCTCTCCGGCGCGGTTGAGCGGGCGGCCCTCACTCGGGTTATCCTCCCGGTAGTGTCGAGGGAGCAGCCCGCGTCGGCTGCCGGGTCGAAGGAGGGGAAGAACCCCTGGGTCGCGCAGTGCCGGGGAATCCGGGGGATTCGTCGAAAGACTTCCTCGAAATAGAACTACGAAATCACCGGAGGGGGAGAAGCCGCGCGACCTAGCCGAGGATGTGGTCGGGGAGATGTTTTCTACTCGGATTCGTTCCCGAAAACATGGTCTTCATCAGTGACTGGGGGAGCGAGTTCGACGCGCCGATCGACGTGGTCTGGAGCTACCTACAATCCGACACCGACCATGGGAACAGCCACAAGGGTCGCCGGAAGTTCGACCGGAAGCAGGTCAACGAGAACACCGTGATGCTCTCTTGGGAGCAGGACGTGGAGGGCAATTGGATCCGGATGTCCAATCGCCTCACGTTCCATCCCCCCATCGGTTTTTTTGTCGAGCCGCTGGAAGGTCCGATGGCCGGGTCGAAGTTTTTCAATTACTATGTTCCGAAAGGGGACAAGACCGCGGTAGTCGTGGTCGGCGATTGGACGTCGAAGATGATTCCGGTGGCCCAGCTCGAGAAGGCCGTCATGGCGAACCTGGAGAAGGTCTTCCACGAGGACACCGTGGGGATCCAGGAATTCCACAAAAAGAAGTAAACCGCGGACCTCCGGCAGACGCGCCGCCCGTATCAATGAAAGGCGGAGGAGGGTCGACGGCACAGGCCCGCATCGGCGGAACCCCGACACACGGCGCACGTGATATCGCGCGGAACGTTCTCGCGCCCCTCCCTCTCTGACGTTCGACCATGGGCTCCTGGCCTCCACCCCTCTACGAGATTCGCCCCACCTTCGACGCTCCGCTCCCGTACGTCTTCCGCTGGCTCACGGACTTCTCGTCGCAGGATCCGGGTCTCGAGAAGGGAAAGTACCGACGGAAGGTCATCGAGCGGAGGCGAGGACGTATCGTGCTCGAGGATCTGACCGAGACGAAGAAAGGCTGGGAGTGGTACCGCTCGGTCATCACCCTCCACCCTCCCGACCGTTGGCACGCCGAGTTGAGGGGAAACGTCCCGGACTGGAGCCTCGACTACCGCCTGACGCCCCTGGCTCCGGACCGCACCCTCCTCACGATCCGATGGCGTATCCGACAGCGGCCCGGGGTTCGAGGACCCGCGAACCCGCCGAAAGAGGTCACGGAACGAATGATGCGCCGACTCTGGAAGAACTTCGCAGAGGCGCTCGAGCGGGATTATCGCCACGGGTTGCGGCGCCGGACCCGAACGCCGAGCCGATGACCGGCAGGCCGCCGGGGCACGACCGACGCAAGATGCGTCGCGCCCACGGTACGGGGCCTCTGACCCGAGGTACGGGGATTTCAGCCAAGGCTTCCCGGGATCTGGGGGTGTCGCGGGCTACCGATGAGGATAAGCGGAACGGTGTCCCTCGCAGGCGAGTCAGGGAATGAAGAAGATCAAGCAGCACTATCCCCGGAGGAAAGAGATGCTAAAGACGGCCTTCGAGCCACTGTCGGACGAGGAGTTTCGGCAATTCGTTGCGAGCGGAGTGGCGATCCCGGGCCAGCAAGGCACGTCGTTGTTCGTCACGAAGTGGAGAGACGGACCGGGATTGGGCGCGGACGCATTCTTGGACAGTCTTCGAGCGCAGGGATCCAAGTTGATGGTTAGTCGATTCCAGTCCGATGTCAATATTCGTGTAATTCGAAACAAGCCCCCGCGAGCCGGGGTCACTCGGTAGTCGGCGGCCCACAGACCGGGCCCCTTCCCCACACCGTAGGACCCGGGCGCATCGGCGGCACCACGGGGCGGTGCGATTTCCGTCTCGCTGACCGTCTCTGCGAAGAACGGGTCTCGCACTAGCCCGCGTCGGGCTCGGCGGAAGGCGTCTCCGCTCCCGTAAGACTGCCGGCCTTTCTCGCCACGACGGATTCGAGTCGCCACCGCTTTCGAGTCTGCTGGATGGAGAACCCGTGGCTGGTGAGCCACTCCCGGATGGGCCCATTGTGAAGGAACTCTTCGTAGACCAGAAGTCCTCCCGGACGGAGCACCCGATCGAGCTCCGAGAGCGCATCCGGCACCCGGCTGAAATCGTGGTGGGACGGGCTGGCATGATGGATCGCAACGAAAGCGAACACGACGTCGAACGACGCGTCCGGGTCCGTGAGGCGAAGCATGTCCGCTGCCCGCAGGGTCAGCGCGGGGGGAACCCCGGCCGGATACTGCGCTTCGACCCTTCGGCGTGCCTCGTCGATCTGATGGGGGTCGATGTCCGTGGCGACATACTGCGTAGGCTGGAAGCCCTCGATGAACCGAGTGGCCAGAGCGGCGTTACCGCACCCGATCTCGAGGCACCGGGGTGTGGCCGGGATCGGCACGTCTCTGCGGATCCAATTGTAAACCCGAGTCGCCCGCCGTGAGGACGAGAGATTCACAAAAAATCGAGCTACGGAGTTCATTTCGGCCATGTTCGGTCCCGGAGGCCGGGGCCTCCGTAGGGTTAACGGTCAAGCCCCAGCCGCCGGACTTGGTCCATCGGCCGAGGGCTCGAGCGGTGCAAAGCGAGGTCTAGCCCGATCGTGCGAGGCGAGGTTCGGCGACGTCGGTGCTCCCGAGAGCCCTCACCGTCCCGGTACCAGCCCCGGTGACGCATCCCGCGCGACGCTGAGGGGGTCCCCTGAGTCCTCCCGGAGTGAGCGCCGAAACTAGGATCGGGATCACGCCCGGGAAGAGGGTGCGATCTTCCGCCCCCCGAGGGTCGAGCGAAGCGATTTGCTTAGAGAGATAGCGGCTTTCGTGATAGGGTGTTGGTAAGACCTCCGGAGAGTGCGGCGCGCTCCATCCTCCCGGCCTAGCGATCGTTCTGGTGAGGTCCCAAACCGGCGTGTTCGGGGCTAGATCCACGGCCGCCCGTGAACGGGTCGAAGACCGGCATCCCATTGCGCTCGCCCGGAAAACACGCTGTGTGGACCGGCTCACGAGCAACACGTACCGAAGTATGGACCGTCTCTACCGTCAGTAAAATCACCCAGGGCCGGGCATTACTCTAAGAACCCCCCTCCACCATTCTTCGTCCATGCGCGGACCCCCCAAGACCGACAAAAAAGCCGGCGGCTGGAAGACCATTCCTAATCCCGAAGGGCGCTTTTCGACCGGCATAGCGGACTTCGACCGGCTGCTGGGAGGGGGTTTCCCACGTGGCAGCACGGCGCTGTTCACCCTGGATGAGACTGTGGGAACGGAGGACGTCGATCACCTCCTCTTCCCAACCCTTCTCAATCAGCTCTATCAGTCCCGGGGAATCGTCGCCGTACTCCCCTCTCGCGACTCCCCACACGACTTTCGAGCGAGGCTGACGAGATTCGTCACGCGACGGCGGTTCGACAGTCGAGTCCGGATATGCGATTACGTCGGGGAGGACGAGGGAGCACCGTACGTCGTGAACATGAATCCCAAGCATTGGGACCCGAACAAGCGCACTCCGAAGGAAAGGGCAAGGGCACTGACCAAGATGGTGGATGCAGAGAAGGCGGTCCAGGGGAACCGTAAGAAATCGTTCGTCGAGCTCACTGCCTTCGAAGTGTTCGACACGCTGTTGGGGAGCGAGAAGGCCCTGCTGGCGTACTACTACGGCCTCAAGCGAACTCGCCAGCTTGGAAACCTTGGGGTCGGTCTGCTCGCTCCGGGTGTTGGGTGCGCCGCCGGCGTGCGCCGGATGACGGACACCGAGTTCGTTCTCCATTGTGACGATATGGGGCTTATCGTCCGCGGGGTTCGCCCCTCATTCTCGAGCTGCCTGGTGACAAGCGATCTCGCAACAGGTCCGCCGCACATCGCTTTCGTCCCCCGCCCGTCCTGAGGGGATCCGAAGGAGTTTGGGAGAAATGTTGGCAACGGCAAATGTGAGCGGCGTGGTCGAGGACCTCAAAACCCGCATAGGGGGAAAGGCCGCGGCACTGGTGTCCCGCGACGGGTCGGTCCTTTTCGCGGACTTGCCGACCGGGGTCTACACCGAAACCTTCGCGATCATGTGCGCGACGATCCTCGGAGCGGCGGCGACGGCAAACTCGGAGCTCAACCTGGCGCCCCCCGAGCGGATCATCGCCCAAGGCAACGACTCCCGAACGATCATCGTCGGGAGCGGCAAGAAGGCTCTCCTGGTCGCGGTAGTCGACAATTCGGCCGACGTGACCAACGTCCTCGAAGAGGTCGGCTGGTTCGCCGAGCTCCTCAAAGTGAACTAGCCGACGATCGACCTCGGATTGGCCGAAGTGTCCGGGCGGCGATCTCGGGTTGGCCCGTTCAGCCGGAAAGAAAGGATTTGGCACCGCTGAGGAGAAACCGGACGTCCGAAGCAAGGGAGACGAACCGGAAGCCAAGTTCCACCGCTGTCTGCTTTTCATCGGGGTCGATGGCCAGCGTTCCGGGAATTTTTCCGTGCCGTTCGCAGGTCTCCACCACCCGCCGCATGGCGTCCCGCACCTTCGGATTCTTCCGGTCGTCCAAGAGACCCAAGCTCAGGGTAAGGTCCTGGGGTCCCACGAAGAGGAGGTCCACTCCGTTCACGCCTGCGATGGCCTCGAGATTGTCCAACGCTTCCCTCGTCTCGATCTGGACGCCGACGAGGGTCTCTGCATTCGCGCTCCTCAGATAGGATGCGAGTTCCACGCCGTAGCGCGAGGCTGCCGCGGCAGCGGCCCCTCGGACTCCGTCCGGCGGGTACTTGGCGAACGCGACGGCCGCCTTCGCCTGAGCCTCCGTGCTCACGAGGGGCACTAGCACCCCGTGCGAGCCGGCATCCAGGGCCTGTTTTACTAGGTACTGGTCCACGTTCCCCACACGGACGAGCGGAGTAGGGCCACCCTCTCCCAAGAGGGACACCATCGCGGCGAGGGTCTCGGGATTCACCGGAGCGTGTTCGGTGTCGATCATGAACCATTCGAATCCGACCCCCCGGAGGGCATCGAGGGCGACGAGGGACGAGGAGGAGATCCACGTGCCGAAGGAGGCGTCCCGGGAGGTGCGAAGGCGACTCTTGAGCGAGTTCTTCATAGGACGGAACCCCGAGGGAATCTCGCGAGCGATAAGCTTTTCACCGGAGAACCGGGCGTACGTGCTGAGCGACTCACGGAGACCGTCGGGCGGAAGACGCGGACCGAGTCGTGCCCGTTCGGGCGGGAGCCAACGATCTGTTCGGCCGCGTGCGCTGTGGGCCCCGGGGTCCCGACGACGGCAACCTTCGAACGCCGCTTCATAAAGCGCTGAACCATTCAGATTGGGTTGCGGGCCAGGCGGGGGTCGAAAGGAATGCCAACGAAGGACCACTACGATGTCGTGATCGTTGGCGCCGGAGCGCTCGGGCTCGCGTCGGCGTATCATCTGATCCACCGCCGCCCGGAGCTGTCGATCCTCGTCGTCGAGGCGCGGTCACGGCCCGGCGAAGGGTCCATGGGCGCGAGCGCCGCGATGGTGCGCGACGTGTTCAGCGCCTGGGACAACCAGATCTTGGCCCGAAGCACGATCTCGTTCTACCGGCGACTGATGGAAGAACACGAGGAACTCCGGAATCCGTTTCCGCTGCTGGACCTCTATGGCTACCTTTGGCTGCTGCCGGAGAGCCACCGGGAGGAGTACTACTCGATCGTGGCTAGCAGTGGAGGGTCGATCGATGCGAAGCCGGTTAGTCTGGACCAGCTTCGGTCGTGCCCCGGTCTCGACGTTTCGCCGGTGCAGTGGTACGAAGGGGACGAGGCCGTGCCTCCGGAGCCGATCACGGGGGGGTTGTTCGGTCGGGATTGTGGCGCAGTCGCCCCAGAGATGCTGGCCAATTTCTACTACGAACAGGCCAAGAGCCAGGGTGTCGAGTTCCTGTTTGACTCGTGTGTTCAGCGCCTTTCATTCGAGGGGAGAGAGGAAATCCTGCTCCATGAGGCATCCAAGATGCCGTTCGCATTCCAGGAGCACATGAAGGGACGCCTGCACATTTCGCGAGTAAGTCTCGGGGACGGCAGGTCCGTGGGGGCGGACAAGGTCATCGTCGCGGCCGGGGCCTGGGCCGAGAAACTTCTGCATCCGCTGGGGGTCGCCACGGCGTGCAGCCCGCGATCCCAGATTCTCTTCTCGGTCTCGGGCCCCGGGGTTGAGGAGCTTCTGGACTGGGAGCCTCCCGTGGACCCGATCGACACCGACGAAGGCAGGGCACGGTTCCCCTTCCTCATCCTGCCCACCGGCGCCACCCTCAAACCAATCTTCCGGCAGCGACAGATGTGGGTCGGTTGTATGGACAGCGTCGCGCGCCCTATCGGTACTCGAGAAGATCCAGGAAGGGACGGACGGCTCGACTACAACATGGCCGAATTGGGCGACCGGGAAGCCTTCGGAACCGACGTACTTCCTGCCGTCACGCCCTATTTACCTAAGTTCGAGACCACGGGAGTCCGCTTGGAGAACTCGTGGGGCGGTTACTACAACTTCAGCCCCGACGGACTCCCGGTTCTCCTCGAAGAGTCGTATGGAGTGATTTTCGTCGGCGGCGATTCCGGGAGCGGTGTGATGAAGGCGGATTCCTTGGGGCGTCTAGTCGCCGCCAAGTACGAAGGAAACCCCGAAGCCCGGCTCTTTACCGGGGACGCCTACCGCTTGGACCGGCTATCGTTCGATCATCGAGTGGTACAGGAGGAGAAGATCATCCTTTGATCGGAAGGCCATCCCGCCGCACCTCGGTGGATGACCGAGGGAAGTTGGTGCGGGAATGGTCACTTCGGAGCCCAGTTGGAACTCCGACTGAGTGCGGGCGCTACGCGCCAGTCTCCACCGCACATGTCTGGTTGTCAGGCCGTTGCAACTCCGACCATGGCGGTCTCGGGGCCCGCGGGTACGCCTTCTCCCTCGGGAGTAGATCGGGGCCGAATTTCCAAACACTCACTTGAGCCCGATCTGGTGCATGAGCCCCACGAGGTCGTAGAACAGTCTCTCTTCCGTGATTTCCCCCGATTCATTCCACGTCGCAACTGTGCAGAACTCGACGTGGAAACTTCTGTTGGTCGGTGGAATTGCCTTCCCATCGGCGGTCTTCATCTCACCTTTCATGGTACCAAAGAAGTCCGCGACCGAACAGGTGTGATTGCCCTCCGCGAAGAAGATCTTGTAGGGGCGATTGATCAGGTGGTTATCGGGAAACGTCCGGAAGAACTCCTTCGATTCGGCCTCGTGGTTATGACGGCCCCGGGTGGGGTTGGGCTGGCCCGGCCAGTAGACCACGGTATCCTCCGCGTGACGTTTCTTGAAGACTGGCCAGTCCTGTTTGTTCCACGCATCGTCAAGGGTGTGCATCAGTTCGGAGAGCTCTTCTGGCTTCACCTTGGTCCCGACCTTAGGGAGCGCCCGGTGCGCCTTAAACCAATCGAGTTTCGTGTTCGTCGAATCAAATCACGGTTGAGTCGAGGGTCCCTTGTACGCTGGTTGTCTGCGCGACGAAACCGATCTGACTGACCGAGACATGAAAGGGTCCGTGACCGCTCACGTCGAACGATCCGGTGGGCAACGTCGAGCTCAACGACGTGTAGAGTAGATCAGAACAGAGGGTACACGCTTGGTCCGACGGACCGTTGTTGATGGTCACGAGGATGTCTTCCCCCGTGGAGCTCGACACCCATGTTCCCGTGAGAGTGGCGAATCTACTGTCTCCGACCGTGAACTCCACCGCCACTTCAGGGCAGGGGGACGAATCGCCACAATCGTTGGTGTCGGCCGTTTTCGTGAGCGCCGTCGACTCGAGCGGCACGTAGGTCAGTATGAGGGCGACGATGACGACCACCATAGCGATAGCCAGAAGGACGATGGCGGATCCTCTCTTCGAGCGAGCCGTTGTTTGATTAGGCGCGCGTCGGGAGTTAGATATTCCGCCGGGGCACCGGCGCTCTCTTTCGAGAGATCGCCACCCCGAACACCCCGATGATCCGGTGCTGCCCCGACGCCCTCCGGCGTCGATTGAATTTTCCCCCGGTGGTCGGGCCGGTGACACTTTTCTAACTCGAGCACCATCCCGATAGGCTTGAGAACGACTGGAATCTGGACCGACTTCCATGACGCATCATGTGAAACCAATTCCCGACGGATTCCACACCGCGACGCCCGTGCTGATCGTGCACGATGGCGCGCGGGCACTCGACTTCTACACGAAGGGACTGGGGGCCAAGGAGAGAATGCGGTCCGCTGGCCCCGGTGGAAAGATCCCGCACGCCGAATTCCTGCTCGGAGACTCGATATTCATGCTCTCCGACGAGCTTCCCGATATGGGGTCGCGCTCGCCGAAATCCCTCGGAGGTACCACCGGCGGCGTTTTCCTCTACGTCCCGGATACGGATGCCGTCTATCACCAGGCGATCGCGGCGGGAGCCACCTCGATCGCCCCCCCGGAGGACATGTTCTGGGGCGACCGTCACGCGCGGATTCGCGACCCCTTCGGGTACGAATGGTCCATCGCAACTCACCGGGAGGATGTCTCCTCAGCGGAGGTAGAGAGACGTGCGCGGGAGTTCTACGCCAAGATAGCGGCGAGTCGCTCGGATCGGAAACCCTAGCCATCGAGATTTTCGAGATCTCGGAACATCCATCGGGCAAGGGTCCTCGCGGGTGGGGTTCCACGGACATCCCCGGCCTTCCGAGGCGGGGCGAGAGGTCCGTGCATGCAAACCCCTTGGCGCGGAACGAGAACGGCCGAGGTCGGCCGTTAACGCTTCTTCTTCTTCGCCTTCCCGCCCTTCTTCTTCTTCGCCGGCATGTCAGATTAGCTAAGGTCTACCAACTACATCAGACATTACGTTGAGCGTTCGAAGGGTGAAGCAGCCAAGGGAAGACACCGAAAGCGTCCTGCGTCCGGGGACGCGGGGAGGAAAACAGTGGGTGCAACGAAGCCTGCACCCACCAATCCGAACTTGGCTTTCTGGGGTCCGTGAATGTCTTCCGATTTACATCCCCGGGGCGCCCGGCGCTCCCCGGAAGAGTCCGATCGGAACATCGCCGGGGGCGTGGACCACCGCGTGCCAGCCCATTCCGGGGATTTCCGTCTTGGGGAGGACAATCCGAGCCCCCTCGGTCTGGGCGGCCTTCAGGGATGCATCGAGGTTCACGACCGTGAGGTACGATATCGTCGCGGGAGACTCCCCCTTCGCCAGGGCCCGAACGCCGGTTCCAGAACCGCGAGCAACCTTGTCGGACCTCATCCCGTAGCCCCCCATTTCCTCCATCACGTCAAAGTGGAATCCCAGTACTTTCTCCAGGAATCTTCGGGTCGCCGCGGGGTCTTTCGACGCGTACTCGACGTGGTCGGTCGTCACGGTCTCGTGGTGAGTCATCGCTACTTCCCGCCCGGGGACCCGGACAGACTTGCAAAACTCCGGGCGGGATAACCTCATCGAAATTGATCGCCGTCGAGTACCGAAGGCCCCGGAGGTCTCCGTATTTCGAGGCGGTAAGTACGGAAACGGTCGCGACTAGGCGTAACGCCAGTTGCGACCTCGGCACCGGTGAGTCTGGGCGGCTCGCAAGGTCGACACGATCTTGAAGATGCGGTGGCGGACGACCGTCTTGGCCGGGATTCCCGACCGGCAATTTAATATATATACTTCTACGCCGTCTTGTTGTCCCCATGAAGATCGAAGCCGGTCTCTTTCGGGAGCCTGGGGAGCGTCCATTCCCCCGAGAGATGCTCACCCCAACATCGAAGGCTCGAGGCCGACCTAAGAAAGAGTATCGGCCGCGCATCCGGTCCGCCAGCGACGTCGACCAACTCCGACGCCATGGTGTTCCGGTAGGTACCTGCTCACCTCGGAATGGGTCACGAAATCAGGATACCCCGTCCGCTTCCGCCCTTGGCTCGCCCTTCCGGAGGAGCTCGCGACGAAGGTGTCCTCCGAGTATCGAATCCTTCCCGTGAGGGATGGGGAGGCACTCCGGGACCCTGGAATCGAGGAGCTCGTGGCGCTTCTCCTTCGATTCGATCCCTTGGCCGCTCGCCTTGTTGCAAAGCGAAATCGCCTCATACTCGATGCGAACGAGTTGTACCGCCGAATCCGTAACGAGGGACTCGAGCGAGCCGCGACCAAAGTGCGCCTTCAGGAGTTCACGCCGACCCTCCCCGTGGTCGGGAGCCCTCTCCCTCGGGAGGAACTCCGCTGGATTGAGCGGAACAATCCTCCCCTCGGGGAGTCGTAGTGACCGAACCCGAGGTCGATGCCGCGGACTCGATTTTGCGCAACCAGGGCATTCACTTCGTCGTGGTGGGCGGACAGGCGATCGCTCAGAAGGCCGCCACGGCCACGCGCGACGTCGACGTGATGGTGGCCACGATCGACTACGGAAAGACCATCGCTCGCCTCCGGGGAGTGAAGGACCTCGCGTTCGATTGGGAGGATGACCAGATCGCGCGATTTCGGATCTTGTCGATCGGCGGCGTGCCGCTCGATGTGATCAACGCGGCCACGTTCGCAGGAGTCAAGTCGGGGGAAGCGTTCTACCGCTATCTCACTGAGGAGGGATCCGCCGTGACGGATGGAGTGGCGTACGCCACCCCGGAAGTCGTCTGGTACACCCGGCTCTTGACAAAACGATGGAAAGCGTACGCGGAGAAGATCGTCACCAACGTGATCGATGGCATCGCCTCCGACCGGCTCGGAAGAGTAGAAGAGATCGCCCGACGGTTTGGGACCGAGGCTACGATCGAAGCGCGGATCGCGTACGTTCGAGAAGAGCTCTCGCGTCCGGATATCGAGTCGCTCATCCGGCGCCCCTAAACGACTTGGCCCGCGGGCATTGGGCGTAGGGAGATCCTCCGCGTGAAACCGTCAGCAGCCGCTCGCTCTCAGCGGGGACGGACGGCCGGTGGGTGCAAAGACCGTTATGTGGGTTCCGCCGACCCGCGGTTGACTTGCGAGATGCGACTCGCCGCTCGTCGGTTTACATGAACGTGGATGAACTCGAGGTCCTCGCCACACTCAGTTATTCGCGCCTGGGAGCGCAGGAAGACGGTCCGTGGCCGAGGACTCCAGAGTCGCTCGCCCCACTCATTGCGACGCGGCCGCCCGAAGGGCGCCGCACACCTTGCATCGGGGCCGTCGGCTCTGGAGCGTGAGGGAGATAGGCCCTCCGGTCTTTCAATATTGCGAATACGATTCGCAGCAACTTGTGGGCTCCCGCGATCGTTCCCTTGCCCGACCCACGGTGTCGAGTGACGCGGCGCGCAGTCCGCGCCACATCTCCTCGACGTTCGTGATGTCGGTGCGTCCAGGACGCCTCGACCAAGAGCCACCGAACGAAGGCATTGCTGTCCCGCTTCAGCTTGCCGTGATACTGGCGGTCCGCGGACTGGTACGACCGAGGGACCAGTCCTACGTAGGAGGCCACGTGACGCACGGTGGGGAACCGCTCGATCGGACAGAGGTAGGCGACGAGGGCCATCGCTGTCAACTCTCCGATGCCCGGGATCGTGGCGACTAACTGCCCCTCTTCGGACTCGAGCCAGGCGCTGTGGATGGCCTGGTTGAGCTCCTTGCCCCGTTCTTCGAGAGCGAGCAGGGTCTCGAGACCTCGGTCGACCTCCGGGAGGTGGAGTTTCCTCAGGACCTCACGCTTGCGTCGGTGTCGGAGGAGTCCATCCTCGTAGGGGATTCCTCGAGCGATGAGGAAGTGGTACGTGTGATTGGCCAGCGCGGTCCAGTATCGGCGGTAGAACACCCGGTCCTGGACGAGAGTGCGCAGGTAGCGGATCTCCCGAGGAGGTGCGTACGAGGTAGGGATCGAGTCGACTCGGAGGAGCCGGGCCAGCGCCTCCGAGTCGACCTTGTCACTCTTGAGACTCGCCTCGGCGATGAGACGGGTCTTGTAGGGGTTGGAGAGAGTGACCGCCGCGCCCGTCGAGGCCGCCGTGTCGTAGTACGGGGCCCACATCGAGCAAGCTTCCAGCGCGACGTGCTTGCGACCCGGTAGTTGGGCGAGGAAGTCAATCAGCTCAGAGGGTTCGGGGCCGAACTTCTCCTGAGCGAGCTCGCGGCCCGTGGCATCGAGTGCCGTGGCCACCACGATCTTTCGGTGTACGTCCAGTCCCACATAGGTGTCTGCTATCGCCTCCATGCCGCGCCTCGAGGGGGAGGACAAGGCGCGGCGCCGATGGGCCTTCCGCTGCGGCATTGGCGGAACCCATCATGTCCACATTGCACTTCCTCCCTAAGTTTTGACCTGGGGGCTCGGAGCGGTCGCCTCGCATCCGCCAAATTCAGTTGATTGGGTCGGTGGCCACGAGTGCCATCGGGGGTCGGTGGGGCAAGGACCCGAGTAGAGTCGGCAACGATCGCCGGGTCTAGCCCACAGTAAGTGAGCGGCGATGAATCCACCAACCCGCCGCGACTGCGAGGACCCCGACACCCTCTACTGCGTAGTCCAACGAGAGGGTCCACGTGGGAAGGCTGAACGTCACATTGTAATAGGCGTCCAACTCGATGACGCCTAGGAAAAGGAATCCAGCGGCAATTGCCGAGGCGCCGAGGAGTACAAGGACCTGACCCGCACGTCTACTCATCGTTCGTTCGCTCTGGGTGCTAACCTCCTGGACACGAACGGTTTCGCGTTTGTCAAGTAGCCAGCCGGTGGCCGCGAGTAAAACTCCTGCAGCGACAAACACGTATCCGAGCCCCAGTGAGAGCAGGACCCATTGGAACGAGTTGCTCGACGGTGAGGTGGTCACCTCGTAATACGCCACAGAGGAGAGGAGAAAGTAGAGCGAGAGTAGGCCGAGCCCCAACGTGAACAGGATCGGTCCTGCGCGGGCGGCTCGGGGCGGAGGATTTGAGACCGCCGGCGGCGGAATCGACGCCTCCGGTGGCGGAACGGTCCTTGGCTGACCTGTCGTGCGGGGGAACGATTCCAGGTTGATCGAGTTCAGATCCCGCGTCACTTGGAGGCCCGCCATTGTGGCACACCGGCTCTCTCGGGATAATCGTGTTGATGGAAATGGCACTGTGGGGGATGGGGCGTTCGTCGACGCGGTGCTTGCGAGGCCGGACCCGCCCCCGAGCGAGACGAAGCAGGAGCAGTGCAATGCAGTGCGAGCCGACTTATGCGGGAGGGCCCTCCCGCGACGATGGCCGCATCTCGAATTGCCGTGGTAACGGGCGGCTCTCGAGGGGCCGGAAAGGCGATCGCGATCGAACTCGGCCGGGTGGGTTGGACGGTCGTCGTCACTGCAAGGAGCACCCGAGAGACTCCGAGTGGTGAGGGCATTTCAGGTACGATCGACGAAACCGCCGAGGCCGTCACCGCAGCCGGAGGGCACGGCATCCCGATTCGTTGCGACCAGTCCCGCGATGCGGACGTCGTCATCCTCACGGAGCGTCTCCGCGGGGAGTTCCCTCGCCTCGACCTTCTCGTCAACTCTGCGTGGGGCGGATACGAACAGCACGACTTGGAGGAGTTCGGCCGTCCTTTCTGGGAACAGCCTGCGCACCATTGGGATCGGATGTTCACCGGTGGCGTCCGACCGACTCTGCTCACATCCGCCCGGCTCGCACCGTTGCTCATGGCGTCCGATCGCGGGTGCGTGATCAACCTCGTGGCTTGGCTGCAGGGCGAGTATCTGGGGAACCTGTACTACGACACCGCAAAATCCGCCATCGTCCGCATGACCGAGGGGATGGCGAAGGAGCTTCGTCCGCATCGAGTCGCGGCAATCGTCCTCGTTCCCGGATTCATGCGCACGGAGCGGGTCATGGCAGCCCACGCGCTCCATCCCTTCGATCTTGCCTCGACCGAGTCCCCCGCTTACCTCGGGAGGGCGGTGGTGGCGCTCGCCGCGGATCCGGGGGTGCTGACAAAATCCGGAAAGCTCCTCTATGTCGGGGACCTGGCCAAGGTGTACGGGTTCACGGACGTGGACGGAACCCAACCTCCTCAATTCCGTGCGGGCGACCTCGACAAACCCCACGGAGTCGCGGACGGGAGCGAGGTCGAGCGGCCCGCCCTATAGACCCCGACGTGCTGGGTCCGCCGACGGGATAGCATGACGAAGTTCGACCTGACGAAGCTCGGGCAGGAGTACGTTCGGCAGGTCGCCCGGATGAGGTTGTTCGTCGCGGCCTTCTTCACGATCGTGCTTACCGCGACAGCCTACTTCGGAATACGTTTCGGACTCGCAGGGGCCTGGACGCGGGGCAACATCGAGGCCTCCGTGGGCCTTGCCGTGATCACGGGCGGTCTCGGTGTGGTTACGTGGTTGTTGAGTCCGAGCGCCCTCAGCGTAGAGGTCGAAACGGCGAGCCTGAGGTTTGAGTATCCTGGCGGCCGCGTCAAGGCGTTGGATTGGGAGGATCGCCACTTTCGACTAGTGATCGACCACACGACGGGGGCGAATGACGCGATATCGCGGGGGAAGCCGGTCCAGCTGGCGGCGGATCGACGAGTCTTCCAGGATTTTCTGTCAGCGGCGGCCTTTCGAGCAATCCTGCGCGAGGCCGACCAGCACGGCCTCAACGTGGTCGAACGACGCTCTCCTCGTCCAGGATGGATGCGGTCCACGATCTCCCAAGTCTCGGGTTAGTCCGGGAGCCGTTCGGCATCGGGCGCAAGCGATATTCCAGCTAGGGTTTTCGGGCCAGTGATTGGACTGAGACGGAGTCGGATAGGAGCGGTGGCGCGAGGGTGGGGACGGGTGACACGGTTCACCGTGATGGCAATGCTCCAGGCAGCCCGAGCGCAGTCGCTGGGCTTGCGTCAGGACTCTGCGTACTCCTGGGGGCTGAATCGAGCCATCTTCTATGCCGCAGCGAAGCGTGGATTCCGAGGTGCCGCCTCGACCCCGGGCTCTCCCTCGAAATCGCCGACGGAGCGCACCCCTGCTCGAGAACCCTACTTTCTGGGCGACGAGGAGGCCTTCCGGGACCCGAAGGCCGAGCAATTGCTCTTCACCATCGGCAATCGGGACCAGACCCCAGCGGACTTCGAGCATCAAGTGGCGTCCCGCTTCGGAACGGAAGAGAATTTCCAGGCCGCCTGGAAGGAGGCGGAGCGGATAGTCGCGGGCTACGACCGCGCCACGCTGGAGTCCCGGCAGCACTTCTTTAATGACGTGTACAAGCCCCGCCGCGATGATCTGTCGGAGACGTGGAGCCGCGAATTCGCGCCTTCCGATAAGGTCCCGTAGGGTCGAATGTTCGCGGCCCGGTCGCAGTGCCTCAAGATCGCGTCCCCCAATCCGGGGCGATATTCGACCCCCCCTCGGGACCCTCGCCTGAACCCTTATGGGACCCCCCGGATTCCAGTCGACGTGGACTCCCGGGAACGCGAACTGCTGACGGGGATGGGGAACTGCTACGAGGCGTGCGGCGAAGGTTTCGAGCGCACCGTGCAGATGGTCGCAGATACTCGGCACCGCACGCCGCAGGACGTCAAGCAGACCCTCGCCGGGATGGCCCAACAGTACGGCCGCGATGCGGACTATCGGGAGTTGCGAGGACGCCTTCCGCCCTCATTTCCGTTCTGACGGGGGCGGACGGGACTCGTGACGAAGTGTCCTGCCTGCCTGGTCGGCTTCGCGCGGGGAGACTATCCGGCCCTGTCCGAACACCTCGTGAGCCGGGCGGACGAGAGCGACCCTGACCATGTACGGTGGCTCAATCAGAACATCACCCGCAAGAGGACCGGGGCCCCGGACCTCGTTCCCGCCCTTCGGGCGTTCTTCGATGTCGGGGGGTCCACCCTGGCCGGATGGGTCAAGCAGCGGTTCATTGTGAAGTTCTACGGAAAATCCCCCCACCCGTTCGTAGTGGCGCTCCAGCACCCCTCGCGAGCGACCCTGCTCGGCTACGTGGTCGAGCACCAGCATTTCCTTCGCCAATGGGTCCGCTCCTGTGCGTTCATCATGGCGCGCACGGACGAATCCGAGGTCATCCTGTACGAACTCGACAACCTCAGCACGGAGTACGGCGGATTCGGCCCAGACCGGGTCGCCCACTACGAACTGTTGCTCCGCATGGGCGAGAGCCTTGGCGTCGATCGGACGACCGTGCTCGCCACTCCCCCGTTGCCGGCGACGCGCCGGAGCCTCGAGCGATGGAACGAGATGGCGACGCGCGAGCATTGGGTCTCGGTCCTCACCGCCATGCACTCCCTCGAGCTGATCGCGAGTCGCAACCTCGTGGACGACGGGGCTTCTGTTCACTACTTCGACCCGTCGATCCTCAGCGGAACGGAGATCACGCCCGCGGCCCAGAGCTTCCTCCGGGAAGGGTACGAGGCGGACGTCGGACATTCGGACGACGCGCTCGCCCTGGCCACTCGATTCGCGACCGAGCGGGATGTGCTCGAGGACGTCCAGTCGGTCTTCCTGCGTTCGATCGACCTGTTCGACGATTACCTCATCGCACGACTGGAACGGGCGGGGCAGTTTGAAGCGTAACTACGACGGTTGCGCGATCTGCAACTCCACCTGGGGAAACCTCTGGACGGAGGTCGATGGAGAGCGAGTGTTCTTCTGCTGCGACCTTTGCGAGATTCAGTACCGCGGCCTGATCGGCCGGATCAAGCAGAGTACCGGATGGGACCGGATCGACGCGCTCGAGATCGCAGGGGACCGGCGAGGACGGACCTGCGAGGTCGCCGCGGGCAAGGAGCATGCCCGGTTCCTCTTCACGTTCAATTCGGACGGGAACCTCCTTCGCTTCCAGCGGACCGACCCTGCCCCCAGCGCTATCGCATGAGGCGTGGGCAGTCGTCCGAAGAGTGGTTGCGCGCCAGGAGTAGCGGGCTCCCCTCCGAAGATATCCCCCTGCGAGACGATCCGGCATGGACGTAGCCTCAGAGAAGCGTGGTCTCGGCCGTTTCGCGGCGCCCCGGGCTGCAGGAGCGCCCGAGCGGAGGTCGATCCGGCCATCGTCCGCCAGCTTCACCTAGGTCCCGCGGGAAACTTGGCGTTGAGAATCTATGCGGGCTTTAAGTCGAAGAATCGGGTCAAACCACTCGAACGAGGCGGAAACGGTGACGGAGCGACGGGTTCTCGCATTCGGTGCGTTGCTGCTCGTCGACATGGTCCTCTCGATCGTCATGCTGTTGACGGACAAGAATCTCCAAACAGATTTCGGAGCGCAATCCGCGTACTATGCGCACTGGTACGGTGTTCTCGGCATGACGGTTCTGGACCTGCTGCTCGCCCTCGCGCTACTCGCCTACGCGACGATGCCGATGATGCAGAGAATGTCCGCCTCCGCGCGAAGGGGGGTCGTGATCGGCGCGCTCGCGTGGACGGTGATCGCGATCGTCGCCATGCTCGGCATCGTAACCTCATACTCGCAGGTCGGGTTCTCGAACATGGGGCAATTCGCCCAATATCTCTTCGGCGTCACACCGTACTCCGGTGCGCTCTCGTACATTCCATGGCTTTACGACCTGCTGCTCGCAATGTACCTCGTCACGGCCATTACCGGCGCGCTGGCGCTGCGGCCAGCACCGTCCTCCCCCGCGAGCTCAGTGGCTGCCTAAACCTCAAGGGTCCCCGTCAATCCGGATCGGGGGGCCCTCCCCTCGCTCCGTTCGACTCCGTTGGGCGGTTGTAACGGGCCCTGCAATCCGGTTAGTTCAAGGCGAGCGACTCTTGGAGCTTCGTCAGGGCGGAGTGGGTGATCCCTAGGAATCGCATCCCATCGGTGCGTGTCCATACCGCCCCGTCGCGGAAGACCACGATAGACGGGGTGATCTTGATATGAAAAACATCCCAGAGTGCGTCGTTCAAGTCGGTGATGTCAGCGATGGCAAGGGTTCCGTGCATCGCGCCCCTCTGCGCGACGAATTTAGGCATGAACCGCCGGGTTACGGGGCACCACGAGGCGGCGAAACAGACGACGTACGTTCCGGCGCGGTTCAACCGTTCGTTCTGAAAGTCCTTCGTTCCCAAGACCTCGAGTCCCGTGGCGGCCCATCCAACATCGGTCACGGTCTACGCCCCCGCTCGTCGTCCTCGCGCGCCCACTCCCGAGAACTTGACGGCACTTACCTTGAGCAGAGCGGGCGTAGTGCACCTGGGGAGACGTGGATGCAACACGCGCTGCGGCCCCGAGGAGGAGGAACCCTGTCGAGGGTTCGATCCGGTCGCCACGCGCATCTGGAGGTCGCCCGCGCTGTCCCGGCGCTTATACACTACAACAACACGCAATATTTGTCGAGCGCTGTCAGAGCCGCTGGTTTCGATACCCGATTCTAATACGGGATGCATCGCGAACTGATGGCAGAGGCAGACGAGGGGGCCGGCCGGACGGTTACCGCTGATCCAACGGGGGAGCCGCGTCCGGACCGGCGCAACCTACCTCGATTGGAGACGCATCACGATTACCTGGACTGGTGCGACCGGGATTGCTAGCGCGCGATCCCAAAGCCCGCGTACTTCGGGCGGGGGCGCCCTAGAACCATCAGCTCAGGGGGAGGACGAGGAGAACCGTGCCCAAACCTCATTAGCGAGACTTTCGATTCCGAGCGGACGAGGCGCGGGACGGACGAATTTGAGCTCGACCCGGTCCTCCGACGCGAGATGACCGCCCGAAAGGCGTACCGCATCGGTCTCATCCAGATGGCCTGTGGTCCGGACCCGGACGCGAATCTCGGAAAGGCGGCGGAACGGGTCGGCGAAGCAGCCTCGCGGGGGGCCTCGGTCATCTGTCTCCCCGAGCTGTTCCGCACCCAGTACTTCTGCCAGCGGGAGGACCACGCCCTATTCGACGAGGCGGAGCCGATCCCCGGACCGACGACCGACCGACTCACCGAGACGGCGAGAAAAAGCGGGGTGACCCTCTTTGCGCCGATCTTCGAACGCCGGTCCGCCGGTCTCTACCACAACACCACCGTGGTGATCGGGCCCGACGGAACGATCCTCGGACGCTACCGCAAGATGCACATCCCGGACGACCCGCTCTACTACGAAAAATTCTATTTCACCCCGGGCGACCTCGGTTTCCCTACGTTCGCGGTCCATGGCGGGCGCACGGGGGTCCTGATCTGCTGGGACCAGTGGTACCCCGAGCCCGCGCGAATCGAGGCGCTCTCGGGGGCGGAGCTCCTGTTCTATCCGACCGCGATCGGCTGGCATCCGGCGGAGAAGGACGAGTTCGGAAAAGCGCAGCACGACGCGTGGGAGACCGTTCAGCGAGCCCACGCGATCGAGAACGGACTCTATGTCGCCGTACCCAACCGGGTCGGCCACGAGTACGGGGACGTTCGCGGGAATCGGGCGGACGGACCCGGGATCGAGTTCTGGGGCGGCTCGTTCGTGGCCGACCCGTTCGGCCGGGTGATCGTCAAGGCCTCCCACGACCGCGAGGAACTCCTGTTCGCGGACGTCGACCCTCGGGAGGTCGAGACGGTGCGCCGACACTGGCCGTTCCTGAGGGACCGACGCGTCGACGCCTACGGCCCTATCACCCACCGGTTCATCGACCCCCCGTGACGGACCGTCGGACCCCTCGGTCGACGCCGCGCGCGCTCGGGTTTCGGATGCCCGCGGAGTGGGAGCCCCATGCCGGAACGTGGATCGCGTGGCCGCATGCCCGCGACGACTGGCCGGGGCGGTTCGAATCGATTCCGTTCGCGTATGGAGAGATCGTCCGTCATCTGGCGCTCCAGGAACCCGTTCGAATCATCGTCGGGAGCGCGGCGCGAGAGGCACGGGCGCGCCAGTTGCTCGAGGGGAACGGGGTCGACCTCGCCCGGGTCCGATTTTTCCGATGGCCCACCGACCGGTCGTGGGTGCGCGATTCCGGGCCGATCTTCCTCCGTCGCCCAGCTTCATCGGGAGAACTGCCCTCCCGCGGCGTCACCGACTGGCGGTTCAACGCCTGGGCTAAGTACGAGAACTGGCGGCGGGACGATCGCCTCCCTTCGCGGATCGCCCGGGAGGTGGACCTTCCTCGGTGGCGCCCGCGAATTCGGGGGGAGCGGGTCGTCCTCGAGGGGGGCGCGATCGACGTGAACGGGGCCGGGACCTTGCTCGCGACCGAGGAGTGCCTCCTTGGAGAGGTCCAGCCCCGCAACGCGGGCATGAGCCGAGAGGAGATCGAACGCGTTCTGTCGGACTATCTCGGAGTCGACCGCGTCCTCTGGCTCGCGCGCGGGATCGTGGGCGACGACACGCACGGGCACATTGACGACGTGGCACGATTTGTGGGTGAGCGGACGATCGTCGCCGCTCGGGAAGCCGACCCGAACGACCCGAATCACCCGATTCTGGAAGAGAATCTAACTCGGCTTCGGGCGGCGAGTGGTCCCGAGGGTCGGCCGTATGAGGTCGTGGAGCTGCCCATGCCGGCACCGATCGCGTACTCGGGACAGCGCGTGCCCGCGAGCTACCTCAACTTCTACCTCGCCAACGGGATCGTCCTGGTCCCGACCTTCAACGACCCCGCGGACCGCGTCGCGCTGACCACCTTGGCGGGGCTTTTCCCCGACCGAACCGTCCGCGGGATCCACTGCGGCGACCTCATCTGGGGACTGGGCACGATCCATTGCCTCACCCAGCAAGAACCGGCCCCGTAGACGCTCCCCGTCCCGCGGGCCGTCGCCCTCCGGGATCCCGGGGAGCCATCGCAGACCCGAACGCCTTTAGACGAAGTTCGGGTCCAACGGCCCGTGTACCCGGCTCCGATCGCGATCCGGAACGCCACACTCTATCCGTCCCCGGACGCTCCTCCATTGGAACGTGCCACGGTCGTCGTGCGCGAAGGTCGGATCGCCGCGGCGGGGGTCGATGTACCCGATCCCACCGGATACCCGCGTCGTCTCGGGGGAGGGCGGCACGGTCGTCGCCGGTTTCTGGAATGCGCACGTGCATTTTACGGAGGCAAAGTGGAAGTTCTCGAAGCGAGAGTCAGCGGCCACCCTCAACGCACAGCTCCGCGAGATGCTCACGAGCCGGGGCTTCACGACGGTGGTCGATACCGGGTCCGACCCCCGGAGCACCCTCCCCCTCCGTCGACGGGTCGAATCCGGGGAGCTCCTCGGTCCCACGATCCTCACCGCGGGTCCCAGCGTCTTTCCCCCGAGAGGGATTCCCTACTATCTTCGGGGCAGCATCCCGTTCTGGATGCGGGGCTTCGTGCCGCAACCCGCCACTCCCGCGGCCGCGGAGAGGATCACCTCCGCGAACATCGCCCGGGGAGCCGACCTGCTCAAGCTCTTCACCGGATCGGTACGTTCGCGCGGGGAAAGGTAGTGACCATGCCCGAGCCGATCGCCCGGGCGGCCGCGGGCGTCGCGCACGCCGACGGCAAGCTCGTCTACAGCCACGCGTCGAACCTCGAAGGAACCCGGATCGCGATACGATGCGGCGTGGACGTCCTCGCTCACCCGCCGGATACGACCGAGGGAGTCGATGGCCCGTTGCTCCAAGAGATGGTCGACCGCGGAATGGCGATGACGCCGACGCTCCAGATGTTCGCCGACACCGTCAGCGCGACGCCGGCGTATCTCGACCCGATCCTGGAAGTGGTCCGCCAATTCCACGCCCGGGGCGGCACCCTTCTCTTCGGCACCGACGTCGGCTACATGACCGATTACACGACGGAGAAGGAGTTCCGACTGCTGGCACGGGCCGGGGTGGACGCTCGCGGTATCCTCCGAATGCTCACCACGGCCCCCGCGGAGCGATTCGGGAGGGCGAAGGAAACCGGGGTAGTGGTCTCCGGCGGACGAGGCGATCTGGTCGTGTTGGACGGAGACCCGATGCGCGACATCACCGCTTTCGCGCGGGTCCGTGCCACGATTGCCGCCGGCCGGATGCTCTATGGGAAGCCGTAACCTCAGAGAGTTTAGCGTCATGTACCACCCCATACAGCGTGTCAACGTCACATTCCACCCGTGCGTGGCGGGCTAGGAAGGATCCCTCACCATCAGCCTCCCGTTGGGCTGAACGCCGCCCCCGGGCGCAATCGATTGATAGTCGCGGGTCACGACTCGCACCGTGGCGTCCCCTACCGTCCCCCCACCTTCTGAGGCACGTCCCCGTGCCCGACGGCAGTTGGGCCGGGTGCTCGTTCTGTTGGGGGTGTTGGACCTAAGTGTGCTGCTCCTGGTCGTCGGTCTGGCCGTTGCGGCTTCCCGCCTCGGCCTGACTCCGTTGGAGTTGCTCCTCCTGATCCTGGGGGGTGTTGCCATGGTCCTCGGGATCAGGGTCTGGCTTGCCATCCGCCTGCGGGAGCGATCCGGCGACCTGTTCTAGTGAATCCCCCGCTCGTCGAGTCCCAGAGTGGAGAATGGGGTGGGGTACCCCATGCGCAGACCGAAAAATCCTGCCTCGCACCGTTCTAAGGCTCTCTGGGTCCTCCGAGCTATCGTATGGAGGGCCGGGCAGTTTCATCTTCCCGCTCCCGTCTAACAATCGGCCGTAGGGGAGTGCGATGGAAGGCTCGGGCGACCACGACCCAGCGTACCTGCCGATGATGCCCAACGAACGGGTCGAGATTCTTCGACGATGGCACGAAAATGCACTCGAGGGCGCGCGACGAACGGAGACCATCACGACCACGTTTCTCGGGCGCACCTTTGTCGTCCCGCCCGAGGTGATCCCGCCCAACCCGATGGGCCTCGGGGAGAGTGTTCTCCTAGAGGTCCGAGAGAACGACCGAGTGCTCGACATGGGAACGGGTTGCGGCGTCAACGGCATCCTGGCGGCATCGAAGTCGCGTCAGGTCGTCGCGGTAGATGTGAACCCGATCGCCGTGGAGTGTGCCAAGGGCAACGCCAAGCGGAACGGCGTCGCCAACCGGGTCGTGGTTCGCGAGAGTGACATCTTTCAGAATCTGTCGGGGAAATTCGACCTGATCCTCTTCGACCCTCCGTTCCGGTGGTTTCGTCCCCGGGACCTGTTCGAACGAGCCACCGCCGACGAGAACTATCTGGGCTTGGCGTCGTTCTTCCGACAGACCAAGGGTTTTCTCGCACCGGGCGGCAGGATCCTGCTTTTCTTTGGGACGAGCGGGGACGTCGAGTACCTGGGCGTGCTGATTCGGCGGGCGGGGCTGCAGAGCGAGGAGCTGGAACGCGTCGAGGGGGAGAAGGATGGGGTTCCCGTCGCCTACTTCGTCCTTCGACTCACGGATCCGGCCCAACGGAGTTCGGCCGCCAGCCCCGGGATCTACAGCGGAAGGGAACGGTAGGTACTCGAGGCGGATCACACGGGCAGGGCCGGTCCCGGGGCGTGCCGCGCCTCATTGATCATAGACACCACGAGCGCGGAATCCGTCTCGCGTTGGAACCGGAACTCTCGCCCATCGAGTTCGATGCCCGGAATCGAGACGCGGTCCCCGTAGCCGATCTCCATCGAGGAGTCGCGGGAGGAAACGGAGCGAATCTGGCCGAGACGGATCGCGAACGCGGGGGGCTTCTCCGCCCTCCCTCCTCCGAAGAGACCGACGGCGACGGAAGAAGAGGCAACGTTCTGTCGTGAGGAGAAGCCACCCCACCACACTCTTCTTGGAGCGTTCGTCGATCATCTGGGCCACCCAGTGCTCCAGGGAGCGTTCGCCCCGGGCAAGCTCTGCCTGGTCCAGCGGATCCACAGTCACCTACTGCCGAGCGGGTGTCAGCCAATATCGACTTCGTTCGTTAAAACCCCCCACCCTCGTCGCCACCCTAGTCTCCCTGACCGGTGAGCTCCGGTTTCCCTGTCGCGAGAAGTCGTTCCCGAACCTCCGAGGGAACGCGCGTCTATCCAAAGCCGAAGGGAGCCCGGGACTCCCCTCTGCGAAGGCCGTCCATGGTCGTCGCAGAACGATAGGGCACTCTCTTAGGTCTGGGGCGACGTCCCGGGGTCGTGCCCCGTAAGACGAAGACCGCGCCGCGGTCGCGGCCATCGCAACGACCAGCCCGGGTCGCGCGCCGGCGGGGGAGGACTTCCGGCCCGGCATCCGACGCTAGGTTGGAGTCCCGGCGCCTTCTCGAGGAGCTTTCGGGATCAGACATGCCGCTCGCGCGTCGAGCCGCCCTGCGCTTGGGGGAACTGAGAGAGAAACGGGCACGCGCCGCGCTCGAGACGGCACTGGTCAGCCCGGACGCCGGGCTGCGCGTGGGAGCCGCCTCGGCCCTGGGCTCGATCGCTCGCCCGGAGAGTCGGCGAGCGCTCGAACGGAGCGTCGGCGACCGGGATTGGCGCGTTCGAGCCCAGGCGGCCTACGGGCTCAGCTCACTTCCCGACCGCCGGTCGACACTCCTCCTTGCCGAACGACTCGTCCAGGACCCGAGCGCCCTCGTTCGGAATGCCTGTGCCCTCGCCCTGGGCCGCATCGGCGACGAGCGGGCGATACCGGCCCTCGAACAGGCGTTGGACGACGAATCCGATCGAGTCCGCCGCGAGGCAATCCTCGCCCTCGAGCGGTCCCACGACCCCGACGTCGCAAAGAAGGTCCGTCGCTTTCTCCGCGACCCGGTCCGGCGGGTCCGTATCGCCGCAGCGGTTGTGATCGGACTGCGCCGGGATCAGGAGGGGGTCGCGTCGCTCGTCGCGCTCCTCGAACGCTCCGAACCGTGGGAACGTCCCGCGTTGCTCGTTGCTCTGGGCCGGATCGGAACGGCGGAATGCGGCGAGGTCCTTGCGGGGGCGGCGAACGACCCGGCGCGTTGGGTACGGGTGTGCGCTCTCTATGGACTCGCGGAAATGCGCTCCCCTCGGACGCGAAGTGTGGCGCGGACGAAATTGATCGACTCGTCCTGGGCCGTCCGGGGGGCCGCAGCGTTGGCGCTGGGCCGAGTGGGACAGCTCGACGACACCGAACTGCTTCGACCACTCCTGCGCGACCTGATACCCTGGGTTCGTCGGGGAGCGGTCTACGGACTGGGGCAACTGGGGGCGATCGCCGCGCTGCCCGACATTCGGTCGGCGCTCGACGACGGAGACCCCGAGGTCCACCTCGCAGCGATCTGGGCGCTCGGCCACCTGCGCGACCCGGTCGCGGCGCCGCGGCTCCTCCAATTACTCAGGGAAACTCGGCCGCAGCCTGCCTCGGCGCGCTCGATCCTGGCCGAGGGGGACGGTTCCGTGCGTCTCGTGTCCGACGCGGACGCCCGTCTCTTCGACGCTCTCGTTGAGGCAGCCGTCTCGTTGGTCCACGCGGGGGTCGACGCGTCCGCGAGGCTCATTCTCGACGAGGTGGAGCGTACTCTTCCCGATGCCGAGCTCGACCGGCCGGCACGATTGCCCACCCCCCTCGGGTCGGCCATTGCTCCTCCGACCCTTCGCGAGTTGTTCGCCGCGAAAGACCGGCTCCGGGGTTCCGGGCGCCTCAACGATTGACGCTTGCCATCGCGGCTTCCGCGTACCGAGCGCCCACCGCCGACCCCGGCGGGAGCGCCTCGTCCACCCGGCGGAGGTCGTCCGGGGTGAGGCGCACCTCGGTCGCCCCCACGTTCTCCTCCAGGTTGACGCGTCGTTTGGTGCCCGGGATCGGGACGACGTGTTCGTCCCGCGCGAGCAGCCACGCGAGGGCGAACTGCGCGGGGGTGCAGCCTTTCGCCCGAGCGAGCTCCTCGACCTTCGCCACGAGCGAGAGGTTGCGTTGGAAGTTCTCCGGCTCGAACCGGGGAAGGGTGCGACGGAAATCGTCGTCGCCGAACCCCTCGACGCTTCGGAGCTTGCCGGAAAGGAATCCCCGTCCCAGGGGACTGAACGGGACGAATCCCACGCCGAGCTCGCGGCAGGCATCGAGGATCCCTGCCTCGGGATCCCGAGTCCAGAGGGAGTATTCGCTTTGGACCGCTGTGATCGGGTGGACGGTCTGCGCGCGACGGAGCGTGGCGGCGCTGACCTCCGAGAGGCCGAGGTACCGAACCTTTCCCTCGTCCACCAGCTTCGCCATGGCCCGAACCGTCTCTTCGATCGGGGTCCGCGGGTCGACCCGGTGTAGGTAGGTACAGGTCGATCGTTTCGACCCCGAGCCGGCGGAGACTGGCGTCGCACGCCTCGCGCACGTGTCGAGGCGTTCCGTCGATCCCACGGGCACCGCTGACGGGGTCGACCGTCAGCCCGAACTTCGTCGCAAGGAAGACCTGCTTCCGTCGTCCCTGGATCGCGCGTCCGACCAGCTCCTCGTTCGTGTGGGGTCCATAGACGTCGGCCGTGTCGAGGAACGAAACCCCCAGATCGAGCGCGCGATGGATCGTCGCGACCGCCTCGGGCTCATCCGCGGTGCCGTAACTCTGGCTCATTCCCATGCAGCCCAGGCCGAGGGCCGAGACGACGGGACCGTCCCTTCCTAGCTTTCGATGCTCCATCTCCATGTCGGGAGAGAGCACCCCATGGGGAAGGCGTCCGTCGCCCATCAAGGTTGGGAAGGACCCCAGGCCATGCCCGAAGGCCAGGTTCGTCACGGCGTCAACGGCAGCCGGCCACCGGATTGACCAAACACGTACCGCCAACCCCGCGGGAAGCGCACGTAAGTGTCGCTGAACCAGACGCGGTACTCGACCGCCTTCGTGCCTTCCTTCCCCTTCGCGGTCAAGAGGGCGGTAACGACCGCGGTGTCTCCCCAGACCCGCACGGTCTGCTCTGCGTCGTCCTGACGCTCGTACACGACCCGACCGTTGCGAGCCTCCTCGAGCAGGTCGGCCTTCGTGTAGACCTTGCCGGACCCGACCACCAGGACGAAATCATCGGCGAGGATCCGGTCCATCGTGGCAGCGTCGTTCCGCTCGACCGCGGCCTGGTACTCGGTGTCCAGCTGAGAGACGACTTGGGCGTCATCGGACTTGGTCATCGCGATCTAAGGGCAACGTTGGCCGGTCTGCGCAGATATACCTTGGCGACCGCGCCGACCGCAGCTCACCCTTCCGACGACAGTAGTCCCAGCGCGAAGGCCGCGCGGAGAACGCCGATGTGCGTGAACGCTTGCGGATAGTTTCCGAGGGGCTGGTTCGACGCCGGGTCGAACTCCTCCGAAAAGAGCAAGAGCGGCCCGGCGACGTCGAGCAGCGCGCGCCAGTGCTCGAGCGCCCGGTCCATCTGGCCGCTCTTCGCGAGCGACTCCACGAGCCAGAACGAGCAGAGCAAGAACGAACCCTCCGGTCCAGAGATCCCGTCGTCCCCCTCGTAGCGGCGGACGAACGCTCCTCGCGCGAGCTTGCGTTCGACCGCGGCGATCGTCCCCAGAACGCGGGGGTCGTTGGGAGGAAGGAATCCGTCGAGGCCGATCCGCAGCGCGCTGGCGTCGATGCGAGGTCGGTCGAACGCTTGGACGAACGCGCCGAGCCGGTCGTCGTACCCCCGGGAAAGGATCGCCGCCCGGATCTCTTCGGCCACGCGTGTCCATCGGTCGACCGGTTCGGTCTTGCCGAACACCCGGGCCAGCTGGATCGCACGGTCGAGGGCGACCCAGCTCATCAGCTTGGAGTGGACGTGGTGGGCGGGGGCCGAGCGAACCTCCCACATTCCACTGTCGGGCAGCGACCAGAGGGTCGTGACCCGTTCGGCGAGACGTTCGATCGTGGGCCAGTGGTCGCGCACGAACGCGGGGTCGAGGCGCTCCAAAAGGTGCGCGCAATCCAGGATCTCTCCATAGATGTCGAGCTGACGCTGGGCCGCGGCCGCGTTGCCCACTCGGTACCGGTCGGGAGCCCAGGTATCCTTCCAGGTGGGTAAGCTCGACCTCCGGGGGAGGCGTTCCGCCGTCCACCGCGTAGATCGTATGGAGTTCCTCGTCGTCCCGCAGGCTCGCGGCACGGTCGAAGGCCCACCCGACGTACGCCCGGGCTTCCGTGAGGTGCCCGAGGAGAAGGAACACCTGAGCCGTGAAGGCCGCGTCGCGGATCCAGACGTAGCGGTAGTCCCAGTTGCGCGTACCCCCGGGCCACTCCGGTAACGAGGTGGTCGGGGCGGCCACGAACACCCCCGACTCGGCATAGGAGAGCAACTTGAGGACGAGCTCGGAGCGTTCTACCCACGGGTGCCAGCGCGCCGCGACCCGACGGAGCGGGGCGTCCGGCGGGGAGACCCAGCCACGCCAGTAGGCATCGGTCACCGACAGGAGCGCGGCGGGGGAGGGTTCCCCCGGAGGGGGTTCCCCCCAACGGATCTGAGCGAACACCGGGCTCCCGGGATCGACCTTCCCGACGGCGGCAACCCCGGATCCCTCGCGGTGCCACGGCCACGGTCCCGCGAACGAGACGCGAGCCGCGCCGCTCTGAGCGACCGCAAGGTTCCCGTCGATCGACCAGCGAGGGGTCGAGCGGGCGTAATCGAAGCGCGGGTCGGCGAGAACGGAGACGTCAATAGGGGCTCCTCGGGCGACCAGGCGACGAACGATCCGCGGGTCCCCTCCGATCGCGGTGATCGGAGGGCCCATCGGCATGAAGTCCGTCACCGTGAGCGCGACGCGGCGCCGCAGCTCGAAGAACGTCGCGAGCACGTTCGTGCCCGTGACGTACTGTTGGTGGGAGACGTACCGCTCGAGCGGGACGACCTGGTGGAACCCACCAGAGGAACGGTCGAGCAGCCGCGCGAAGACGCTCGGACTATCGAACCGCGGCAGGCAGGCCCAGTCGATCGACCCGTGGCGGGAGACCAGCGCCCCGGTCTGTTCGTTCCCGATCAGGCCGTAGTCGTGCAGGCTGGGCCAGTGGGGGACCTCGGCTGGGGGAGGAGGGTCGTCCATCGTCACGCCCTGGTCTCCCTCCCGCCTCCTCGATAGAGGAACCTGTAACTATCCCCGAGCGCCTGGTTTCCCGTCGAATGATCCCGTCTCGGCTCCCTTCGGACGACGCACGCGTGCTCCATATCCATTTCCGCTTGGTGTCGCCACGGGCCGGGCCGGGGTCGACCGCGCCGGCGCGATCCCTCCGTCGTGGAGAAGGACCCCCGATCTCGGCCTTTGTGAGCGACCTCGACCGGACGTTGCTCCGGCCCCGCGGACGGCCTACCCGAGCAGCGCGGACAGCACTCGAAGAGGCCCGGCGCCTCGGACTCCGGACGCTCCTCGCCTCGGGCCGGCCGTACCCGCAGCTTCGGCGGTTCGCACGAGAGTTCGGGCACCTGGACGGGATCGTCGCCGAGAACGGGGCGGTCGTGGAGGCTCCGCTCGGAACCGCTCCCCGGATCGTGGGAGGGCGACGGATGGCGGAGGCGCGTCGACGGCTCCGAGAACAATCCGACCTTCAGGGCGAGTTTGGCCGGGTGGTCGTTTCGGTCCGTCGGACCGAGCGTCGCCGTCTGCTCCGGGCGATCGCCGGCCTCCCGGTCCAGGTGGTCTCGAACGTCGACCGGCTCATGGTCGTTCCGGACGGAGTAACCAAGCGCTCCGGGGCCCGGTCCGCCCTTCTCCGTCTCGGCCTCCCTCGCGCGCGCTACGCGGCGATTGGGGATGCCGAGAACGACCTGGACCTGCTCCGGGGCGCCCGACTCGCCGGCGCGGTCGGGAACGCCGAACCTGCCGTGCGTGCGGCGGTCGACTACGTCTGTCGAGCCCGGTTCGAGTGGGGGGTGCGCGAATTCGTACGGGGTCCGCTCTCCCATATCGCCGCCTGTGGGTTCGGGGTCGGGCGACGCTAACGCCGCGCCCCGCGCACCTGCTCGAGGACCTCGGTCAGGCGCTTGTTCGCCTCGAGCGTGATCGAATCCCGGTCCTCGGGCCGGCGCAACATGAGCGTGAGGGTGAGGTCGGTCGACTGCGGCGAGCGCGCCTTCGTCGTCAGGACGGGGGAAATCTCGGGTCGAGCCGCATCCGAAGCTTCGAGAGCGACTTGAGCAGCCCGCTCTCGAACGCCGGGCAGGTCGACATTGCCGCTGATCGACACCGGTATCGTGACCTCCTTCCAGGCCTGCGGCGACGTGTTGACGATGACGTCCCGGATCATCGACACGTTCGGGACCGAGACCAGCTGGTCGTTGTCCGACAGGAGCACGGTCGTCATCGCGTTGATCTCGATAACCTTCCCCGAGACCCCCTGCACCTGGATCGTGTCGCCGACCTTGAACGGCGTGTAGATGTCGGAGAAGTACTTCGAGCCGTAGTTGCTGAGCGGTTCCCGCAAGGCGACCAGGACCGTGACCCCGAGCAGTCCGATGACGAGGAGCAGCACGGTCGGATTCACGCCCAGTCCCTGGAGCGCAAGTGTCCCGCCGATCAGCGCGACGACAACGACCCCGAGTCGGCGGGCCGTGCCCACCATCTGGGGCGTGCTCTGGCGCATCAGCCGACCGACCAGCAGGCTCACCAACCAGGCGATGACGACGGTCAGCACCACGATGATGACGACCGGGAGGAACGGCGTGAACCACGCCCAGAGGGTCGCGAGGCCGACCACCTAAGCCTCCGTGACCTCGGCCAACATCTCACGCTCGGCCCTGACGGCGGCATCGAGCGAGCACTTTTTCGACGCGGTGCGCCCGTTGCGGACGAGTCGGGCGCGCAGCTTGCCCGAACGGTCGTCCAGGAGGGCCCGCATCTTGCGGAGAAGGTCGGCCGGTTCGTCCGGGTCGAAGAGGAGTCCGTTCACCCCGTCGCGGATCAGCTCCGCGATCCCGGCCCGCTCGGTAACGATGGCGGGCTTCCCGTGCAGCCAGCTCTCGACGGCGACCAGTCCGAAACCTTCCCGGACGGAGGGCAAGATCGTGAAGCGGCACCTTTCATAGAGGCAGTCGAGGTCGCGCTGCGGGACGTGGCCGGTAAAGACCACCCGACCGTCGAGCCCTTCCTTCGTCACTAGCGCTCCCAAGTGGGTCCGCCACACCGCCGATTTGGAGAGACCGAGGCCGGTACTCGACCCCGAGAAGCTCCCGTTCCCCACTAGCACCAGCTTCAGCTTCGGGTATCGCGCGGCGAGGGCCGCGAACGCGTCGATCGCGAGGTCCTGGCCCTTGATGGGGTCCATCCGTCCAACGAGGAGAGCGACCTCGTCCTTCGCGTCGATGCCGAATCGCGCACACGCGGCGCCGACCGTGACCCGGTCCCGGGGAGTAGTCGTTCGGGTCCACGTAAGGGTAGAGCCGGAGGACCTTTCCCTTCGGTCCGAGGGCGTTGAGCGATTCCGCGTACTTCGCGGCGCTCACGACGATCACATCGTAGCTGTCCAGATAGGTGCGGAGCAGTGACTGCCACTCCTCCGGGATCACCGAGGCGTCGAACGGGATGTGCCAGCGGAAGATCTTCGGTTTCAGCGTCCCGAGCATGTGGCCGACCGGCATCTGCTGAAAATCGTGCACGTAGAACGCATCGAAGTCGTGCCGCTCGTCCAATCGCCGGATTAGTTCCGACGTGAGGCGATTATAGTAGGCGTACTCCGAGAACGCCTCGGTCCAGAACAGATCGTCGTGTCGTTCCGCGGCATCGATCTCGTGAATTCGTCCCCAGATCGCCTCTTTCACCTTCCCGTATCCGGCCATTCGGTCTCTGTCGAGCGCGACACTGTGAAAGGTCATTGCGCCGAGCCGGAACGTCGGCGGCGCGTGGGGGTTGAGGGCCACCCAGTGGGCCTCGCTCAGGACGTTCTCCTTGAGGAGCCGGCGCACCAGCGGGTAGACCATGCGGATGACGCCCCCAGGAGAGAACCGGTAATCCACCCCCTCTTGGAGGGTGGCGAGGTCCGTCGGGTCGCGGGACGTCGGGTCCAGGAGATTTCCGTCCGCCGGGACGAGGAACTGGACGAGCGGCGTCTGCGTGTTGATACAGATGGATAAGGGAGCCAAGCGACAATCCCCCCGCGGGCTCGCACGCGGTACGCCACGATGCGCCTTATGGTCTTGCCGCGGGCGAAGCGAAGCCGAGGTCCCGTGGCGCTCCCGAGCACGCGGTCGGTCGTGCGCCAGCGTTTCGAGCGGGTTCGACAATCGTGGGATTTCGGACCCATTTGCTCCGGCGTTCGCCGTAGATTTTGTGCGAAACCACTACCCCTGCGCCTCCACGGGACAAGAATTCAAGTAGGGTGAAGGGGAGGTGCGAGCGGACAGCCCGCCCAGAGCCCCGCCGTCTTCCGGGGCCGTTGGGCGGAGCGACTCAAAAGGAGGTGAGAGACTAATGGAAAATACAAAGGAGCGCGAGATGGGCCACCTTTTCGGCTTGATGGGGGGCCTTTTCATCCTCTCGGGCGGTCTGTTCGCGATCGCCTTCGGGGTTGCTGACCTCGCGTTAGGCCGAATAGTTGCCGGGGCGAGCTCGCTCGGCGCGGCGATCGTTCTGTTCATGGTCGGTGGACTGGTCGTCCTGTTCGCCCACCTGGCGGAGCACGGCTGGAAGGACCGCGGGTTCACGAGCGGAGTCATGCTCGTGGTCCTGGGGTTGATCGGCTTGGCCGCCCTCGGGTTTGGCGCGAATGTGCTCGCGCTCGTCGGTGGGATCTTCGCCCTGCTCGCGGGCGTCCTCTACCTGATCGAGCCGACCCAACGGGCCGCTTCCGCGCTGGCTACGGCCGGATGAACGGCGGCTCGCGCACGGCCAGCCCTGCCGTTCCGATCGAGGGTGCCGAGTAACCCCTTCCGTCGCTTTGAGTTTGGGAATTCACTCGTGCTGAGGGCATCCCCCACCCGCAGGGGAGCATCATCTCCGGAGATGAGCGAGGGTAGCGATGTATCGACAATCGGGGTATTTTCCGCCGTCCCACTCCGGCAATCGCCGAGCTGAGAACGCGATCTTGGACAAGGTTATTTGAACGATGAACCCGGACTGATCGCAGGGAGAGTGAACTGAGACGATGAGCGCTACCTGCGACCTCTGCGGAACGCCGTTCGGCAATCCCGCGGACCTGATCGAGCACCGTCGGAGAGCGCACAAGAACGACGACCCCGCGTTGACCATCGAGACGAACCCGGAGGCCCATCGCCCCGGACTGGTGTGCGCGCTCTGTGGGCATCGGTTCCCCACGCCGCGCGCGCTGGCCGACCACAACCTTCGCCCCCACCCGAGCCCGGGGGAAGGGCGGTGGTACGGATCCGCTCCGGGCTAGACCGCGACCCCGAGACGGGTGCGATCGACACACTCGGGGGCCCGGGACGGGCGGCCGGGGTCCTCGAACACCGTCGCCGTCCGCCACTTGCGCCTGCTCCGGCGAGCCTCCTGAGCCACCGTTATATACGGTACCCCGGGTGAGGGGGGCCTCATCCGTCCGCTTCGGCGTGACGCGGGAGAAAACGCGCGGCACCTCAGGATCCGGACGGAGTTCAGGAGCACCGGAAATGGAGGTCACGATCATTGAAGCGCGGCCCAACCCGCTCCTGAAGAGGCACGAGTATCGGTTCGAGGTGGCGCACGCCACGGCCGCCACTCCGAGCCGCGAGGCCGTGCGCGTGGAGCTCTCCAAGCTTGTCCGAGCGCCGAAGGACCGCGTCATCATCGAACGAATGGCGGCCCGGTACGGTACCGCGACCACCCGAGGAGACGCTCTCGTATACGAGACCGCGGACGCGGCGAAATCGATCACGCGCGAACACATCCTGATCCGAAACGGGCTGAAGGAGAAGGTCGTCAAGGGGCCCACCCCTGCGGCCGAAGCTCCGGCCCCCCCGACGCCGAAGCCGGCAGCCTCCACGGAAACCCCGAAGACGGAAGCCCCGAAAGTGGAGTCGGCCAAGGACGAGGCGCCGGCAGCCAAAGAAGAACACAAGCCCGAACACAAACCCGAGCCGAAGGCTGAACAGAAGCCGGAGCACAAGGGGGACACGAAGCCCGAGCACCACAAGGGCGAGCACAAGGCCAAGGCCCCCAAGGCCGAGAAGGACGCTGCTCCCGCCAAGGACGCGTGAGCTCCGATGGCCCAAGCGCGGGTCGGGCTCTACGACGTCAAGGGCGACGCGCTGACCCGCACCCACAAGTCCTGCCCGAAGTGCGGTCCCGGGATCTTCCTCGCCGAGCACGCGGACCGCCGCTCGTGCGGAAAGTGCGGGTACTCGGAGTCGAAGGCCCCACCCGCACCGAAGGCGGCACCGCAGGCGACCCCGAAGCCCAAGCCGGCGAAGCCGAGCTGAGTCTCCCCCAGTGCGCATCGCGGGCCGGACGGCCCCCGCCGAATCGTATCGGTCAGCGACGCGCTATCAGGGGGCGTCCGTCTACCTCGACCGTCGCTCCGGCGTTGATGACCCAGCCGAAGAACGGGGAGGGGTTCTTGCCGCCCAGACCCCGGTTGCCGCCCACCGAGACCATCACCGCCCCGAGCTCGATGTCCTCGATCTGGGGCGTGTTGTGGAGGCCCGGGTTCAACCCGATGCCGAGCATGCCGGGTCGATCTCGCCCCTTTCCCCCCTTTCGGTACCCCGCGGTGAACCGCTCCCCGCCGCTGTCGAACTCTGCATGGGTCAGTTTCCCGTTGCGGAACTGGAGGGAGCCGCCCGTTGCCTGTCCGTCGTCGTAGTAACTGAACCGGTTGGCGACGATCGTCCCTTCCGCCACGCTCTCGTCGAGGGCGACGCGTACCAGCCCGGAAGGTAGCGTGACCAGCATTCCAAATGGCGCCGATATCGGCCGGCCCGCGAGGACACGAGCGCGCCGTCGGGAGAGACCGAGCGTCAGGTCGGTCCCTTTGTCGTCCCGGATGCGCAGCCTCTTCCCTCGCCCCAGAGCCTTCGCGATGGGGGCGCCGGTGCGAGCGAGCGCTTCGGGAGTCACCATCGTCCCACGCACGAGTTGGTCGGTCCATTTCGAGGGATCGGCCCCGTACGCCCGTGCGGTCGTGGAGTAGACCCGACCGAGTTCCATCCGCGCGCCCCGGACGCCGGCCTTCTCGGCGGCGGCGTACCAGCCCGGATTGAAACCCAACAAGCGGTTCACACGAGCCTCAGGGAGCCTGCTGAGTCGGACCCGGTCTCCCGGGCCCCACATGTGAATGTACACGTCGGTCTTGCCCAACGCCGCCCATTCGTGCGCGGCGGCCTTTCCGAGCACCGCGTCCTCGCCGTCTTCGACCGCGTCCCAGTACGCCGCCTCGTCCTCGTAGGGGATCAAAGGTTGCGCGCCGAGCCGTCGGGCTTCGCGGGCGAACGCGACCGCCCACGGGAGGGTATGGGTCCAAGCCTCGATGATCACGCGCTCCCCGGCGCGGACTCGAAGGTTGTTCTCAAGGACGGATCGGGCGAGTTTCGCACGCGTAGCCGGGCTGACGGAGTCGGTCGCCATGCTCACGGAAAGTCACGCGACTACTTTGCGGAGAGCCCCGGACCGACGACCCGGAATCGCTCGCCGCATGAGCAGATTGCTGCGCCCAAAGCGTCGGACGACTTCGAAACCCTCTCGTTCGAACATGCTGACCGTCCCGAACCAGATCCCTACCGCCCGGGGATTCGTCGCCGGGTACGCCTCGACGATCCCTCCACCCTGTCGACCAATCGACTCCAGGGCGGAGTGCAGCGCCCGGCTAGCGATGCCCTGCCGATGGGTCGGCCGGTCCACGAAGAAGCAGGTGATCCGCCAGCGCGGGAGCCCGTCCAGCTCGCCGACCAGCGCACGATACTTCCGCCCCCCGTCGATCCGGGGCAACTCTTCCCGAAGGCCGTACCGACACCAACCGACAGGAATCCCTCCAAGGTACACGAGAACGCCGCGAGCGTGTCCGCGCCGGAGCAGCTCCCGGTGGTCGCGTCGGTTCTGTTCCTGCCGCATGACTTCGCTCTCCGCCCAATTCGGGCTAGTGCGGTGGTAGAACATGCACCAGCAGCCGGCCTGCACTCCGTCGTACTTCCCGAACAGGGCCTCGAAATCGCTCCATCGGGCGGGAGTAAGGTCTCGCGTTTCGAGCACCTCAGGAGCGGAAGGCGGCATGGTAAACCGGAGCAGCTGGCACGACCCACAGAGCCCCTCGCCATTGAGTCTTTTGTCGACAGATCCGGCGCGAGCTGGCACGCACGGCCGTCCGGGGGGTCCACCCCGCCCGTGTCGAGGGGACGCCCCCTCGCGAAGGAACTCAATCCGCGAGTGGAGGCACGGGGGTGGGCTCGACGGGGACCGGTGCGGGAGCGAAACCGCGTCGCCCGCGCGGAAGTGTCGGGAGGTGGGCGAATTTCGCGTGTCGGCGAGAACCGAGGACCTCCTGGCGAAAATGACCGTCAGGGTCCCAACCACCGTGATGGTGGCGGCGAAGAAGAACGTGTACTGGAATGCGAGATGGGCGGGGAACAATCCGGCGAAGGGTCCGCTCGTCAACAGATAGGTCGCGAGGAGCGAACCGGCGATCGGCGCGCCCACGCTGCCCCCGACATTGCGGAACACATTGTTCATGGCGGTGGCCTGGCCCATGTCCTTCGGGTCCACGGTCAGGACGAGCAGGTTGATGATCGAGGCGTTGAGCAGGCCGATGCCGGCCCCGATGACGACCTCGATGATGAGGGCGGTGGTCAACGAGGCGGCGAAGGCCTCGAGAGAGAAACCGAGGCCTGTGACCAGACCGCCCGTGAGGGCGAGCGGTTTGACGCCCACGCGGGAGACGATGACGCTCGCGATCAAGGCGACGACGGTCATGCCCGCGGCGAGCGGGAGGATGTCGATGCCGGTCGATAGGATGTTGAAGCTACAGTTCGCCAGCGTCAGGCAGGAGGCGTTGTAGCCGCCGGAGGCGAGGGGGTACTCGAATTGATAGATCAGGGTGAACAGCGCCAGGTACATGCCGAGTCCGGCGACGGTCAGGACGATGTTCGTGACGGTCACATTTCTCTCAGCGAGCAGATGCACGTCGACGATCGGCTCGTTCTTCCGAACCGTCAGCCGCCGTTCTACCCAAACGAACGGGATGAACATGGCCGCGCCCAGGGTGGCGAAACCCACGGTCAGCGGCGAGGTCCATCCCCAATATTCTCCCTGGGAGAGGGCCGCCACGATGCCCGCGAGGCCGAGACCGAGGAACAGCGCCCCGAGATAATCCACCCGAGTGTTGGGGCGACGGTACGGGGATTCCTTGACCAGAAGGAAGACCAGGATCGCCATGACTAGGACGAACGGGACCGCCGAATGGTACGTCCACCGCCAACCGTAGGTCTGGGAGACGAACGACCCGAGCGGGAGGCTGATCGCGAAACCGATCCCGAACATCGCGCTCAGGATCCCTTGGGCCCGGGGAACCATCTCGCGGGGGAACTCCTCCCGCATGAGCGACATCCCGAGCGGCATGATGGTCAGCCCGACCCCCTGGATCGCCCGCGCGCCCACCATGAACGCGAAGGTGGGCGAGAAGCCGGTCACGGTGACCGCCGCGGCGTAGGTGAACATGACGCCGACCATGATCTTCCGCTTCCCGTAGATGTCCCCGAGCTTGCCGATGACCGGGCTGAGCGCGACCCCCGCGGCGGCATACGCCGATATGATGAGCGTGACCTGGCCCGTGTCGACCCCGAAGTCCGACTGGATCGTCGGAAGGGAAGGAGTGAGCATCCCTTCGATGTACAGCACCACCAGGACGACTCCGGCGAGGAGGAGCATGATGCGGTTGGCGTACTTCCGGTCGAACGTGTCGATCGTGCGTGGAGTCGGGGGGGCGGGGCTCGTCGCGCATGGCCGCGCTGGGAATCGCCGCCCCACTCATCGGGGACGCTCTCCCCACGACCTACAAGAGTTCTTCCCGCGCCGTCGGCCCGCTGTGCGTGCCGAAAGGTCAATACAGGCCGGTCGGTGGTCCACGATGTCCACCGAGGGCCCGTAGTATAGTATCGGGTCAATTATTTCGACCCAGAGTTGTCCATCGGGGCCGCACGGGATTGCGCGGGACACGTGCCACCCCTCAATCAGACGCAGGGGCCCATCCTTGGGCGCGAGTGTTGACCGCGACCACTCCGGACCTAGCGAAATCTCCGACATGTGACCGGCGGGGGTGCCTCGGCCCAACTTTCGTATCCGCATCAAGAAGTCATTGTTCCAGCGCGGGAGCCGACGCCGTAACGCGACTCCCGGTTAGGATCTCCTCGATCGAGTTCGGTGGTCCTGGATTCGGCGCACGGGACTGCAAAGTGTCGGAAGTCAGGGCGGTCTTCGCGAAGGAGGGTATCCCGCTGCTCTGACTCCCTGGGTAACTCCGGTCAGGTACTGATGGGGGGGAATCGATTACTGATTTCGTCGCGCCTCAGGGCCGTCGCGGCTTGTCACAATCCCTCGCCAACCTTGGTGCGGGGGTACATCTTGGGAGCGAGCGGATCTCCACTCCTCGCGACGGCAGGTTATTGACACCGCTTGAAGGTGTTCTATTGACCCAGGGGACTGCCTACGTTTGCAAACCGGAGTCAGCTGGCACGAGAAGATCACGGGGTCGTGGCCGTCCTCGCTTCGGGGTTCGCAATCGTTGTCATTATCCTTGCGGCAATCCTTCACCCTGGAGTCTACGGTTGCCTGACCTGTACGGCGTACGATTCTGGTAAGGAAGTCAGCTGCACATCTCCGGAGACCTACTGCGGCGGAGGCCTTCCCGTCCTCGGAGTTCTGATTCTCCTCCTGTCAGGCTCGAGCATTATGTTCGGTCTGAATGCCGCGCTAGCCTCCCCCCGGTTATGGACGGAGAATCGAGCGCGCGCCCGGAAGCCGCGGGCGTTCGATCGGCCAGTCTTGCGCTCGGCCACGTCATTGACACTGCTGCTCGAGGGAGTTGGGTTGGCGGGAATGGGCCTTCTGATGACACCGAACATCTGCTTGCCGATTGAGGGACCCTGCGAGTTTCCCCCTTACGTGCTCTCCGGCGTCCCGCTCGTGCTTGCGTTGGTCGGACTCTCCGTGCTTGCCATCGGAGTCACACTCCGCCTTCTCCCAGCGGGTCGGAACGGATGAATCGCTGCATCGGCCGATTGGAGCAAGGATTGCGCAATCTATGTCCCGCCTGCCCGCTAGGGTGCCTAAGGCTTACGATGGCGCCATAGCGCCCAGCTTCCGTTCTCTGGAGTTGGCTGATGGGGGCATCCCGCTAGCGAGACGGGAGAATACCTACGTTAGGAACCATATTGGTAGAAACAACTAAGAGCGTGTCCGAATACCCCTTGGTCCGCCACTTCCAGTCGACAACTCGGTAGATGAGCCGGGTCCTATCGATCGAGAGGAGTGCCGCCCGCTTACGTCGGCCTGATCGATTCTCGGTACCGGCTCTCGGACGAACTCTGGGCCCTCACTCGGGTCCTCCTTCCCGAGTCGCCGTCCCATGCTCGGGGCGGCCGACCTCGGCGAGAGGATCGAGAGTGCATGGAGGGCATCCTCTACGTCCTGAAGACCGGCATTCCTTGGCGAGCTCTCCCGAGGTGCTTCGGCCCCGCTACGACTCTCCATGACCGCTTCCAAGAGTGGGCGAAGGCCGGGGTCTTCGACCGCCTCTGGGAGCGATGCCTCCTGGTCTACGACGAACAGATCGGGATCCAGTGGACCTGGCAGTCGATGGATGGAGCGATGACCAAGGCGCGTCTCGGTGGGGAGGCCACAGGCCCGAACCCCACCGATCGAGCGAAGAGCGGCACCAAGCGGAGTCTCTTGACCGACGGCGCGGGGATCCCGCTCGCCGTGGTGGTGGCCCCGGCGAATCGGAACGACTGCAAGCTCGTAGAACCTACTCTCGAGGCGCGCCGGGTCCTCCCGCCGGCGGTCTCCCAGCACCTGTGCATGGACAAAGGGTACGACTTTGACGGCGTGCGGACGGTGGTCGAGGCCTACTGCTTCACGCATCACATTCGCTCCCGAGGAGAAGAGGCGCTCGAGATGGAGCGGAACCGAAAGCGACGGCCCCACCGTTGGGTAGTCGAGCGGGCTCATGCCTGGATGAACCAGTTCCGTCGACTGCTGATCCGCTGGGAACGGAAGGTCGCCAACTACCTGGCCTTCGTCCAGTTCGCCTGCGCGGCTATCGTGTTCCGCCATCTCCATTAACGACGGTCGGCTTCCACCTCGGATGGCCCCGAGGAAGCGCCCTCGACTCACGCCAAGCGAGATCGTCCCGCTCCCGATCCACTGTTCGGGCTCGGGGTGTACGGAGGAGACGGCCCTCCTACTCCCCGGCAAGATCCCCTACAAGCAGGGCGTGTGGCTCGAGGACGGATGGCAGATCTTCAACCACCTCGAGAACCGCAGCGTACTCTTCGTTTGCGCCAAGTGTCGAGAGAAGGGCGAGCGTACCTCACAGCTCTCGCACAAGAAGGTCCCCCTCACACTCCGAGGCTAGGTATTCGGATATGCTCTAAGTCCGGTCCCCGCGCAGATACCACCTGTCCAAGAAGTCTGGAACTTCGCCTGGGATGGTCAGAATCTCTCACTGTCGAGCGCTCCGTTGAGGTTCATTTACCTCCAAGATAGTTCCGGAGACGGTCTCACTGACGTCGAGAAACTGAACGGTTGGCCGGTCACGTTCACGAACGTGACCGGCGCGGTCGTCCGGCAAACGGCCACGGCCGATCCGTCCCTCTACTCCACGAATGGGCTCGTCGGCGATTACATCGAGAAGGAGTTCGGTCTGAACCCGACCACTGTCGACACGGCGGGCAGCCACATGCTCGACACGTGGAATCTCACCTTCAACGTGGGGTCCGCGACCAGCGCGAAGCTGCCTAAGTCCGGCTTCGGGTACTGGTACGAGAACTCGTCCTACAACCCGTTCGCGAACGGCGCGCCATCCAGCGCCAACCAGAATCGCACCAACCTCACGCCAAGCCCTGCCGGAGGGATTGCCAGCGGAGATGGTTCCCCCTGGGCGGAAACTGTGCTCTGGTCGTCCACCGCGCTATCTACTTTTGCAAACCTGACCGGGGTCAAGGCTATCAGCTGGCTACGGGCCACGACCGGAACTTGGAAGGGATACCGTACCATGACTGTGTGGGGCAAGCTCTCCTGGGGAGCGGACCCCCTCACCGCCTCGTCTCCACAGGACGGGATCGCTGACGGCTCTCGAATTAGCCCGTCTGCCCCCTTCGATCTCTCGATCACGGTCTCCCACCTCTACGTAACTCATCTCAAGACGGGGCAGGGGTACGCCGCCCAATTCCAACTCTACGCGGGCAGCACCGCGACGGGAATCGCCGGAGCTCACTAACTATAGCGCCCCCGTCGGCCTCTCCGGGGGCATCTCCTTACTCACCGGCTACACGGTCGTCCTCCCGTCCAGCCAGACCTCGCAGTTCGAGACCCTCCAGATCGAGGTTCTCGTCAACGAATCTGGCTCCTCCACACTTACCGCAGTGCCGTTCGATGGGACTCTCAAGCAGGTCGACGTGACCTACGATATGGTGCACGGCGCACTCGTCTCCGAGGCTTGGTCCAACACCACCGGGAATCCGAACGGCTCCCTCGCTCTCTCCCTCTCGACCGTTCCTCTCGACCGCAAGACTCCGACGTATCTATGGCTGCCGGACGGCAATTCGACAGTGAACGGGCTTCCACTAGGTCTCGAACGGTATACCGGCGAGCAGTCGTTCGACCTCGTCGTCGTCAACGCGTCGGCCTCGTTGACTTCGGTATCCATTCCCTACCCTTGGGGTGGCAGCTACACGATCTCGCTGCAGCCGGGACTGAACAATCTCCTATTCCCTCGGGAGCAGTTCCTGAACTCCCCGTTCGCGACGGCCGTATTCGAAGGGAAGAACTTCCCGTACCCCAGTTCCCATCCTACGCCCCCAATATTGAGCAGCGATTCCACCGCGCGGAGTCTCCTTACGCAGTCGTTTGGATCTGCCTCCGGTCTGATGTTCGACCTCGAGGCGTACTGGCAGAACCGTTCGATTGCTTCCGGACCCGTGAACTTCACCACCGCAGAGACCGGGGTGGCCAGCTCCAGCTCGCTTCAAGTTCGCACGACGGTCGTGGAAACGGCTCCCGCGAACAACACCGGTGGCTTGGCCAGCAATCCGTCGATTTACTCTAGTGTCTCAATGCCTCCGGCCCTGGAGGCGATCGTAACCCTGAACATCACATCGACAGCCACTTTGGACCTGCTCCTCTCAGCCCTGCTCACAAATACGACGGCGGGCGTGAACGGGACCTTCCAGACCGTGAGGAACCAGGTCGCGTCACTGGGCCTCGCCGGTCCAATCCTCTCGGCGCTGGCTAGCGCCCCAGTGATCTCCCAGGGTCTCTATGGGCCGCCGACCTACAACAAAGCGCCACCATCGGCTGGGGGGATTTGGGGTGACTTCTGGAACGCTGTCTCCGCCGTGGTGACGACGATCACGGGAGCGATCGTATCCATCGTCGGCGAGGTCTGGTCTGTGGGGGTCGCGGCAGCGACGTACCTGAACCAGATCGCAAGCGAAGCGGCAGCACTCGGAGGATTGGTGCTCGCACGAGTTGCCGGGACGCTTGTGGCCGTTGGGAAGGCGATGTTGAATGTCCTCAACGTCCTGCTTGAATACATCAGTTCTCTCGTGAAGGCCGCTCTTGCAGTTGTGGTCAACTCGATAATGAGCGGAGTCAGTTCGTATTCGAGTTCAGTTGTGAGCGCAACGCTGGCAGCCTATGACGACTCTAAGGTCACCTCGGCGGACACTATCCGCTTCGGTAACGCGCTCAGCGGGTCCGTCTTCGAGCTGGGATTGGGCTTGGGAGCTGCTGCGGCAATCGTCCTCACCATCGCCATGCCACTGGATCTAGGCCCTGCCTTCTTGGTTGGAATCATACTGGGCCTTCTCACAACCGCCGTAGCCGCAGAGCTTGCTCCGCAAATCTCGGGTGTGACTTCGTTCAGCGCCGCCGCGGTCCACGCGATTGAGGGATGGGTGAATACGACAAATGCCAACACAACCGTCAAGAACACAAGGCAGTGGGGAACCGCGGCTGGCATCATCGGATTGGTAGGTGGGTTGTCCGATTCACCCGTGGCGCTGGGAATGCTTTATGCGGAGCTGTTTCCGCCCGACGAGTTGCAGGGCAATCCGCTCACAGCAATCGTTGTGCTGGCATTGGACGCAGCAGTCATCGGATTAGGGCTGTACCTCCTCGCGCATAACAACGTCCCGACCGCGGTCGTGGCTCTCGCGCTTGCCTTTATGGCCCTCACGGCTACCGCATATCACTTCTTAACGTCCGAAATTGTAGATGAGGTGCCATCTTTGAGGTTCCTAGGTGAAATCGACTTAGGTATCAGTGCTGCTGGCACTGCTTTGATTGCCGCCGACCTCCTGATCATCTTGTAGAGTGGCATCGCGAATGGTCGAACAGACTTTTGACCTTGCGGATTGCTCGCGACGACGTTACGTCAGCACTCGGGGCCTTCGAGTTGAATTCGCGCTTATCTCCGTGGTTCTTGCCTCGACAGGGGTCGGCCTTCTGGTCTATCAGTTCGCTCACGGGACGGTCGTGTCGGGCTTCCGAACCCTTTACGGCATTCCGTACTACCTTCTGTTCGGCGCAGCACTGTACTTGGGATGGGGGTCGACGAAATTCGCCCCGGGGGCGACTCTGCTGGTAGTCGGGGATGACGAAGTTAGCTTCAGTTTCCCCTATCGTGGCAACTACGTGTTGTGCTGGACAGACCATCATTTTAGATTGGACCTGGTGGACGCTCGGAGCAGCCGCCTGGCCCAGAAGTATGGGATTGCAGGTTACGCGAGGCTTTCAAATCATCCTTCGACTCGATTGACGAGCGAAGCTCTCGACGCATTGATCACTAAAGCCAGGGAACATCACCTTGCTGTTTCCGTCCGCGAAAGGGGTGGTAGGTGGTCGATTGCCGGTCCTCTCCATACATGGGTCCAGATTCGTGCACATGACTCCCGATCACCTCGCCCTGTCTAGACTCAGTTTCCCATCGACTGCACGTCACCTGGGTGGTGGTGGCGACCACCCCGGGCCTGGCCGAGATGCTCGCGAGCGACTGGCGCAAGGCTGCGCGGTTCTGCGTACTTCGCGGGAAATCACGCGAAGGCGAAGCGTCAAGGGGGGTCGTCGCGGACTCGTTATGTCCATAGTAGGCTCCGAAGGTCGTATGGGACCAATTAATTGGCTCCATAGTGGCGAATCACGCGCTGCAACCCGCGCGAGAAACAAGTCCCTCTATCGACAATTTCCGATATTGAGGGCCTGACGGGGGGCTTCGGAGCTTGTTAAGCCGCTTCGGCACGTCAGAGATCGGGCAGATCGGTGTCCCAGCGGTGCCAGAGACACCTTTTGGCACACGAAAAGCCAATACAGGCCCGTAGTTGGTCCGTGAGGTCCATAGCGGGCCCGTAGTATAGCTTGGACATCACGGAGGCCTCCGGAGCCTCAAACCCGGGTTCGAATCCCGGCGGGCCCGTCCAAACATTTATGCCATCGAGGGTACCTGAAGGTCCCCGTGGCCGAGTTCGCCTTCCGTGACGGACGGACAGATCACTCCCGCTTCTGGCGTTCCAAGGACGTCCTCCGATGGAACCGTGAGCTCGCCCTCCGATCCAAGCTCACGGCCGACGGTTACGTTCGTCGCCTCGCCCTCTTCTGCGATGTGGCCAAACTTCCCCCTAGGGAGTTGGTGCGCAGGGCCAAGACTCGGCCGGAGGCCGTCCGCCGCCTACTTTCCGACTATGCCGTCGCCCAGCAGGAGCGGGGCCGAAGCCCGGCATACATCCGCAAGATCCTGTTCGCCCTCCGTTCCTGGCTCGACTTCAACGGGGTTGAGTTCACTCGCCTCCCGAAGGTCGGCGGGCGGGACGGAGTGACCATAGAGAACGAGCGCGTCCCCTCCGCGGGAGACCTGCGCCGCCTCCTCGGCGTGCTCTCAGCACGCGGACGCGTTTGCGCCCTGCTGATGGCCCAGAGCGGAGTCCGACCGGGGGTCTTGGGCTCCATCGACGCGAGCGACGGGCTGAGGTTGGCCGACCTCCCGGAACTGGACCTCGTGGGACTCGCGTTCATGCACGTCCCGTTCATCGTCCGCGTCCGATCCGTTCGCGACAAGACCGGGAGAGGATACCTGACGTTCGGGGGACCGGAACTCGCTGAAGCCATCCTATCCTACTTGCACGAAAGGGCGGCTCGGGGAGAGACGCTGGCTCCTACCTCGCCGCTGATTGGAGCCCTCGGCTCCGGGGTCGGGCACGAGAGGAAGGGACCCAAACTGGCAGGGACCTTCGTCTCAACCAAGAGCATCACCTTGGACCTTCGCGAAGCGATCCATCGCTCGGGTCTGGTCTTCCGCCCCTACGTTCTCCGAGCCCGATTCGCTACCGCCTGCCTGCTGGGCGAACAGCACGGAACTGTCACCCGGGACGTACAGGGAGTTCTGGATGGGCCACGACCTGGGGTCGGTCCAGAACCGATACACGCTCGGGAAGCGCCTCACTGACGAGACGGTCGAGGCGATGCGGGCGGCCTACGAACAGACCTTTCCCTTCCTTTCCGTACTACAAGCCCCACGTACCTCCAACGAGGAGGTTTACAAGGTCATTCTTGAGATGGCCAGGACTGGATGGGGCTGAGGTGGGCAGACTGGGTCCTCTGAACTCGGAAGTGGTGCTGGGGGCCCTGCGCCGAGCCAAGGAATCCTCGGCAAGTGCGGACAGCCCCGCCGTCCCCGGCCAGCAGAAGGTGGTGGACGTGACCGCGGCGGAGGCGTGGATCGGGAAGGGCTGGCGGTTCGTAGCACCCCTGAACGGGTCCAAGGTCGTTATTCAGGCCCCGGAGGCGTGAGCCCCTGCCGGGCTACTACTACACGCCATCCTAGCGCTTGAGTTCAACTGGGGAAAGACGACCGGAGCTCACGCTCCAGAACTACCGGTCAACAACAACTCCCCCCCAGCACTTGAACTCAACTCAGTTAACGTCAGGAGGCTCTGTGGGATGACGAGGCGACTTTCTGGGGACCCGATAGGTAAGCTGAGCTCAAGCGCTAAGGGCGGCACCGACGCCACTTCTGACGACAAAAGGTGGCTCGCCAGGAGCCACTTGGCGCCACTCCGACCTCGCACGAGCACATGGGTCGTTCTGGGTCCGGAGGCCACAAGGACCCACCGGTTCGTTAACATTCAATCCCACTGCGAAGCCAGCGCTTGGCCCGATAGGAGGAGACTCGGCCCGGGGACGAAAACGTTCCGGAACGGGCCGTTTCCCCTCTGTGTGTGCGCGTCCTGTGGGGCTTCCTGGTGTCCGAGGAGAGATCCCGGGGGAAGCTGTCCCAAATGCGGCTCTTATGACCGTCGCCGAAGATCGACTGGGCAGACTCGACGACCCGCATCCGTCGTGACCGAACCCCACCCCCTCTTCTATCGAGTCTGATGGTGACAGCGACCGTCAGGGTGTGATCGAACGGCTGAGTTGGGTCTCGGAAGAGCTGCCGATGCGCCATTTTCCCTTGACCAATTTCCGATGGGACACGACGTGGATAGTTGGACAACCCCAACACGGAACACTCAAGTCTGGAGCCTCGATTTGGCCGCAGGCCCTGATACGATGCAAACTCGCGGACGCATCCGGATAGGAGGTAAGTAGCCTTGGTCAAGTTCCTCCACACGGCCGACTGGCAACTCGGCATGACTCGGTCATTTCTCTCCGAGGAAGCTCAGGGTCGTTTCACCCAGGCGCGCATCGACGCAATCCGTACGATGGCTGACCTCGCGCTCAAGGAAGGGGCGAGATTTGGCGTAGTAGCGGGGGATGTCTTCGAGTCAAACCTACTATCTCCTCAGGTCGTCGCTCGAAGTTTGGAGGCGATGCGAAGCTCGGGGCTCACTTGGTACCTCCTTGCGGGAAATCACGACCCCTTGGACGCATCGAGCATTTACCGGCAGAGAGACTTCCTCGAACGCAAGCCCGAGAACGTGAAGGTGATTGCCGACAGCCTCCCAATCTCTGCCGATGATGGGGTCGAGCTCGTAGGTGCCCCTTGGCCCAACAAGAGGCCCCTCCGTGACTTAGTGAAAGCTTCGTTGGTGGATGCTCAGCCCTCGCCCGGGACCATTCGCATAGCTGTGGGCCACGGGGCGGTCGACGTCCTCGCGCCTGACAAACAGAATCCTGCCAATATCTGTCTCGCCGACGCGGAGAGAGCTATCGAGGAGGGCCGAATCCATTACCTAGCCCTGGGGGACCGCCACAGTTCCACCGATGTGGGTGGCACTGGCCGGATCCGGTATTCGGGGGCGCCGGAACCCACAGACTATGATGAGGTTCGGTCGGGATTCGCTCTTCTCGTCGACCTGACGCCTGAGAAGTGCGAGGTACGGGAGTTACCCGTGGCGAAGTGGAAGTTCGCGCGAGAGACTTTCGAGCTCTCGGGAGACGAGGATATTCCCCGGCTGCGGGCTTGGTTCGATGGTCTGACCTCCAAAGAGAACGTCATCGCTAAGATCGGCCTCAAGGGAGCTCTGAGCCTGCAGGGGCATGTAGAGCTGGCGCGATTTCTCGAGGAGGCGCGTCAACTATTGGGGGGGCTGGAAGCCTGGGAAAGGGAGTCCCAGCTCGTGGTGCGCCCGACAGCCGCGGACTTGGATGCGCTCGGTCTCACAGGGTATGCTCACGCTGCTCTGGAAGACCTTCAGGCCATGGTCGACGGAGATCCCGGGGGGATTCAGTCATCGGAGGCGGGCGACGCTCTAGCACTTCTCTACCGTCTCGTCCAAGCCCAGCCGACTGGAAAGGCCGAGGAGTCGCCGTGAGGATTCTGGATCTCCAGCTGAAGGACTTCAAGGGGGTGACCAACGGTAGGGTCCAGCCCCGGCCTTCGGGGATTACGATCATCGTAGGGCCCAATGAGGTTGGGAAATCGAGCCTGCTTGAGGGATTTGATCTTCTGCTGAACGAACTCGACTCAAGCCTCAAGCGCGAGGTAAAGGAATCGAAACCGGTAGGTCGGGACGAAGGACCGAGCGTTGAGGCCGAAATCGAAGCAGGGACCTATCGCTTTAGGGTCAGGAAACGGTGGCTACGCCGTCCCGAGACGGAGTTACGTGTCAGTCGGCCTCGAGCCGAAGTCAAGACTGGTCGGGAGGCTCACGAACGAATGCGTGAGATCCTCGAATCTGCAGTGGATATCGAATTGCTCGGAGCGGTCCGCTACTTGCAGGGGGCCAGCGTCGGCCCTCCCCGCTCCCGACGAGGGGCCTCCTCACCGAGGCGTTAGACAAGGCGACTGGTGGGGCATCGAACACCGAAGAGAGCGCCAGCCTATTCGAAGCCGCGCAGGAGGAATACAGGAAATACTTCACGGCCAGCGACAAGGAGGTCCGCGCGTTCCAGGATTTGCAAAAGCAAGCCTCTGCCCTCGAGATTCGCGTAACTGAACTTCAGGCAGAGGCAGCGAAGGCCCAAGAGGAGGCGGATCGGTATGAACGTCTTTCGGGAGAACTCGATGCGCTCCGGCATCGGCTCCTCACCCTGGAGTCGGACCAGAAGTCATGGGGAGAACGGCTTCAGGCCGTGAAACGCATCGAGGATCGGACGAAAGTAGCGGCGGCCGAGTTCGAAGCGGCGAGGGAGCGCCACACACGGGCAGTTGCGGCGGCCGGTGCGCGGGCAGAGTTGGCTCACCAGGTCGAGGTACTCCTTCGCGACGTCGATGGCCTGAACGCAGCATACGACGGAGAGTTGCCTGAACTTGAGAGGGCCAAAGAACGCTCCCTGAGGGCTGAGGAGGCCTCGGTGAATGCCGAACAAGGGATGGAAGATGCAGAGAAGGTCGCTAACCTGACGAAGAACGACCACGAGCTTCTTCGTCTGCAGTTCGACTCCCAGCTTCTGTCCGAGCGCGGGAGGAGGGCCGAGCGTGCCCTGAAGGACTCCCTAGAGGCCGGTCAGGCATTGGCGACTGGCGGGTTATCAGACGAGGGATTAGAGAATCTTCGTGAGCTGCACACCAGTCTGACAGTGTCGCAACAGAAGCTGGAGGTCGCCAGCCCGACCCTCTCGATCACTGCTCTGACCGACCTCCGTCCCGTCGTGGGCGGGGAGCCCATGGCCCTCAAGAAAGGAGCTGTTCACCAAATTCCCGTCCCGGACTCGGTCATCGTAGAGATTCCCACACGGGCACGCCTCGAAATCAAACCGGGGATGAGCTTGAGCAAGTTGCAAGACAGTCAACGTGACGCACGCTCTGCCTGGGAGGCGGCGCTGGCGAAGGCTGGGGTAGGCGACCTTGCGAAGGCAGTAGAGTCGAACCGCTCGCGAAACGAGGCGACCGTGCGGAAGAAAGAGGCAGAGAAGGCACTTCGGCTAGCGCTGCGAACAGACGACCCCGAACCGTTTGTGAATGTGGAGGAGCTGCTCGCAAAGGTCTCGGAGCTTCGGTTACGTATTCAGAAGCTGGAGAGGGAACGGCCATCTAGCCATCCCCTGCCTGAAAAGAGAGAGGTGGCGGAGCGCCTCGCCAGAGAGGCACAGCAATCACTAGTCGCGGCGCAGACCAGATTGAAAACTTCCAGGGAAATCGCCAAGCGCGCCCGCGACGATTTGGGAAAACGTCAGGTAAAGGAAGCGGAGCTACGCTCGAGGAGGGACCAAGCCGCTGAAATGGTGGAGAATCGCCAGAAGGTACTCAATGAGGAGCGAGTCCGGACCTCCGACGAGGAATACAAACGATTATCCGAGGAGGCAATGGCGGATGCTGCGCGGAAACAGGAGGCAGCCGAGACGGCGCACGGGGAACTCCGCAAGGCCGACTCGGAAGGGGTCCGGTCCCGCGCCGAGAGTGTGGATGCAGCTGTTCTCAAGGCAAGGAACGAATTGGGGACGATCCAGACATCGCTGACAGACTCCGCGACGCGTCTCGAAATCGCTGCGAGCAAGGGCATCTACGACTTGCTGGGGTCGGCGCAGCGGGACCTCGACTGGAAAAAGGGAGAGCTCGGGTCGGTGGAGCGCCGCGCCAACGCTGCCAAGCTGCTGTTCGAAGCGCTCTCGCTCCGCCGGGCGGAGGCACAGCGCGCTTATGTGGGGCCTTTGCGCGATCAAATCGAACAACTTGGGCGGCTACTTCACGGGCCGACGTTCAAGGTTGCGCTCGCCGAGGACCTCTCGATTGAAAGCCGTGAGCTAGACGGGACTCCAATCCCCTTCAACCTGCTAAGCACTGGGGCTTCTGAGCAACTCGGGATCATTGTGCGGCTCGCTGTGGCCATGCTAGTTGGAAAGGACGGTCAAGGAGTTCCAGTCATCATCGACGATGCTCTAGGATTCTCCGACCCAGAGCGCCTCAAGGCAATGGGGGCTGTACTCGACCAAGCCGGCAAGGAGTGCCAGATCCTTATACTGACCTGCTACCCCGAGCGGTACGGAGCGGTGGGGTCAGCCGAGGTATTGAGATTCGGTGCCTAGGGCCACAGACCGAGTCCCCGAGTCGCCCGTAGCGGCGGCTGCCACCAAATCGAGGTCTCACTCGCCGGCGCCAGCACCGACAGTGGTAGAGCGGCGACGTTAGCCAAACCGCTTCTCGCTGATGGACAACTTCCGCTCTGCGGCGTGCTTCGGAAGCTTTCTCCATTCCGCGAACTCGCGACGCACATAAGCGACCGTCGAGTAGGGTGGACCGAACTCCGCGAGTTGAGAGGCGACTCGTTCAGGTGAGTATCCTATGTCGAAGCCTTGTTCGATCGTTTGATCTATGCGCACCATCGGGGGCCCCATCGCGCCGTCAAGTTGAGTTGGGTTATTTAACGAGAATTGGCGAGATCGAGACTAGGGTAAGTTCGGCGACGGGGATGCGAGCGGGCTCCGAGCCGTGCCTTCGGAAGGAGGCGCGGCGACGAGACATGGCTCTACGATCGTAGCTGCTACCCCCCGGTGGATGGATTCGAACCATGTCGAGTCCGTCCGAGACCGACCCGCTGCTCTTGGTCACGGCGTCGAAATCTCCGACAACCGTGGCAACGTCTCCCTTCTCGAAACTTTTCGTCGAGCCAACTGGTCGTAGGGTTAAGCTCGGTCGCCATTTTCGCGAGTGACGTTTGCTACCGGGGGTTCGCCTGCGCGTTGGTGCATGACCGCGAGCTCGTCAGCGGCTCATACAAGGTCGGGCCATGACTGGCCCACCGCCTCAGTTACCGTCGCGGCAGTCACAAGTTTCGGAGAGCCTCCGCCAAGTCCCTTCCACTTTGCAAGTCCTTTCACTGAGTCGGGCGGAACTAGAATCCGCTTCAGTGTCTCGATTCTCTCCAGGAAGGTCGCCATTGGATCCGAATCGTCGGTGTCGTCCTCCTCGCTAGGCTTGGGACTCTTCGCAAGCCGCGCTTCGCCGCCGTCAATGGGGGAGAGGACGTTGCCGTGCAGGTCTACCTCGCCGTAGAACCCGGTTCCGTCAGGAACATCTCGCTGCAAGTAGGAGGCGAGTATCGCCATGATGACTGCAAGGTCGAGACCGGAGCTGTACGCGTTGTTGCCTGGAAGGTAGCACGCAATCTGGTACGTGAGTTCGGAAGCATCAACTTCGGGAAGCGCCGAGATACAGTCGATCAGGAGCCGCAGCTTCTCTTTTGGAAGGTACGGAGCATTGAGGCCTGCTCGCTCTCCCCACTTTGGTATCGTGACTCTGGCTTGCACGCCGACGCGTGAAAGCTCGCTGAAGTCAACTGCAGGGATAGTTGTGCCTACGGGTTTGGCTTGCGGCGGGGAGTACAACCCACCCTCCCTCATCATGAGAGGGATTGGATCAAAGCGGGCGGGGCCATACCGATTCTTCGGTATGAACAGCGGACGCAGCTTGAACGCCCTGCGGAACTGGAGTACGACGTCAACCGCGAACTGGAGGTCCTTGGGGCCCGCGATCTCACCGCCCTTCGTGACGTGGGCAATGAGGATTGAAGCGATCTTGTGGTGCTTAGTCGCTTGCAAGAATCGCTCTAGAACGTGGTATGCCTTTCGGGCACTCGGGGCGAGACCCCCCCCTTGCACGGAGTCGAGCACCAGACACTTCGTGTGGGCCCACCTGCCTTCCGGAAGGAAGATGTCGTCTCGAAACGCATCGAGGTACTCGAGCTGACTCAACTTGGCCAGTTCGAGATGGGAGTAGACGGCCTCCTTGATCGCAGACGCGCCTGGCAAGTCGGCTATGATTCGATCGGCTGTAGTCTTGAGTTCCGACTCTGACTGTTCGTTGGTCAGGTACAGGACCTCGAATCCTTGTGAGGATAGATCAACGGCGAGTTGCATCGCGATGGTTGTCTTGCCGACTCCTGGCTCCCCTGCGAGCAGGTAGGAACCTCCCTCGCAGAGTCTCACCGCATTCCGAAACCATTCCATCCCCTTCAGAGGTAAGGTCGCGGTCGAATCCTCAGGTATGTCACCGAGCTTCGGCACGTTCAGGTTGGCCCCTTGAACTCGGCCAGAATCTGTTCAACTTGCCTCCGCCGCAGATGGAGAAGGAGATTGACTCCCCTGTAGCGCTCGCCTTGATTAGCATGGCCCTTCTTGCTAGACCTCTGTCTGGATCCTACGGTTACCATGACGAGGCGTGTGTCATCGCCGCAGGTGGGGCAGACGAAGACTTGCGGGGTCGGCTCGGATTCTCCCGGACCCTGGAGCATTCGAAGTCCGACTTCCGCTGACCGCGGGATGAGAACTTCGTCTCGCTCCGATTTCTGCACGGCGTCCCTAACGCCAACTCGGGCCATATCTCTCCCACCCGCGCGTCCCTACGCCTGCTTGGGCATTGGGCGGTGAAGTAAAAAGGGGTCTCCTCGCAGCAGCTCACGAGCCGGAACCGACCCAGACGGTTTCCGGACGGGGCCATCTCGTTGACGGCGCCCGGCCGAGATCCGTTGAAGAGGCTTAGGCCTCATTGTTCCAGTCCAGGTCGGACCGGAAATTCATGGGTTCGAGCCGTTTCGAGCCCTCTGCTTCTCGGGGGCAGTGACAGAATGTCCTTGAAGTGACGCCCGCTTTTAAGTCGAGTCTGGTTCGGCGGCGGGGGGAAGCTTCCGTTCCAGGCTCTGGAGAGGCTGATTCATGTCCGGCGAGATCCCCGACCTGTTCGTGTCCTACCAGAAGGCAGACGAGGAGTTTGCGACGAAAGTCGCTACCGCGATCGAGTCCACGGGTGAGGGGCTACGAGTCTTCTTCGCTCCGTGGGATATAGCCCCGGGGAAGAACATTGTTTCAGAAATTGACAGCGCCCTGACGAAGGCCAGGTTCTTTGGCCTGGTCTTATCTCCGGACTACCTGAAGGCCGACTGGCCATCCGGCGAGGCGAGTGCGGCAATCTTCGCCGATCCCGCTGGACGATTGGGTCGCGTTATCCCCATCATGCACGCCAGGTGCCAACTCCCGCCTCTACTCCGGTTTCGGCGGTATGTCGACTTCGAGGGCTTGGGGTTCGATCTGGGAATCGCCTTCATCGTATGCGTGTTGAAGGGTCGACCGTTGCCGAGAGGCGGGAATGTGCTCTCAGCCACCGTTAGCTCGACGCCTACAGTTGCGACGACCTCGCTCAGAACGCAGCTTGACGGGATGCAACCCGACCAGGTGCCGGACGCCCTCTATCCGAATATCTTCCCTGTAATCGGGCGCCCTCAATCGATCTGGCACGCACCCACGAAAGTGAAGTCTGGGGGCGACCTGTTCCGGTACTACGGTCCAGAACGACCGATCCCGCCGTTCATCCTCGCGGACGGAAGGCTGTTCACCTTTGCGAATCTGAGCAAGGAGCGCCACGCGTTTACCGGCGTCGTTGAAGATTACGACGTTGGCCGAGAGAACTGGGACTACTGGGCCAAGGACAGGGATCGCGCAAATCGTCTGCTTTGGCTGCTCGACGACTCGCTGCGAGAGAAAATGCGTGGACTCCGGATGTCCTTCGAACGGCGAGGGAGGAAATTCTACTATGATCAGGGTGTCCTCAAGGAACAGAAGTTCAAGGCCTTCGCACGAGGGAAGGGCAAGGATTTCGTAATCAATTACGGGATGAAGGGAGGGACCTACGTCGCCCACCGTGCCGTGAACCTGAGGTTCATCCTCCTTGGGACCGAGCCCTTCCTGCGCGTCGAGTCGGGATGGGTCTTCAAGGACCTCACGGGGGAACTGATCGTCGGACGCCGAAGAATCGTCCTGAATTCGAGATTTACATCAGGCCAGCGCAACGCCGCAAATTTCAATGAGGTTCGGTTCTGGACCTGGTTCCTTGCCGGAGATGATCCACTCCTCCGTCTCCCGCTTGGAGACGGCGACACGCTCGATATTCGCGTCGCTGTCGAACCTTTGCTAGTCGAGTTTGGCATCCTAGGAGACAACCACGCCCTTTCGCCGATCCAGGCAGCACCTGAACTCCAATTCGAAGAGGAGGAAGGACTGGGGCCCCTCGGCCCCGATACGGACGCGGACGACTCTGATGAGGAGGCGGCGGAATGAGTCTGTCGGTCCAGCATCTACAGGAACCTGTCCTGCTGTTCGGCGGAGGCCACCCGGCGCCAGACCCGAAGACGGGGATTAGCCTCTTCGGGCCTTATTCCGAATCTACCACCCAGATCACCGTCGCCGTGATTGGGGATGCGACCACAGTCGACCAAGTTGGCCGCCTCCTCGCCATGTGCGCATCCAAGGTCTCCGGTCCAACCAAGTATCCCCTCTGGACCCAGGATTTTCCCGGATTCCGGAAAGATGGACCATTCTCCTCAGAATTCGTCACAAAGACTGAATGGGTCCGAACTCTCCGGACCCAAGACCTTGATGATTTGGATCGAGTCCAAGGCTTGCCGAATAGAATCGGCCGTGCCGTCGACCTAGTCTGTGCCGAGATTTCCAAGCTTAAGGAACGAGAAGAATCGCCTGCCGTCTTCATCTGCGCGCCCCCGAGACGAATGATGGATCTTTGCCTCCCATTGGAGGGGGATCGTCGAGGTGGCAGGGGCCGAAAATCGGCCGCAGACCGGGGGCAGGTTAGGACACTAGTTCGTCCGCCGGGGCAGAAGTCCCTTGCGGCGTTCTTCCCAGAGATCGCGCAGTTAGAGGAAGGACTGCTCCAGCGAATCGCGGGGGACAACTTTCACCATTTCTTGAAGGCGCGGGCGATGATGATTCCCGCGCCGACCCAGTTCATCAGACCCCAGACTCTCGACCGGCTCTTCGGGACGCAGGAAGGTAGCCTCCAGGACCCCGCCACGATCGCCTGGAACCTTTGCGTGGGTCTGCTGTACAAGGCGGGAGGGAGACCATGGAGACTCGGAACGATCCCTGCGGGGACCTGCTATGTCGGAATATCGTTTTACAGAGAGAAGGAGGAGTTCGGCGGGGCGATCGGCACGAGCCTCGCTCAGATTTTTACCCCGGAGGGGGAAGGCCTGGTCCTCAGGGGCGACAGGTTCGCATGGCCGGGAAGAAAGGAACCTCACCTCGGCCGAGACGCGGCGCGGCGGTTGATCGAAAAGGTTCTCAAGGCTTACGAGAAACAGACAGAATCAGCCCCGGCTCGCGTGGTCGTACACAAGTCCTCCTCCTTCAACGACGAGGAGCGCAGTGGACTCAAGGAAGGACTCGGGACGATCTCTCGTCACGATTTCGTTACCTTAGTCGAACGCTCAAAGCGGATCAAGCTCTTCAGGGCGGGAGAGAATCCTCCGGTTCGGGGGACGATGGTGACGCTGCCCGATGATTCTCGATTACTTTACACTCGGGGATACGTTCCACTGCTTCGTGTTTACCCTGGCGCCAGGGTCCCAAGGCCCCTCGAAGTTACCTTCGACGAGGTATCCACGCCGCGTTCCGATCTTTGCCGGGAGATTCTTGGTCTGACGAGGTTGAATTGGAACTCGGCAGATTTCGCTGGAATGCAACCGATCACACTTCAATTCTCCAGGGAGGTGGGAAAGATCCTGCGAGAGGTTCCCCCTGGCCAGACCCCCGAGACTCGCTACCTCTTCTACATGTAGCCGAGCGCGGGAGGGGTTCTGTCCCTTTCCGGTGTATCAAGGCGGCCCAAAACGGGCCGTCACTCTTCGGTGGACGGGGGGCCGAGCTATCAATCTCTTCGCCGGATTCGCCCCGTCCCCTTACATCGAGGACAGGGCTTCCCCTTGGGGCCACTGCTCCCGAAGCAATTGGGGCATCCCACCAACCAGAGGTGTTGTTTGTTGCCGATGCGGCGCTTTTCGGCGTACGCCTCGGTTGTGGTACGTCTCGTCCTCCACGCCGCGCTCATAGAACAGACGCGACGAATCGGTTGATTGGACTTGAACCCTCGTGCGGATGGGGCCAGTTACTCCTCGTGGTGGGGAGGCCGTGTCGCGCTTGCCCGGCCGAACCGGCGGAGGGTTCTTACAACGGCAACCCGTGCGAGCAACGTGAACAGACCGTCCGGGGAAGCGAGTACCTGCATTCGTCAGTGCGGCCCTGCTAATCGTTTTCGTGGTGGTAATCTACCTACTTCTTCCGTCAAACACTCTTGCCTTCGCTCTCGGTATCCCGGCCGGGGCGCTGTCGGGGTTCCTCATAACACTCGGAGTCTACTTTCTCCAGCAGCCGAGCTTTTCCATCAGGGTTGCGGAGGACAAGTACAACCCAAAGTCGGGGCCGTGGTTCTTCCTCCACGTCCTAGTCAAGAACAACGCTCGCGGGTTCTTGGGAGGCGGCGTGGCGACCGACTGCCGCGGTCAACTGACCGTGAAGAACCAATCCTTCACACCCAAGTGGGCGAGTCGTCCGGAACCGCTGTCTTGGCACTTGGTTCCAACCGGGCCGGGGACGGTTACCGCGGTGCCGTGGCTCGATTGGTCCAAGATGGAGGAATCCAAGGTCGAAGTTCTCGGCCCGGGGGACGAGCGATCCCTCGACACCGTGGTGAAGGTCGACGGCGACGAGCGGGCGTACGTCCACGAACCCGAAAATTATCGGGATCCACAACACAAAGGCGACCCGAACTCAGAGGGAGCGCTTCCACCAGGCACGCACACATTGACCCTTGTGCTGAAGTATCGGGGGGGCAGTTCGAAGTCCTTCAAGATTCGGGTCAACAATCAGGACTCCAAGTCGCCCGAGTCAGTGAGCATCTGTATCGTCCCGTAACTAGCGACCATCTCGGTTCGCCCGTAGCCGGGCACCTAGGGAGCGACCTTTGCCTCTCGGATCGGGGATTCCTTCCGGTGCTTCTGACACAGGCGGAACTCTGCCGTTCGCTCCGGTGCGGGGGCGCCGGAGACGGAGATGTGAGCGGCGGGCCCCCAGACCCGGACCAACTTCACCGGGCTGTTGTCGCAGAGAGAGGTGGGCAGATTCTCCTCCCGTCTGTTTCCGTTGGCAAAGGTCAGGGCGTCAATGACGTCACAGTCAGGGTTGGTCCACTCCTTTGGGGCCATGCGACTGGCGAGCCCAAGGCTCCCCATAAACCAACTCTTCGGGGGCGATGCTGAATGACCGCCCCCTTCAAATCGGGGAACCGGGGTGACGACCCGCACGAGGGCGTCAACGTGGTGAACATCTCCGACTTCCAAAACTGGAGCGGCTACATCTTCAGTGCCGGCGGGTTCATTCTAACGCTTTACTCATTGTTAGATCGCCGTGTTCATGCGCCAGTGATTTCGAGAGCGCAACTTGAGGACTGGATCAAGAGAAGGTCACAAACAGATTTCGACCCCTACCCAGAGCCGAAAGGGGACTGGAACGGAAATCACCGCAACGAAATAAGACTCCGCTTCCAAGGACTGTCCATCGGGCTCTGGACCTTCTTCATAGGTTTCGCAGTCTGGTTCACTACAGGTACTCATAATTTTCAGCTACACGGGGCCATTGCCAACCCAATACGTGACTGGAGTGACTCAGTTCGGCTCAATAGCCGCGCTCGCGGCTCTGGTCGGAGGAATTCTTGCGTTCGTATGCGGGCGTAGTTTGTCGAACTCCAAGCGAAGGCACATCATGGCGCTGATCGCCCTTGCAATGGGCTACGAGCGAAAGGACCCGAAGAAGGTCTTGGTGGAGTTCGAAAGGACGGACCCAGAACTAGCTGCGTTCGCCGAGAATATAAAACCGAAGGCATCCAACAAGTCAGGGCGGGCACGCACAACACACCAGTCGAAGAAGGAGCCTCGGCCATATCGAAGGCCCTAATGTTAGCCTTTCGGTCACGCCCCCACGGTCTCTGCCGGGCAGGGACCCACGGGTTCCCGGGGGGACTTCGTTCACGTCAGGCCCGTTCTTGGCGTCGGGGCAGTTCCCGATTCCGAATTGGGGGTCACCGAGTCAGAGGCGAGAGATCGGTGACCCTCGCTCATCGATGAGCATACGCACTCCGTTCCGGAGCTGAACTCGTGCCCTGCCGTTGTAGAACGGCTCTACAGCGGCGTACCGCTGAGCGTACAGCGCCTTACCCGACCGGTCGATGTGGAACCACCCTCGCGCGTCCTTCGCTTTGGCCAGTCCCTTGTGAAACACGTCGAGGTCCTTGAAGCGCCTGTGGTGGAGGACCGAACCGTCTGGAGCGATGTGGGTGAGGCCGCCATCCCCCAAAGTTACCACAGCTGCCCCCTCGCGAAAGTCCCCTACGTACCGGTAGGTCCGATCGTAGGCGGGGCTCCCTGAGGGACCAATGTGGAGGTAGCTGCCATCTGGCGTTGCTGCGACGCACCTCCCCTCCTGGAAGTTCCCGAGCCATCCGTATCGCGTGCCGTAGGCGGGATTGCCGGTCGGCAGGATATGGGTCCAACCGCTTCCAGACTCCACAGCCGCCAGGCCCTCATAGAAGCCGAACGCTTGGCGATACCGCGCCGTGTAGGCGGGCCTCCCGTCGGCCGCGATATGGAAGGCCCCCGAGCTGTCTAGGGCTGCAGCCAGTCCGGGAGGGTGAAAGGAAAGGACGCGTCGGTATCTGTAGGAATAGAGCGGTTCTCCGTCGCGTTCGTGGTGCGTAAGGTCGTCGGAGACCCTCACCCGAGAGGGGCATCCGTCGGTGGCAGGGGGGTCCGGTCGCCGCACGCTAAGGAACCCTCAGGCAGGTCCCGCCGCAATCAGGGAAAGGTCGTTTGTGGGGCGCCTCAGGTTGCATCCCCTGCACAGGGTCTTGCTCAAGTGAGACTGGACCAGCTCTCGATACGCCTGACTTCCCCAGATGTCCATCAACTCGGACCCGTTGAGATTCCCAAATTCACCCAAAGTCCTACGCAGGACATCAGGCGCGCAGCAAGGGTTGAACCTCCCATCCGATGCGACCCACGCCTCCCGACCTAGGAATGGGCATCGCGCTCCGGGACCGATTTCTGCACTATGAGGATCAAGCCTAAAGATCCCTTCCACGAGGACCTTGCCTCCGTCGGCCTTCCGGTGCTTCTCCGTAGCCTTCTCGACCTCGGCCACGATGCCGTTCCAATCCGCGATAGCACTGGGGTCCCGCCGCATCGAGAGCTCCGCGATCTGGGGGAAGTTGACCCACAGATGGTGCCCTTTGAGTCGGTCCACGCCGAGCTCGGCGGCGAGTCGAACCATTGCGGGAAGTTCCCGGAAGTTCGTTTCAAGAAACGTCACCTGAAGGCTGACGCTGCAGTAGTGCCCTGACTCTCTTCGAATCTCATCGCGCACTTGAAGGAACTTCCGGAGGTTTTCGAGGACGTCTGAGAACCGCGCGCCTTGCATCACCCGTTCGTCTGTCTCGTCCCGGGCCCCGTTCAGGGAAACTTTCACGTCCGAGGCGACCGGCACGATCAGACGGGCCCACTCGACGACGGACCTCCTGGGAAACGTCCCATTGGTGGTGAGGTTCAGCCTTACTCCGAATTCGGCACAAATCCGAAGGACTTCGTCGAACTCCGAGTACAGAAGCGGTTCGCCCATGGTTGAGGGAATGATCTCTCGCAATCCGTGAGCGGCGGCTTGGGTGACCACCCTACGTATCAGTGCAACATCCATCCTGCGAGGGGGTCGGTTGTCAAGTCTCCGCGCCCTCTGTGTCATGCTGTAGACGCTGTGATCTTCGCACATGACGCACCGAAGGTTGCAGTCGTCAGGGTTTGTGTCGAAGGTAATCCGCCAGGGACCATTGGCGTCCGTCGTCATGCGATTGCTGAGCCGCCTCGCTTCGCCAGGTCGTACAGCCGCAAGAGGTCCGCGACGTGGCCTTTCAGTTCTGGAATGTTTCCGTCGTCGGAGTAAAGGTAGCCCCTTGATCCAAGAGTTCGGGCGCGGTCCGGGTCGTCGATCATCCTCTGCATGGCGGCGCCCAGGCTCTGGGGATGCGCGAGGGGCGAACAGAAATCCGTTCACGTCATCGTGGACGTACTCCGACATCCCGCCGAGATTCGCGGTAATGACCGGAACGCGCGCCTGTTCGGGCCTCGTGAATGACCAGCGGCGAGTTCTCCTGCCATATCGAGGGAACGACCATGGCATCGACCCGATCGAATACATCTTGCACTATCGTGCTCGTCCCGTACTCTCCCATCCACTCGATGCGCTGACTCGTCTCACGGGGAAGCCGAGCGATTCGGTCGCTCAATGCGAGGGTGACGTCGGCCGTCGGACGCCCCCAGAGTCGAATCCGGAACGATCCGGAAAGGTACGGAGCAGCGTCGATCAGGACCTGTAGTCCTTTGGCTGGGCGGTGCGTCCCGATGTACCCGAAGGTGAATTCCTTCTCGATAGCGCGATGCCGGTGGGTGAACCTCTCCAAGTCGAAGCCGTAATCGAGGAAAACGATCTTCTCCGAAGGAACTCCGAACTCGCGCTCGAACCTATCCTTCAGCGTCCGGGAGGGGGCGATGAAAAACCCCACCATGTTCGCGACACGTCGAGTCTCTGCCATGCGTTGCCCAACCCAGGACTGCCAGTAGGCGACGTCACTCGCACCCGACTCCGCGAGCCCCGACCCGTATCGGCTCCCATAGCAGAAGGTGGCGCATTTGAGGTCCTCCTGCCCATCACACAGGGCCCACGGATCTGAGTGGGTAACCCCAGCCTGGATAAATTGCCCTCTGGGACACATGAGCCAAAAGTCGTGAAGGGTGAACACGCTGGGCACGCCTGCCTTCGAAGCCTCCTCAACAAGCCCGGTCGACAGGTGGTTCAGGTGTCCGAAGTGGACAACGTCGGGCTCGAAATCCCGTAACAGTCCAGCGAGGATCGCATCTAGGTCGGTGTGACGGAACCGTTCCCTTGACCTCGGCATGTTTACCGTGCACAGAGAGACGGCGGGAACGGAGGGGTCGTTGCTCGATCGAATCTCGTAGTCGGGCCGGAGCGGGTCTTCTTCGCGACTCAGGACGGTTACCTCGTGTCCTTCTCGTGCGAGGCCCTGAGAAACCGCCTGAGTGTAAATCTCCGATCCGGCATTGTAGCGCGGGGGGTATCCGTGGATTACCTGGAGGACTTTCATCTCCTTCCTTGGATTTGGCTACCCGCGCTTGTGGGGTCCGGGCCGTCCTGACTGTTCTCGATGAAGTAGTTGGGATGGGACCGGTACCAATCGATCGAAGCCGTCAATCCCTCCGGAAGGAGAACCTTCGGGCGGTATCCGAAGGTCTCGCGGGCCTTCGTGATGTCAAGCCACGTCCGGAGTCCCGCCTCCCCGCGGCGGTATCGGAATGCGGATGAGAATTCCACCCGCCCGGAACCAGCTCGGTTAACGATCGCCTCACCCAGCTCGAGGATTGATACTTCCCGTCCGCTCGCGATATTGAACGTCCCGGTACGCGCCCGCGTCAAGGGCCAATCGAACGCCGTCTACGAAGTTCGTGACGAAGTTCAGGTCACGCGTAGGGTGGCCCCCTTGAACCGGCCCGCTGGGAACAGAAGGGGCTCGTTGCGAAGCGAGCGCTGGACGAACTTCGCAACGACCTGGACTTTGGGGTCGCTACGGGGACCGTACCCCATGCCGCTCCGAACGATCAGGGCGCGACCGTCGAATGCACTCCGGACCAGCATCTCTGCGGCGGCCTTCGACGCCGCGTAAGGGGATTGAGGGTTCAGGGAGACGGTTTCGGGCGTAGGATAGGCGATCGCGGGACCGGTACACGGTCTCAGACGATGCGTAGACGAACGTCTTGAAGTCCGTCCCGAGCTGAAGTGCGGCACGGATCAGATGGATCGTGGCGACGACGTTGTCTCGGTAGGTCCCGACCGGATCCTCGAACGAAGGCTCGACGCGCGCTTGGGCCGCCAGATGAATGACGACCTCGGGAGAGATCCGCTGGACCAGGCTGCTGACCCTGTCGGAATCACAAAGGTCTGCCACATGGTAATCGACTCCCTCGACAGGCTCGAGGGGCGGGCGCCGATCCACGCCGTGAAGCTCATCGTGCCCCGAGCGAGCTTCGAGAAACGAAGTACCGATGAACCCCGAGCTTCCAGTCAGGAGAATCCTCAACGCCGTCCTCGCAGTCCCGGGGAAGGGTGTTCAACGATTTCTACCCCGCTGAGGCCCCAAGCCCCCTCTCGGCCTCGACCACCGCTGCAGTGATCCCCGGGGATGCGGCCGATTGGTTCCGCCGCAGTACCGAGCGAACGGCGCCCAGTTTGATGTTCATTCTCTGGGAGATCGACCGAAGACTTTCGCCCTGCGCCCTCCGGGCGACGACCTCGCGAGCCGTCGATTCTGGGATTCTTCGTGGCGCCCCGAACTTCTTGCCAAGCGCGCGTGCCCGCGCGACGCCCGCTCGGGTTCGTTCGAGGATGAGCTCGCGCTCGAATTCTGCTAGGGCCGCGAGCATGTTCCGCTGCAAACGACCGCTCGGGGTGGAAGTGTCGATTCCCTGGTCGATGACGATCACGCGGGCTCCTGCTGCCTCTGCGTCGTCCCAGAACCGGAGGATCATGCCCAACGAGCGGCCGAGCCGGTCCATCTTCGAGACCACGATCGTATCGAACTCGCCCGAGGCGAGCCGGTCCCGAAGCCGATCAAGCTCCGGTCGGTTGTCCCGGATGCCTGAGATACCGTCGTCCCGAAAGACCGCGACATCCGGCCAGCCTCTCGCCTGACAGTAGGCGGTAAGCTGACTTACTTGAGCTTCCGTCGACTGCTCCTTTGTGGAGACGCGAGCGTAGACGGCGGCCCGAGTCATGCTGGGGCCTCCTCCCGCGTTACCACATCAGCGACTCCGGCGGCCGAACGATGGCGAGCGAGAGTCACGTAGTCGGGGTTGAGTTCGATACCGATGGATCTGCGGCCCAGTCGGCGGGCGACCGCGAGGACGGTGCCGCTTCCCGCGAACGGGTCGAGCACGATACAAGGGACGGTACGGGCGGTCCCGCAGGAGCAGCGCTTGCGAAACCCTAGGTCGACCCTCCGGTACTCCCGTCATGCCACCCGGGCGCGTCGGCGACAGGGGCGCGACCCGACACGAGTGGTGCCTCGATCGGTTGTGCGTGGCCGATAGCTCCTCCGATTGCCCGGACCTCTCTCGTCCAGGGGCTTCCGCACTCCGCGCACGCCCCCCCCTCCGACGTGATCCGCGAGGATGCAGAGCTCCGGGAGCTTCTCCGGGAACGTCGCGAAGTGGGCCCCGCGGTAAGGCTGGGTCGGAATCCACCAGACTGTCCGGAGATTCCGACCCGAAGTGCTCGTATTCCGGAGCATCGGGAACCGCCGGAAGTCCCCCTCGGGATGCTTCGAGCGAGAGGTGCGATTGTCGGCCGGGTTCGGTAGATGATGCCGGAGTCTTCGAAGCGTGCTCTCCTGGAGGGGTTCGCGGACGGCGTATGCATCGTAGAAGTAGCGCCTCGACTTCGTCAGGAGAAAGACGGAGTCGTGGGCCCGGTGTTGGCCATCCTGTACCGCCTCCGGCATCGGATTCGGCTTCGCCCAGACGCAATCGGATCTGAGCCACCATCCCGCGCCTGGAGCTCGAAGGCGACTCG
>CAVVLW010000005.1:0-5156 GCA_963749205.1 uncultured Thermoplasmata archaeon | reverse complement strand
ACGCGTTGCCGCTCCCACCGGTCATTTCGAGATCGCCCGTGTAGAACGACCCTGCCTGCGGCTCGACGAAGACGGTCACGGTGTTCGAGACCAGTCCGTCGTACGTCGCGAGGAAGGGTGTACACGTCGGGATAGACGATTTGTTGTTCTCGGCGACGTAGGCGTCTGTCCAGAAGGTTGCCTCGCCGCGGCTGTCCGAGAGCGTCTGCCCAATCGCTGTGCCGGGCGCGTAGTCCGCGGGAGGCAGGGTCGGGTCCAGCAGGCCGTACTGGCTCACGAGCGCGACCTGCGTGACGACCGCCCCCGAGATGGGAAGGCCGTTGAGCCACACCTGGGATTGCCCGAAGACATTGTAGTTCCCCACCGTGGTCGTCGTGAACATCGTGGTCTCCGCGTCGCCGGTGTCGCAGACCCCGTAGGGGTCGACGACGCACAAGCTCAGGGTTCCCGGGGCGTGGGCGCTTGCACCGCGTAGTCGAGGAAGCTCCACTCGGGGTTCGGACCGACGACCGACCTCACGAGGAAGTACCCGAAGGTCGTGGCCGCGTCGCCGCCGGCGGGGTGCCGGTTGTTCGAGTGTCGTGAAGCGCCCGTTGGACCCCGTCTGGAAGGTCGTCAAAGTGCCACCGCCGTACATTCCGGCGCTCGACTGGCCCGAGTACGCCTGAACGTCATAGACGCCCGGCTGGCTGTTCGAGTCCAGCACCTCGAACGTGTACGCCGTCCCGCGCCGACAGGGTCGGGTTGGTGAGCGGGACGACCCCGTGCCCCACCACGAGGAACAGGCTGAACGCGGGGTCCGCGAGCGCGTGGCCCGCCACGCCTGTCTCGCCGAGCAGCGCCTGGTCGAGCACGGCGACGTTCGTGATCCCGAGGCCTTGGATGTAGTTCCCACCCGCTCCCGGCAGGGTTGCCGAGGCTCGCGAACCAGATGGGCTGGACCGGCGAGCTCGGAACCTCGATCGAGAGGTTGTAGTAGTGACCACGTGAACGAGTTCACCGGAGCCGCGTCGAAGCCGTTGGTGACGTCCTCCATCGGCGTGTACGGGTTCGTCTCGAGCGCCCCCGCCTCGAAGGCGTTGTGCGCCGCATACAGGAGCGGGTTCACGTCGCCCATCTCCGGAGTGCCGAACGCGCACGTTCGCCTGCTCTTCCACGAGCGCCCACTCGCCGGCCTCGATCGGCGTAGCGAACGAAGTTCCCCCGTAGAATAGTAGCCACTCCCCCTTCGGTGTAGATGGACATGTTGAACGCCGCACTGCCCGAGATCACCGGGTCGATCTTGGCGGCGGTCGAGTAAGTGTCGAGGGCGTTCTGCCACCAGGGTTGGGTCTCCACGAGGGACTGTCCAAAGCCGCCCCCCACGACCCCGGTGTAGCTGCCGCCAATTCCCTCGCCGTAGGACCAGTATGCGGTGCCGCCGATACCGGTGGCTGGCGCCCAATACGCCTGGCCGAGGACCCCGGAGCAATTGCTTCCGGACAATTCTCCGTCGCGAGTACGTGAAGTTGTTCGTCGTTACGGGGAACTCCGAGCCGTCGCCGACCGCGGTGATCTGCGCGCCCCCGACCGACGTCGCGCCCGGCGAGTCCGCCGCGGCGAAGTCGTTCACGGTCGCGTAGGTGCCGCCACCGTCGCCGGACGCGAAGAAGTTCGTCACTCCCACCGCGTTGAGCAGCTCGAGTTCCTGGTCTTCCGCAGAGATGTACATCGGGCTCCCTTCGAAGTACTGGTATTCCTCGCCCTCGCCGTAGCTGTTCGAGGTGATCGTGACGCCGCACGTCCCGGACGCGGTCCCCTGGACCACGAACAGGCCTGCCGCCTGCAGCGTCGAGTTGGTCGCGCAAATCCCGCCCGTGGACCCGAGCGAGAGAGTACCGGGCGATGTCGGCGTAGGCGGTGTCGAAGTCCGAAAAGTAGCCGGGGTACGGGATCCCGATGACATCGATGTGGGCGCTGGGCGCCATCGTGGAGGCATACTCAATGTCGAGCTCGGTCTCGCCGGTCCATCCCGCGTAAAATCCCTGGTCCTCACAGTCGGCCAGGTTGTTGTTCGGCAGGATCCCGTTACCGGTGTTCACCGCAATCTGGGTGACCCGGTTCGGGAGCTCGTTGGCGTTGCCGTAGACCATCTGGGAGAACGCCGACAGGTCCGCCGGGATGGCGCATCCGACCTCGACCACCGCGATCGTGATCCCCTGACCCGTGTCGGGCTCGGAATCGATCGTGCTCGCCCCACTCCAGAGGTTGTCGGCGCCCGAGACGTCGGGCATGGTCGAAGGGAAGAGGAACTGGAAGTCCCCGCAGAGGTTGTCGAACTGGCAGCTCTCGCCCGAGGACGAGAAGTCCGTCCACAGGAAGTTCGAATCTTGGATCCCCTGGTTCGCGTCGAGGGACTGGGGACAGGTGCCGAAGACCCCGAACTGGCAGAGCGGCCCGGTGGTGTTGTTCTGGTCCATCCCGGGGTGCAAGCCGGCCGGCATCGCCAAAGCGGGCGTCGCCGAGATGCCATCGAGACCGGTGATGCCGTTGACCGCCGCAGCGATTCCCTGGGGTAGCTCGGCGGGGTCTGCATTCGCGTAGAAGGTCGGACCGGTCTCGGTCGTTCCCGCGACCCCGCTCTGGCTGCCGAAGGACGGGTTCCAAACGCCCTGCGACTGGTACTGCTCCGCGTACGCCGAGAAGCTCGTGTGGAACGCCGCCGCGAGCTGTGCCACCGTGCCGCTGACGTGGAGGGTGAGGAGCGTCGCGCTCGTTTGAACGGAGAGTCCGTACCCCTCGAAGTAGGCCGCCGTCGAGGCGTAGGCGTTGCTACCGTAGCTGCTCCCAAGCATGTCGGCCGAGAGGAAATGCCGGTACTCGGGGCTGGCCACATCGTTGATCTCGTTGACGAGGGCACTCAGGCTCTGGCTCGGGGTGAACGTCACCGTAACTGCGTCGGCCGCATTCGCGTTGTACGCCTGCGGTTCGGGCACGACCGTGAAGGTCCCGAAGGGCGTCGAACTTGGTCGTGCTGAGCCCGCTCGCACTTCCCTTGATCGCGGTCAACGGCCCGCCCGTCAGTGCTTCGGGTCCGGAGCTGACGTGGGCAGCGGGCGGTGCGTGCGTTCCGGCAGCCGGAAGCGCCGACACCACCCCCGCGAAGGCGAAGCCGATCACGGCAATCGCGATCACCAGCACGGCCATCCATCGACTCTTTCGCTCGATTTCTGTCATTGGACCTTCTCCTGCGAGATTCTCCGAGATTCGCCGGCGGTACGCCGGCTGGGAGGTCCAACCGAATCTGAGTTAATCAACCACCCGAAAATCGACTGTAACCGATTAGTGTACCATGGGGCCGGAGGGGGTCGAGACCCTACTTTCGGGTCCAGGCGAACGGTCGAGGCGCGTCGCCCATCTCTCGCACCCATCGCTCGACCGCTGAGCGCAGTCCCGGGCAGGCTCGCCGGGGAGGTCCGCCGGTCGGCGAGCCGAAGCGTCCCCGAACCACTCGACCACGATCTGCCGCAACGACGCGTTACCCACCTCGACGCGCGCGGAGAACTCCGGGTGACGGCTAAGCCACCGAACGAGGGAAATCGGCGGGGCGGGGCCAGCGGACTCGGCGAGCAACTGAATGTGTTCCGGTCCGGAGCGCCGCTCCCGGATCGACTGAAGGAACGACAGGAAATCCTGGTCGAGGAGGCGCCGCGCCGATCCCTTCAGCGCCGCATGGTCGAGGAGATTGAGTGTCGTCACGAGGTCATCCATCCATGACCTCTCGTTCACGTCGTATTCCGGTAGTGGGGCGAACGGCGCCGCTCGAGCGGTTCCGCCGAACGATCCTCGTCCCTGCATCGCGAAGGGAGATTGCCACCGCCTTCTGCGGGGGGTTGACGGACCCCGACCAGGTCGATCGACCTCGGGCGGAATCGCGGGTCTCGAACGAGCGTCCCACCCGAGACCGAGAGGGGTGGACGGAGTAAGCCTTCCAAATCCTCCGCACCGCGGAGTGGCTGACGCCGACCGCACGGCCGAGGGAGCGGGTCGACCAGCGCGACTTGCCCGTGGGACGCTCAAACAGGGTCTTGTCGAGGGATTCCTCCGGGTGAGTTCGCGGGGAGCGGCGGCGGGGATCGAGTCGTGGCGCCTCCTGCGGATCCCGCCCGTCCCGAGGAGAAGGAACCGCGAACGCCAGCGAGCGACCGTGATCGGGTTGATGCGGAGGCGCCGAGCGATCGTTCGATTGGCATACCCTTGGGCGGCGAGGAGAATCGGCGACCGTTTGACCAGTCGGTAGGGCGTCGAGCCCCCCCGTCTCGACTTTTCGAGAACCTTCTGCTGGTCTTCCGTCAGCGTCCATCGCCGCGCCCGCGGCATCGCGTGCAGCACCAGCTCCTACCTATTCAGGGTGTCGTCCGCCCGCGTTTCCGCTCGGCCACCGCGGCGCACATGTGGGGTCGGCGCCACCCTCCGCCCGGGCTTCAATCCGTAGTGGTAGTACTTTTGTCGGTTCCATCCCTCTGTGCGACTTCGGCTCGGTGGCGCCCCGCGGGGAGGGGTTGCCCTCGAGGGCCGATCGCCGAGTTTTCCTGTTGAGTGGCCGTCTGTCCAGGCAAGGCTCGACGTCTCGTCGCGAGTTCGAAAAGGCGGAGAGCGCAGTGGCTTCACGGGAGCCTAACCCCTCGCCCGCCTGTCCTCGAATAGCCCAGGGCGTCAGGAGATGCGATCACCGTGGGGGGCCCCTCCATGACCATCGGCGATCAGCGTTGGGCCGGACCGAGCGGGGGTCGCTTCTTACTAGGGCAGTGAGCCCCCATCCGAAACCTTCGACCCGGTTCCGCGGACCACGCGGGGCGGTCTGCCCCGCCACTGGGCCCGAAGCCGTCGAGTGAGGACCAGCTCGACGATGAAGATGCGGACGAGGAGGCTCTGGGTGACCTTGCTCTCGCCCCCGGGTCGGGGCGTGAACCGTAACGCCACTTCCTGGACGGGGTGACCCTCGGCCATCACAAGGAGGAAGATCAGCAGCTTGTAGCCACTGTAGAACGGGTTCAGTGGGACCCAGATCCGCGGAATGCGAGTACTCCTACACCGGGTCGGAGAACCTTCTTGCGGGCGGCAGGAGCCGTCGGCGAGCCATTCGGCCCCGTGCGAGATGATCCAGCGGAACGGCG
>CAVVLW010000004.1:0-60788 GCA_963749205.1 uncultured Thermoplasmata archaeon | reverse complement strand
AAATCCGCTGGTGGCCCGCTCGGGCGGCTCAAGGTAAGTGCGGTGAACGGCGACGTGCGGCAGATGCATCATTCGCCCGAGAATGCTGGCGCACTGTTCCAGGTGGCGTCACAGTTCAATCTGCTAGAGATGACTGGGCTCGGAGTGTCGATCAGCGAGGCGACGATTTCGATCCTCTCCCTGAGCTCTTCGGTGAGCCCCTGCGCCGCGAGTACCGCCTCTTCGATGGTCGGCGGATCGCGTCGCACGCGCCGCCGGCCGTCCTTTGTCTCCCATACGTCGCTCATGTCCGCACCTTCATTGCCATCGTCGGTGCCTTCGCAGGTTGCGCCCCTCGAAGGCCTCCCGAGCGGCCAATTATCGGTGCCCTCTGCCGCATCGCAGCAAGGACGTTGTGCACCGCACTCACGAGAAATTCACAAGGTAAACTGCCTGCCGAACGCAGCGATCTTTCGTAGACCGTACAGATTGTTACGGCCGTCCGCTAACGTGGCGGCATCTCGCTGAACAGGACGCCGCCCTTGCCCTTCGCGTGCTCCATGTAATTGCGCCATGTGTTCTCTGAGCTCAGGTTTCCGCTGTAGCATTTCGGCGGGTGGATACCACCACCTGTTTGGTGTGAACGGTGGCCATGCCCGACCACCCAAATCCTTCCCCGCCGACGCCGACCCCACGCGGCCGACCCGCTCCTGCTTGCTGCTCTTCGCGCTGGCGTTCGGGGTGGCGAAATCGCGCGACCGCGCACGGCGGTCGAGCACCACCGCCGCATTGGCGGGAAACACCATGTCCGGCAGGTCCGCAACGCCGGGCATGATCTCAAGCCGGGCTCCGGACGCCGACGATATTCTTGTTGGCGTGGAGCATGGCGGCAGCAGCGGCGCGTCTTGCGGGCGACCGTTGCAAATCTGGCACCCGGTCTCCTTTAGTAGGTGGCCGGCCGGAGCTGGTTGTCGCGGTTTTGCGGGCCGCGGGGCCCATAGTCGAGATCTGCCCCCTTGTTGCCGCTGTTGATGACGGGGGCGAGAGCGTCGTACCGGTCCATGATGGATTCGACGAAGATCAAGGTATCGTTCGGCGCGCTGAGGGCGGCTTGCAGGTCCTTAACGGTCTTGACGACGAACGATCGCGCCGAGGTATCGCGACGGAACACCTTCGGCAGATCGGCATACGACCAGTTGGCGATGTCGTTGTAGGGCTCATCCTTGCCGAGGTAGCCGCGTTCGATGGTGTATCCGCCGTTATTGATCAGGAAGATCACCGGCTTGTGGTCGTATCGCAGAATCGTCGACAGCTCTTGCGCCGTGACCTGGAACGAGCCGTCGCCCACGAACAGAATGTGACGGCGTTCCGGCGCTGCGGTTAGTGCGCCGAGCAGCGCTCCGACGGAGTAGCCGATCGACCCCCAATCCGCCCGACGAGCGTGCATTTCGGCGGAAACTTTAGGCCGAAGAGTGTGAATGCCGTGCCGTTGTCGACGAACAGGACGTCGCCCTCCCGGAGGTAGCCCTGCATGGCCTGCCAATAGGCGGCCTGAGTGAGCTTCGCGGAGCCGTCGCCGTGACCCTGCGCGGCCGCGACCGCTGCCGCGACTTGGCGTGGAGCGCGGTTCGTGACGCGCGGGACTGCGGCGATAAGGCCCTTGAGAACTTCTTCGAGCGTTACCGCCTGATAGTTGTCATCGCCGACGTCCACGGAATGGGCGCGGGCGTGGATTGTGTTGGCGGGCAGCGAGGCCGAGAAGTCGCCGGTGGTCACCTCGAGCGGATTGTACGCGATGGCGAGCAGGCAATCGCTGGCCTCGATCGCCTCACGTACGTGTGGCTCGCTTGGCTTGCCGGAGTAGATACCGAGGTAATGCGCGAAGCTCTCGTCAATCACACCTTTCGCGGTAATCATTACCGCCACCGACGCCTGTAATTTCTCCGCCAGTTCCATGAGCTCGAGGGGGCGATGAGCGAGAGTGCGAGCCGGAGCAGCTTGGTCTTTCGAGCCTCCTCCGGGGAGGATCGGTCCCCCGTGTATCGGGCGGATTCCTTCGCGAGTTCCACGGTCGCCCCGATCAGGCGAGAGTAGGCCTTGGCGGCGATCGCCTCGCTATCGGAAGTGATGTAGGTCGCGTAGACCCAGTCCGCTTGCTGGGCCTCGACGGAGAGGTCGAGAAGTCGGGACTCCGCCCGGTGCAGGAACGCGCCCACTCCCGAGGAAACTCCCCCGCTCACGCCCCATCCCGCGAGCCTCCGCAGGGACCGTCGGCCATAAGAAGGGTGACGAGGGGACGACCGGGGTTTTTCCCGGTCAGCGAGATGTCCGCCAATGTCCACTATCGGACCGGGAACATCCACCCCCCCATTTCCAGTCCAAGCTGCAGATTTATGTACGACGGGCGTCTGACATCTTTAGGGAGAACGTGTCGGACGTGTCCGATTCTCGCGATATCCTGGCTGCAGCGCCACTGGGGAGCTGGGGCGTCGACGAGACCCGGTATCCACTCGCCGTGATCCCTTGTCTGGGTCCGCGGTACGACCGCAACGGCTTCCCGACCTACCCCGGCCGCGACGAGGGCGAATGAGCCCCTCACTCCGAAAGGCTCCCGCTCCTGCCCCTGAACTACCGGCCCCACCGTCGACCGTAGGCCCCCGACTTTTCCTCGGCCAGGCGACCCCGCGGGGCTACGGGGTCCGGCCCAAGCTCTCGCCGGAGGCCGCGGCTGCGTTCGCCACCTACGTGGATTCCGCACGAGCGCGCGCCGCGATCGAGGGCCGAACTCTCGTGTACACTGTTCGCTGGGGCTAGCCCGGCGGATCCGGGTCGAACCCCTCGGGTTCTTTCGTATCGACCGGCCGTCCTCGAGCGCGAAGTCGACGAGCCACGGGTTGAGCCTCTTCGAGCGCGAGCTTCGACAGCGCATCGGCGCGGGTGTTCTGTTCTCTCGGGATCCAACGCCACTCGACCGCTTGGAACTCGCCGGCGATCCGTTGTAGCCAGCGGTGGTAGGCCTGCAGGTGCTCGCTTCGAACCTGGTACTCGCCCCGGATCTGCCGGATCACGAGCTGGCTGTCCCCCGACGCGACCACGGTCCCCCGGTACCCCTGCTCCCGCAGCCACTCGAGCGCCCTTCCCGCCGCGACGTACTCGGCCACGTTGTTGGTCGAGTGCTCGGAGTACGGGCGGGTGGCCAGGCCGCAATCCTCGTAGTCGAGGCCCTCGCCCTCGACCGTGAAGCCGAACGTCGCGACCCCGGGACCTTTGGGCGGCTGGCACGCCCCGTCGAAGTGCACGTGCACCCCGCGGCCGTCGAGGGTGGTGACTCCCCGGGGGACCTCCTCGTCGTTCATCGGGTGGCTTGCGGAAGACCGGCCGGCTGCAGCGGTCTTCCGCGCCCCTCGGGCTTAGGCCCGGAATCTCTTAAGCCGAAGGTCTACCGTGCCCGGGTTCGCAGTTCCCCGTACCCAACGAGCCCCGCCCTCCTCGGACGACAAGGGTGCGCTTGCGCGAGCACCCACTCCCCGCGTCGGAGGCGGACCCGGCTAGACTCGGCGACCGAGCGCCCCGCTCGTCCCGGGTCGGGGCGGAACGTGCGGGCAGTTGCAGAACGCTTCGGCTCGGGCGCACGCCGGACACGTTCGCGCGCTCGAGCACGACCCCGAGGGGACGCCCGCAGCTCCGGCATTCCCTCGCGCGCGCGCACCTTGGGCATTGGGCGAGGTCTGGGGCAATGACGGTCGAACAGTAACGACACGCCACGGGTTCCTTGGGATGGTAGGTCAATTCGGAACGGGGCCGGGTCGAAGCTCCTTGGCCGCTTGGTCGCGGACTCTCCGCGTCGGGATTACCAAACGCCCCTCCGATCGTCGTGACCCGCGGGTCGTCGGAGATCGAACCGATAAGTAGGACCGCCAACGCGGGGGGGAGGAAGTAGAGCCCGGCCTCCTGCTCGAGGTCGAACTGCTCCTGGCCGGTGACGGCGATCGGGTACGACATGAGGGCGAATCCCGTGAGGAGGATCCCTACCCCCAGCAGGATGATGGTACGGTTCATGGAGCGCCTCGGGAGACGGCTCGGCCACCGTCCCCGGCTCCTAGTCGGAGCACCTCCACTTAAATCCGCCGGCGGGCGGAGTGGTCGTGGGTCGGTGCTCCCCCGTCCGGTCCGTTGGCCGTGCGTCTTTTAGCCCCTGACGGGGTCGGGCCCGCATGGCGAACCCCACGGCGACCCTGAGGACGACGCTCGGCGACATCCGGATCGAACTGTTCCGGGACCGGGCTCCCAAGACGGTCGAGAACTTCGTATCGCTCGCCAAAAAGGGATTCTACAACGGCGTGACGTTCCACCGCGTTATCCCCGGGTTCATGATTCAGGGAGGGGACCCGAAGGGCGACGGAACGGGCGGCCCAGGGTACACGATCAAGGACGAGTTCGACGCGACGCTGCGGCACGACGGACCGGGCGTCCTCTCGATGGCGAACGCCGGCCCCAACACCGGCGGGAGCCAGTTCTTCATCACGCTCGGCAAGACGTCCTGGCTGGACGGGAAGCACGCGGTCTTCGGACGAGTCCGGGGAGGACAGGACGTGGTCGATAAGATCGCGGGCGTCGCCCGGGACTCCCAAGACCGGCCGAAGAGCCCGGTCCGGATCGTCGAGGCGACAATCCAGGGCTCGTAAGCCCGCGCCGGGTCTACGGCGGGAAGTCGAACGGTAGCCGCTCCTTCGGAGCGACCGCGTCCTCGACCAACGTGACCGCCCCCGCCCCCAGCGCGAGGGCGGGTACGGTCAGCAGCAGCAGGATCAGATTGCCGTACCCGACCGAGATCGTGACCCCCATGCCGGGAATCGCGAGGTGGTACGTCGCGTCGATCAGGACCAGATAGAGGTAGAGGACCGTGACGGCCGCGGTCGCGACGGCGAGCGGTCCGTACGCGGCCGTCGGCTTCAGGATGTACCGGGCGACCACCAGGATCGTGATCGCGATGCCCGCGTACTCCACGGTCGAGATCGGGATCGGAAGGGCGATGCCGTGCGACTGAAGGAAGGTGAGGATCGCCACGGGAACGCCGATCAGGATCACGACGTAGGGGGATGAGTCGCAGCGCCCCCCCGAGGATCCGCCATCCCAACGAGGGGATCCGGTAGCTGCCCAGGGGAGGGCCGGAGGAAGTCGGGGAGACGGTCGGATTCGGTGCGCTCACGGGATCGGCTCCGGGGGGAACGGCACGGTGTATCCGGTGCCGACGAACTCCGCGCTCACGTGGCCCCCGGCGGGATCGCAGCCCGAGGCGAGCGCGACGGCCTGCGTCACATTGTAGGAGGCACCGGGAGCGACGTTCAAACCGAACGCCCCCTGGGAGCAGACCGGCCCGGTCGTGGGAACGACCTGGAAGTTCAGGCTTCCTGCGTCCGCAAAGCTCGCGTCGTTCGAGAAGCTCAGCGTCACCGGTACCTCCTCCATCCCGTCCACCATCTCGGGGGCACCGACCAGGACGCTCAGGTCGTCGAACGGCGCTCCCCAGGACCGCTCGGTCTCGACCCCGATCGAGACGGAGAAGAGGTAGGCGTAACTCGCGTTCCCCCAGATGTCCCATTCGAGGTACTGGTCCTGCGTGAGCAGGCTGGTGCCGGCGGCCGTGAGTGGGACGTAGATGTCGATCGGGATCGTTTCGGTCGACCCGGTCGGCGATCGTGGTCGGTCCCGTGGTCGAGTCGACGTAGGGAGACGCCGGAGTCGTTCAGGATCCGAAACTGCAAGGCGAACTGCTGGATCGCGAAGTAGGTCGGGTTCGTCAACGTGAACGTGGTGGAGATGCCGATGGTGCCGTTCGGATCGTACCCGACGGTGGAGGCGCCGACGCGCGGTTGGGTCTTGACGATCTGAATGGCCGAATAAGCGACGATGGCGACGAAGACGATGATGAGCACGAGTACGATGGTAGAAAGACGGCGGAGCGCGCGGGCCGCCCGATAGATGCCGGGCGGTGCAGGCGGTGTGCGGTACAACGGGCTCGCCACGGGGGTTCGCCGGTAGAATTCAGGTGTACGCCCACCTTGTATACCTGCCGCCGGGGGCCCGGGTGCAACGGCAGCTGGCCCCTCGCCCCCCGGGCCGACCGGCCGGGTCAGGTCGCGGCAGTGAGCACGACGGAAGGTAGGCCGCCCCGGGAAAGAGGGTCGGCCCGGGCCTTGCACCCGTCGAGCGGGTCGGAACAGGCTCCGGGGCGGCCGTCGTCTGCTGGGCGGTTCAAACTACGAAAGGAGCCGGGCCCAGTCCTGCTGGGCCGCCCAATCGCGAAATCGGTGCCAACCCACCTGGGGATACTCCCGACGTAACCCCTCGATATCGGCGGTGTACCCCGCCCGCTCGAGCCACTCGAGCATCCTGGCCAGGTCCGCGCTCTGGGCCCGGAGGACGTCGAGTGGGACCGGTTGGTATTCGATCTTCCGACCGCTCAGCTCGGAGATCCGTTGGGCCGCCTCGGCCTGGCTCACGGCATCCGAGGCCACGTCGATCCGTTTTCCACGGAAGCGGGAGGGATTCTCGAGGAGGTGGGTGACGAACGCGCCGAGGTCATCGAGTGCCACCATCTGTATCCGCCGGTCGGGCGAGGTCCCGCCGCCGAGCTTTCCCTGTCGGAGCCCGGGGAGTTGGAAGGGGGCGAGGAAGTTCTCCATGAACGCGGTGGGAGCGCTGATCGCATGGGGCACACCGGATTGGCCAAGGTGTTCCTCGACCGCGAACTTGCTCTCGAAGTGGGGAATTCCGGTCTTGCGGTCCGCGTCACCGACGGAGGAGTAGACGAGCCAGGGCACGCCTGCGGCCTTCGCGGCGTCGACAGCGACGGTTCCCTGCCGAGTCTCCTCCTTCGGGCCTCCTTGAAAGGGAGTGCCCATCAAGAACATCGCATCGACGGATCGGGCCGCTCGCTCGATCGCGCTCGGGTCATCGAAACTGCCGGTCACAAGCTCGACCCCCTCGGTTGGAACCCCCTTCAGCTTCGGGCTCTCCGGGTCCCGGACCATCGCGCGAACGCGGTGGCCCCGCCTCAGGAGTTGGCGGGCCACGTGACCGCCTTGATGGCCGGTGATGCCGGTGACGAGGACGAGTAACGATTTCGGCGCTGGGCGGACGACCGGATCAGCCGAATCGCGCATGGAACATCGACTCCCCGCAATTCACGGGGGCATGTCTTTGTTCGCTAACCTAGCGGTAACCGGTCGGTGCGCGCGCCTCGGACGCGACCGGAGCCGGGAAGCCGCGCTGGCCCACCGGGGGCACCCCTCCAAGCAATCCAAACCCATGAGGCCCGGGAACGGCGTCATTCTTCCCATGGTCGGGATGGCAGATCGGCCGCGGATCGAGCGAAGCCACTGGAGGGATTTGAACCCCCGACCTGCTGATTACGAATCAGCTGCTCTGCCTACTGAGCTACAGTGGCGCGAACGGCCGGACCAAAGGAGGCGGCCTATAATGGTGGCGCCTTCGATGCCGCTTCGAGAGCGTCCAGCGCCTCCGTCACGTCCCGGACCAGGTCGGCGGAGTCCTCGATCCCAAATGCGAGGCGGACGAGGCCGTCATCGATCCCTGCAGCCCGAAGCTCCTCCTCGGAAAGGTGACGGTGGGACGTCAACCTCGGCACACAAGCGAGGCTCTCCACGCCGCCGAGGCTCGACGCCACGTGGACGAACCGGAGCGCCCGCAAGAAACGGTCAACCGAGTCCCGGCCCCCTCGGAGGGAGATCGACACGACCCCCCCGCGGCCGCGCATCTGGCGAGCGGCGATCGCCTCTTCCTCGGCGCTCGCGCTGCCCGGGTAGTGGACCCGAGCGACGGCGGGATGACCCTGTACCGCGTCTGCCACGCGGGACCCATTCTCGTTCTGCCGCCCCACGCGGAGCGCGAGGGTCTTCAGGCTTCGGCCGAGCAGATACGCGGCGAACGGGTCGAGCGTGGCGCCGAAGTAGAACTTCGCGTCGACCCGTCCGACCAGCCGCCGGGGCCCGACGAGCACCCCGGCAACGAGGTCCGAGTGCCCGCCGAGCGACTTGGTCGCACTTTCAACGACGAGGTCCGCACCCAGCGCGAGGGGATTCTGGTTGATGGGGGTCGCGAAGGTGTTATCCACCAGCAGGATCGCCCCCACCCGGTCGGACGCGGCCGCCCATCGGGCGATGTCGTGAACGTGGAGGAGCGGGTTCGTCGGGCTCTCGAGGATGACGAGCCGTGACGGACTCCCAAGAACGGCCTCGGGCTCTCGGGCCTCGGCTTCCGAAACGGAGCGGACGCGAACCCCGAACCTCGGAAGGAGCTCGAACAATAGGTCGCTCGTGCCTCCGTAGAGTCCTCCGACGGCCACGATCTCGTCGCCCGGCTTCACGAGGGAGAGGACGGTCGCGGTGATCGCTCCCATCCCCGACCCGAAGAGCCGGACCGCCTCCCCGCCCTCCAGCTGCCGGATCAGTTCCGCCGGCACGTCGACACTCGGGTTGTCGCTCCGGGTATAGAGGTAGGTGTTCCCGTGCTCCGCGGCCTCCGAATACTCGGACGGGTAGTGGAAGGTGGAGGTCTGGTAGATCGGAGGGACCACGGCGCCCGCGTTCCAGTCGGGCCGACGGGCGCCGTGGACGAGCCGTGTCGTCGGACCGACCCAGGCGGGAATCGGGTCGAATGGTCGTTTCGAAGGGACCAGTGGTTCGGATTCGGTGGCCTCGGACGTCACACCCGGACCCCTCCGGAGGATCGGCCTTGGCCCTCGCGAAGCATTGCGAGGCGCGCCGGGGCTCGGATCTCGGCAAGGAGGGTCGCGACCGCGGGGGGAACCAGGGAGGTCCAGGCCTGGTCGTCGGCGAGGTGGTCCCGCACCGCTTCGCCCTCCAACCGAGCTCGGTCGACGAGCGTCGGGCTTTCGACCGGGTACTTGGCCTGTTCGAAGAGGAGACGCGTCAGGGGATTGTTCGTGTAGACGCGCTGGAACGGCGGCAGGACCGATTCGACGTACCGGACCCAAAGGGCATGCCGCTGGATGTCGGGAAGTGGGATCGCGATCACGCCGCCGATGTGGTGCTCCGCGAGGGCGCGGGCGATCATCTCGAGCCGTTCGCCGCAGGTGAACGGGTTCTTCCACGTGTATGATTCCTGGGCGCTGCCGACGCCGAGGATCAATTCCTGGTCCGCGCGGGACGCTCGGACCTCCTGGACGACCGCGAGATGGCCCAGATGGAACGGCTGGTACCGTCCGACGAGCAATCCGCGCACGAAACCGCCGATATCACTCGGGGGTCAAATCTTCCACGTCGTCCAAGAACTCGTCGATGTGAGGGCACCGGGCGGTGAGGTAGTGGCGGCAGTGGGAGCAGTGCTTGTCGTTCCACGCGGGGAGGAGCTGGTGGTTGAACTCATAGCAGGGGCGATTGGTGAACCGGTCCTCGTCGCCCTCCTCCGCCTCCGACCCTGGCGAGAACGGATGGGACGGGAGGGGCGGGTGCGCGGGGCTACGGAACGTGCTCTTCACGACCCCGCCGGCCGTCCCGGTGGCGTTGGCGCGTTCACGGTGGGGACCGCGGGCGCTTCCTCGCCGGTGCGGCTCGTGGCGTGGACCATCGCAGCGAGCCGCTCGAGCAGCGACTCCTTCTTGGAGCCTTGCCCGACCAGCGCGTACTTGAGGACGTCGCGGAGCGTTCCGACCGGGATGACCTCGACCACGCCGCGATAACGCGACTCGAGCACGAGGTCTTCCACGTTGTCTTCGGGGATCAGGACGCGCTTGATGCCGGAGTCGGCCGCGGCCTCGACCTTGGCGGTGACTCCACCGACCGGGAGCACCTGGCCCCGCACCGAGAGGGAGCCCGTCATCGCGACCGACTGGTCGACGGGGACGCCTTCGAGGGCGCTGATGACCGCGGTCGCGATCGAGACCGACGCGCTGTCGCCCTCGACCCCGTCCGAGGTCCCGACGAACTGGATGTGGATGTCGTAGCGAGAGATGTCCTCTCCGGTGTACTTCTTGATGAGGGCGCTGACGTTCTGGACGGCCTCGCGGGCGATCTCGCCGAGCTTTCCCGTCGCCACCACGACCCCACCGTCCCGGGTCTGGGCGGGCGTTACCTCCGCCACGATCGGCAGGACGATCCCGGAGAACTCGGCCATGCCCGTCTGCGCGTTGATCGCGGCGAGTCCGTTCACGACGCCCACGGCCGCGCCCTCGACCGAGAACATCCGGTACTCCTTGCGCCGTTCGATGTAGCGGTCCGCGATCTGCTGCTCGAGCGAGCGGCTGGCGCGCTTCGCGCGCACGACCTGCTCGGCGTGGACGATCGGAACCCCCTCCGAGAGCGCGATGTCGCCGGCGACGCGGACGAGTCCGCCCAGTTCGCGGAGCCGGAGCGTCAGCTGGCCGGACCGGCCCGAGCGCCGCTGGGCTTCCCGGACGACCTCCAGAACAGCGGCCGTGTCGAAGTGCGGGATCTTCTTGTCCTTGAGGATCTCCTGGGCGACGAACCGGACGAGCTTCATCCGATTCTCGTTCGTGTCGGGCATCGTCGTCTTCACGTAGAGCTCGTAGCCGTAGCCGCGGATCCGCGAGCGGAGCGCCGGGTGCATCGTCTGCACGCTGTCGATGTTCCCGGCGGCGACGAGCACGAAGTCCGACGGGACCGGCTCGGTCTTCACCATCGCTCCGGCGGAGCGTTCGGACTGGCCGACGATCGGGAACTTGCGCTCCTGCAGCGCGGTCAGGAGCGAATGCTGGCTTTCGATCTTGAGGAGGTTGATCTCGTCGAGGAACAGCACGCCTCCGTTCGCCCGGTGGATCGCTCCGACCTCGACCCGGTCGTGGGGCGGCGTCTCGAGCCCCCCGGACTGGAATGGGTCGTGCTTGACGTCGCCGAGCAGGGCACCCGCGTGGGCCCCGGTCGCGTCAATGAACGGCGGGCGGTCGTCGGGCGAGTGCGAGACGAGCAGTTTCGCGACGCCGACCCCGGAATCGTTCCGTCCACCGGAGAAGCGGAGGATGGCGTAGATGAGGATCACGATGAAGACCCCGATCAAGAGCGCGGTCAGGTCCTTCTCGGTCAGCACGATGTAGAGGGTGAAGGCGAACACGACGAGGGCGATGACGATGAACAGGATCGTTCGCTGCTCCTTTTTCTGGGCAGCCTCGAGCTTCTGGGCCGCGACGATCTCTTTGCCCTTGCCCGCGGGAACGACGCGGATCTTCGGCTCGTTCGAATCCTCGTTGTTCGGGTAGGCGAGGATGTCCTGGAGCTGCTCCTTGGGCAGGAAGTCGACCATCGCCCGCGCGAGCATGCTCTTGCCGGTCCCGGGCTCGCCGATGAGCATCATGTGCCGCTTCTGTGTAGCGGCCTTCCGCGCGACCTCGACCGCCTCGTCCTGACCGATCACCTGGTCCAGCAGGCGCGGCGGAACCTCAATCTGGGCCGTGGATTGGAACGGGAGGGTATGGCCCCACTCTTCGAGGGGAACGACCGGCGCGACCTCCGGTGGTTGATTGGACGGTGTATCCGCGCCTTCTGCCATGTCGGCGTCTCGACCCGGTGCGCCCGGGCTGTTCGCCGACGGAACTATGGGGGGGTCCATATAAATCACTTAGGGGCGCGCGGGGTAACCTGGCGGCTCCCGGCGGCGCTCTTCGAGCATGGGACGACGTACCCGAGGGTCGCTCGTTATCTATCGACCCGGGCTCCGGCGATGGGCACCGGTCGTGACCGAGCGACTTGAGGGAAAACCCGTCGCGGAATCCATCGACGGGCGCACCCGAAACGAGGTCGGGAGAACCTCGGGGATGCCGCCCCGTCGCTCGTCAGCGTCCACCGAGCGACCGAGAGCCCGTTCCGATTCTACCTCCGACGACAGGCCAAGGCAGCCGCGGCGGTCGGCGTGGATTTTCGAGAAGAACCGCTTGCCCCGAGTGATGGGCCGGCCCAGCTGATCGACCGGATGCGCGCGCTCGATCGTGACGCGACGGTCCACGCGGTGCTATTGGAGCATCCGCTGCCCTCACCGTTCGATTTCCTGGAGGCGGTCTCCGCCCTCCGGCCCGAGAAGGACGTCGATGGAGTCGGCACCGCGAACCTCGGCCGGCTCGTCGCTCAACGACCGGTCCACGTGCCCGCGGTGGCGAAGGCGGCGATCGCTATCGCCCGGCATTATCGACTTCCCATCGAGGGGGAGCGGGTGGTCGTGGTCGGTCGTTCCGAAACCGTCGGGCTGCCGCTCGCGATCTGCCTCGCGGGGCGTGCGGAGGGGATGAATGCGACCGTCACCGTCGCCCATTCCCGCACCGCGAACCTCGCTACGGTGCTCGCGGAGGCTCGAACGATCTTCTCGTGCGTGGGGCGGCCGGGACTCCTGGACCGCTCGGTCGTGCCGGAAGGGGCATCAGTGGTGGATGTCGGCCTGTCGAGCGTGCCGGACCCCTCCGCGAAGGGAGGCGTCCGGGCCGTGGGCGACGCCGACTCAGAATCGCTGGACGGGTGGGCGGCCGCGCTAACGCCGGTCCCCGGTGGGGTAGGTCCGGTCACCGTCGCCGAGCTGATGGCGAGCGCGGTCCGCGCGCGCGATCTCTTGCTCGGACCCGGGGCCCCACGATGAGCGAGACGACTTCCCGTTCGTCCCCGACGCATCCGACCGCGAAGGGACCGCTGCACTGTCGAGATTGTCCGATGTGGTACGGCGCGGAGGACAACGGGTGGGGCCCGTGCTCGATCAAGCACCGACGCGGCGACCGCCGCTACCTTACCTGGGGAGGGCACGAATGCGATGAGGGCTACGTGCTGCCGACGACCGCCCCGGTCTTGACCCGGGCGGATGAGTTGAGCGGGTTGCGCTCGACCTCGAGAGCGTCCTCGGTCGGGTACACCTCGACCTCGAAGGCCGGCCAGGGCAGGCGACGAGCGACCCGGCGCAAGATCGCAGGGTCGAGCTCGACGCGCCGGCGCTCGGGATCGACGCGATAATCCTCGTTCTCGAGGCGGGCCCGCTTCGCCACGCGCGAGCTCCAGCGGGTGAAATCCCCGCGGCCGTTGGCCTCCACGATCCCGAGGACTACGGTCCCGTCGGAGGTCCGGTGCGCGAAGGCGGGCGCGGTCCGTTCCGCCCGACGGAGGAGTCGCTGCCGGAGCTGGACGCCGTCCTTGAACCGGGAGGAACAGTAGTGGACCGGTACCGAGAGACGCGTCTCTCGCACGACGCGCTCGGCGACCGCCCGGCTCCCGCGCACGCCCCAGCCGTTCCGCGGGTCGACTCGGTACCCGCGCGCGTGGAGCTGGTCCTCGTTCGTCTCCGAGAACTCGAGCTCGTTCAAGTTGACAAAGTCCACGCCGATATCGTCGAGAGCCACGAGGAGACGACGCAACTCGGCCTCCTTCTCGGGGAGCACCGGGATCTCCACGCCGCGACGGACCCCCCACTCGGGCGCGGCTTCCAGCACGGCACGGTACGCCCCCCCGCCGCCCGACAAGGGTCCCCAGAGGTAGTGCGGGATATGGAGCCGAAACTCGTCCAACCCCGCGGCGGCCAATCGCCGGAGCTTCTCGGGGTTCGGCTCGTGGGTGTACAGGTGAATGTTGTGTTCGGGTCCGAACTCGGCCTTGAGCAGTCGCACGTAGTGCTCGACGCGGTCGACGACGCCGAGGGGGTCGCCGCCCGTGATGCCCGTGCCGGCGGCCCCGATCGCGTGGGCCTCGGCGACGACGTCGGCATCCGAGGTGACCCGTCGTTCGTTCGCGTAGATCCCGTCCAGTTGATTGCGGGTGGGCGAAACGGGGCAGTAGAAACAGCGGAACCGGCAGAGGCCCGTGACGAAGAGGACCATCTTGCGACCCTCCTTGCACTGCACACACGCCGTGGAAAGCTCCCCCCGGTAGCTGGACGCCATCGGAAGCAGGTGGAGACCGCTCGACTCCATGGGAGCCGACGGAGGTCGCCCTCTCGGTAAAAGGGTTGCCCGAGCGGCGGGCGGGAATCAAGAGGGCGGTCGGACTCGCAGGCAGTGTAACCCGGCACCAGCGCGCGCGCAGACGCGTTCCGACCGTACGCGCCGCCGTCTAAGTGCTTGCAGGGAAGAGCGCCGGGCGGGGTTCGCGCCCTTCCGGTGGTGGCCGGACGCCACCAAGTGAGACCGAGGGATGGTCGGGGCACAGGTTCAAATCCCCCGCTCGACTGGCCGCCGCCGAATCCGGAGGAAATTCGCGATGGAGATGCAACCCGGGCAGATGGCGTACGACCGCGCGAGCACCGTCTTTTCCCCGACGGTCGGCTCTTCCAGGTGGAGTACGCGCTCCAAGCGATCCAGATGGGCGGCACGGCCGTTGCCGTGACCTACGATACCGGCATCGTCTTCGTCGCGTTCCGCAATCTCCCGGTCAGCTCGCTCGCCGATGCCGGGTCCGATCGAGAAGAGCTTCGCCATCGACAGCGGGCTTGGCTGCGTCACGGCCGGGCTGATCGCCGACTCCCGGGTCCTGGTAGAGTTCTTGCGGGTCGAGGCGCAGCGCCACCGTCTGACGTTCGGCGAGCCCGCCCCGTACACCGTCCTCGGCCACGCCCTTGGCACCCTCCTGCAGCAGTTCACCCAGTTCGGCGGAACGCGCCCGTTCGCGGTCTCCCTCCTGCTCGGCGGGTTCAACGGTCGGACCCCCGGGCTGGTCGAGCTCGACCCGAGCGGCGCCACGATCGGCTGGAAGGCGTACGCGATCGGCCGTAACCGGCGCGCGGTCGCCGACTTCCTCGAGGAGAAGCTGACCGACAAGCTCGACGAAGACGCGGCGTTCAAGCTCGCCGTCCAGGCCGTCGCCGAGGGTTCGCCGACCCCGTTCCAGCCCGAAGCGCTGGACGCCGCGATCCTCGAACCCGAGAGCGAGCTACGTCGGCTCCCCGCCGCTGAGGTCGCCCGCCGCGTCCAGGGACTCCCGTTCATCGGGGCTCCCGAGCGCAAGTCGAACGGACGCTGAATTCGCCCCGTCGCGCGGGGTTAAGAAGCGGCCCGCCCATCCGAGCCCATGGCACGACGCCTCGAGTTCTCCGCGGGCGACGCCCGCGCCATCTACGAATACAACCGCGCGGTGTTCGAGCGGTTCGTCCGCCGCGTCCGCCGTCTCCCGGGCAAGGGCGCGAGCCGCCGCCGAGGGATCGGTCACGAGTCGTTGTTCCAGACGCTCGTGCACGTTCTGAACGTCCAGGAGGTCTGGCTCGTCTACATCGTCCGCGGGCGGAACTCCGACCGGGAGATCGAAGCGTTGTTCCACGATGCCCGCCGCAAGCCGCGCACGTGGAAGGAGTTCGACGCGTACGCTCAACGCGTCTGGACGGAAGTCGAAGCGACCGTGGAGGGCCTGACGCCCCGAGCCCTCGGCCGACCGGCCCACATCTTCTGGATGCCGGGCCGATACACGGTGCGGGACGGGTTTCTCCAGGCGACGATCGAGCAAGCGCATCACCTCGGCGAGATCATCGGGGCGCTCTGGCAGGACGACATCCAACCGCCGGACATGACGTGGATCGACGTACGGCGACCCCCGAGCCGCCGGCGTAAACGCCAGTCGACCGGCGCTCGGCCGGAGCGGCAGAGCCGCCGCGTCGTCGAACTCCTCGCGGAGGCGCATCCGCCGACGGGTCCGGTGGTAGGTCACCGCGAATCGGTGGGCCTCGTCCCGGACCGCCCGCAATAGGAGCATGGGTGCCGCATTGGGGTTGGGCTTCAGCGGGGTCGCGCGGTCCGCGACGTAGACCTCCTCCTCGCGCTTCGCGAGGCCGATCACGGGGATCCGGTCAGTGAGATTCAGCGCGGAGAGCGAGGAGAGCGCGGCGGAGAGCTGTCCGGCCCCACCGTCGATCAGGAGCAGGTCCGGCAGCACCTCGGATTCCGCGAGCGCGTCGGAGGTAACGGCGTCGGACGACCTCGGCGACCATCGCGAAGTCGTTCATCCCGGGGACCGTGCGGATCCGAAACCGGCGGTACTCGGAGCGTTTCGGGAGCCCCCGCTCGAAGACGACCAACGAGCCGACGGCCTCCGACCCCTGGAAGATGGAGATGTCGACCCCCTCGATGCGGTTCGGGATAGTGGGGAGGGTGAGCAGGCTCTGGAGAGCGAGCAGGACCTCGCGCGGTGCCGCCCGGGGAGTGACCTGGTCGACGGTCGCCCGGGCGAGTCGTTCGGCGAGACGTCCGAGCGCAGCGTATCGCCCGGTCGGCCGGAACTGCACCTCGGTCCCCCGGGCGGCGAACAGGTCGTCGAGGGTGGCATCGATGCCGGCCGGTCGCGGGCCCACGATATAGATCCGGTCGGGAAGCTCGAGCCGTCCTCCGTAGTACTGGGTCAGGAACTGGCGGAGGACCTCTCCGGGCTCCGGGAGGTCGTCGGCCGGGATCGTGACCAGGTGCGGCTCGGTCTGGCGTACCTCCCCTTCCTCGACCCGGAGCAGGCCGACCGCGACCCGGAGGGTCGACGCCTCCTGCGGAAAGGCGAGCGCGAGGACGTCGGCCCGGGCGGTCCCCCGGCCGAGCACCGATTGGCGCTCGGCGAGCGCGCCGAGGCCGGCGAGCGCGTCGCGCAGAAGCGCCGCCCGCTCGAACTCCTCGCGCCCGGCCGCGCGTCGCATCTCGTCCTCGACCTCCGGCCGCACCGAGCGGCGCCTTGGCCCCGGAGGATCGCGACCGCCCGGTCGATGCGTGAGCGGTAGGCATCGCGGTCGATCGCGCCGATGCACGGTGCGCTGCAGACCTTGAGATGGTAGTACAGGCACGCCTCCTTCGGGAGGCGAACGCACCGCCGCAACTGGAACAGGTCCCCGAGCAGTCGCTCGACCCCCCGTGCCTCGCGCGCGCTCGTGTAGGGCCCGAACAGCAGCGTGCCGACCCGGCGGCGGGGCCGACGCACGAGAAGGATCCGGGGGAACTCTTCCCCGGCGGTGACGGCGAGGTACGGGTAGCTCTTGTCGTCCTTCAACAACACATTGTACGGGGGCTGGTACTGCTTGACGAGGCTCGCTTCGAGCAGGAGCGCCTCGCGCTCGGTCGCCGTCGGCACGAACTCGACGCTCGCGCTCTCGGCGAGGATCGAACCGTCCTTCTCGATCCGTGCCCGCAGGTGGTCGAGGACGCGGCGGCGCAGGCTTCGCGCCTTCCCGACGTAGACGACGTCGCCCTGCGCCGAGCGGAAGAGGTACACCCCCGGGCAGTCGGGCCCGGTCCGGAACCCTTCGCCGGTCGCCGCTGCGAGCTGGCTCGCCGGGACGAACGCCGGCAGTTCGACCGGACGTTCGTCGCTCATCGGCGCGGAGTGCGCAATAGCGGCATCGACGGAGACAGAACGGGCCGGAGGAACCGACCGGTGTGAGAGCCCGAGGTCCGCGCGACGTCCTCGGGGGTTCCGGAGACCACCACGTGCCCGCCGGCATCCCCGCCCTCGGGACCGAGGTCGATCAACCAGTCGGCCGACTTCAGCACCTCGACGTTGTGTTCGATGACCACGACCGTGTTCCCGCCGGAGCGCAGCCGAAAGAGGACCGCGAGGAGGCGCTCGACGTCCGCGAAATGGAGCCCCGTGGTCGGCTCGTCCAGAAGGTAGAGTGTCTTTCCCGTCGGTGGTTTCGCAAGCTCGTAGGCGATCTTGATCCGCTGCGCCTCTCCGCCCGAGAGGGTCGTGGCGCTCTGCCCGAGGTGGACGTAGCCGAGACCGACCTCCGTCAGCAGGCGAAGACGGGTCTCGATCCGCCGATGGTGCTGGAAGAATTCGAACGCCTCGTCGACGGTCATCGCGAGGACGTCAGCGATCGTCTTCCCCTTGAATTTCACCTCGAGGGTCTCTCCGTTGAACCGCTTCCCACCGCACTCCTCGCACGCGACGTAGACGTCAGGCAGGAAGTGCATCTCGTAGCGGAGGACCCCGTCGCCCTCGCACGTCTCGCACCGGCCGCCGGCGACGTTGAAGCTGAATCTCCCCGGCGCGAATCCCCGCGCCTTCGCCTCCGGCAGGCTCGCGTAGAGCTCGCGGACCGGCGTCATGAGGCCGGTGTACGTCGCGGGGTTGCTCCGCGGCGTCCGCCCGATCGGCGACTGGTCGATCAGCAGGACCCGGTCGACCTCGTCGATCCCCTCGATGTAGTCGTGCCGCCCCGGACTCTCGCGACCGAGCCCCAGGTGCCGCCGGACCGCCTTGTAGAGGATCTCCTCGAGCACGGTCGACTTCCCGCTGCCCGAGACGCCCGAGAAGGCGACGAAGAGCCCGAGAGGGATCCGCACCTCCTCGCCCTTCAGGTTGTGCTCCCGCGGTCCGTGGATGGTCAGGAACCGACGGCCGGGCGGCGCGCAACGTTCCGGCACCGCGATGGCGCGCCGTCCGGAGAGGAACTGTGCCGTCAGGGATCGGGGAGTCCCGTCGATCTGGGCCGGCGGCCCCGAGTAGAGGATCTCCCCCCCGTGGACCCCCGCGCCGGGCCCGAGGTCGACGAGCCAGTCGGACTCCCGCATCGTCATCTCATCGTGCTCGACGACGAGGAGCGTGTTGCCGAGGTCGCGCAGCGTCTTGAGGGTCGCGAGCAGCCGTGCGTGGTCGCGCGGGTGGAGGCCGATGGACGGTTCGTCCAGGATGTAGAGTACCCCACGAGGCCCGAGCCGATCTGGGTCGCGAGCGCGATCCTTTCGGCCTCGCCACCGGAGAGGGTCCCCGACCCCCGGTTGAGCGTGATATACGTGAGGCCGACGTTCTCGAGGAACCCGATTCGGGCCCGGATCTCCTTGACGACCTGGCCCACGATCTGCTCGTCCCGTTCGGCGAGGGTGAGCCGACGGAACATCGCCGCCGCATCGAGCACGGTCAACGCTGCGACGTCGGCGATCGATTTTCCCTCTACCGTGACGGCGAGGCTCGCGGGCTTGAGGCGCTTTCCGCCGCACTTGAGGCACGGTTTGAACGAGAGAAAACCGAGGTAGTACTCCTTCGCACTTTCGCTCTTCGTCGACTTCCAGCGACGTTCGACCGCGGCGACGAGACCCTCTCGCAGCCACCCGGTGCCCCACCAATGCCCGGGACCCCGCACCGACCAGCCGAGGCTCTTGTCGGAACCGTACATCATCGCCTTCCACCCCTTCTCGGACAACTCCCGCACCGGACGGTTGGGCCGGTAGCCGAATAGGTCGGCGAAGTCGGCGAGACCCCGAGCGTCCGGGGTGAGACCCCACACCGCGATCGCCTTCGCGAGCGGTTTTTCCTTGTCCGGGATGATCCGGTCGGGGTCGGCGTGCAGCGTCGCTCCGATCCCGAGGCACTCGGGACAGGCGCCGAACGGATTGTTGAACGAGAACATCCGAGGGGTAAGCTCCTCGATAGAGAATCCGCAGTCGGGGCAGGCGCGCCGGCTCGAGAACGTCTCGCGGGCGCCGCCCGGTAGGCGGAGGGTGACGAGCCCGTTCCCCAGGTCGCGTGTGAGCGCGATCGATTCCGCGAGACGGCTCTCCTCCCCCGGGACGACCTCGAAACTGTCGACGACCACCTCGATCGTGTGCTTCTTGTTCTTCTCGAGCCGGACCTCGGGCCCCGGGAGGCGGACCTCGACGCCGTCGAGCACGAACCGGCGGTACCCCGCCTTCCGCAGGCGGTCGAGCACGTCCCGATGCTCACCCTTCATCGCGCGGACGACCGGTGCGATCAGGTCGACCTTCTGTCCTTTCGCACGGGCCGAGACCGCGTTCGCGATCCGGTCGACCGATTGTGGCGAGATCTCCTGGCCGTCGTTCGGGCAGTGCGGGATCCCGATCCGGGCGTACAGGAGGCGCAGGTAGTCGTAGATCTCCGTCACGGTACCGACGGTCGAGCGAGGGTTGCGGCTTCCCGTCCGTTGTTCGATCGCGATCGCCGGCGAGAGACCGTCGATCGTGTCCACGTTGGGCTTATCCATCTGGCCGAGGAACTGGCGGGCGTAGGAGGAAAGGCTCTCGATGTACCGCCGCTGGCCCTCCGCGTAGAGCGTATCGAAGGCGAGCGACGACTTTCCCGAGCCGCTCACGCCCGTGATGACGATGAACTTCCCGCGCGGTAGGTCGAGCGAGACGTTCTTGAGATTGTGCTGACGGGCGCCGCGGATGCGGATCGCGTCGGACGGTCCGGCCACGCTACCCTCCGAACCTACGACGGCAGGAGCGCGCCCACGGTCTCGGCCAGGCGGTCGACGACGTGCGCCTGGACGCGCCGACCCAGCTCGGCCGACGCGGGGCGGGTGTCGCCCATGACGCTCTCGGGCCATTCCGCTTCCGTGGCGGCACCGGGAAGGAACGGGCTGCGGTGGTTCTCAACCACGGGGCGTTCCGGGCCGACCGTCTCGGGTGCCAATGCGAGGACCCGTGAGGTCTCGAGGAGTCCGGCGTGTCCGTCGGTCGCCGGCGATTCCCGGCCCCGCAACTCGTAGACGAAATCGTAGTCGGACAGCACGACGATCCGGACGTCCGGGTGAGACCGCATCGTTTCGTCGGCGGCCTCGCGCAATGCCGCCATGTGGCCGCGCTCAGCGTGGCCTGACAGGACGAGGACCCGCCGCACTCCGGAGCGCGCGAGCTCCGAGAGGACCCCCGTGACATGCCCCTCGAGTTGCGTCATCGTCAGCGAGACCGTTCCAGGAAACCGTCGCGCTCCGGGGGCGGAGCCGTACGGTACGGTGGGTGCGATCAGCGCGTCCACGCGGTCGGCCAACGCCTGCGCCGTCGCCTCGGCCTGGATCTGGTCGGCCCCCAGCGGCAGATGCGGACCATGCGCCTCGAGGGCGCCGATTGGCACGATTACGAGGGGATTCGACGCGAGGCGTCGCTCGAACGTGCGAGAATCGAGCTCGAGGAGCCGCCGCGAAGAGTGCACGAGAGGAACGACCAGCCCTCGGTATTTAACGCGGGCCGGGAGGTCGAGAAACGGGCGACGGTGGAGGGAGGAGGGGCCGACCTCTTAGGCACGCGACGCATCGTGGCCGGTTTACGACCGTTCCCTACGGCAGGGTCGGTGCGGTGCCGGCGGGCGCCGGTGCGGGCGACGGCTCCGAGGTCTTCAGTCGTTCGGCGGCGCGGGCGGGACGGCGTCCCGTCGGGGGACTTCGACCGGGATTTCGCCGCCGTTCGGGGTTTCCGAGCCGTCAGAGCCTTCTCCTTGGCCGCGGCCTCCTTCGTGGCCTTCTTCTCGGCCCGGGCCTCCGCCTCCTTGACCCGCGTGGGGCACGCCGGATTGATGCAGAGGGTCCAGGGAGGCCGACCGGCCTCGATCGCGGTCACCACCGGCGCACCGCAGTCCGGGCACGGCGGGTGGTCTTTGTCGAGCTTTCCCCGCTGGGGCAGCGGGTAGGTGACCCGGCACGTCGGGTAGCCGGTGCACCCGACGAACCGCTTTCCCAGGAAGGAGTAGCGGATATCGAGGGGGCTCTTGCAACTCGGGCACGTGCCGATCCGGAACGCCTTCTGATGCTCGGGGCACTCGGGGTTGACGCAGTAAAGGTCGGGGCGTTGGCCACGGAACGTGATCTTGAGCCTCGGGACCTTGCACGTTCCACAGAGGAACTCGGGTGCGGGTTCGATGAACCCCGCGGCCGGTAGCGCGTAGGTCGGACGTGCACGTAGCCGGGTTGTTGACGCACTGGATCCACCTCGAACCTCGCGGACTTCGGGCCAGGAGCATCGCTCCCCCGCATTTCGGGCACGGCCCGACGAAGTGCTGGCGGTCGAGCGCCCCGGTAAGGGTCTCCCGCACCCCTTCCGCGTTGGCCGCGAGCAGGGCGTGCGCCTCGCGAAGCATCTCGCGGGACTCCTCGAGCACGTCCGCTTTGGCCTTCTTCGACTGCGCGACGAGCTCCATGTCCTCTTCGAGGCGGTGGGTCATCTCGGGCCGGGTGATTACCGGAGCGTGGGCACGCAGCGCCTCGGTGACCGCGATCCCGGTCGTCGTCGGCTCGAGTTGGCGCTGGTTCACGTAGTCCCGGTCAAAGAGTTTCTGGAGCACGTTCGTCCCGGGTGCTCTTCGTCCCGAGCCCAAGGCGCTCCATCTCCTGGATCAGTGACCCTTGCGTGTACCGACGCGGGGGCTTCGTCTGGTCCTCGAGCAGCTCCACCTTCGGGATCGCGACGGTCTCGCCGACGGTGAGGACGGGCATCGGCGACTGCTCCGGTTGGGAGTACGGATACACGCGGTACCATCCGGGTCGAGGAGACGCTGTCCTTTTCCTTCGAACGGCTCGCCCCCGATCTCGACGGCCGCGATGCGGGCGATCCCGACCGCGTCCGGCGAGAGGGTCGCGAGGAAGCGACGGACCACGAGCTCGTAGACCTTGGCGTGGTCGGGGCGCAGCTTCTTCGGGTCGACGACCCCGGTCGGGTAGATCGGAGGGTGGTCCGTGGTCTCGGTGCGACCGCGCGTCGGGCGGAAGCTCGGTTGCTGCAGCACGAACTCCGCCGCTTCGGCGAACGGTCCCTCCTTGAATTTTTCGACGAGGGTCCGAAGTCCGAGGCCCCGCGGGTAGACCGTGTTGTCGGTTCGGGGATAGCTGATCAGTCCCTGAGTGTAGAGGTCCTCGGCGATCCGCATCACGGTCGATGCGCCGAGTCCCTGGCGTGTCGCCTCGGCGACGAAGAGCGTCGTCGAGAAAGGAACCGGGGGACGACGGCGTGTCTCCTCCTCCTTGAACTCCGTCACGACCCCGGTCGAGGCGCCCTCGAGCCGCCGGAAGACCGCCTCGGCCTCCGACTTGTCTTCCCAGATCCCGTGCGTGTGCCGGAGGCGGAACGCTTCGCCGCCCTTGTCGCCGTCGGCCGCGATCTCCCAGAACGGCGTCGGGACGAACTCCTTGATCGCCTGGTCGCGTTCGACGAGGAGGGCGAGCGTAGGGGTCTGCACTCGCCCGACGGAGAGGAAGCCGCGTCCCCGCTGCTGGGCCGTCAGCGAGAGATAACGGGTCAGGAGGGCCCCCCAGACGAGGTCGATCTCCTGCCGCGCGGCCGCCGCCTCCGCGAGGGCGGTATCGAGGGTCTGCAGGTGCGTGAAGCTCCGCTCGATCTCGTCCCGAGTGAGCGCGCTGTACCGCGCCCGTTCGACCTTGATCTTCGGATGGACCTTCTGAAGCAGCTCGAGACACTCCTGGCCGATTAGTTCTCCCTCGCGGTCGAAGTCCGTGGCGATGATCACTCGGTCATATCCCCGGACGATAGATTGGAGCGCGGTGACGATCCCCGTCTCCGTGACCCGCTTGAGGGGAGGAGTCTCGAGGAGCCTAGGCAGGCCCGCGAGGGTCCATTCTTTCAGCTCGGGAGGGTAGTCCAGCTCCACGATGTGGCCGCGAAGTCCCACGACGGCGTACGGACCTTCGGGGCGGTCGAACTCGAAGACGTTGGTCCCTTCGATCCGGGACCGCTTCATGCGGCCGTCGGAGAGGACCACCGCGATCCTCAGCGCGGTGTTGAACTTCTCCGCGACGACCAGGGTTCGGAGCTTCGCCACGACCCGAAGAGGTCGGGTCGCCTAGATAAGTCTCCCCCGCCACCGCCGAGGAAACCGTCCCTTGAACGTGGGCGCGCGCGTTCGACCGGGGAGGAAATCGGACCCGGGCCGAAACCGCAAGAAGGGCCTCGGCTTGGGTCGCCATGGTCGCGCTCGAAAACCCACCGGAAAACCCGTGCTTTGGTTGTGGTCCCACCCACCCGCGGGGATTGAGACTCCAGTTCACGAAGGAGGTCGGGTCGGACGGAGTCGAGGAACTCCGGACCACGTTCACGCCCCAGCCCGACGAGATCGGATGGCCGGGGATCTTCCACGCGGGACTCCACTTCACGGTCCTGTACGAAGTATCGTACTGGACCGCCCTCACCCTAGGAGGCCGACTGATGGTCAGCACCGGGCCGGGGACCTACGCCCATCAGCGCCTGCCGCGGGTGGGGCGCCCTCACATTGCACGCGCTCGATTCGGCCCAAGTGAGGGCCCGACCCGTACGATCCTCGCGGTGACCGAGACCTCAGACGGTAAGCCGTGCGGTACGCTGCAGACCTCCTGGCGCGCGATCGAGCGCTCGGAGGTCGAACGCGCCCGACTTCTGCTCCCCGAGTATCTGCTTTCGGAGATCCCTTCATGAGCGGGGAGCAGTTCCCGGTCGGGATTCGGGGAGCTTCGCACACAGACCATTAATACCCGGGACATCCCCCTCGCCACTCGGTGCCGCGGTAACTCAGTTTGGGAGAGTGCAAGACTGAAGATCTTGAAGCCGCCGGTTCAAGCCCGGCCCGCGGCATTCCCCCTCATCGGCTGAGGCATCCTAATGATTGGGACTGAAACCTCGGAAAGCGCCTCAACGTCCCCAGCGGGAGTGGCACCACGTCCCAGCGCCCGCCACCGAGTGACGGAAGGTCCATTAACCCCTCCCCCCTTGTAGCGCCGAATTTCGTCCCCCCGCGTACCCACTGGACCCCGACCTAGCGCCCCGCCGGGTCGTTGCGGTCCACCGAGGCGAGGGGGGGTCGAAGCAGAACAAAGGAGAAATGCGAAATGAGCGGGAAATGGAAGGTCCTGGGACTCTCCGCCGTCGTGGCGGTGGTGCTCGTACCTGGTCCTGAGTGGCACGGTCGCGGCGAGTGGGAGCGGGTACAACCTATCCTATTCTCGGACGTCAAACACCTCGAACACGAGCGTCGGCCTGACGTCGGTCAGCTCGAGCTACACTTCGGGGTCGAACCTTACGGCGAGCTTCACGGTCGCAGGTACCATCGATCTGACGAGCAGCGATTATCTGTACTTGATCTATTTCGGCGGGACTGCCGAGTCCAACGCGACCGCGTACGTGGAGTTCACGAACAATACCACGGCCGGTGTGTGGTATTCCCTCGTGGGCGGATTTTCGTACGGCGCGATGATCCTCACCCTCTCGAACGGTGGTGCGACCCTGACTTTCAGCATCGAGACCGCGGTCGTCGGACCGGACACCAGTTTCGCGATCGACGTGTTCGCTCTCTACGGCACGGTCACGTCGGGGTCGTACAGCTGGCTCGGGACGGATTACAACGGTGGGGGCAGCGGTTCGTGCGGGCCTACGGGATGCACGGTCACGCCGGGTAGCTCGTCGAACTTCTTCAGCGGCGCGGTCCTGTACGCGATCATCGGGGTCATCGTCCTCGCGGTGGTCATCGTCGTGGTCCTGCTGGTCGTGATGCGCAAGAAGAAGGGCCCCGCCACCGGTGCTGCTGCGCCGATGCAGCCCGGTTGGATGCCTCCCCAGCAGCCCGGCATGGCACCCCCACCGCCGCAGAATCAACCTATGCCGCCTCCCCCGCAGGGACCGGCCTAGAACTCAGCGCGTCAGGGGATCTCGGGCGAACCTCTTCCTCCCTGGAAGGTCCTCGATAGAGGACCTTCTGGGTTTCTGCTCCCCCGCTTTCCCGAAACTGGTCACGGCCTCCCGGAAGGCTTGATGATGGCGAGCATCCTCGGTCGAAGGCCATGGCGCGACAGTTCGCTCGCCTTCGACGGGGAAGTGTGCCCGACTCTCCCGACGTGTGGGTGGTGCCGAACGACGGAATGTGTCTCAACGTCTTCCTCGTCCTACGGCCGCCGGACCACCCCGGTCAGGTCCTGCTCGGGAAGGTCGACCCCTCCGCGCCGTGGAACGACCTCTCCGCCCTCGGGCCGGACCGGATCGGACGGCTGTTGAGCCGTTGGATCCTCCCCGCGAGCCAGCTGCTGCTCTTCGAATCCCCCGATGAGGGCGCGCGCCGGGTGGCTCGCGAGCAGCTCGGAATGGAGCTCCCGGAGCTCTCCGCGCCCCACGTTTTCTCGGAAGCCTACTCGCGACCAGGGATGGAGGGCAAGGACCCTCACTGGGACCTGCATTTCGTCTATGAGATCCCTTGGCCGAAGGACCGGCCGCTTCGCGCGTCGGCCTGGAAGGAGCTCCAACTGGTCGACGTCGGTCGAACTTCGCGCAAGGAGTTCGGCCGGGGCCACGCGGACGTCCTCGAACTGGTCGGACTCGTCGCGGCGGCTTAGGGACGGTCGTCGACGGCGCCCCGCCGATGACGGTCCTCCTCTATTTGCGCGGCACGAACCAGATGTCGGTGATCGAGTACTTGGGGTTCGGGTCGAACACGGCCTGGACCGGCATGCCGACGTAGAGGTCGGACTCGACGGCCTCCTTCAACCGGACGAGCAGGAGGCTCCCGACCCCCTCGAACTCTACCAGCGCGAGGTTGTACGGCGTCTCCTTCAGGAACGCCTCGCTGCCAAAGTGGCAGGTCGTCCACGAATGGACCCGGCCCACGGTCGGAAGGTCGACCCATTCGGTGGGAGCCCCGCACACCATGCAGTGGCCGCGCGGGGTGGCGTAGACGTACCGGCATTTCGGTCGCCGGCACCGGGAACCCCGGAGGCGACCTTCGGCGAGCGCGAGGAAGAACGGGGAATCCTCGGCATAGCTGTGGATGTAGTTGACCGAGTACGGATAGTGGATGACCAGGCTCTCCACGCCCCCCGCGTCCCGGAAGATCGCGGCGCCGCTCCGCTCGAGCTCGGCTTGGACGTCACGGAACTTCTCGAACGCCGGGGGACGCGCCCTCATCGGAACCCCCGCTCGAGGATCGACACCGTCACGGCCGAGCCCGTCCCGGCGTGGCTGTGGATCGCCCCGCGGCGTGCCGCGGGCACCTGGAGGGTGGAGTCCCCGAAGTGCTTCGCGATCGTGCCCTGGAGCTGCCAGAACGCGAAGACCGCTTGCATCAGACCGGTCGCTCCCACGGGATGGCCGCACGCGATGAGCCCCCCGACGGATTGACGGGGATCGCGCCGGCCCGGGGCGTCGGGAAGCCGTAGTCGATCCCCTCGAGGAACGGGTCGCCCTTCTCCACGAACCCGTACCCCTCGCCGTACCGGCAGAGGCCGAGGTCCTCGTACGTCTGGATCTCGCTCGAGGCGTAGGCGTCGTGGAGCTCGATGAAATCGAGCTGAGTATTGGCGTCCGTGACCCCGGCCATCCGGTAGGCTTCGAGGCCGGCCGCCCGACCGGCCCGGAACGAGTGGACGCCCGGGTAGGCGAGCTCGTCATAGTCGCTCGCCTTCTCGTGGGGCATCAACGGGACCTTTCCGAAAGGCCGGTCCGCGAGCCGCATCGTGTCCGTCCCGGTGCCGACCCCGATGACGCGCACCGGCTTGTCCGTGAACTCCTTCGCGCGCTCCTCGTCGCACAGGAGGACGACCGCCGCCCCGTCGCTCATCGTGCAGATCTGCTCGCGCGTGAGCGGGTAGCTGATCATCTCCGACTTGAGGACGTCGTCGACCGTCAGGCGCTTCGGATATTGGGCGTAGGGGTTGTGGAGCGCGTTCCGATGGTTCTTCACGGAGACGAGGCTCATGATACGGCATCCTTCCGCGATCGCGAGCCGCTGCGCCTCGCGCTCATCCTTCACCGCGGCGAACTTTCCCCGCCGCAGGTACTCGTAGATGTGGCGGACGACCATGAGCGCGTAATAGCCGGTATAGAATCCACCGATCGGGAAATCGAAGTTCGTGTCCGACGCGAGGGCGATGAACTCGTTGCCTTTCCAGGTCGCGACCCGGCTCATCGTCTCGAAGCCGGCCCCGAGGCAGACGTCCATGCGGCCGCTCGCGATCGCCTCGTAGGCCGCCTGGAAGCATTCGCCGCCGGTCGCACCCCCCCATTCGATGCGGACCGCCCCCTTCGGATTCAAACCGAGGTAGTCCTGGACCATGCTCGCCGCCTTCAACTGGCGCGTGAAGTGGTCGGAGAAGTACGAGATCCTCGTGCCGTCGATGCGGTCGGCGGTGAGGTTCGGGATCCCCTTGAGGGCGTAGTCGTAGGCGCGCTTGACCATCAGGCGGAAGTCCATGGCCGGATGCGCCTTCGCGAATTTCGTGACGCCGCCGGTGACCATGTAGACCTTCCGCGCCCGTGTGGCCGGGGTGACCGCTCGGTACGGCGGAGATGGCGGAGCGCGCGGCGTTCGGGGACTTCGACTTTCCCTTGGAGCGGGCTGGCACGATGGTTCCCTCGGTCGGGCCATCCGGGGCCGGTTCTTAAGCCCCTGCGCTCTCAGCTCTCGTCTCCGCGGAATGCTTTAGGCCCGTCGTCGGCTGCGGCGTCGCGATGGCCCGTACCTCCGGCGAAGAAGGACGTCCTTTCCATCAGCGACATCAGCCGGGGACCTCCCCGCGCTCCTCGCCCGAGCCGCGCGGCTCAAGAGCGAGCGACACCGGGGAATCGTTCGCGCCACCCTCCCCGGAAAGAACCTCGGGATGATCTTCGAGAAGCCGTCCACCCGGACGCGCACGTCCTTCGAGGTCGGGATCAACGACCTCGGGGGACACGCGATCTTCCTTTCGAACCAGGATATCCATCTCGGAAAAGGCGAAACGATCGCTGACACCGCCCGCGTCCTCTCGCGGTACTGCGACGCACTCACCTACCGGGCGTTCCGGCACGCCGACATGTTGGAGCTCGCTCGTTGGACGACAATCCCCGTCATCAATGCCCTCGACGACGTAGAGCACCCCTGTCAGGTCGTGGCGGACCTGCTGACGATGCAGGAACGTTGGAAAGGTCGGTTCCGGGGGCAAGCGGATCGGTTGGGTGGGGGACGGGAACAACGTTCTCCAATCGCTGCTCCTCGGCGCGGCCGCGGTCGGGCTGGACATCACCGCGGCGATACCGGCGAAGTACGGGCCCCAGCCCGAGGTCGTGGCTGCCGCCGAGGATCTCGCGCAACGGTCCGGCGCCAAGATCGAATTCACCACCGAGCCGCGCGAGGCCGCCCGCGGGGCGAACGCGCTCTACACGGACGTGTGGGTCTCTATGGGGGAGGAATCGGAGCGAGCGGAGCGGGAAGCGGCGTTCCAAGGGTTCCAGATTAACGCGGGACTGCTCGCGTTGGCGGCTCCGGGCGCGTTCGTGCTCCACGACCTGCCCGCCCATCGGGGGTTGGAGATCACCGACGAGGTCCTGGACGGGCCCCATTCCGCGGCGTGGGACCAGGCGGAGAATCGCCTCCACGCGCAGAAGGCGATCCTGGAGTTCTTGCTCCGGGGCGGACCGGCCTGAGGCGGACGGGCGCCTCGCTGAGCGGCGACGGGCGGCTCACCCGGGAGCGGCGGGGTCCGCCCGGAGCCGGACCTTCAGGAGCCGTTCGACCCGTCGGACGAGTTCGTCGGAAGGGCGGAAGCTCCCGGCCTCGATCTTGAGGACGACCGACTTTTTCTCGTTCAGCTTCTTGCCGAATTCCTCGGGGGTCCAGTGGCGTGCCTCCCGCGCGACGCGGATCCGTTTGGCCCAATCCGGGGCGAGCTCCATCTCGCCGATCTCCTGGTAGAGGTCGCGCTCCTGCATCGTTCGACCGCCCCCCCCGACGCGCGACGCGCCCCCCGAGTACGCGGTGCGGCGCTGTCCGACGGGAACCAGAGCGGGGGCGGGGGGAGGGTCGATGGCCTTGCCGAATCGAGCGCACTCCGGGCAGAGGTTGAGGACCGAACCCTCGATCCGCACGCGACTCGTCAACTCGACGTCCTTGCCGCACATTTCGCAGAGCATGGTCTTCCTCTTTTCCCGCCGCTTGCTCCGGGCGGAGATACGCCACCCAAGCAGGCCTTGAAGAACGGTGGGGCCGAGCGACCCTCTCCACCGCTAAATCGGTTTCGACCGTCCGCTCGAGGAGGGACGGTCGGGGGGCGCCGGACGGGTTCTCTCGGACTGTTCCGCGCCCCCCTCAGTGCCCGTTGAATATCTCCCCGGGTCTCCTCCGGTCGGGTGCCCCAACAATGCCTGCAAGAAAGAAGGTCTCGAAGCTGCCGAAAGCCACGTTCTCCAGCGTCGCGGTGGTCGTCTCCGACCGCAAGAAGTCGTTGGAGTGGTACACGAAGAAGCTCGGTCTCGATGCGATCGCCAAAATGGACCACTGGGTGACCGTCGGGCGGAAGGGACAAGCCGGCGTGCTCCACTTGTGCCAGACTTCGGAATACGATGCGACGGTCCCCCTCGAGAAGGGCAACACGGGAATCAACCTCCATCTGCCGGGAAAATTTGAGGCGGCGTGCGCTCTATTGGCGGCGAACGGGGTCAAGTTCAGCACGCCCCCCACGAAGGAAGAGTGGGGCTTCTGGGCCGCGGTCGAGGACCCGGACGGGAACGAGATCACGCTCACCCCGGCGGGCTGAGACGGCCCGCGGCGGGCTCGAGCGGAGCGATCGCGTTCGGCGCCGGCCGCTGGTAGAGAACCCGCCCCGGACGTTGTTGGAGGATGGGGTGAAAGCCCGCGGTCCGAAACAGCGGGTCGGTGAAGCGCGCCCATCCCTTTGGGATCCCGAGCAAGCAGTGTCCGGCGGGCCGCGTCACCCGGTAGATCTCGGCCACGGCACTCGGTACATCCGACCCATCCATGCAGCAGAGGACACCGAAGGAGAGGACGAGGTCGACCGAGCCGTCTGAGAGCGGGAGGCGGCTCCCGGTCCCTCGGACCCATTCGAGGGCAGGGCCATCCCTCCGTTTTCGTGACCCGCGAACGAGCATCCCGCGTTGCGGGTCGAGCACGACGCACCGGGCATAGGCGCCGGCGGGCGCCGTTCGCGTCGCTTCCTGGGTCCCTACCCCCGTCCCTCCCCCCACGTCGACCAGCGTCCCGGCCGTTGGGGTCCGGCCTTTCATCATGGATAGAAGGCGGCGAAGTCGCCGTCGTCGCAGCGGCAGCCCCTGGAGCCATGCCCATTCGACCCGGGCCGAAACCGGGGGCGGCCAGCGCATTCGCGGACCCAAGCGAACCCGGGTCGGAGTCACGCCCCCCAACCTAACCCTCCTGTGCGGGGGAGCGCGCCGGAGCTAAGGGTTGCGCGGGGGTCCCACGACCCTCCGGCCCCCGCGTCGCGTTCTCTCTCGGAGAAGCGCGAGACAATGCCTATATAGGGGTACCTTTTGGGCGCGCCCGGAGCCCACCGCTATGGCACAGAAGCCCCACCTCAACATCGTCTTCATCGGCCACGTCGACCACGGCAAGTCGACGACCGTTGGTCGCCTGCTGCTCGATACCGGCGTCATCCGCCAGGAAGAGATCGACAAGTTCCGCGCCGAGGCCGAAGCGAAGGGCAAGGCGACGTTCGAGTTCGCCTGGGTCATGGATGACCTCAAGGAGGAACGCGAGCGCGGCGTCACGATTGACATCGCCCACCGCCGCTTTGACACCCAGAAGTACTACTTCACCATCATCGACGCCCCCGGCCACCGTGATTTCGTCAAGAACATGATCACGGGGACGAGCCAGGCCGACGCCGGCGTGCTCGTGGTCTCCGCGGCCGAAGGGGTCCAGGAACAGACCCGGGAGCACATCTTCCTTGCCCGGACGCTCGGGGTCAACCAGCTGATCTGCGCGATCAACAAGATGGACCGCCAGGAGGTCAATTTCTCCGAGGCGAAGTACGACGCGGTCAAGGAAGAGCTCACGAAGCTCCTCAAGAACGTCGGGTACAAGGTCGCCGACCAGGTCGTCTTCCTCCCCATCTCGGCGTTCAAGGACGACAACATCAACAAGGCGAGCCCCAACATGCCCTGGTTCAAGGGGCCGACCCTCCTCGCGGCCCTCGACAATTTGAAGGTCCCCGAGAAGGCGACGGGCAAACCCCTCCGCCTCCCCGTCCAGGACGTCTACACGATCACGGGGATCGGCACCGTCCCGGTCGGCCGCGTCGAGACCGGGACCCTCAAGGTCGGCGAGAAGATCATCTTCCTGCCGAGCGGGAAGTCGGGCGAAGTGAAGTCGATCGAGATGCACCACGAGGCGGTGACGCAGGCCGAGCCGGGCGACAACGTCGGATTCAACGTCCGCGGCATCGACAAGAACGACATCCGGCGCGGCGACGTCGCCGGGCCGGTCTCGAACCCGCCGACGGTGGCCGAGAGCTTCACGGCCAACATCCAGGTCCTGAACCACCCGAGCGTGCTCACGGTCGGCTACACGCCGGTCTTCCACGCGCACACGGCTCAGGTCGCGTGCGAGTTCACCCAGATCCTGAAGCGCCTCGACCCCAAGACCGGCCAGGTCGCCGAGGAGAACCCTACGACCTTGAAGACCGGGGACGCGGCGGTCGTCGTGATCACGCCGAAGCGCCCGCTGGTCATCGAGAAGTACAAAGAGTTCCCCCAACTCGGCCGGTTCGCCGTCCGGGACATGGGACAGACCGTCGCGGCGGGCGTCGTCATCGACATCAAGAAGCGCGAGCAGTAGCGCCGCCCGGAACGCTCGACCGAGGGGATGGGCTATCGATGCAGAAAGCCCGAATCTCCTTGAGCGGCACGGACTCCCACAAGGTCGACTCGATCTGCAAGCTGATTCGGGAGATCTCGACGAAAACCGGGGTCTCGATCGCCGGACCGATCCCCCTCCCGACCAAGAAGCTCAAGGTCCCGGTCCGCAAGGGCCCGGACGGCGGGGGGACGAGCACCATCGACCACTGGGAGATGCGGATCCACAAGCGGCTGATCGACATCGACGCCGACGAGCGGGCCCTCCGCCAGGTCATGCGGATCCAGGTGCCCGACGGCGTCAACATCGAGATCGTCCTCACCGGATAGCCGCGCGTGTTCGCCCCCGGCGCCGGCCGACCGCTCGGGGCGGTGGGAATCGTCCTCCTCCTGGTCGCGGCGCTCGTCGCGCTCGGGGTTGTCCCCGACCGGTGGGCGGCGGCCGCCGCGCTCGTGGTGGTCGCGGCGCTCTGGCTGTTCCTTGCGGTGTTCTTTCGCGACCCCGAGCGCACCCCGGGGACGGGAGTGGTCTCGTCGGCGGACGGACGGGTGCGGGCCGTCGACCGCGAGGGAGACCGATGGCGGATCTCGGTCTTCATGAACGTCACGGACGTCCACGTCAACCGGCTTCCCCTCGACGGGCGGGTGGAAGCGATCCGCACGACGGGTAGCGGCTACCGCCCTGCGTATCGCGCGGATGCCGACCACAACGTGCAGCGGTCGTACCTGCTTTCGACCGCGCTCGGGCCGGTCGAGGTCGTTCAGATGACCGGGGTCGTGGCCCGCCGACTGGTCTCGTTCGTCCACCCCGGCAGCGAAGGCCGGAAAGGGGACCGGTTCGGCATGATCATCCTCGGCTCCCGGGTCGGACGTGCTCGTGCCGGTCGGGCGCGTCACGCCGGCCGTGAACGTCGGGGACCGGGTGCGTGCCGGCGAGAGCACGATCGCGCGGGAGGCGTCGTGACCGACCGCTGGCGCGTTGGCGCCAACCTCGCGACCCTCGCGAACGCCCTCCTCGGGATCGGCGCGATCCTCTACGTCCTCGCCGGCAACAAGCTCTGGGCGATGCTTCTCGTGGCCGCAGCCATCGGGTTCGACGGCCTCGACGGGATCCTCTCTCGACGCAGCACGCTCCCCCCGAGCGCCTTCGGGCGGTACGCGGACTCGGTCGCCGACGCGATCACGTTCGGCCTCGCCCCGGCGTTCCTCATCGCCGTGCACACCGCGAATAAGCCACTGTGGGCTCCGTGGGAGACGGTCGCGTTGGGGCTGGCGGCGGCATACTTCGCGGCCGCGGTCGGTCGGCTGGTCTACTTCACCGCCCGAGGTTTCCAGCACTCGTACTTCCTCGGGGTCCCGACCCCCCAGGCCGCGCTCGCCCTCATCGTCGCGCTCCTCTTCCACGACACCCCGGCGTTCCAGAGCGTCCAACCGGTCGCCGTGCTGATCGGGACGGCGGTCATCGCCGTCCTGATGGTCGTGCCGATCCCGTACCCCAAGGTCCGGCGGGGGTCGGTCCTGCGGGCTCCGATGGCCGTGACGGGGGTGGCCGCGGCGGTCGCGCTGCTGATCCTCCAGTTCCAGCCGGGGTCTGGCTCTCTCCTGTTCCTCGTCGCGCTGGGCGCCTCCTATTCGATGCTCGTCGGGGTCGCATGCTACTATCTCCTCGGTCCGTTCACCGTCGACCGACGGCCCTCCTCGGCCCCCACGAGCTAGGTCATGCCGAGTTCGACGCGGATCCACCACGCCCCGCTCTCCCGACGGGAGGCCCTTCTCTTCGAGGCGGGCGTGAAGCTGGGGGGCGTGTTCCACCAGTACCTCGGGATCCCGGTCTCCCCCCGCACGGCGGCGGGGATCGCCCGGACGATCGAGCGTGCGGTCGCCCTCCAACCGTACGTGCGTCGAGGTTCGGGCGTCGATCGACCCGCGACGTGGCGGCCCGTCGGGCGCGGACGGTTCGCGTACCGCTACCTGACGCCCGAGATGGTCGACGTCACCGTGCGGCTCCGCGACGGCCCCGAAGAAGTCGTGGCCCGCCTGGTCCATCGGCCGGACCTGCGCTTCCCGCTCATGAGCGTCGTCCGTGTCCGACGCGCCGCGCGCGAACGCGACCGGTCGAGCTACCCGCCGCGGGCCTCGATCGGCACGTAGGTGAGGTCCATCGCGCCGATGTACTTCGCGGTCGGGCGGATGAGCCGGAGGTCCTGGTACTCCTCGAGGACATGGGCGGTCCACCCCGCGACACGGCTCGAGGCGAAGATCGGGGTGAACACGTCGGGAGAGATGCCGAGGAGGGAGTAGATCGAACCGGAGTAGAGGTCGACGTTCGGGTAGAGCCCCTTCTCGCGGTGCACCACCTCCTCGACCTTCCGCAAGAGGTCGTAGTACCGCATGTTCCCCTTCGCTTCCCCGAGCTTTCGCGACCACTCCCGTAGGATCGTGGCGCGGGGGTCCTCGACCTTGTAGACGCGGTGGCCGAATCCCATGACCCGATCGTGCCGGGAGAGTTTCCCCTTGATCACCGTCTCGGCGAGCTCGGGCGTTCCGATCTCGTCGAGCATCTCCATGACCCGTTCGTTGGCCCCCCCGTGCAAGGGACCCTTCAGGGTGCCGATCGCGCTCGTCACCGCGCTATAGAGGTCCGAGAGCGTCGATGCCGTGACGCGGGCGGCGAACGTCGAGGCGGCCAGTTCGTGGTCCGCCTGAAGGAGCAACGCCACGTCGATCGCGCGCGCCTCGAGCTCGGTCGGGTCGCGGTCGACGAGAGCGTAGACGAGATAAGCCGCCTGGGACAGTTCGGGTCGCGCGCGCATCGGGGGAAGGCCGGCCGCCGACGATGGAACGTCCCGATGATGGTCGGGAGCGAGGCCGTGAGGCGCTGGGCCCCGCCGATCGAACTCGCGCCGGGCTTGGTCTCCTCGGGTTCGAAGAGGGCGAGCGCGCTGACCGCGGTACGCAGCAGGTCCATCGTGTTGCTCTCGACGGGCATCGATTGGATCTGCTCGACGAGGGGCGCGGGAAGGGTGCGCAGGCTCCCGAATCGCTGACGGAGGTCAGCGAGCTGCCCGGCGGTCGGTAGGCGGCCGTACCAGAGAAGGTAGGCGACCTCCTCGAACGTCGAGTGAGCCGCGAGGTCGCGGATGTCGTATCCCTGGTAAAGGAGGCGGCCTCGGTGCCCGTCGATGAAGCAAATCCGGGATTCGAGCGCGACCACGTCCTCGAGGCCCCGCTTGAATCCGGGCGCTTCCACCACGGTGTTCTCCCCCGGGGCGGTGAGAGGTCCCTAGGTTAATGGGGTTTCGCGCTCGCCGCGGCGTCCGACGGGGGGCCGGACGGCCCGGACGTCTCCCCTACGCCGCGCTCGCCTGTCGCCCCGAGGTGTTTTCGACGGTAGTACGCGACCCCCGCCGCGGTCCACAGTGGCACGGAGACGAGGAGCGAGCCCGCCGCGACGAGGAACACCAGCCGGTAACTCCCGAAGACGGAGAGCACTCCGGCGATGGCTGCCCCGAGGACGGCGGCGACCCCTCCGAGAGAACTGTTGACCCCGAGCAAACCCCCCGCGTCCCGACCCTCGAGTCCCCGGAAGAGGATCAGCGAGCTCGCGGTCGTGTAGACCGCGATCGCCCCTCCGAGGATGCCGAAGGCGATCAGGTTCGCCGTGAACGCGGCGCCGTGGAGGAGGACGACGAAGGTGAACCCCGCGGTCGCGAGGTACCCGAGGCTCCGCACGTAGGTGGACCATCGGACGAGCGCGTCCGGTCCCACCCGGTTGGCGAGCCGGCCCGATAGCGGGAAGAGGAGGATCTGGGCCACGTTGTTCGAGAAGTTCACCAGGAAGATCGCCGCGACCCCGAGACCGACCGAGTAAAGGTACGGGATGTACAGATGTTGTACAGATTCGAGGCGAGGTTGAACAGGAACATCGCCGCCATGACGAGGGGGAGCTCGTGGTGCATCTCCTCTCGGACCCAACGCGGGAGCCGACCGGAACGTGGCGCGCGCCCGGGACGGCAGTTTCGGGAAGAACGGGATCGCACTCCGGAGGGACTCCGAGACGTGCAAGCGCGCGGCGAGGCTCTCCGGGTGCTTCGCGACGCTCGCGCTCGTGAGGCGCCGAGGAGCCTCCCGGATGCCGACCCACAACGCCACCGCGCTCACAACCGCGAGCGCGGAGAGGACGTAGAGGAGGGACAGCAGGGAATCGTTCGCGATGGTCCAGAAGTACCCGATGAGGAGACCCCCCACCGAGCCGAGCATGCTCATCTCCTGGAACGACGCGAAGGCCGTCGCTCGCTCCGCCGCGGGGAACTTCTCGAGAATGAGGAGACTGGACGCATTGGCGCCGGCGGGAGCGATCAGTCCGATTCCCGTGTAGATCACATCGAGGAGCGGCAGCGAGCCGACGTGGGTGAGCAGCAGGTAGAGGACCGCGTAGCCGCCGTAGTTGAGGACGAGGAACGCCCGGCGCCCGTGGTAGCGGTCGGCGAGGTGTCCCCAGACGACCGACGAAAGGATGACGGCGAGGTTGAACAACGTCGCCGCGACGGCGACGTCGGACCAGCTCCCGTGGAGGGGAATCAGGATCAGCAGCGGTAGGACCACCCCGAATCCGGCGGTGGCGGCGTTGATCGGGACGAAGGCGAGCAACCACGGCCGGGCGATCGAGCCGGCTCGGCCACGTGCGAATCGAGACCGCCATTGCTCGGGCCGGGCGCTAGCCGAACCCTACATAAGCGCCGTTCCGTGGAGTGGCGGGGGGGAACCCCTTGGCCCCGCCCTCGGCCCCGTTATCCGGTTGAATCTCAACGCTTATTAGGGGGGGTCGTTGTCGCGGCCTGTCGAGAGGGTGTTTCGAGCTTGGCCATCGGGTTTGTCCTCATCAGCACGGCGCCCGCGAAGGAGCACGAGGTGTACACCGAACTCCTCCGCGTGAAGGGGATCGTCGAGCTCCATCCCCTGTTCGGCGAGTACGACCTCATCGCGAAGGTCGAGGCCGAGGACTTCAACGCGCTCGGCCAGCTGGTCGTCGACAAGATCCGGTCGGTTCCGGGCGTCATCGACACCAAAACCCTCACCGGCATCAAGTTCTGAAAGGTACGCAATGTTCGATGTAGTGGGGTCCACGGTGGCAATCGGCGGCTGGCAGTTCCTGACGATCCTGCTGCTCGTCTTCGGACTGTTCCTCATCCTCGCGGGTATCTTCACGGCCTACTTCGGTAGCGGCAAGAGCCGCACGATCGGCGTGGCGCTGCTCGTCGTCGGCCTCGTGGTCGGCATCCTCGCCGGGTACTTCTACCACAGCGGAACGTTCGGGGGCCAATCCGACCAGCTCGGAGCGCTCCTCTGGGAGTCGTTCCTCGTCATCGTCGCGGCGGTCATCGGCGCCCTGGTCGCGGTCGGGATCTTCCTGCTCGCGATCATGAAGTCGTAGGCGGGTCGCCTCGGGTCGGCCCGAGGGATCGGCCACGATGCGACGACGCGCGGGACCTCGGCTGATCACGCTCACCAGCGACATCGGGTCCGCCTACGCGGCCCAGATGAAGGCGATCCTCGCCCACCGGCTCTTGCCCGGGAACGTCGTGGACCTGGCCCACGACCTGCGACCGCACGCGATCGGGGAAGCGGCGTTCCTGTTCCGGGCCATGGCGGTCGGATTCCCCGCGGGTACCGTGCACGTCGCGGTGATCGACCCGGGGGTGGGCGGACGGCGCGCTCCCATCGTGATCGAGTGCGCGGACGGTTCGACGCTGGTGGGTCCCGACAATGGCGTGCTGATGCCCCTCGCCAATGCCCTGGGCGGTCCGCGAGCTTTCCGGATCGCACCCGACCTCCTCGAGGCTCGGTCCCGCGTGGGCACGACCTTCGACGGGCGCGACCTCTTTGCCCCCACCGCCGCGTGGCTCGCGGAAGGAGTGAACGGGGCGCAGCTCGGCCGCCGCATTCGCCCGAAGCCGTACGCGATCCCGAGCGCGCGGCGAACGCGGGTCGGGGCCCGAGGCGAAGTACTCCACGAGGACCGGTTCGGGAACCTGGTGACGAGCATCCCCACGCAATGGGTCTCGCAGGGTATTCGCCGGGTCGAGGTGCGGTTCGACGGAGGGCGACGGCGAACGCTCCCGGTCACGACGAGCTACGAGGACCTGGGTCGAGGGAAGGCGGGGCTCCTCGGCTCGAGCTTCGGCCTCCTCGAGGTCGCCGTCGCCGCGGGCAACGCGGCCCGGCGGTTCCGCGCCGGTGTCGGGAGCTCGGTCGAGGCCGAGTGGCGCCCACGTCACGTCGCGCACGTGGACGGTAAATAGCCACGGCCCTAGGAGCGTCGGGGACGGGTCTTCCGCCCACCACCGACCATGGCCAAACGCGACTACTACGAGGTCCTCGGCGTTCCGAAGACCGCGTCCCCGGACGATATCAAATCGGCCTATCGGCGGCTCGCCCGGCAATATCATCCCGACGTGGCGAAGGAAGACCCGAAGGCCGCTGAGGCGAAGTTCAAGGACATCTCCGAGGCGTACGAGGTCCTCGCCGACGTACAAGAACGACGCGACTACGACCAGCGCGGCTTCGACGCCGTGCAGCAGGACTTCGGCCCCGGGGGATTCACCTGGCAGAACTTCACGCACGCGGGCGACCTCGAGGACCTGCTCGGCTCGAACCCGTTGTTCCAGCAACTCTTCGGCAGTTTCGGGGGCGGGTCGGTCGGACGTCCCCCCCGGGGCAGTGACGTGGAGGTCGCGGTACGACTTCCGCTCGTGGCCGCGGTCGAGGGAGCCCGCCCGACCCTCGAGGTCCCCCTGACGGGTCCCTGTCCCGATTGTGAGGGGACGGGGGCGAGGGGCGGCACCGCCCTCGAGGTCTGTCCGGAGTGCGGAGGAGCCGGACAGGTGCGCCGGACCCGCAGCCGCGGATACACGCAGTTCGTGACAGTGGGGCAGTGCCCGGCGTGTCGCGGAACCGGTCGGAAGATCCTGGAGAAGTGCCCGACCTGTCATGGCAGCGGGCGGCGGCGGTCTGTCGAACACATCGAGGTCACCGTTCCTCCGGGCATCGAGGAGGGCTCGGTACTGCGTATCCCGGGTCACGGCGGGCCAGGCTTCGGCGGGGAGCGGGCGGGAGACCTGTTCGTTCAGGTCATGTTCGAACCGTCGGACCACATTCGCCGGGAGGGGACCGAGGCCTACACGGAGACGACGGTCCCGCTCGCGGTCCCGCTCCTCGGCGGGGTCGCGACGGTGCGGACGATCGATGGACACGCCGAGCTCAAGGTCCCGGCCGGAACCCAACCCGACACCCAGTTCCGGATGCGCGGACTCGGGTTCCCCCGGTTCCGGGGCTCGTCGCGGGGCGACCTGGTCGTGACCGTCCACGTCGAGATCCCCCGGTCCCTCTCGGGGCACGAGAAGGAGCTTCTGCGCGAGGCGCTCGGTGAAGGGACCCCGGCGGTGACCGGCCGACGAGAGTCGTTCTTCCACCGTCGTAGCTAGCGCTCATGACGGACGACCCGGACGCCGTGCCCGCCGAGGACCAGTACTTCACCGAGCGGCCCCGTTCGAGGTCGTCCCCCCGCACGCTCCGATTTCTCTACCGCGGAGAGCTGCTCACCTTCGTGGTCGACCAGGGGGTCTTTGCCGCGCACGGCCTGGACCCGGGAACGGCCCTTCTCATCGAGAACCTGACGATCGGCCGCTCCGACCGCGTCCTCGACCTCGGGTGCGGATGGGGAGCCGTCGGCGTCGCGGCCGCCAAGGCGGCCCGCGACGGCCGGGTCGTCCTCACGGAAGTGAATCGCCGGGCGGCTCGACTCGCCGGGAAGAACCTCGAACGGAACGGCGTCCTCAACGCCGAGGTGCGCGTCGGCCCGTTCTTCGAGCCGGTCTCGACCGACCAGTTCGACGTCATCGCCACCAATCCTCCCTACCGGGCGGGGCGGCCGCACGTCCTTCGGATCCTCCTCGAGGCCCCCGAGCGCCTCCGAACCGACGGACGGTTCGTCGTCGTCGGAAAGGGAAGCCAGGGGATACGGTTCTACCAAGAGTGGCTGGAATCGCACTGGCCCGGACCGGTGGAAGTGCTGGCCCGGGGCTCCGGCTACCGAGTGCTCGAAGCCCGACGCCGCGGGGCCAGTTCGGTCGAACCCCTCGGCGAGCGACCCCCTCGCCGAAGCGCTTAAAAGCAAGGGCTTTCTCGGCGGCCGCACCCTCGAACGGAGGGTCGAACCGCGGGCCCCGGCTCGCGTTCGACCGTGCGGTCCCGGGTTCCCCTCAAGGGGAGTGACTACCGCGCCGAAGGATTCCAAGGAGACGAAGGCCGAAGAGGCGGCGCCGGCCGCGGACGCCGGGGCGGAGGCCTCGACCGAGAAGTCCTCCAAGAAAGAGAAGGGGGGCAGGGGCAAGGACGCCAAGGAAGGGAAGGACGCGAAGGAGGGCGGGAAAAAGGGAAAGGCCGCTGCTCCCGGGACCTCGGGCAAGGCCGCCAAGTACGTCCCGGACAATCCGAACTTCCGCTACATCGTCCGGGTCTCCGACTCGGACCTGGACGGCACGCGCGCCGTCGCGCTCGCCCTCACCGGCGTCCGCGGGGTGGGGCTCCGGCTCGCCGAGGTCGCCTGCCAGCTCGCGAACGTCAAGGCGACGGAGCGGATCGGCAACCTCACGGAGCCGACCGTGGAAGCGATCGAAGCGACCCTCGGGTCCCTCCCCTCGAAGGTCCCGGAATGGATGGTCAACCATCGCCACGAGCCGATGATGGGCGAGACGCTCCACTACGTCGGCCCCGACCTCGAAACGCGCCGACGGGACGACGTGAACCAAATGAAGATGATCCGAAGCTACCGCGGGGTCCGCCATGAGCGCGGACAGAAGGTCCGCGGTCAACGCACCCGGTCGAACGGCCGTACTGGCATGGCCGCGGGCGTGCTCAAGAAGGCCGCCAAGGAAGCCGCCGCGGCGGCCGGTAAGGAAGAGTCCGCCCCGGCGGCCGCCGCCGCACCGGCCGCAGCCGCGACTGGCGAAGCCGGCCGCGGGCGCAGCCGCCAAGCCCGCTGCGGCGAAGAAGGAGTGAGGACACGGTGGGCGACCCGAAATTCCTGCGACGGACGTACGATACGCCGAAGCACCCTTGGGAGGCGACCCGAATGGCGGAGGAGCGAAAGCTCCTCGACAAGTACGGGCTCAAGAACAAGCGGGAGCTTTGGAAGGCCCAGTCTATCCTTCGCCGGATCCGTGGCCAGACCCGCGAACTGCAAGCGCGTCTGCGCACGGGAGAACCCCAGGCCCAGCAGGAGACCGCGCTCCTGCTCGCTCGCCTCGCGCGGTTGGGGGTCCTGGCCGTAGGCACTCCGACGCTGGACGACGTGCTGGCCCTGACGACCGAGGACATCCTGCGTCGACGCTTCGAGACCGTCGTGTACGGTCACGGCCTCGCGCCGACGGCCGAGAGCGCGCGGAAGTGGATCGTCCACGGGCACTTCACGATGGGCGACCACCGCGTCACGCGACCCGGTTATCTCGTCCGCCTCGACGAAGAGGGCCAGATCGCCTACGCGACCAACAGCCCGTTCTCGAGCGAGGACCATCCGATGCGCGTCGCCCTCCGCGAGCGCCTGACTGCAAAGGCGGCTCCCCCCGAGGCGCCCCCCGTGCCACCCGAAGGGGGGGCTTAGCGCATGACGAAGATCGGGATCGCGCACATCTACGCGAGCTACAACAACATCCACATCACCGTCACCGACGTCACGGGGGCGGAGACGCTCGCCAAGGCGACCGGAGGGATGGTCGTCAAGGCCGCGCGCGACGAATCGAGCCCGTACGCCGCGATGAAGGCTGCGGACCAGGTCGCCGCGGCGATCAAGGAGAAGGGGTATGACACCCTCCACGTCCGGGTCCGTGCGCCCGGAGGGAACCGTTCGCGCTCGCCGGGCCCCGGCGCCCAGGCCGCGATCCGCGCACTCGCCCGTGCCGGGGTGAAGATCCAGCGGATCGAGGACGTGACCCCGGTCCCGCACGACGGAACGAAACCGAAAGGAGGTCGCCGGGGCCGGCGGGTGTAGGTCGATGCCGGTCACGATCCAGGAGCTCAAACCCCGGTCGACGGTACTCGAGTTCGACGGCCCGAGCGCCTCGCAGGTGAACGCGATCCGGCGCACTCTTCTCGCCGACGTGCCGAAGCTCGCCATCGAGGACGTCGAGTTCCACTTGGGACCGATCCGGGACGAGGCGAGCGGCAAGGACTACGACTCCTCCACGAGCATGTTCGACGAGGCGGTCGCGCTGCGACTCGGCCTCCTTCCGATTCCGACCGATTTGGGAGAGTTCCGCCGCAAGTCCGAGTGCACGTGCGGGGGCGCCGGCTGCCCGCACTGCCAGGTGATCTACTCGGTCGACCGCAAAGGTCCGTGCACTGTCTACGCGAAGGACGTGGTTCCCCTCGGCGATGCGACGCTCGCGATCCTCGAGCCCGACGTCCCGATCGTCCGTCTCGGGGCCCGTCAGGCGCTGCTCGCCTACGCCACGGCCGTGGTCGGTTCCGCCCGCGAGCACGCGAAGTGGCAGGTCGCGCACGCGGTCGGCATGTTCCCGCGCCCGCACGTGCGGATCTCGAAGAAAGAAGGCTGCTCGGACGCCTGCTTGAGGCGGACCGCGGCGTCGTGCCCGGTCGATATCCTCGAGTTCGCCAACGGGAAGCTCTCGGTAACGGACGAGACGAAATGCATCTACTGCGGCGCGTGCGAGAAGACCTGCGAGCACGGGTCGATCAAGATCGAGGCGGACACGGAGAAGTTCTTCCTCCGATTCGAGACGGACGGCTCGCTCTCTCCCCGCGAGGCGCTCCGGTTCACTCTGAAGGAGCTCAAGCGTCGCTTCGAGGAGCTCCGCGAGGCCGTTCAGTCGATCCCGTAGGGGTCGCACTGCTCGTCCAATCGTAGCGCAGGATCGCCGCGACCCGCCCGAGCGCGGCGAGGCGGTGACCGGCCTCTCCCTCGTCGCGGACGACAAAGATCTTCACGCGGCTGGCGCGGGCGCGGTCCAGGGTCGGCGCGAGGGGGGCGTTCGCGAGGAGCGACTCCGAGACGAGCAGCGTCTCCACCGCGCCCGCGTCGACCGCCTCGCTCACCTCGGCCGGGCCGACCGCCGCGCGCCGCCCGCCGGCGAGGGAGCGGACAAGCCGTTCGACGACCTCGGCCTCCTCGGCGGCGACACTGCCGCGCAGCGCCTCGGTCGCCTTCCCGGAACGAAGGAGCTCGTCCACCCCGACCCGCCCCGATTCCGCGGTCGCGTAGACCTTGAGCTTGCGTTTGAGCTCGGGTTCCTCCTCCGCGATCCGCTTCTGGACCTCCTCCTTCAAGAATCCCGGGCCGACGACGAGGACGGCGGTGGCGGACGCCCCCTCCCGCTTCAGGATCGTGAGTAGTTCCTCGAGGTACGCCTTGCGATCCTTCTCTCCCTGGCCTCCCTCGAATTGCTTTCCCGCGATCGTTCGGCGGACGTCGGCGACGGACTGGATCGACCGGCCACGGAGACGGACAAAGGCTGAGTCGCCCCAGTCGACCGCGGCGATGAGGAGCGTGGGGTCGTCCGCCCCTTTGAGACCCTCTTCTAGGATCGTACGGTCGGCGGCAGACGGCGTCGGCTTGGCCACCATCACCTCGTCCCCTTCGCCCAGGTCGAGGGTGTGATGTCGCCCTATGTCGAACGGTCCCTCGATGATCGGCCCGGTGACCCGGACGTGCTTGGAGAACCCGTGGAACTCGACCTGCTCGGCCCGGACCGCGAGGAAGACCCGACGGCGGGACCGTTCGGCACCCGCGACGTCGGGCGGAGCCTCGGGGTCCCGGCGCGTCGTCGACGCGCCGACGATCTCCCCCGGGTGGACGAATCGGGCGATCCGCCAGAGGTCGCTCGGGGTCTCGAGGCGGAGACGGTAGAGTCCGCTCGTGGCGTCGTGGTGGATCAGGCGCACGGGGGACTCCGCGGACGGGATGGACGGGCGCCGACTACAAGCCCGTTTCGCTGCGCGGCGCGGGTGAGCGGTTCCAGTTCCCCACACGACGCCCTACGTGCGGTTCGGGGAGGGATGGGAGAGAGTGCCGGCGCGCGGAGCGTGCCGGCGCCGGTTGCCCGAGTTCAGACTAAGGGAGCCCGTTGCCTCCGAGCTGGTACCACGCCCACTCAGAGCCGCCACCGATCAACCCGTTCGTGTTGATCGTCGGCAGGGTCGATCCATGGCTGGAAGGTGAAGATCGCGTTCGGCTCGGTGATGCCGATCGTCAGCTGCAGATTGTTGTAGACCGCCTGGACCAGGTCCCAATCCTGAGTGGCGAGGGTCAGGTTCGAAGTGTAGGTGGCTTGGTTGACGAAGTACAACGTGACATTGAGCGCCGTCCCCTGACAGACCTGAGGGATCACCTGGTTAGGCTGGTCGGCCCAGTACGCCATGTCCGCGGACGTGGGGTTGTAGTGACCGCAGACTGTCGTGTCGTTGAACTCTCCACCGTACGTTCCATCGGACAGCGTCTGGTAGAGCGCGTCCTGACTGCCCCCGAGGCCCGTACCACCGTACGCACCCTGCCAGCTGTCCGCCGAAGCCGGGTAGTCCGGGATCCATCCGAACCACCAGATCGTATACGACGGAGGGCCAAAGAATTCCTCATTCGGAACGAAGATCAGTTGGAGCTTGATCACCCCGCCGGTGATGTTTGAGACCGAGTTACCCCAGGCGAGCTCCGCTGCGTTGATGTTCGGGGCGGAAGTGAAGCCGAAGATCGGGATCTCCAGCGGGTTCGACGAGCTGAACGACGCAAGCTCGGGGTCGCAGAGCGGACCCGAAGGACAGTTGTTCGCTTGAGCCCAATACCAAGCTGGCGTCCCAGCGGTGGCAGCGGGGCCGGGGTTGGGATTCGAGAACGTCTGGGTGGTGGTGTCGTAGTTCGGCCACGGGACCTGGGCGTCGTAGAACAGCGATTCGCTCGACGGAAGGAATCCACCGTAGGGGTTCCCGTTGTCGATCCCGTCAATGACGTTCATCACGGACTGGGCCGTCTGGTACGGATAGGCGTACTCGAGCGTGGCCCGCAGCCCCTCATAGGCGAAGGCGTCCGCCGGGATGTTGATCGGGTTGCTGTCCTCGACCGCCAGCTCGGCGAGATCGATGTGGAGGTTGAACCCGAAGTTGTCGGTCAGAAGCGTCGGGGTGGTGAGGAGTCCGAGCTGTCCGTTCTGGACCAGGTTCAGCATCCGGGGAAAGTGGGGCGGCTGGAACACAGCCGCGTCCGCGTAACCCGACCCGATCTCAGAGATGCCGGCCGTGTCGCTGTTGTCCCAGTAGGTGACAACGTTGGGGACGAAGCCGCCCACGTTCGGGAGACATCCGATTTGACCCGTGCATCCGGTCGGAGGCTGGTAGGCGGGGTTCGCCTCCAACGCGTACCCGACTTGGGGGTTCGCGTAGACCAGATAGTACGGACCGCTCCCGACCTCCTTGAAGCCGACGGCCGGGACCGGGTCCGGGTAGTTGGCGACACCCGCTTGCTCCTCCGGGTCCCACGCGGTCGGTGACATTGCAGTCACGGCGTCCTTGAACGCGGTAGTGTTCGTTGAGGTCGCGCCGCCGGGGAGCAGGCAGGGCAGGTCAACGTTGGTCGAACTGCAGACGAAACCGGGCACGTCGGCTCCCTGGCTCGTGTACCAGCCTGCCTCCTCGATTCCGCCGGCCGAGATGATCGACAGGATTTGGAGCAACGCGGGCCACGACTCGCCGTCCGCGCCGGCGTTCAAGGTGATGCAGCCGTTCGCGGACAGCGCTGCTGCAGGGCAGAAGGCGCTGTCGTTCACGTACATCGAATTCAACGTCCAGTAGGGCGTGTTGTTGTACGGGTAGTGGATCGGGGCTCCGCCGATGCCAAGGTCCCAGCTCGAGTTCACGTCCTTCGGGGCGAGCCCGGCATACGGGACCAGGGGACCGGCGATGTCGTATCCCACGTAGTAGCCCGTGACGGTCTCCACCTGCGTGTACATGATCGCCCGGATGATGCTGAACATCACGTCGGAGGGATAGACGGTCCGGTTCTTGCCCGTGTACGGGTCGTAGAAATGAGCCGCGGGGTCGATCGCGAACGTGAGGTCATTTCCCTTTGCCAGGGTGTTCCCACCGTAGAGCACAGCGCATTCCGCGCTCCCAGGGACGCAGGTGGCGGCCCCCGCCACGAAGTTGGAGGGGTTCTGGCCAGAGTCAGTGCCGTTGAAGTAGATGAGCGTCTCGTCGATCGATTGGCCGACCTCGTAGCCAACCGAGTAGTAGTCCGCGGCCGGGTCCAGGGTCAGGGCACCGCCCGCCGCCACATCGTAGTAAATCAAGGTGCTCGGGTGTGGGCTCGATTGGTGCGGAGCGTTGCAGGCCGTACAGCCCAAGCCGGCGGCGGTGGCACCCACAAAGACCCCCCAGGTATAGTTCAGATAGAGCGTCCCTGCCGGGCCAGTGACCGGTGCGACGAGGGTGATCGGGTAGTACCCCGCGCTCGCGAAGGTGTACTTCGCGCTGGCGAAATTCGACGCTGACATCAAATCGGACTGGGTCGAGCCCGAGGGCGTGGTCAGCGTCGGTGCGACCGTGGAATAGAGAGCGTTCACCGGAGGACTGGTGTACGTCCCCGTCACGGTGACGGACCCGCCCGCCCCGATCCAGGGGTATGGTCCGCCCGTGGCGTTCGTCAGAGTGAGGGACATCCCGGGAAAATGGCCGGTCTCGACGCTTGTAGCACTTGGGTTCACTTTGAGCGGCACCAGCTGACCGGTTCCCGTGTGGACGACACCCCTCGGAGTGGTGGCGTTGGCGAACACCGCATACAACCCAGGCGTCGTGTAAGCGAACAAGAGAACACCCGTACCCTCCGTCGTCGTTTGTCCCGGTGCCCACCCAACCGAAAACGATTGAATCGTCTCCCCACCGGAGACACCTACGGTCGCCAGCACAGAAGTCCCGGCCGCGACCACAGAATAAGTTTGTCCTGCGCCTACGTTGTACGGAATGTACAGCGTCACGTCATTGGTATTGCCGGTCGGTGGGCACGGGCTCACGGGAACGCAAGAGGACTTCGTCGCTGCGGGCTGGACCAATAGCAGCCCGACGTACCCGCCGAGTCCGACTACAACGATCACGACGACAATGATGACAATCGCGATTCTTACGGAGCGCCCACGCTTGCCCTCGTCAGCACTCGTGCCCGGGGAGACTGGATTGACGCTTTCGCTCATTCAAGCGACAATCGCCCCCGGAAGAATCGGGTCGCAAATCCCGTAGGTTCTACTTCTACCTTTACCGCTTAGACGCCGTGGACCGTCAAGAAACACCTTGAGGTAGCCCCAATCCCTCCTCAGGAAGGACGCCGATCCCCGGGGAGACGCGGTGCGAGCGACGGACGCCGCCAGGGTCGGTGCGCTCTTTATCGGCCCGATGGACCGGCCTTTCGTTCCCTACATGTCCTTTGGCACGTCCGGAGTCCTCGCGGTCCGCCAATTGGCCCCCCTCCGATGTCGGGGGGGCCCGGGATCGACTGAGAGCGCCCGCGCGTCAGGCCTCCGTCGAAAAACCACCCCTTCTGAAAATAATGATTGGGGGTTGAACTGAGACTCGGAGAATCCCTCCCGGTCGGGCTGCTTGGATAGACCCGAAACCTCGATGAACCTGGAAGTCCTCCGGCCCTCGCCGGGGGGGACCATGATCGAGCCGAAACACCGTGAGGACGACCGTGGACTCGAGGACCTGCTCACCGATCCGGCCACTCGCGACCTCCGCGAGGACGGAGCGGAACGGGACCTCTTGGACGATCCGGGCATCCAGGACATCCTTCGCGACCCGGGCGTGCGGGAGACGGTTCGTTTCGGACCCTTCACGAATGAGCAACGTCTTAGCGAAGTTCGCTTCGGCGTCTCCTCGGCCCGTGCGGGCCGGTTCAGAGTTTCGACACCGCCCGAATAGATCGGAGGGAGGGTCGGACAGCCTCAGGGGCGACCCGCTCGCGGGTCATCTCGGGCTCAGCAGGTCGCGATCCCCCCTCCGATCGACTCAATCGATCCCAACGGAACCTCCGAGGACTCGGCGGAGTTTCTCCCGGACCTGAGTATGCATGCTGGCTGGCAACGAAGGGAACTCCTTGCTAACGATCGCCGTCGCACCGCTCGGTAGGTGGGTCTCCGTCACTTCGCCGCGGATCAGCCGGTCGTTGAGGGCGTCGCCGCTCGTGTGGGGTGCGAGGTGAATGTGGAGGTGGGGAATCCCGCCGCCGAAAACGTACAGGTACACCAGCTCGGCTCCGGTCACTTCTCTGAGGGCTCGCGTGACCAGGGCGAGCACGGGGCCCAAGGTACGGGCCTCATCGCCCTCCAGGTCGGTGATATGCGGCACGTGGCGTTTTGGTTCGAGGTACGAGAAACCCGCGACCTCTCCTTCCGCGGCGACGGTGAGTCGCCAATGGGCATCCTCCCAGACCTGAATGCGCGCTAGCTCCGAATCTCCCGACGGGCCCCGGCACAATATGCACGTCGGCTCCAAGGAGGGCACATCGGGTGCAGCCCGTTTACGGATTAAAGGCCGTTCGAAAGGCGTGCAGCTCCGGACGGGGCCACGAACGGACGACGGTCGCGACGCGCGGAAGGTTTATCGAGCTTCGCCGAGGTCGGGTTTTCACGGGTGGGAGGGGTCATCTGAGTCGATACTCCGACCTGTTCCGTCGTCCGTCGTTCGGTTCATTCCTCGCGGCCGGCGCACTTCAGATCGCGGCTCCGTCCACCGTGCTCGTCGTCTGCCTGTACGCGGTGACATTGGCGTACCCTGCGAACGAACGGGTTGCCTACGGCGCGTTCGCGCTCACGTTCCTGGGTCTCTCCTCGGCGCTCCCGACGCTCGCCTCCGCGTTCTTCGCGGGGGCCCTCGCCGACCGGTACGACCGCGGCCGACTGATGCGGGTGGCCAACCTGGTCTCGCTCTTGGGCGTCACCGCCGGAGCGGCGGACCTCATCCTCGCTCCCTCCGGTCACGTCGGCCTGCCGGTGACGCCGGGGTTCTACCTTCCGGTCTGGGTGCTCCTCCTATACCCCTGCTGGGCGACGGTCGTCGCGAGCGCGACTCTGTTCCGGCCCGCCTACAATTCGTCGATCCCGCGACTGGTCGGGACCCACGACCTGGGTCGCGCGAACGGACTGATATACGCCACGGCCGCGGTCGTCAGTGCCGCTACGGCCCTGGCCGTCGGACTGATTCTCACATACGCACCGGACGCCTTCGCGCTCGGCCTCTCGTTCGTCCTCTTCTTCGCGACCCAGGTCGTGCTTCTGCTCGTCGACGTCGACCTCTCCGTGCAAGGCGCGCTGACGAAGCGGTCGGTCGCACGAGACGCGGTCGATGGATTCGTCTACCTCGCCCATCGCCGTGAATTGCTCGAGATCACAATCGCAAGCCTGATCGTCCTTTTCCTGTCGGCAATCGCCCTCGTCGAGCTGGGTCTGTATGTCGGGAGTTGGCTCGGCCTGTCGGAGGGCCTTTGGTACGGGGCGATGATCACGGCGTCCACGCTGGGGGTCGCGTTCGGCTTCGCCCTCATCTCCCGGTTCCGCTTCGAACCGCATGCCGGCCGCGTGATCATCGTCCTGACGATCGCGATGGGAGCCTCGCTGTTCGCCCTCGGGCTCGTCCACTCGATCTGGCTCGCGCTCCCGGTGATCTTCGTTTACGGGATGATGCCCGGGATGATCACGACCGTCTTCCTGTCGACCGTGCAGGCGACCGTTCCCGACGCGATGATGGGGCGGGTCTTCTCGGCCGACGAGGTCGGGAGCTACGCGCTGGTGCCGTTCGGGCAGACCGCGGGGGGCCTTCTCACGAGCACCGTGGGGGTGCAGGGAACGTATCTCGCTGCGGGCGGGACGATCGTCGTCTTCGGCCTCGTGATGGTGACGTCGTTCGGCGCGCTGCGCCGACTCGGTTTCCACCCGCGAGAGGCGGACCCACCGACGGGGACGGTACCGTCCTCAGCCGGACGCCGGGGGGACCCGGATTCGCTCGGTCGAGTACCGACCGTGCGACGGCCCCAGGGTCCGGACGAACCCAATCCTGTCGTAGAGACGGATCGCGCGCGTGTTCCCGTCCGTGACGTTTAGGACAATCACGGACTCCTTCCGGTCCCGGAGCGCGCGGACCGTCGCGGTCACGACCGCGCGACCCAGGCCCCGGCCTTGGAGCGGCGGGTCGACCATCACGTCCGCTACGAGCGGACCGTAGGGGGCTCGAACCACGAGCGTCGCCGCCACAATCCGGCCGCCCGTCTCGACGACGAAGGACGCCCACGGAAGGAACTCTCCCCAGCGACCGCGCACGATGTCCCGCACTTGAATCTCCGCGTCCCGGACCGGGTCGGGGTCCGAGAGGAAGAGATACCGGTCGAGGTGGTCCCGGTAGGCGAGCTCGTGCAGGCGCGCGAGCCCGGCCTCATCTCCGGGAAGGGGAGTGCGGAGGCCCGGAGACGCGGAAAGTTCCGGCGTAGGCGCTTCGGAAGGGAACCGCATCTCCGAGCGCGCGAACCGGGCGAATCCGAGGTCGCGCATGACCCGCTCCTCTTCGACGGCCGTGAGACCCGCCAAGCCTCCAGGAGCGAGGGCGACGGGCCCGACCGAAGCCACGACCTCCCCGTAGAACTCCCGGTAGTCGTCGACGGATTGGAACCCGGCGACCGAGAAGAGCACCTCAATCGTCACCCCGATCGCGGACGATGGCGCCCACAGGGCGATCCCGATGACGCGGTCCTCGTGGAGCCGGAGGACACCCGACGCGGAACCGTCCGCCACGTCCCGTTCGATGGCCGAGAGGAACGGGGCCGCCTCGCTCTCCGGCTCGTTCCGGGCCCGGATCGCGCTCTTTGCGAGCTCGAGCGCGGTCGTCCGGTCGTAGGAGATCGGTCGAAGGGTCGCCACCAACCGAACTCCAGTCGACCGCAGGTTCTTCACCCTGCCGACGCGCCCACGGAGGGCGAAACGTAGTTAGAGGGCCAGTTCCTGCGCCCGCCATGCCCGGACGCGTCCAACCGATCGACCGCCTGCTGCGAGAGCGCCACCTGTTGAAGCACCCGTTCTACCTCGCGTGGAGCCGTGGGGAGCTTCCCCTGGACACCCTGCGCGCCTATGCGGGCCAGTACCTACCACTTCGAATCGAACTTTCCGCGCTACGTCGCCGCGACCTACGCGCAGCTCCGAAACCCTTCGGAACGCCGCGTGCTGCTTGACAACCTGGTCGACGAAGAAGGGCGCGACCCTACCCACCCCGAGCTGTGGCTCGATTTCGCGGAAGGCCTTGGCGTCTCCCGCCGTGCGACCCGTGCTGCGCGACCGACCCCGACCACCCAGGGACTGCTCTCCACGTACGAACGACTGACGAGCGACGGACCCGCGAGCGCGCTCGCGGCGCTCTACTCCTACGAGTCCATCTTTCCCGAGATCGCCGCCGAGAAGTCGCGTGGGATTCGAGCCATGTATGGCATCCGCGACCCGAAGGCGCACGAGTTCTTCCGGGTCCACACGGGGGCCGATGTCGAGCACTCGCGCGCCGAGCGAGGGATCCTCGAGTCGGAACTCCGTCGATCCCCGACATCCGGCAGCGTCGCGCTGCGCTCGGCGAAGAGCGCCATTGGCGCCTGGTGGTCGTTCCTCGACGGTTTCCCCTGCGCCTAGGCGGCCCTCGATACTCGCGAGTCCCGCGCCGGCGGTCGTCGGCTGCGCCTATCGATATCGGGAATACCCCCGCTCGTTCTCGAATGTTCTATGGCGCTCTTCGTAGCCGAGCACCGACACACCGCCGACCACTGCCCCGCTGGCAACCCCCAGATGGCCCCCTTCCTCCTCCAGATCCTGTCGAACGAGAACGCGGCGAGGGCCGGTCTCAAGCTCCACGGGGACGCCGTTGCCCGCGGTAAGCACCACCTCTACGTGATCGTGGAAGGCCCGAGCGAGGCCGCGGTCCGTCAGTACCTCGCCCCGTTTGTCCAAGCGGGAACGCTCGACGTCATCCCCGCCTCCACGTGTGAGGAGGTCGTCGGTCGCGGCGCCTGCTGAACCGAGCGACCCGGCCCTCTTCGGTGCCGAACTCCACCGCAGCGCGCGTCGGGGCTAGCCCTATCGCATAGGGCCGATGCTCTAGGGTGCGGATGGCAGAGCAAAAAATTGCCCACCAAAAAGGGTGACCCGGCGGAGCGGCCCCCGTCGTTCACGTGGCCAGGAACGCTATGAAGAGCGCGACGGTGGCTCCGGCCGCCACCAGCCCGGAAATGGCCAAGGGGTTCCATTCTGCGGTCCACTTCCGACCCCTCTGGTTCCGATCTCGGACGAATTCTAGGAACGACGCCAGGGTCAGGATGGCGGCGAGGTAGAGGAAGACAAAGCCCCAGTCTTGAAACGGGTACGAGCAGCCCACGGTGGTGGACCCGAACGATCCCACAAATACGGTGGTAGCGCAAGTGACCAGGAGTTCGACTCCCGAGGCAAGCAGCGCGGCGGCGAAAACGAGGAAGGCGATCCCCAGGACGAACGAATCCGTGAGTCCACCGTCCGCCAGAGGCTCGGCTGCCATCCCGAACGCAGACGGTCGGACGGGATAATTTACTTTCGAAGCTCAAGGACACGAGACGACTCGTTCTATTGCGCGTCTCGCTCCCGAGACTCGAAGCAGGGAAACCGTCGGGCGGAGAACCCGCATTGACCGAGCAGAACCCCCCCAATTGTAGAGTCTGGGTATTTCTTCCTCTATTAGAACTCATGACACGGCCTCCGTTTCCGCCCTTCGGAGGAAGAGCCCGAGCTGCACGTCAACCGGCAGTTTCCGTTGCCACGCCTCGCCCGGTGACTCATACTGCTCCACCCACAGACTCCCGTGGACTTCGCCGTTGTACCATGCCAGGAATCCTTCCAGGCCCCCGAAACGCCCCCGATGCCGGTCGTATTCCAGCCAGAGCCGCTCGAGTTTCCCGTTCGTCTGAGGATGATTCACCCGACTGACCACGTGACGGATCCCCCGAATCGCGAGAAATCGCTCGAACTGACCCCGCCCTACCGCCTGCTCCTCTCGGGGATTCGCAAAGAACTGGCAGCCCCGATCGGTGTTGACCTCACGGACCTCCACGCCCCATTCGGCCGCTCGACCCAACGCCTCCGTCAGAGTAGCGATCGCCGCCTCCGCCGTCGCCTGACCGAACTCTCCTCCGCTCATCACCATTCGACTCGCATCATCCTCCCAGAGAATGCAGTGCGGACTCGTCTCGCTCGACCGATGGAAATCTCCGTGCAACAACGACCCCGAGTGAGCCCGCTCGTAGCGGACATACCGACGCTTCCTCTGCTTCCTTGGATTCGCGACCACCCACCCCTGGGTCTTCCCGAATCGATAGATCTGCATCTTCGGAATGTGGGTCCCTTGCTTGGCCAAGGACTGGTAGAGCTTCGTAGCCCCCCGAGGAGAACGACGCCACTCCTCCCGAATCGCCCGTTGCTGATCCTCGCTCAACGGCGGTCCGGGTGGCCGGCGCTGGGGGTTCAACTGAGGCACCACCCCGGTATTTCGCCATCGCCGAACGAGCTTCCGGAGCCAGCGTACGGTCACTCCCCAGCGAGCGGCCATCTGTCCCAACGTCTCGCGGGGTCGCCCGAATCCCTGGGCTTGGCGGATCAACCACACCAGCTGTCGATTGGTCAGTCGGGTCACACGGACGGGAGTCTTCGAGGGAATAGGCCGCGCGGCGTCTCTCGGAAGCGAGGGTGGACGCCACGTCAGCCACCAGGCGGGAGTTCGCCGTCTGACAGGGGGAACTAATTCCTGGACTCCACACAGAACCCCCCCAATCGGCTGATTCATATACGAGCGATACGATATGTCAATCGTCAGACAAAGCTAGGGGTGTTGTCTGACGGACATGGTCGACACGTCGGAGCGCGTCACAGTTCGGATCCCGCAAGAACTTCTCGAGAAGTTGAAGCAGATCCAGCAGTCCAAGGAGACTCCGACGATCTCCGACACGATCCGCGACGGCCTCGAGCAGTACATCGAGTTGAACCTCCCGCCGCAGAACGTGCGGAAGGTCGTGGTCGAGCTCTCGCGACAGGACAACAACCGGCTCGAGGAGTTCGTCCGGGAGGGGAACTCGGTCAGCGTCGACGACGCCGTGCGCTCCGCTGTGCGCGAATACATCCGTGGCCGGCTGGAGCAGGTCGGCCCGTCGGCCCGTTCCCATCGCCGAGAGGGGGAACCGGTCGTCGCCGATGGCTCCCCTCCGCCCTAGGCGGCCGGGGGGTCGATGTCCGGCGATGTGAAACCGCCCGAGAACTGGGCGTCCCTCGCGCTCGCGCCGCCGTGCGCGGTCGTCGGCCTGGGCGGCGCCGGCAGCGAGGCCGTCCAGGACCTCGTGAATCTCGGCATCCCCGGCGTGCGCGCGTTCGCCGTCAACACCGACGCGAAGCATCTGTTGCGCATGGGCGTGGAAGAGCGGATCCTCATCGGTGCCCGGGAGCTTCGCGGTCGGGGGAGCGGCGGCGACCGGGCTTCGGTCCTCCGCGCCGCCGAGGACGGTAAGGAGGAGATCCTCCGACGGCTTGCGCCGTTCGAGATCGTGTTCCTTCTCGCTGGCCTCGGTGGCGGAACGGGTAGCGCCCTCCTCCCCTTCCTCGCTCGGGAGCTCCGCAACACCGAGACGCTACCGGTCCCGGTCGTCTTCCTCCCGTTCCAAGTCGAGCTCGACACCAACCAGGGGCGGCGCGAGAACGTCGAGGCAACGATCGCCGAGCTCGAGCAGATGGGGGGCCTCCTGCTCGCTCTCGCGAACGAAAAGCTCCGCCGGTTCGAATCGCTGCCGATCCACCGGGTCTTCCACGTCCGGAACGCCTACCTGCATTCGCTCGTCACGAGCTTGGTCGACATGGTCGAGAACCCGTCCCAGCTTAACGTCGACCTCGCGAGCCTGAAGAACCACCTGCGGGAGGCCGGCCTCTCCACGCTCGTGGTCGGGGAGTACCACGTGTCGGAACCCGAACGGCTCGTTCACCAGGCACTCTCGGATTCCCTGCTCGACTACCACCTCTCCGATTCCGCGTCGGCAATCGTCCACCTCGACGGGGGGTCGAACCTGACGCTCCGAACCCTCGACCGGGTCCTCCGCGCGATGCGCCAACGCCTCGGCGACCCCCAACGGCTCGTCTTCGGGACGAGGGTGCGCCCCGAGCCGCGGGACGTCATCCGACTGACGGCGGTGATCGGCGGGCTCCGGCCACGGAGCGTGCGGGATGCCCTCGTCGCCGGCCCAGCACGGCCGCCGACGCTCGTCGCCCGTTAGCGCTCGGGTTCCCGAGCCCGAGCGGCCTCCCGAAGGTCGAGGGCGTTGTGAACGAGGTCGATCACCTGCGACGTTCGAAGGGATCGGGGCCCGACGGAGAGCCGGGGCACCCCGGAGTCCCGCAGGACGGTCGCCTCGGCCTCGGAAGGGTCGTAGGGGTCGGAAATGACCGCGCCGAACTCCTCGCTCCGCGGGGCGTACCTCGGCGATAGGGGACCCCGACTCCGTCACCCAGACGGTCCCGGGACGGGCGAGGAACGCCGTGAGCTCGCTCGGGGGGTCGGCCGGAGAGATCCGGAGGCCGGGGGAGGACTCGAGCTCCCGGGGAAAGTTGGTCGACCGGATGAGGGCATTCTTCAGGAGCGCCGCGGTCGAGCGCTCGTCGGGGTTAAGGTGGCGCAGACGGGCGCCCACGAGCTCGATCTTCCGGGCGGCCGGGGGGGGTTCGGCGACGAAGAGGACCGTGACCTCGGTATCCCGGCGGAGGTCGTTCGAGAGCGTGAACGCGGTCGAGACGGCTCGGGCGACCTCGTCCATCCGACCGGCGCCTCCGGCCAGGTCGTTCAGGGTGAAGCTCCCGGACAGGGGGACGCGGTGAGCGAGGAGGAGGAACCGGCGCATCCCGAGGGGTCGACCCACCGGGGCGGTTAACGGTTCGTTGGGGGGCCTATTCGTCCTCGCCGCGGCGGCGACCGCGGGCCGGAGGAACGGGGACGGACGGGACGGGGTTCTGGCGGCGTTCCAGCCAGATCTCGTCACCGAGCTCGTGGTAGACGGCATGGGCGGGCATGCCCGTACCGTGCTCGCCGTGCGGCAGATGGAACGCGCCCGAGCGAGCCGCATTGGAGGAGTAGACGACCTCCTGCTCCCCCGCGGCGGCCATCGCGGCGCTCTCTTCCCGCGCCAGTTCGAAGATGCGGTCCTTGCGGAACATCCAGTAGTGGATACGCCACTCCCGCCCATCGTAGAGTGTCGTCTCGTCCCGCTCGGTCTCGAGGATCCCGGTATCCTCCAGCATGTAGAACGTGTCGCGGTCGTCCGGCTCCAGCACGTTGTCGATGATCCGTTCGTTGAAGCCGAAGAAATTGAGCACGTGGGCCGCAATCGACCGGGCGTCCTCCGGGCGCATGCCCTCGTGACCGACCGACCGGCGGATCGCCTTGGCGAGGGAGTCGAAGTCGACCGGGCCCGCAACATCGGCGAGCGCCGCGTCGGTAGGGAGCCCGGCGCGGGTCGTTTTGATGTCGGCCTCGGTTCGCAGCGGGACCGGGTTCCGGAGGGTGTACCTCTGGGGGGGTGCCTTGGAGTCGGGTCCAGGTCCGCGCATGCTCGAATCTATCCTAAGTTACGGTATAAATAAGTTGGTAAAAGAGCTTGTTCCGGGCACCCGACCCCCCCCGATGCCCTCTCGGAGCGGGCGGGGATTCTGCCTCGAAAACCCCCCGGACGGGAGAGGGGGCAAGCGGTGGGTGGCACCACCGGGGAAGTTGGGTTATACGTCTATAGGACCACTCGTCGGCCCCGACCGACCTTCTGGAGCGCCTCAATGCCCGGCCTCCACTCCTCCTCCTCGATGCGGAGCTCGAGCTCGGCCAGCTGGGCGAAGTCCCGCGGGAACGGGAACAGCGACTTCGCAGACGTAAACGTGAGCGAATGGACCATTGGAGGGTCCGGTCCAGCTCTTTCCCGTCTCCACGACCGAGCGGTACTCGTGAGTACTCGGGCGCCGGGACGAACCAGATCGTTCGGTCGTCCGTGCCGCGGCCCGCCCGAGGCCCCCGCGAATAGACCTGCACGTTCAGGTGACGGAGGACGGCGGTCGGCAGGCTGAAGATGTGTCGCTCCCCCGGACGCGCCGTGCGCGAGGAGGCGGCCACGGACGGTCTCGACCGCGAGGGCTTCCCGCGCGGGGTGGGTCGCGATCACGCGGACGAGGCCCGGCCCCCGAGCGAGGAAGGAGATCGCCCGGCTCGCCTCCCGGGAGCTTCCCTCTTCCGGTCGGAAGCGGATCAGCTCCGCGACCTCGAGCGGGAGCTGCATCGTGAGCCACGTCGGGTGAACGGCCCGGACGATGACATACTCCATCAGGGGAGAGAGACGGCGGCCCTGTTATAAGAATTCTGAAAAGCGGTTGGGAAGGTTCACCGACGGCGGCGAAGGGACTCCACGGCCGCGGCGACCTCCTCGAAGTCGTCGGTGTGCAGCACGAGGTCCGCTGCCCGCTCCACCTCGGGTGACGAGGCGTTGAGGGCGACCCCTCCGCCGACGAGCGGAAACAGCTCGGCGTCCGCCCAACCGTCCCCGATGTGCACGACCTGCCCGGCCGAAGTCCCCGCTCGGGCGATGAGTGCCCGCAGACCCGCCGGCTTGTTCGCCCGGACGTTCAGCGGTGGCCCGATGACCCCGTCGATGACCTCCTGTGCCCCGGGGGTCCCTTCGTAATCATCGAACCCGAATTTTCGGCGGTACCAGGCGCAGACGTACGGGGGGTTGTGCGAGAGGAGGGCGACACGGCTTCCCCGGTCGTGAAAACGCCGGAGGCCCTCGGTGATACGACGGAGGTGCGGGGTCGCCTCGAGCGCGGCCTCGACGTCCGCTACGCCGTACGTCCTTGGGCGACCGCGAGCATGTCGGCCAGGTGCTCGTCCTCGCCGATCTCATGCGCGAAGAATCGGCGTTGGGTCTGGTCGAAGTCGGCCCTCCGCCCGAACGCCGCGGCGAGAACCTTCCAGCCGTGAATGGTCGTGAGGGTCCCATCGATGTCGACGGTGACGAGGTCCCACCGAGGGGAGACAGCCGGGTCCGGGGTCATGACCGGCTGACCGATCCCCATGAGGATCCCTCCCACCCACAGGAGGAGGATCCCGACCCCCGCTGCCGGGAGGGCGTACTCGAGCTTCTCGGGAGCGGTCGGGAGGAGGATCGAGAGCAGAAAGAGACCCGCGATCGTGAGGAGGAGACCGCCCCCGATCTTCTGCGCCTTCGACATCCGACCTGCCCGGGCGGCGGAAGGGTGGGTGGGGACAGCCGAACTCTCCATCGCCGGGTACGAGGGGCGGGGGAAATAACCGTGCCGGGCGCCGGGCCGTCGGGGCCGGGCTCGATGGCGGTCTATGGCTCCGGGTCAGGAAGGTTAGGCCGCTCTCGATCGGGCCCCGGTGGCAGGTAGACCGTTCCGACCCAGGGCGGGGGAGGACGCTCCGGCTGACGACGGGCTCGGTGCTGCGCGGATTTCATCGCGAGGACGAACGGCCGAGCGCCGATGGGCGCGACGATCGTCGTGATGAGCCCCGCCCCGGCCGCGATCGTGAACATCTGGGTCGTAAAGATCCCCGATTGGAGCAAGATCACCGCCATCGCGAGGCCGACCGTTCCCTGGCTGGTCACGAGGAATCCGACACTGAACGCTTCGTTCGTCGACCATCGCAGGGATAGGGCCACCCCGGAGCCGACCAGAAACTTCGCCGCTACCGCGAACACGGGACCCGCGGCCCGTACGCCCGCCGCGGCGGGCTGGCCTCAGGCGTCCTCGACGGAGCAGATGATCTTGCGGAGCAGCGAGGCGAGCTGGTTCTTCTCCCGCTCGGTCAGGCTGGCGCTGACGAACGCCTCGCCCATGTTGAACGCCGGGAACAGCCGCTCGATCACGCCGAGCCCCTTGGGCTCCAGGCTCACCAGCACCAGGCCGTCCGCGTCGTGCGCCCGCCGCCGGGCCAGGCCGCGCTTCTCCAGCGTTCTTCAGCACCCCGGTGAGCGTCCCCTTGGTGACCCCGGCCTCGGCGGCCAGGTGCCGGGTCTGCTGCTCACCCCAGATCCAGAGCACGAACAGCACGGTGAACGCGGCCCACGACAGGTCCTCGTCGGCCAGCACCTTCTGCTCCATGTGGTGGCGGATCACGTTGGCCGCGCGGTAGATGTTGGACACCGCGGCCATCGCGGCGACGTCGAGGTGCTGATCGCCGATCCGGTGCCGGATGTCATGCTCGGCCCGCACGAGGTCGCTGGCGCTGCCAGCGGCGAGGCGACGGGGCATACCGAGATCGTACGTGGCGCCCGGACGCGACCCATCCGCCGCGGCTGCGTATGCCCTCATGCTCGGCGTCGCGCGCGACCTCACCCGCCTCGCACTCGAGCACGGCCTCGTCTGGTCCGAGCCGCCGCCCGGCCGTGTGGGTGATTCCACCTCCGCAGGCCGGGCCGGAAGGGCGAACCTGTTCACAGAGAGCCGGATCAGCCGATGCGAAGCAGACGAGGAGACTCGGATGATGGCCTATCAGGCCAGCCGGGACGACGCGCCCCGGCTGAAGGAGGCGGGCGAGAGCAGCGTGAATACCGGAGGGGCGAGCCATGAGGAATGGCATGCGTACGATCGGCCCCCGCCGGTCCGCGCTGGTGGTCGCGGCGCTGGTGGTCGCGGCGGGCCTGATCGCCGGTGGCTGCTCGGGCAGCAGTGGCAGCCCCGGGCCCGCTGGCGTGCCGGTCCAAGCCTGGCACGGCGGTCACCGGGACCGCCCCGGCCGCGACGGGCCGGCCCGCGGCGGGCTGGACGCAGCCGGGCGCCGACCTGGCGAACACCCGGGACGTGGCCAGCGGGATCACCAGCACCGACGTCTCGAAGCTCGGCGTGGCGTGGACCGTGCCGCTGACCATGTCCACGGCCCATACCGACGGGGCCTACGCGACCACGCCGGTAATAGTGAACGGGGTGGTGTACGTCCAGGACCTGGACTCCGACGTGTTCGCGATCAGCCTGGCCACCGGCAAGGTCTTGTGGACGCACGACTACAACTCGCCCAACGGCGGGCCGGACGGCGTCAGCGTGGCCGACGGCGTGGTGTACGCGGCCACCAACCACGCCGCGGTGGCCCTTAACGCGGCGAGCGGGGCGCAGTTGTGGAGCCGGACGCTCATCGGCAACGACCACGAGGGCATCGACATGACCCCCGGCTACAACCACGGCACGGTGTACGTGTCCACCGTGCCGGTCAACCCGACCGTGGGTGAGTATCTCGCCGGGGGCAAGGGGATCTTGTGGGCGCTGAACGCTCAGACCGGCGCGCCGGAGTGGTCCTGGGACCAGGTGCAGGACCTGTGGGGCAACCCGGGCGTCAACTCCGGCGGCGGGCTGTGGTACGCGCCGTCGTTCGACGCCCAGGGCAACATCTACCTCGGCATCGCCAACCC
>CAVVLW010000003.1:0-14195 GCA_963749205.1 uncultured Thermoplasmata archaeon | reverse complement strand
CGGAGAACTTCGTCTCCCCGCACGTGACCCTCCACTTCCTTGAGTACGGTCTCCCTTCCAGCATCGTGGGGGATCGCCGTGAACGGTGTGCATCCTCTCGAGCACCCCGTGGCTGAACATCTCAGGGGCGAACTACGGAAGCTATAGCGGCAGCGCGTACACCAACAACTACGGCGTGGCGGGAACGCAGTGGGAGGCCACGAGTTCCTCCTTCAGCTTCACCGCCCCCTACCAGACGTACCCTAGCGACTGTCTTCGCCAAAGTGGTGTATGTGACGTTCACTACGGTGGGGTCAGGCTCGACCAGCCCGTCGGGGTCGACCTGGTACTTTGTCGGGACGGTGCTACCTATCCCCGGCGTGAACGTGACGGGATCCGCGTTCAAGGCCTGGAGCCAAACAACCGGGACCGCTACGATCGGCTCGACGACCTCCTCGGGGACGACCGCGACGGTCAAGGGGCCGGGAACCATCACGGCGACCTTCACGTAGCGGAGTCTTCGCCAACCACTTCTGGGCGCGGGTGGCCCCTCCGGCTGCCCGCAGCCGTCTGGGTCTGGCTCCCGGGCAGGAAGTCTCCTGCCCGTGGGGGAGCGTGCTCGACCGCGCCGGTGGCGAGAAGGAGGAAGCCTCGGCTTACGCCCGCCCCTCCTGTTGCCCCCTTCCGAGAACCGGGCTCCCGGCCCACCTCACGAGGGTGGTCGGAGCCGTGGCCCCCCCTCGTTTAACAGCGGGGGCAGGCGACGCGAGCGACCGTCCCTCCCGGCCCTCGGAACGGGGGGCCTTCCAGCTCTACTCGGCCCTTTGTGTCGTTCAACGTCAAGCTTCGCGCCTCGAATGGCGGGGAGGTGAGCCCCCGAGGGTAGTCGAACGATCGCGAGACCTAGCGCTTTCGACGACGAACGCGGCGATTTGGCGAGGTTCGTTTCTGGCGTGGGGCCCGAGAGTTCGCGGTCGCCCGCACCATAGGGGGCGGGCGCCTCGAGGAGCCAGAAGATGTTCCCGTCGGGGTCGGCGAACTTTGCCATCGTGCCCCATGCCTCTTTCCTTGGAGGTTCTGGGAACTCACCGCACCCCTGGCCATGCGAGCCACCATCGCGTCCATCGCATCGGTCAAGAAGGCGATCCCGGTGTCCCCGGGCTCCAGGGGGGCGAAGCCTTCGCACAGGTGCAGAACGAAGCGATCCCCCGGGGGGGCGACGAGCATCGCATGGCCCGCGCCTCCGACGGTGTACGTTGAGAAGCCGAGATTCTTCGTCCACCACTTGGCGGATGCCTTCGCGTTCGAGACGACCACGGCGACATCTGCCAGAGCGATCATCGGCCACCCGAAGTCCCCGTCCCTTCATGAGCTGAAGGGATGGTGCCCAGCCACGTCCGTAAGATTCTCACTTTGCCCACCAGGAGGATCTCGCGAGGGTGTCGTCACGCGGTGACGAGTCCTCCCGTGACGAAGAAATAGCGCCGAGTCACCCAAACCTAGGGCGCGGGGACGGCAATCTCCCGAGATTTCGGAAACCTTGTTATACTGCAACGCGCTCGCGCCCTGCTATGTTGCGACATGCAACGGTCGGGTTAGTAGTCTTGGTGATGGTGAGTTTCGGCTTCGTCTCGGCGGTGTCCGGCGGGCTTGCGGCCGGGGTGGTCGCGGTGGAGAACGCTGTCGAGCACCCCAGTTATGAGGCGGTCTACTACGGGGCAGGAATCAGCGGGCTCCCCACGAACGGGCAATGCGGCAGCTATCCGAACCTGCTCCACTGCTATTCGCCGCAAGACATCCAGTCCGCCTACAATTACGGTCCCGCCTACACCAGCGTCGGCGGTTATGCGAGCGCTGGTGAAGGTCAGACGATCGTGATCTTTGATGCGTACGGTGACCCGACCGTCCAGGCCGACCTCGCCACGTTTGACGCCCAGTTCGGTCTGCCGGCGGTGACCTTGAACGTCATCTGCCCCGCGGGCTGCCCTATTCAGACGGGTGCCTCGCCCCAGACCTCACTCTCGGAGGGTTGGGCCGGGAAGATCTCGCTCGACACGCAATACAGCCACGCGATGGCCCCGGCCGCGACCATCGACCTCGTAATCGCCCCGTCCCAGAACAACACCGCCTTCGTGGGCACGGAGAACTACGCCCTCAACCACCACTTGGGGAACATCTGGTCCCAGAGCTTTGGCAGCCCCGAGTGCACGTTCTTCCCCGCCTCTGACCACGCATGGCTTCCGCAGAACAACAAGATCTATGCGGAGGCGGCCGCGGAAGGGATCCCGATCTTCGCCTCGGCGGGGGACGGTTGGGCCCAGGAGGGATGTCCTACCCCCTCGGCGAGCTTCCCAGCGGACAACCCGAACAACATCGGGGTCGCCGGGTGTGTACCTCAACCTGAGTTTCGCGACCGGTGCAACGGTGGGCACGTACAACTATGAGGCGACCTGGAACGACTTTGAGAACCCCCTCTTGGTCTCCGAGGGCATGATGTCACCGGCGGAACCGGAGGTTCCCCGAGCCACTACTTCGCCCCCACCCCGTGGCAGACGGGACGCACGGTTACCCCGTACCAGTGCTCGGGCACGCCGTTGACGTGCATCACGAAGTCGCCGCACTTCATTGCAGGAAAGAACTCGGGGGACGTGGACTACAATGCCGGGGTGGATGGCGGAGTGCTGACGTACTTCGGCTTTTTCCCTAACTCCGCGCAGCGGGGATTCTACATCGTCGGTGGAACGAGTGCCGGTTCTCCCCAGTGGGCGGCCATTGCCTCGATTCTGGACCAGCTCAACGGGGCCCCACTCGGAAACTTCGCTCCGACCCGTACAGCCTGATCGGTACATCGTCGTTCCATGACATCACGGTCGGGTCGAACACTATCGAGTTCCCCGGCGACCTCGGAGAGGGGTACCTCGCGACGACCAGCTGGGACGCAGCCTCCGGCGAGGGACGCCGAACGTAGGGGTGCTAGCGACGGACTTCTAAGGAAGGCCCACCGCCCGGTTTCGAAACCCGGGCACCCTGACCAACCCATTCACAACGCCCTCGGTCCACGGGACCGAGGGTCGATTAATTGCGGAGCGCAAGTGGAACCTCCTTCTACCACTGCGGGGGGTGGTCGCTCCCATCCACCACCCCAGGCTGTCGATCGTGGAGGATTCCAGAACAGAAGTGGTTGGGGCGCAGCGGTTCCCCTGCCGGGAAAGGTTCCCCGTGGCTTAGGCGGGCCGGTGGACGGTAACCTTGACACCGTTGACCGCCGCCTGAAGCTTCCGCCAGGTCGGCTTCCCCGCTCTCCTCCGGGCGGGAAGCCCGCCCGCCTGCTCGGCGAGCCGTCGTTGCACGTACCCTCGAGCCAAGCGGCAGACCGCGCAGCTCCGGCATTCGTCCGGCGATCGGGCTCCGAGCCAGTCGGTGGAGGGTTTCGGCCTCGTCCGACCCAACGCGGATCGCGGCCTCGTGCAAATCGCACGGGTCCGGTTCGCTCAACTCGACCTCCTGCGGCCCGGATGGCAAGCCGCTCAGGCGTCGCTGTCGCGAGGTTCTCGCCCGGATGTTCCCCTCGCGCGAACGAGGCCATCGCTTCCTTCTGCTTCGCCGCCTTTTCCGCCCGGCTCATCTTGACCCGCATCGAGAGCGACCAGTGGTGGCCGAACGGATCTTGAAGGTGGCCGGTACCGCTCCCCCCAGGACCGGTTCTCCAGCGGCATCGTCACTTTCGCGCCCGCCGCGACCGCGCGGTCCCAGAGCGCGTCGACGTTCTTCGAGTACAAGTGAAGGGTGACCGTGGTGGTCCCCACGGTCGATGGAGCGGCGACGTCTCGCCACCGGGGAAGACGTTGGACACCATGAAGAGCGAGTTGCCGATGCGCAGCCGTCCGTGGACCAGCTTTCCGTCGGGCGTCAACTGCCGGGCGAGCACCTTGGCCCCGAACGCCTTCGGATAAAAATCGAGGGCCGCCGCTCCCGCCGTCACGGCGAGGTAGGGAATCACCGTCGGGTAGCCCGGGGGGATCGGAGAAGGCCGGGAGGCCGCTCGGCGTATTCCTCGTTTCCTCTTCCTTGAAGGTGCCATGGTCGAGACCCTCCGAGGGAGGCGACCGGCCTACATAATAGGGAACACGGAAGCTCCGCGAATCGGACTCCGTCCGTGGAGTCGTGCCCGTCAAGCCGCCTTGAGCGCGCCTACATCTGCGGGGGCACCCACGCTCACGCGATGGAAGCCGCGCGCACAGGCCCAGGCCCTACGGCGTTGCCGCCTCCGCGCCGTCCCTCGGAACGGGCTTACTCCCCGCTTCCGAGGCTCCGGGACAGGATCTCCTCGATATTCCGCTCCTCAACAAGGGGACGGCGTTCACGGACGACGAGCGCAGCGCGCTCGGCCTGCATGGGCTCCTCCCTCCCCAGGTCGAGTCCCTCGACCAGCAGGTGGTCCGGGCGGTACCAGGCGTTCCGTCGGAAGACCGACTACCTCGAGCGCCACATCTACCTCCGAGCCCTCCAGGACACGAACGAGGTCCTGTTCTACCGGCTGCACGACCACATGGAAGAGATGATGCCGGTCGTCTACACTCCGGTGGTCGCACTGGGCTGTCAGGAGTTCAGTCACATCTACCGCCGCGCGCGGGGACTGTTCATCCCGTATCCCCTGCGGGACTCGATACGAACCCTCCTTCAGCACCGGCCCAACCAGGAAGTCGACGTGATCGTCGTCACCGATGGGGAGCGGATCCTCGGGATCGGGGACCAGGGGGTGGGGGGTCTCGGGATCCCAATCGGCAAGCTCTCCCTCTACACCCTCATCGGCGGGATCCGCCCCGAACGGACCCTCCCCGTCGTCCTCGATGTCGGCACGAACAACCTCGAACGACTCCGCGACCCCGAGTACCTCGGCTGGCGCCACGAACGGGTCACCGGGCCCGACTACGAGGAGTTCATCGACCGCTTCGTCCTCGCCGTGCGGCAGGAGCTCCCCGGCACGGTGCTCCAGTGGGAGGATTTCGGTGCCGACCACGCTCGCCCAATCCTCGAGAAGTACCGCGACCGTGCCCTGACCTTCAACGATGACATCCAGGGGACGGGCGCAGTGGCGCTGGGCGCGATTCTTTCGGCGCTCCAGGTCACGGGGTCCCCCCTCTCCGAGCAAAGGATCGTGATCTTCGGAGCCGGTCAGCGGGGGTGGGGGTCGCCGACGAGATACGAGCCGCCTTGGAGCAGGGCGGGGTCGAGAGCGAAGAAGCCCGTCGCCATTTCTGGATGGTGAACCGGGGAGGTCTCCTGCATCGGGGCCGAGAGGACCTCAAGCCCGAGCAGCTGGTCTATGCCCGAACGTGGGCCGAGGTCGCGGAATGGTCGAGGACCGACCCGAGACGCGCCAGCCTGGCGGAGGTCGTCCGGGAGGTGCACCCGACGATCCTGATCGGGCTCTCCACGGTCGCCGGGGCCTTCGACGGACCCGCTCGTCCGGGAGATGGGGTCGGCCGTCGAGCGACCGATCATCTTCCCGTTGTCCAATCCGACCGCGAAGAGTGAAGCGGTGCCCGAGGATCTCCTTCGTTGGACGAACGGCCGGGCCGTGATCGCCACGGGTTCGCCGTTCCCGTCGGTCGACTTCGGGACTCGTCGGATCTCCATCGCCCAGTGCAACAATGTTTACATCTTCCCCGCGGTCGGCCTCGGCGTGGTCGCAAGCGGAGCGCGTCGCATCACCAACGAGATGATCCTCGTCGCGGCACGCGCACTCGCCCGGGAATCCCCCGCTCGGTCGGACCCCACCGCGCCGCTCCTTCCTCGGATCCGAGACCTGCGCCGCACCGCGGTAGAGATCGGAATGGCGGTCGGGCTGGAAGCCCAGAGGACGGGCAACGCACCTCAGACGACCCCCGAGGAGCTCCGCGAACGGCTCGTTGCGACGCAATGGACACCGTGCTACCCGAGCTACGGTGAACGCTGCGAAATTCCGGGGCGCAACCCACCCGGCGAGTCGAACCCTCCCCCCCGGGGCCGACCCGCGTCCGGGTGCCGTCGCCCGCTATTTTCGAGGCCGGGAGCGATGGGGCTTGGGAACTTTCTGCGGTGAACGCAATCCCATTCGGCGCGAGAGGCGACGGAGGTCGGCGGTGTCGATCCATTCGATCGTGAGATAGTCGATCAGCTCCGCGTCCGTCATCCCGAGCCGCTTTCCCTCCTTGACCGTGATCGAGTACGCCTCGATCTCGGACGGAGCGTCCACGTAGCTGAGTTTAGGGTAGAACAGCGGCTGCTTCCGCCGGAACTGCCGGACGTGGCAGAGCTCGTGGACGATGTCTAGGTAAATGGTCCGGAATTCTCCCCTTCGCAGGTACTGACTGCTGATGATCAGGTGACCGTCCACATCGCTCGTGCTCATGTAGCCAAACCGGGCCGAAAAGAACTCGACCTTGAGGTTCCGAAGCACCGCGCGCGTCTGCGGGCCAAAGAGCTCCCGGATCGTAGGCACCGCCTCGAACCCGTGGAAGAATCGCTCGAACGGGTACAGCTTGGTCGGCGCATGGCGCACGATTCGCACGTTCATGTCGGCGCTGACGGTCCGGGGTTTCGACGGCACGCGGGATAGACCCTCTCCCAGCAGAAAACGGCTTCCGCTCGGGCGGGAAGGTCGCGGCATCGCGACCCCACCGCTCCTTCGGAAGTACCCCGGCGAACCGCTCGGAGTACCTCGCTAATGCGGAGTGGTCGTCCCCCGGATCGCCCTCCTCACGGTGTTTGAATTCGGCCCACGGTGGGAGGGCCGATCGGGCGAGGGCTGCCGAGGATTCGTCGATTTAGCTGAACACGAGATTCAGGTCCCCCGAGAACGACGAAGATGGGGAGGTAAGTCGTGATGTTCATCGACGCGTTTCCTTCGGCAGGAATCGGGAGCGGAATCTCGATCTGCGAGAGGGCGAATCCCGAGGTGTTCGTGGTAACACCCGCGACCGTGCACAGAGAGCCATTGAAGTTGGGGATTTCGAAGTCGACCGCCTGAGCGGCCCCGGTGGAGCCGTTGAACCCGGAATAGTAGATTGGATTCGCATTGAGGCCGCAGACGTTGTCCGGTGCCCAGATGTTGATCGCCCCGACCTGAACGGGAGGGGGGGAAGAGGAGGTACGTCGCGGCGAACGCGGCGACGATGAGCACGATCGCCACCAGGACCACCGCCACGATCAGCCGGGACCGACGGCGGCGGGGAGAGGAGGAGCCGGGGAGTAGGGCATTGCGGTGGGAACGGAGAAAATCGGGGCGGGGCCGATATCGGTAGAGGTGGGAAGAGGGGAGCCTCCGCCTCCGACGGACGCACCGCAGAACGAGCAGAAGCTCGCACCCGGAGGAAGCGGAGCCCCGCAGTTGGGACACTTCGACCCCTGCACGATGCGGACCTACCGACGGGAGTATTTCTAACCGCTCAGTCCCGCGGCCGCGTGCTCGCGGGGTGGGCTCGACGATCGACACGGACGCCGGCAAATGCTCTTGTGGGCGGACGCCGTGCGCAGAAAGAAGGTTCTCGACCATGTCCCCCGAGGATGACATCCGTGCCCTGGTCGTCGAGTTCATGGCGGCGTGGAACCGGCACGACCCGAACGCATTCGCCGAAGTCTTTTCGGAAGACGCCGACTTCACGAACTGGCAAGGAGCCAGCGTTCACGGTCGCGCGGCCATCGCACACCTCCACGCACCCGTCTTCGCCTCGCGCTTCCGGGAGAGCCATTTGAGCCCGGACGCGGTCCGGATCCGGGTGCTTCGGGATGGATTGGCGGGCGTCGACGTTCACTGGCGAATGACCGGTGCCCGGGACGCTGAGGATCAGACCGGGACCCGAGCGCCACGGGATCCTCGCGTGGGTCGTGGAAGGCGAATCGGCAGGATGGAGGATCAAAGTGATGCACAACATCGACACGTCGAATTTCCCGTCGATCCCACTGCCGCAGTTAGTTCCGAAGGAGTAGCCGTCTAGGGGAAGACACGAGGGCCCCCCTGTCGGGAACGCTGCACCGGAGCCGAGAACCTAGAGAAGGTTCATACGACCCGGCCGCCATTCTTCGGGGATCACTACCGGGGTTGCCGTGGGAACACGCGTAGGGATAGCGTCGCTCGATCCGGAGCGACACCCGACTTTGTCGGAACGGCCAGCGGATCGTCCGGCAAGATGTCGCTGCGGCACCCACCTACCCGCGGGAGGTCACGTCGTTCCATCTCAATGGTCTCTCTGCGGGGGCCGTCACGCTCTTCCGGGGACGATCGTTCTGTTCCAGGCTCTGCGCTCGCGATGAGATGCTGGAGACGTTCGAGACTTTGGACGGTTTGATCAGTTCCGCAACGGACGGAATGGTGACGGACCTCGGGGAGACGTACATGAGCCTACGCCAGGATTTTGCCGCCCTCGTGTCGGATGGCGCGCTCCCTCCCGTCAGCTAAGGGGCGGGCGGCCCTCCGCTGCCGGGATCCGGCACGGCTCCAACCGCAACCTGAGTGTGTGTCCCCTCATGCTTGGCTCCTGCCCTCTGACTCACGAACGGGAGACTGTGGACCTCGCCGTGCCCTGGTCGCAGGAGACTAGCTTTCCTTCCATTCCGCGGGGGGGGAGCGATCGCGCCCGGTGGGGGCGCGCCCGCGGTCCCGGCGGGAGATGGGGCGGGCGCCGCGGCGCCCGCTGGTGGGGACCACGCGGCGGGAGCATCGTCGGGCTTTTTCCGGCCGCGGAGCGCGAGCACAACCACGAGGTCCTGCGAGGACGATCACGGCGGCCAACAACGCCCAGAAGAGGTCGGTGCCCCCGGGAACCGATGACGAGGAGTTGGCCGTGAAGGCGACCGTGACGCCCGCTCCCGGGCCCGAGACGAGTTGCGACCCGGACCACGGGACGAGCGAATACCCCGACACGTTGGCGATCTTGTACGCGTAGCTCCCGTTGGCAGCGTGGAACGCGATCGTCGTCCCGGAAGAGGTCCCGGGTACGCCGTCGAAGGTGACGGTCCAGGACGTTCCTGCGGGCAGACCGGCCTCCGTGAAGGTCACGGTGTAGAGGACCGCGGTGAACGCGATCGCCACGTTTGGCTGGTTCGCATTGACGGTGACCTGGCCGGACGCTGGCGCGACGACGTACCCCCGACCGCGGCGACGCTGTAGTTGTACGTGCCGTTCCCCAAAGCTACGGTGATGGTCGCCCCGGTCCCGGAGAAGTTCGTTCCGCCCACGGTCACGTTCCATTTGACGCCCGGCACGAGCCCCGATTCGGTGAAGGTCGTGGTGTACGTCACCTGAGTGAAGCCGATCGTGACCGACTGGAGGGTCCCGTTGGTAGTGATGCTCGAGTGGGTTGGGGATGGAATCCATCCGGCAGGCGCGTAGACCGAGTAGTCGTAGGTCGCCCACGCGACCGCCCCCGTATCCTCGTAGATCGAAGAGTAGGTCGTGTTGGAGCCGCCGTAGGTCCCGAAGTTGATTCCCCACTTAGTGTCCAACGGCAGCCCCGTTTCGTGGAAGGTGATCGTGAGGTTGCTATCGGCGAAGGGTCGTGTGAGCGGGTAATGATCCTCGTAACCCCCCCCGATGGGGAGCGGGACGTCGACGATACCGTCCGAGCCCGGCACGTTCTGGCCCGGCCCGCTCATCGTGTCGGGGCTGGTCCAGTTGCTCCAGTGGTTCCCTCCGGCAGGGTAGCTTTCGTTGAAGGCGATCGACGCGGAGGATCCTCCGACGGCATCGAACTTCCAGCCCGAGCCGTCCACGAAGTTGTTCCAATAGACCACGACGCCCGAGAGGCCGGCGGCGTCGATATCGAAGTCGGCGGTGTCGTGGTCGAAGCTGTTGCTGTAGATGTAGGTGAAGGCCGCGTCGACGAGCTCGAACCCGATGGCGGAGTACGAAACGGTGCTGTAGGCCAGGACAACGTCCGTGGTCGACTCGAACTCCACGCCCACGGTAGAGGCGCCCGAGATTAGCATCTCTTCGAAGAGAGTGCCCGCGTCCAGCTCGCCGAGGAGGCCGAGAGGCGTGTCGTTCGTCAGGTCATCGTAGAACCAACTGTTCGTGTCCTCGACGACCTCGATCCCGTCGGTGCAGTTGTAGACGGAAAGGAACCACATTTGGCCGTCCACTCCGCCGACATCGATGGCCCCGAAGGTATCGTAGCTCAGGTTGCCGTACTCGACGAAGAAGTCGCTGGCCTCTTCCAGGACGATACCCTCGGTGTCGTGGTCTGCGATGTCGTACTCCACCGACGGCGATTCGTCCGAGTCGAAGACGAAAGCGTCCCCGTCGTTCGACGCATTGGTAGAGAGGACCTCGAGCCCTTGGGATCCGATGTCCAAGACCCCGTAGTTTCCGTCGTGTCCGTCCGCATCGCCCTTCAAGGTTGCGCCCGAAGTGTGAGAGATGAACGTCCCGTTTCCACCTGCCGCCGTAGCGAAATTGAACGCGTCATTGTTCACGGTGGCGCCCTGGGTGAACTCGAGCGAGAGTCCGTTCCAGCCGTTGTGCGACGCGGTACGAATCCGAGAGGTCCACAGCGCTGAGATTCCAGAGGTCGATGCCATTGACTCCCGAATCGTTCGCGGAGATCCCCTCAAGGGTGTCGTACCCTCCCCCGTCCACTTCGAGCCCGGTGGCGCCCGCTTGGTAGAACTGGTCGAAATCTGCGGTGACCTCATCCGAATAAGCGATCTCCGCCCCGAAATGGGTCGCGAGGCTGAAGTTCGAGTCGCCGATGCTGAGATAGGAGTCTACGACCCCGAGGAAGCCGACCCCGCACGACTCGGCAACCACCGAGTCTAGTTCCGAGTGACGAGCTCACCACGAGGTAGACCCCATCGTCCCGGGCGGAGGAGAATATGTCCGCGATCAGGTCCACGCCCACGTCGAGCTGCCCGTAGAGTCCGTTAGTGCTGGCGTGCTCGCCCTCGTCGTTTTCAAGGATAGCTGTGCTGTCGGAGTCCAACGTAAAGGCGGTGCCGTCCAAGTTCGCGACACAATCGGTGATGGTCACGTCGGAAGAATATAGGGCAGCGAATCCGTCGGCGCTCGTGTTGGAGTAATCGCTGTGGAACGTGACGCCAGTGCTATAGTCCGCGATGAAGCCATAACCGGTCGCCGCGCCCGCCGTCGAGGTAGAGATGATCACATCGGTGGAGTTCAGAACTTCGAAACCGTTGGCCTCCCCGGTGATGACTAGGTTGTTGACCGTCACCCCGTGGGTCGTGTTGACTTGAAACCCCCACACGAGCGCGCCCGTGGTCGTGACCGTATTGCCCTGGCCTTGGAAGGTGCTGCCGTTGCGTTCGTCCACGATGGCCCCAATGAAAGGGGCCTCCAGGGTGTAGACGTTGCCGACCTGGCTGATGGTGGCGCTACCGGTGAAGGTCCCATCCGGTAAGGATGAACTCGTACTTGAGATCCCCGGACGCACGTGCGGGGAGAGGAGAGTAGAGGGCGTGACCGTCGACAAGACCGGCCAACAATGCCCCGTCGGGGCTCGTTCCGGGAGCGGAGGTCGCCGAGCGCGACCAACGGACTCGGCGCTACTTCGGTGGTGACATGCGATGCGAGGGCGGCTGGAAGCGCGGAGCCGCCGGCGGAAGTGAGTGCGGCCAAGAAGCTAAGGACCATAATTCCGGCGACGAAAACCGATGGCGCAACCCTGCGGGACTGCATCGAGGGGTACGGTCGGTTCCCCCGTCCTATAAATTATTCGTTGGTGACGGCTTTGGGATTTGATCGAGGGGTCTACCCTTCGGCCCGGGGCGTCGTAATCCGTCCCTCCCTTCCCATCGTCTCCACCTTCGAGACCCGCAGAGGTTCCCGGGGCCCCTTGCCGGGCCCTTCTACCTGCCCCTGACGCGCGGCACTGTTCCGGGGGGGACGGGCTCTAAGCAACGCCGGCCCGGGCCGGCCCTTCGAAATGATCGCCGAGGGAGGTCACGCGGCGGTTCGCGACTGAATCCACCGGTCGATGCGCTCGGCCAGAATATTGAGCGGAAGGGCCCCCTGCTCGAGGACGACGTCGTGGAACGCACGAACATCGAAACGGTCGCCCAGCTTCCGCTCGGCGAGGGTCCGGAGCTCCCGGAACTTGAGCTGACCGATCTTGTAGGCGAGCGCCTGAGCGGGCCAGACGATGTACCGGTCGACCTCGACCTGGATGTCCTGGTCGCTCTTTCCGCTGTTCTCTCGGAAGAACGTGATCGCGTGCTCCCGGGTCCATCCGAGCGCGTGCATCCCGGTATCGACGACGAGGCGGATCGACCGCCACATATCGTACGTCAACTGGCCGAACTTCGAGTACGGGTCCCGATACATTCCGAGCTCCTCCCCCAGGCTCTCGGCGTAGAGTCCCCATCCCTCGACGAACGCCGTCACGCCGGTCTGACGACGGAACTCGGGCAGCTCGACTAGTTCTTGGGCGAGCGAGAGCTGGAGGTGATGGCCGGGCACCGCCTCGTGGAGGGTCAGTGCCTCCATCTCCCATCGAGGGCGCACCCCGACCTTGTACGTGTTCGCGTAGAAATATCCCGGTCGGCCCGTCGTGGGAGCGCCGGGCATGTAGTACACTCCCCCGGCGCGGTGGGGGCGCGGTAGTCCGGTACGGGGAGCACGCCGTAGGGGAGCCGCGGCAGGCGGCCAAACACTCGCGAGAGTGCGGGGTCGACTTTCTTCGCGATGACGCGATACCCATCGAGGAGCTCTTCCGGGGGTCGTAGAAGAACTGGGGGTCGGTACGAATGAACTCGTTGAACTCCGCGAAGCTCCCCGCAAACCCGGTGGTTACGGATCAATTGGTCCATCTCGGCACGGATCCGTCGGACCTCCGCGAGCCCGATCTCGTGCACTTGCTGCGGGGTGAGGCCCGTCGTGGTCTGCCAGCGAACGAGGAAGGAGTAAAGCGCCGGCCCGTTCGGGAGTGCGCTCGCGCCGATGGTCTCCCGGGCCGTGGGAAGGTAGACCGTGTGAAGGTACTCGCGCAACTTCGAGAGCGCGGGTACATACCCGGTCGCGGTACACTTGGACCGCCTGCGAAGTGAGCCGCGGCCGCTCGGCGGCGGTTACCGTGCCCGGAAACTCTCGGAACGGCTTCAGCACGGGGCTCGACATCGGGTCGGGAGTGATCTGGGAGGTGATCTGGCCCGGGATGCCGACGAGCGTGATCTTCGGCGGACCGAACCCGAGCCGTCGCCCGGCGTCCAGCAGCGCGAGGTTGTTCTCGACGACATTGGGGAACGCATCGAGACGGGCGAGCAGGTCCTGGAAGTCGCGCACGGTCACGAGGGGCTGGATGTCGCCGATGTCGGCCGCGCTGAGCTGAACCCCTTCCATCTGGTTGACCGGCATCCGAAGGTTGTGGGGCGAGCCCGAATCGGAACGGGAACGGGTCGTTCCCGAACTGGAGCCCCTCCTCGGCGCTGACCAGCAGTTCGCGGAGGAGGTCGTGGTTCAGGCGCTCGGCAGCGGTGAGGGCCTCCCGGTCGAAGCGGTCGAGCTTCGCGAGGCTCTCGGCGAGGTGAACACGTCGGGCGGCGACCCCGGCCGCCGAGTCATCGGTCCACCGGTCGTTGAGACCCCGGGAGCGCCGACCGCCGTCGCCACTTCGGGAGCCTGTTCCAGCCACCGTTTCCAGTCTGCCGGTCGAGGAAGGCATGGAACTCGCTCGACGCGCTGGCTTCGGAATCCAACGTGGTTGTCATGGCAACGGAGGTCCCGCCGGGACCTTCTTCCCGAGGGGTGCGGACGGATAACGCCTCGCGCGGTCCGTCCGGACCGCCCCTCGCTGGGCAACGTACGCCGAATATTCGCCCTCGCGGGCAGAGATTTCCTGCCCACGCGCTCGGCTACGATCGGAGCGAACGCTGGCAGTACGAGCACGTGCGGGACTTGGCAAGGTTCTCCGTTCCGCACGTGGGGCACGCGATCATCTCGGGAACCTCCGTTGGGCCGGACACCGTGGGCGGAGGAGGTCGGACCGTCGTCGCTGTGTGAATGGGAGGCCGCATCACCGCGGGTCTCAAACCAGCCGTAGCGGTGGGTGGAGCGGTGTCCCTCGGACCACCGGAGCGGGCGGAGGTGCGGCGGCGCGGTTCAGTCGTCCCGGAACGGCAAGGCGCTCACGGGCATGCACGATGATCATCGCCGTGACCACGCTGAGGAGGACGACCGTCACCAGGGCCACGTCCCAGCCGACTCCGGCCCCCCACATGCGCGG
>CAVVLW010000002.1:0-11004 GCA_963749205.1 uncultured Thermoplasmata archaeon | reverse complement strand
CTCGCCCGGGTCGTCTGTCCGGTGGCGTTCGAAGCTTTCGAGGAGTTCCAGGTCGAAGGGCTGACGCTCGGGAGGCGCGAGCGGAAGGCGATGCGAGCGCTGATGGAAGGAAAGAGCCCGACCGAGGCGTGCGAGCTGGCCGGCTTGCCTCTGACCCGGGACGACGGGAAACCCATGACCACCGGCGAAGGCGTCGAGTTTCTCGAAAAGGTTGAGCGGATTCGCCAGGTCGATTGAACCGGCCCCGCCGGACGGCCACGTCAAAATCGTGGGTCGTCCCCATCGTCGAGCGTGAACCCGGGGCGTGGGAAGGAACGGGTCCCCCGCGCCGTGGAATCGTTCGGGAAGGACCGGTCGAAGCCGCTCGAGTGCGCGGTCCAGTTCCCCGCCCGCGGCGATCAACTCCGCGAGGCGCTGCGCTACCCCGCCCGCCCGCATGACGCCGAACCCATTGAATCCGACGACGGTGTAGAGACCCTCTGCGTTCTTCACTGGGCCGACGATCGGCCGACGGTCCGGAGTCGACGTACACACCCCGGCCCATGCGCGAACGAGCTCCGCGTCGGCCCACCCGGGAAATCGGTGCTGGAACGTCTCGGCGAGGTGTGCGACGAACGATTCGTCCGCACCGGACTGGAACGTCTCGGGGTCGACCTCGACCAGGCGGGTCCCGTCTCCCGCCAGGAGACGACCGTTGGCTTCGGGTCGGGCATAGACGTCGGTGTCAATGTCGTGCACGGACGGAAAGAGCGCCGGGCCGGTCGCCGGCCGGAGGACGGCGGCCTGAGTCCGATACGGAGCGAGGGGGAGGGGGTGACCGACCGTGCGGAGGATCTCGTTTCGACCAGGCGCCGGCGGCGACCACCGCGTTCCCGCCCGAATCCTTCGGCCCCCCGTTTCGAGCTCCCACGCGCCCGAGACCCTCCGAAAGGATTCCATCGGAGTCCCCAGGAGGAACTCCACCCCCGCCCGACGCGCCCCTTCGGCATAGATCTCGCCCATCGTGCTCGGGGTGACGACCGCATCGCCGGGACTCCAGAATCGCCCGCGGCGCGTCGTCGAAGCGTCCCCACGGAACGAGCCGGACGAGCTCGGCCGTGTCGAGTTCCCTCACGTCCACCCCCCACGACCGAAGCCGACCGACCGCGGAGCCGAGAACCCCGATCGCTTCCTTTCCTTGCGCCCAACGGACGAATCCGTTGACGGAGTACGCCGACGGGTCCCAGCGAGCGCTCAGGGAGGCGTACTGCTCCTTCGATTCTCGGGTGACCTCGACGTCCCAGCGATTCCAGAGCTGCTCGGTCACGATCCCCGCGGCTCGACCCGTCGCTCCCGCCCCGGGAGTCCGGGGATCGTAGAGCACCACCGGCCCGACGTGCCGCTCCGCGAGGTGGTAGGCGAGCGCGCACCCGCCGATCCCGGCGCCGAGGATCACGACCTCGGCGTTCGGGTCCGACACGAGGGGGCCGAGAATCCCCGGCCGTTAATACTCCGGCTTCGCGCGCTGGTAGGCGTTGCGGAGCGCCTGAGTGTCGACGTGGGTGTAGATCTGGGTCGTCGCGACGGAGGCGTGCCCGAGGAGCTTCTGGATGTACCGGATATCGCACCCTCGGGAGAGGAGCGCGGTCGCGAGCGTGTGCCGGAGCATGTGGGGCGTCACCCGGCGAGGGATCCCGGCCGTCCCGGGCGGCGCGCCGGACGATCCGTTCGACCGTGACCGGTCCGACCGCGAACAGCCGAGGGGCTCGACTCCCCGGCGAGCGTGCGGTCGGTGAGATACCGGTCGATCGCGGCACGGGTCCGCTCCTCGAGGATGACCTCGCGGTCCTTGTCCCCCTTGCCGGAACGGACGTGGAGGATGTTCGTCTCGAACTCGATGTCCTCGATCTGCAGGTGGCAGACCTCGCTGACCCGGAGACCGGCGAACGCGAGCACGTGAACGATCGCGCTGTCGCGCGGGGAGTCCCGCACCGCCTCGAAGAGTCGGTGCATCTCCTCTTCCGAGAGGTACCGCGGGAGGCGCTCGGGCCGCCGGGGCGGTTCGAGCTGGTCGGCCACGGCGAGCCCGAAGTTCCGGAACAGGCACGTGAGCCCTCGGACCGTCGTGTAGACCGAGTTCTTCGAGTAGTGTCGCTGGAGCACGAGGTACTCGCGGAACGCCTCGAGGTCGCTGCAGCGTCACCTCCTCGAGCGGCTTGTGGGCGTAGGCGAGGAACGTGCGGGCGATGTGACCGTACTGTTTGACCGTGCACGGGCTTCGCTCCTGGGACTGGAGCATCCGCTGGAATCGTCCGACGAGCGTCGAGGGCGTCGAACGGACCGTCGGCGCGTCCCGGCGTCGAATCCGATGCCGCCGGGGCGCGGGTTCGCGGCGGGCGGTGGGAGGCGGGTGTAGGCCATCCCGGTTCGTTGGCGGACGTTCAGCACTTAATCGTATGCGCGCAGAGGAATCGTGCGGGGCGCTCGCTCCCTAAATAGAGAGGCGCGGTTCCGATGTCCGTGCGCTGCTCCCACTGCGACGCCGCCGCCGTCATCGACCAGCCCTATCGGGCCGGCCACGCGTGCGCCTGTCATTTCGTCGGCCTCTGTGGAGGAGCGGGTGCGCCAGGAATTCCATCGCCAGCTTCCGCGCTTCACCGGTGGCACGGTCGCCGTGGCGCTCTCGGGGGAAAGGACTCGGCAGTCGCCCTCGCGCTGTCGCACGAGTACTTCGCACCGCCGCCGCACCGTTCGGTTGGTCGCGCTTAGCGTGGACGAAGGAGTTTCCGGGATATCGCTCGGCCACCCTCCGCGCGGCTGAACGGCTCACGGAACGCCTGGGAGTCGCGCACCGGATCGTCCGCGCCGACGAAGAGCTCGGAACGACGACCGACCGGGCCGCGGCGCAGCTTCCGACCACCATTCCGTGCTCGTTCTGCGGGGTCTGGCGTCGACAGCTGCTCAACCGGGCCGCCCGCGACGCCGGGGCCGATGCCCTCATCCTCGGGTTCAACCTCGACGACCTCGCCCAGACGGTGCTGATGAACCTGGTCCGCGGGGACCTGGACCGGCTGGTCCGGATGGCTCCCCACCGAGTGCCCCAGCCCGGGCTGGTGCGGCGGATCGCCCCGCTCGCGCTCGTCCCGGAGCGGGAGGTCTACCTCTACGCGCGCCTGAAGGGACTCCCCTTCGACCACGGGGAGTGTCCGCACGCGGCGCGCGCCTCTCGCAATCTCTTCCGCGAGGTCGTCTGGCAACTCGAGGAGGCCCTGCCCGGCACGCGCCAGTCCCTCCTCCGCACGCACGATCGGCTCGTGGAGCGTTGGCTGCGGGACGACGGTTCGAGCACCCCCGCTCGCTGCCGCTCGTGCGGCGAGCCGTCGGCCAGTGAGCTTTGCCGAGCCTGCGAATACCTGCAGGTGGTTCACGGGGTGCCCGTGCCCGCGGAGACCCCGTGAGCGATCCGGTGGTCTCGGCCGAGATCGAGGCCGGAAGCGACCCACGCCAGTCCGTTCGGCAACGGGTGTTCGTCGTGGGCGCCGGGATCATGGGGAGCGGCATCGCGGCCCAGTGCGCCCTCGCGGGCTATCCGGTGACCCTCGAGGACGTGAACGAGGAGCTCGCGCGCCGGGGGCTCGCGAACGCGGGCCGGGCGCTCGACCACGCCGTGAAGAAGGGGACGCGTCGGCCCCGGGGAGAGGGTAGCCGCCCTCGAGCGCATCGAGGTCGCGATCGGGCTCCGCCGTGCCGATTCCGCGCAGATCGTGATCGAGGCCGCGCCCGAGAACCTCTCGATGAAACGGGACCTGTTCCGGCAGCTCGAAGAGTCGACCCGACCCTCCGCGCTGCTCGCGTCGAACACCTCGTCGCTCCCGATCACCTCGATCGGCCAGGACTTGAAGACCCGGGCCGCCTCGTCGGGCTGCATTTCTTCAACCCCGTCCTCCAGATGGCACTCGTCGAGCTGATCCCGGGGCACCTCACGCGCCCCGAGGTCGTCGAGGACGCTCGGACCTTCGCCGTCAGCCTCGGAAAGACCGTCGTGACCTCGCGCGACACTCCCGGGCTTCGTCACCACCCGGGCGCTCGCGGTCCTGCTCAACGAGGCGGCGTGGATGCTCTACGAGGGCGTCGCGACGAAGGAGGACATCGACACCGCCTACAAGCTCGGCTTCCACCACCCGATGGGTCCGTTCGAGCTCGCCGACCTGGTCGGGATCGACACCGCGCTCGCGATCCTCGACGTGCTGTGGGATGGGTTCCGGGACCCCCGGTACCGGGCCTGCCCGCTCCTCCGAACGATGGTCGTCGGCGAAGAAGCTCGGCCGTAAATCCGGCGAGGGGTTCTACACCTACCCGGCGCGGGGGACGCTCGGGATGAGCGCGGTCGACGCTTTCTCCGACCTCGATCATCCTCGTCCTCGTCTCGCTCGTCCCGGCGCTGCTCTACCTCGTCTGGGTCCGGCAGGACCGAGCGTTTCCAAGCCACGTCCTGGGGCCAGATCCTCGGCGCGTTCGTCTACGGGGCGATGTTCGCCACGTTCGTCGCGGCGATCCTCGAGGCGGTCATCGTTGCGCTCGGGACGAGCGTGAGCCAACGTACCCTGGTCCCGAGTTCCTCTTCCTGAACGGGAACTCGAGCCTCGGCGTAGTTCTTCCTCGTCCTGGTGGTCGCGCCGTTCATCGAAGAGGCCCTGAAAGGGTCGGGCGTGTACTCCTACCGGAACCGATCCGGTCGGTCGCGGACGGGCCCGTCTTCGGCGCGTCGGTCGGGCTCGGTTTCGGTTTCTTCGAGACGTTCCTCTACGGCCTGTCGGCGTACCTCGTCGGAGGGCTCGAGGCCGGGATCGCGCTCATCCTCATCCGGAGCGTCTCGAGCGTCCTCCTCCACGGAAGCTCGACGGGGATGTTCGGCTACGGGTTCGCGCGAAGCCGTTTCCGAGTCCCGGGAGCCGGGAACGGGCTCGTACTACATGCTCGCGGTCGGTATGCACGCCACCTTCAACGCGCTCGCCTCCCTCGCGGCGATCCTCCTGCTCTTCGGTTTCTCCGGGCTCACGATCTCCCTCGCCTCGCTGGTCGCGCTGCTCGCCGCGATCGCGTTCGCCTTCGCGGCGATCGAGCACGTCCGCTCGGTGATCACGGTCGCGGACTACCCGGCGTTGACTGCCGGGCCCGAGCAAGGTCCGACCCGGCGGCGGTCGCCTCGGCCGCGGGTCCTACGCGCCCGCGCGGAGGGTCCGCCCGGTGCTTCCAGTCGGACTCCCCGATGTCGCGGTAGACCGTCCCGGCGTCCTCGGTCGTCGGCGCGTCCCCGGCTTGGCCCACGTCGCGGATCCGCGCCTTCTTGAGCAGCCAGTAGTGGATCCGCCAGGTCTTCCCGCGGGAGACGGTCGCGTCCTCCTCCTCGCTCGTGAGGAGTCCCTCCTCCTCGAGCTGGTAGAACCGGTCGCGGTCCTCGCTCGAGAGCTTGTTGTCGAGCACGGCGTCGTCGAGTCCGAAGTAGCCGAGGACCATCCGTGCCGTCGGTCGCGCATCGGCCGGAGGCATCTTTCCGCGGGCGACGAGCGTCCGCTCGATGGCGCGGGTCAGCTCCGCCTCCGTGATCGATGCCATGACGCGCCGACCGTCCATTCCTCGAGCGACTAAAAAGATGTACCCGGACGGGGCGCGTCGCGCTCCCCGCTCCCGTCGAGAACTTTAACCGCGCGCCGAGGGTGGCGACGCCGTGCCCGACGCCGTGACGTTCGACGTCCCGGAGACCGCTCTCCAGCGGCGAGACGGCGCGCGCCCGGGGCCTCTGCCCGGAGTGCTTCGGCCGGCTCTTCGGCCGACTGGGGCACGGTCTCACGAACCCCGAGCGGGCCGACCGTATCGAGGCGATCGTTGGGGGAGGGCTCCCTACCGCCGACGGCCGTTTGTGCCCGGTCTGCGAGGGCGTCTTCGCGCGATCGGACATTTGGGTCGAGCGCGCGGTTCGCGCGGCCGACGGGTTCGAGTGGCACCGGTTCACCTGCGGTTCGCGATGGGAACCCGAGCTCCTCGCCCGCGAGGAGTCGCTCTGGGTCGAGATCGGCACCGAGTGGGGCGAGAGCATCCGCTCGGCGTTCAACCGGGAGCTCGGGAAGCAGGTGGAAGCGCGCACACGGGCGCCTCGGGCGGCACCGAGCGGCCCGACGTCGTCTTCCTCGTCGACCTTGCCGTCGGCCGGGTCGAGGTCACGGTCCTGCCCGTGTACGTCCAGGGACGGTACCGAAAGCTCGACCGCACGCTCCCCCAGACCCGCTGGCCGTGCCGCCGATGCCAGGGACGGGGCTGCGACACGTGCGGCGGCACCGGCAAGACCTACGCGGAGAGCGTCGAGGAGATCGTCGCGGCGCCGTTCCTCCGCGCAACGGGAGGCGAAGGGAGCCGATTCCACGGGATGGGGCGAGAGGACATCGATGCGCGGATGCTCGGCCGGGGCCGACCGTTCGTCCTCGAGCTCCTCCGTCCCGCGCCGGCGCACGCTCGACCTCGCGCGGATCGCCGTGGAGCTCGCCGAGAGCGGACGCGGACGGGTCGAGGTCGCTCGACCTCACCCCCGCGGAGGCCCCCGACGTCGTCCGAGTGAAGGAGGCGTCCCCCGACAAGAGCTACCGCGTCGGCGTCGTCGGGCGCGGCCTCGGTGGCAAAGGTTAATGAGGCCTTGGACCTCGCGCTGGCCCGAGCGATCGCCCAGCGGACCCCCACCCGCGTCGCGCATCGTCGAGCCGACCGCGTTCGAACGCGGCGGATCGTCGCCGCACGTCTGGTGGATGCCTCCGAGGGACGGTTCACGCTCGACCTGAGGACCGAGGCCGGTACGTACGTCAAGGAGTGGGTGGAAGGAGATGGAGGTCGCACCGAGCCGAGCCTCGCCGCGCTCGTCGGGGCCCCCTTGAAGGTCGATTTTCTCGATGTGATGGAGATCCACGATACGGAGGTCGCATAGATGGTCAAGAGTTCCAAGGGATTCCGCTCCCGCTCCCGCGGCGTGTTCACGAAGAAGGTCCGCGAGCGCGGGATGCCCCCGGTCACGCGGTTCCTCCGCGAGTTCCAGATCGGCGAGAAGGTCATGGTCCGGATCGAGCCGTCCGACCCGCACGGTCAGCCGCATCCCCGCTACCAGGGCCGGGTCTGCACCGTAGTCGCGAAATCGGGGCGAGCGTACCGGATCCAGTTCCTGGATGGCGGGAAGCTCAAGGAGCTCATCGCAACCCCCGTCCATTTGCTCCCCGTCGGTGAACGCCGGAGGGCCCCATGCCTGAGCCGGTCTCGCTCTCCCGGGTGAAGGACCTCCTCGCCGACGAGGCGACCCACCGTACGCTTCCGAGGGAGGCCGGTCTCGCCCTCCAGCACGCCGAGCTGTTCGCCCGTCTTACGACCGAAGCGACCGACAAGCTGATCGCCGAGCTCCGCACGCTCCCGTACGTCGACGCGACCGTCGCCGTAAAGGTCGCCGACACGCTTCCCCAGTACCCGGAAGAGATCCGACTCCTGTTCTCGAAGGAGCGGGTCGTGCTCGACGAGGCGCAGATCACGCGGCTCCTCGAGATCGTGGCGCAGCACCGATGATCGGGGGTTCGGCCCGTGGAGAACTACGCGTACATCTTGGATTACCTGCCGAACGGCCGGCAGACTGAGCGGGGATTCCACCGGGAGCCGCTCGCCCTCGCGATCGGCGAAGACGAACTGAAGCTGTTCGAGCTCGTGCCGCGCCCCGGGGTCAAGCTCGCCGCGGGCGGGCGGATCCCGCTCGTACCGGTCGCGGGCGCGGTGCCGCCGATCGACCACGTTCGACGTCGGATCGGCTACGACGAGCTGACCGTGTCGGGGCGCTCGGAGCTGACCGCGACCCTCGAGAAGATCGTGAAGTCGAACGAGCCGCGGTACCTGCGGTTCTTCAACGAGTCGCCGGCGGTCTCGCGCCGGTTCCATCTGCTCGAGCTCCTTCCCGGGATCGGGAAGAAGACGATGCAGCAGATCGTCGACGAGCGCAAACGGGCCCCGTTCGCGAGCTTCGCAGACCTGGAGCAGCGCTGTCACCTCAAAAACCCCGAGAAGCTGATCGTGGGCCGGATCGAGCAGGAACTCAGCGGTGTCGAGGACAAGTACCGCCTCTTCGTCGCCCCGTAGGCCTCCCTCCCCCTCGGAGTTCGGCGTCCCCGAACGCCCGGAGGAGATCGGGGGCACGCTCGCGGCCCTCGGGGTTCGCCCCTCGAAGGGCTGGGGCCAGTCGTTCCTCACGGACCCGTTTGTCGCGGACGCGGAGGCGGCCCTCGTCGAGGTCCCCCCGGGGCGCCCGGTCGTGGAGATCGGCGGCGGCCTCGGGATCCTGACCGCGGCCCTCGTGCGTCGCGGGATCGCGCCGCTCACCGTCATCGAGCGCGACCCCCGACTCGCGGGCTTCCTCCGGTCGACCTTCGGTGAGCGGGTCCGGGTCGTGGTCGGGGACGCGACCGAGGTCGAGCTACCGCCCGCGGACGCCGTCGTCGGCAACCTTCCTTACTCGGTCGCTACGCCGATCCTCGCCCGCCTGCTCGAGCGGAGAATTCCTCGGGTCGTCTTCCTGATCCAACGCGAGGTCGCCGAACGCCTCGCGGCAGCTCCCGGTTCCAAGCGGTACGGCCGGCTCACCCTCCTCGCGCGGCTCTACGGGGAGGTCGAGCTCTACCGGACCGTGGCCGCGACCGTGTTCTTCCCCGTGCCCGAGGTCGAGAGCCGGCTCGGCGTCCACCTGGCGCGCACCGGCCCGCTGCCCGTCGCGTCCGTCCCCGCGTTCGAGCGCGTCGTCCGCACGCTCTTCTCCTCGCGGCGAAAACAGCTCGGGAACCTCTTGCCGAGGCTCGCCCGCCCTCCGCGGGGCGCGGTCGCGTTGGCCCGAGAAGCGGGGTGGCCGACCGACTGGGCGACCCTCCGCCCCGAGGACCTCCCCCCGGAGGCGTTCTTCGCGCTGGCCCGATGTTTGGAGTGACCTCCGCCGGGCCCGGGGTTCGACGACCGCGCCCGGTGGACCGCCGCCTCCGATGACCGTATGGGTCCCGGGCGCGTGGCGAGATGGCGGGTGGGGCGTCCGTGCAGTCCTCCGAGGGTTTCGTGCAGTTGCCCGGGAGCGATCGCCGGATTCTCCGCAACGCCCGGCGCACCGGACCGGCGGACCCCGAGGAGCTCTCCCAGGTGACGATCGTGCTGCGCCGGGGTTCGCGGCCGGGAACTCTCCCCTCTCTAGAGGAGTTGGCTCGCCGACCACTAGCGGGCCGAACGCATCTCGCTCGGGAGGAGTTCTCGACCGCCTTCGGGGCGAGCGTCGAAGACCTCGAGGCCGTCCGCTCCTTCGCGAGGTCCCGAGGCCTGACGGTCGTTTCGGAGAGCGTCCCCGTCGCTCGGTCCGGATCCTCCGGGACCGTCGGGAGCCTCGCATCCGCCTTTGGAGTGGTGCTCGACCGGTACGAATACCCGGGGGGACGTATCGCGGCCGCGTGGGGCCAATTCGCATTCCCCCTGAGCTGGGAGAGCGAGTAATGGCGGTCCTGGGCCTGGACGACCGTCCTCAGGCCAAGACCCACTTCCGACTCCGGCCGGCGAGCGTCACGGGCGCTCCATCGTACACTCCTCTCCAGGTGGCGGCGGCGTATTCGTTCCCTCCGGGGGCCGACGGGTCGGGCCAGTGCATCGGCTTGATCGAGCTGGGAGGGGGGTACCGGACGTCGGACCTTACCCGGTACTTTCAGGAGCTCGCCACGCCCGCACCCACGGTCACGGCGATCTCGGTAGACGGGGCGACGAACTCGCCGACCGGGAGCCCGCATGGCCCCGATGGGGAAGTCGAGCTCGACGTCGAGGTGGCGGGGTCGCTCGCTCCGGGAGGGCGGATCGCCGTGTACTTCGGTCCGAACACGGACCAGGGCTTTCTGGACGCGGTCTCCACGGCGGTGCACGATACGACCCAGCGCCCGACCGTGGTCTCGATCAGTTGGGGAGGTCCGGAGGAGACTTGGACTGCCCAAGCCCTGTCCGCGTTCGAATCGGTGTTCGAGGACGCCGCAGCCCTCGGGGTCACCGTGCTTGCGTCAGCCGGCGACGACGGGGCGGACGACGGCGGGGCCCGGCACGGGCTTGAGCGTCGACTTCCCGGCATCGAGCCCGGCGGTGGTCGCGTGCGGCGGCACGCGGTTGGAACTCTCGCGTGACGCGATTGTTTCGGAAGTCGTTTGGAACGAACTCTCGGCGGGGGAAGGGGCCACAGGCGGGGGCGTCAGCTCGACGTTCCCTCTGCCCGCGTATCAAGCCGGTGCCCAGGTGCCGACCGGACCGAACGGGTTCGTCGGCCGCGGGGTCCCCGACGTAACCGGCGATGCCGACCCGACCACCGGCTATCGGGTCCTGGTCGATGGGGCGTCTACCGTGATCGGGGGAACGAGCGCGGTCGCTCCCCTCTGGGCCGCTCTGATCGCCCGGGTCAACCAGCTCCTCGGACCCCCCGTCGGGTTCGTCAACCCGCATCTGTATGCCGTGGGCTCGAGCGGGGCATTCCACGGTATCACCTCGGGCGGCAACGGCGGCTATCAGGCCCGGCTCGGGTGGAATGCGTGCACCGGTCTCGGCTCGCCCGAAGGCACGGCCCTCGAGGGCGCTCTCCGGGGAGCGTAGCGTAACGGTGGCGTCCTCCATCCACGGCCGCGGACGGAGGCGATGACCGAGGAGACCGCGGGGGGATTCCTCACCCTCAGCGACCTCGAGGCGGCCGCGGCGGCCAAGGTTCCCGAGAACGTCTGGGCGTTCGTCCAGGGGGGCGCCGGCGAAGAGACAACGCTCGGAGCCAACCGGGACGCGTTCCACCGGAGGACCCTTCGCCCTCGGGTCCTGGCCGGCGTCAGCTCCCTCGACCTCGGCACTCACTTCCTCGGGGAGGCGGTAAGCGCGCCGTTCTTCGTCGCCCCAACCGCGTACCACGGCCTCCTGCATCCCGACGGGGAAACCGCAACCGTGCGCGCCGCTCGCGAC
>CAVVLW010000001.1:0-123732 GCA_963749205.1 uncultured Thermoplasmata archaeon | reverse complement strand
ACCGGTAGACCGGCCGCGCCGGGTAGAGGCTCGCCACCAGTCCGATCGCGGGGGAGAAAAAGAGCGCCGCGCCGAATCCGGAGCCGAGGCGGAGGAGAAGGAGCGCATCGAACGAGGGGGCGACCGCGCTCGCCGCGCCGGTGACGGCGAGGAGGGCGACCCCGGCGATCGAAACCGCGCGGGCGCCGTGCCGCAACGCAAGGAAGCCCGCGGGGACCTGGAGCAGCCCGGCGCCCACGAGGAACATCGCGACGAGCAGCCCCAATTGGGCCGTGCCGACGGAGAACGTGCTGCCGATCGCGGGGAATGCCGGGCCCGTATCGAACCAGTTGTACGCGTATCCGATCCGCAACGCGATCAGGACCCACGTCGCGCGCGAGACCGCCCGAGGACCGATCGCCGATGCGTCGGGGCCGAGATCTTCCAGCCTGACCGCCTCGCTTCGACGCGCCCCCCTTCCCGGTCGCGCCCGCGACCCCCAAAATCGCCATAACCGTTTAAGGACCGGGGGACCTCGGCCGCGCGTCATGGATGCCGCCGAGTACGACCTTCCGTTCTTCCACCGGGAGGGATTCCATCGGCGCGCGTGCGCGGTCTGCGGCTCCGCCTTCTGGACCCTCGGGGACCACGACCGGTGCCAGGAGGCGCCGTGTCGTGACTACGGATTCCTCGGGCATCCGGGCTTTGGGCGGCCGTACGAGCCCGCGCGATGCGGGAGGCGTTCCTCGGCTACTTCGAGCAGCGGGGGCACACGCGCCTCCGTCGTTATCCGGTCGTTGCGCGCTGGCGCAATGATGTGTTCTTCACCCAGGCGTCGATCTACGATTTTCAGCCGTGGGTAACGAGCGGGGCGATCCCGCCGCCGGCGAACCCGCTGGTCATCAGCCAGCCGGTCCTCCGGTTCATCGACCTCGAGGAGGTCGGCCGCAGCGGCCGGCACTTCACGCTCTTCGAGATGATGGCGCACCACGCGTTCAACCGTCCGGACCACGAGGTCTACTTCAAGGACCGAACGGCCGAACTCTGCCACGGCCTGCTGACGGAGGAGTTGGGGGCCGACCCGAAGGCGATCACGTACAAGGAGGAGGTCTGGGAGGGGGGCGGCAACCTCGGCCCGTCCTTGAGCGTGGGGTCGCTCGGTCTCGAGCTCGCCACACTCGTCTTCATGGAGTACGTCCGGGACGGCACGACCCTGCGACCGATGCCGCTCACGGTGGTCGACACCGGCTACGGGCTCGAGCGGTTCACCTGGATGAGCCAGGGAACGAAGACCGCCTATGAGGCCGTCTTCGGCCGGGAGTACGAGGAGCTTCGGCGGACGTTCCCGCCCCGGGAGGCGGCGATCCTGATCGACCATGCCCGTGCGCTCAATTTCCTAATCACCGACGGCGTGGTCCCGTCGAACAGCAAGGAGGGCTACTTCGCCCGCCTCCTCCTACGTCGCTCGATCCGGATCCTTCAACGAACCCCGGAAGCGCCCGACCTCCTCGCGATCCTCGACGCCTCGGGTCGAGAGATCGCCCGCGACTTCCCCGAGGTCGGGGCGCACCGGGACGACCTGCACCGCGTGGTCGCCGCCGAGGTCGAACGGTTCGCCGAATCGATCGAACGGGCCCGGGGCACGATCCGCCGCTACGACGAGCGGGTTCGCTCGACCCGTGGTCGCGTCACCGAGGACGACCTCGTCCAGTGGTACGATTCGCTCGGGATCCCGCCGGACCTTGCCGTCGAGGAGCTGAAGGAGCCCCCGCCGATCCCTGAGGACTTCTATGCGCGCCTAGCGACCCGTCACGAGAACGAGCGGCCTCCGACCGACTATACGGAAACGGTCGAGGGGCTCCCCGAGGTGCCGGACGGTACGCCCCCCACCGAGGTCCTCTACTACCTCGACCCGTACACCCTCGCGTTCGACGCGCACGTCGTCTGGACCGGGGGGCCGTTCGTGGCGCTCGACCGGACGTACTTCTACCCGACCGGGGGCGGACAGGTCACCGACAAGGGCCACCTCGGGGACCTCGAGGTCGTCGACGTCGCCCGGCGGGGGCCGTGGGTCCTGCACCGTCTCGAGCGCGCGTCGCCGTTCCGGGTCGGCGAGCGCGTCCACGGCCGGGTCGACCGGCCGCGTCGGGTCCAGCTGATGCAACACCACACGGCGACCCACCTCTTGAACGGCGCCCTCCGCGAGGTGCTGGGTCCGCACGTCTGGCAGACGGGCGCCTACAAGGGCACGGAGTCCGCCCGCATCGACATCACCCACTACAAGCCGCTCACGAAGGAGGAGCTACGCAAGGTCGAGCGCCGGGTGAACGAGGTCGTGCGCGAGGACCACCCGGTCAAGAGCTACTTCGAATTGCGGAACGAGGCGGAGCGGCGATTCGGATTCACCCTCTATCAAGGCGGCGCGGTCCCGGGCCGAGAGCTCCGCATCGTCGAGATCGAGGGGATCGACGTCGAGGCCTGTGGCGGGACGCACTGTACCCACACAAGCGAGGTCGGGAGCGATCGCGCTCCTCGATGTGGAGCGGATCCAGGACGGCGTCGTGCGGCTCACCTACGCGAGTGGGGAGCGAGCCCTCGACCTGCGCGACGAGCACGAGGAGATCCTGAAGGAAGCGTCCCGTCGCCTCGGCGTTCCCGTCCCGCAGCTCCCGGATGGGATCGACCGGCTCCTCGCCGAGATCGAGGAGTCCCGAAAGCTCGCGCGTGTGCGGCGCAAGGAGGACCTGGGCGTCACCGCGGCGCGCCTCCTTGCCGACCCGACGGTCGCGCAGACGGTCGGAGGCGACGACGATCGTCGCGGGCCAGGTCGACCTCGCCCGGGCGGACCTGATGGAGCTCTCCCGTCTCCTCACGAAGGAGAAGCGGGCCGGGTCGCGATCCTCGCGAGCGAGCAGGAGGGTCGCGCCACGCTGTTCGTCGGGTCGACGTCCCCTCGGGTCTCCGCGAGCGAGGTCGTCCGGGTCGCCTCCGCCGCGTTCGGAGGGAAGGGGGGAGGGAATCCGGCGGCCGCGACCGCGGTCGGAGAGCCCGGCGCCCCCCTGGCCCACGCCCTGCGGACGGCGGTGGAAGAGGCCCTCCGAACGGCCGGGGCGTGAGCCGTTCCGAGCCCCCGGCTCCAATCGACAAAGCTTTACTTTCTAATCGCGTCCATGAATTCATCACGGCACGGAACGGTTCGTCCAGCACCGCGACAGTCCGAGCCGATCCGTACCACACAAGAGACCATGACGGCCAACGAAGGAAGCACGGTCGGCGGAGTTCCTCCGGAGGTCATCACCTTCCTGAGCGGAAAGGGCGGACGCTCCCTGATCGTCAAGGGCGGCGCCGGGTCCGGCAAGACGACCTTCGGACTCGAGCTGCTCGAGCGCGTCGGCCAACCGACCCGCTCCTTCTACCTCTCCACCCGCGTCGGCGACGAGGCCCTCTACCGGCAGTTCCCGTGGCTCAAGTCGACCGAGATGCGCACCCGGGTCCTGGACGCGGCGAAGCTGTTCCTGGACGCGATCCAAGCCACCGGCAAGGGTCGGGAGCCCGACCTCCCCGAGACCGAACAGCGGAAGGTCCGGGCAGGCAAGGAGGTCCTGAGCAGCTTCGGCCAGGAGCGAGGTCCCCCCACGCGCGTCGACCGCGCGCACCTCCAGGCGCTTCTGAAGCGCAGCCCGATGCCCGAGGTCGAGAACGTCTACAACCGGATCGAGAAATCGCTCCCGGAGAAGTCGCTGCTCGTCATCGATTCCCTCGAGGGTGTGACCCACAAGTACGGGCTCGAAATGGAAGAGTTCGTCATGGCGCTCCAGAAGGACCTGGTCGAGGGGTCCAGCACCGACGTCGTCATGATCCTCGAAAAGCCCGAGGCCGGCGGCATCGAGTACCTCGTCGACGGCCTGATCTCCATCCAGCGCGAGGAGCTGGACGAACGGCGGGTTCGCCACCTGCGACTCGAGAAACTGCGAGCGACCAACATCGGGCGGGCGCGGTACGCCGTCACGCTGGACGGCGGCCGTTTCGAGGCGCTCGGGATCATCCCCAACTCGACCTCGCGGGCCCCCATCGGGACCGTGGAAGCCGCTGCCCGACGCGGAGCGATACTATTCGACCGGGATCCCCGACTTCGACCGGCTCCTGGGCGGTGGGTTCCGACGCGGGAGCTTCAACGCATTCGAGGTCGACGTCAACGTCGGGATCGACGACTACTACATGCTGTTCACGCCGACCTTCCTCAACTTCCTCGCGCAGGGCCGCGGGATCATCGCCGTGCTCGCCGCGGGCGAGTCGCCCGAAAAGCTGCGGGAGACCCTCGTCCGGCACGTGCCCGACGAACCAGTTCGACACCCGCGTCCGCATCCCCGACTACACGGCGAACGAGACCGAGGACCCGTACATCCTGCCGATGGCCCGGTTCGGACGGGACGAGGCGATGCGCGCGATGGTGACGGCCGAGAAGGCGGTCGCCGGCCCGGACCGGAAGCCGTTCATCGAGTACACCGCGTTCGACACGTTCGAGAGCCTGATGGGCGACCAGGTCGCGATCCGGATGTACTTCCAGGGCGTCTCCCGGTACGAAGCACGTCGGGCAACCTCGGGATCGGTCTCCTGAAGCCCGGTCTCCTCGTCTCGAGCGAGATCCTGAACATGATGGACACGTACTTCCGGATCATCAACATCGACAACGCGCCGTGCATCTACGGGATCCGGCCGCGGACCACGATCTACGCGATCAGTCCGGACCCCGAGAAGGGTGCCCCCCACGCGACCCTGACCCCGATCGTGTAGGCGCCCCCTAACGCGGGAAGCCGAACCCGAGGACCGCGACCGCGTAGAGCACGAGCGCGGGCACGAGGGTCATCGCGAAGTCGTCGTCGTACCACCAGACCTTCGGGCGCTCCACGGCGACCGCGATCGCGGCGGCGAGCAGGGCGAGGGCGACCGAGGGGAGTACCGGCCAGCGCCCCAGCACCGCGAGTCCGAAGAACGCGAGGACGGCGTAGACCGCGAACGGGAGGACGGCATCGACCCGACGGTATCGGGGGTTCCCGCGGAGCTCCCCGGCGAGCGGGTCGACGATCGCCGTGCCGAGGACGACCGCGCACGCGATCGGGAGGGGGAAGACGAGGATGGCGATGACGATCGCGGTGCCGAAGATCGCGAAGCTGCCGACCCGGCCCGTCCTCGTACGGGCGGATCGTCGGCAGCTCGAGACCGACTGCGTGGCGGAGCCCTTCGACCACGAGGACCGCGGCGAGGGCCGCGAGCAGGACGTACTCCTTCGGGGCGACGACGAAGAAGTTCGTCGGGAGAACGTAGTAGAGGAGCGTGATCGGCACCGATCACGTGCAGCGCGCGACGCCAGACCCGGTCCCCGAGCTCGAAGTCGCCTCCGAGGCGCGCGCCGAGCCACCGGCGGAACTTCCCGCCGCGGTGGAGCCGCAGGTCCATGCGGGCGGGCATGCGGCCAAACTATTTGTCTCGCCGTCGCTCGGGCGGGGTCGTGAAGGTCACGGTCCTGGTCGGGAGCAAATCCGACCTCGAGATCGCCGACAAGGTCCGTGCGCGCCTCACGGAGTTCGGGGTGGAGTGCGAGGTGCACGTGGCCTCGGCGCATCGCAACCCCGACAAGGTCGACCGGCTCGTGCGCGACCCGGCGACCGACGTCTTCATCGCGATGGCCGGGCTCTCCGCCGCCCTGCCCGGGCGTCGTCGCCGCGCGGACGCTGAAACCGGTGATCGGGGTGCCGCTCCACCGCGGGCTCGGGCTCGACAGCCTCCTCTCGGTCGTCCAGATGCCGCCCGGGATCCCGGTCGCGGCCGTTGGCCTCGACGCGTCCGAGAACGCGGCCCTGCTCGCGACCGCGATCCTCGCCCTCAAGTTTCCCGAGCTCACTGCCGCGCTCGAGCGGTACCGTGCGAAGTGGCGAGAGGAGCCGCCCGCTCCCTCCGGGGGCTCCACGTGAACGACCCGGCGGCCTTCGTCGACCGAGGCCGTCCGGCGTATCCAGGAGCAGGTGCCGGGGAAGGCGATCATCGCCGCCTCCGGTGGGATCGACTCGACGACCGCCGCCCTCCTGGTCGAGCAGGCCCTCGGCGACCGCGCACGGGCGATCTTCGTCGACACCGGGCTCCTGCGCGCGGGCGAGGTCGAGCGAGTCGGCGAGTTCTTCCGGTCGAGCGGGCTCCGCTTCGACGTCCTGCCCGCCGCCGACCAGTTCTTCCGTGCCCTGGAAGGCGTGACCGAACCCGAGGAAAAACGCCGACGGATCGGCACCGCCTTCATCCGACTCTTCGAGACGGAGGCGGAACGGTTCGGCACCGACCGCCTCGTCCAGGGAACGATCGCCCCCGACTGGATCGAGAGCGGTGGCTCGCTCCGGGACACGATCAAGACGCACCACAACGTCGGGGGAGTCCCCGCGGACAGCCGGCTCGTGCTGGTCGAGCCGCTCCGGGACCTCTACAAGGACGAGGTGCGGCAACTCGCGCGCCATCTCGGCATCCCTTCCCCCGACCGCCAGCCGTTCCCCGGACCGGGGCTCGCGGTCCGGGTGAACGGGGTCGTCACCCCCGAGCGGGTGCGCCGGGCCCGCGTCGCCAACGCGGTCGTCGAGCAGGAGGTCGAGCGCGCCGTGGCCGCGGGCACCCTCGCCCGCCCGTGGCAGTACTTCGCGGTCCTCCTCCCCACTCGCACGGTGGGGGTCACCGGCGACAACCGGGTCTACGGCGAAGCGGTCAGCGTCCGCATCGTCGAGTCGATCGACGCGATGACCGCGACCGCCATGGACGTCCCCCGCGCGATCCTGAAGACGATCGCCGAGCGGATCACCCGGGAGCTGACGGGCGAGGTGGTCCGGGTGCTCTACGACGTGACCGACAAACCTCCCGCCACGATCGAGTGGGAGTAGCGGTCCCGTCGTCCGCCCTCGAAGACCCTATCTATCCCCTCCTCTCCCTCTCGCGAACGATGAGCGACACCCCGTCCGACGGGAGCGCCACCCGAGTGGTTCGACTCCCCGAGGAGGTAGCGCGCGACGTGGAGAAGCGGATCCAGGGGTCGTCGTTCGGCTCGGTCGACGCGTTCGTCACGTTCGTCCTCGCCCGCCTCCTCGAACAAACCGGGGGGACCGCGTTCAGTGAAGAGGACGAGAAGGCTCTACGGGAGCGACTCCGCTCGTTGGGCTACATAGATTGAACCCGCCGGCGGGGTGCCGCCTCGCCCCCGGATGCCCGAGCAGTTCTAAGTAGGGGACCGCATCCGGCTGAGGAGCCGGTGCGATGCGCTCGATGTTTCGGATCCTGGCGGCCGTGGCGATAGTCTCGCTCCTGTCCTTGGGAGCGTTACTCGTCGTCCCGCACGCGCCGACCCCCGCGCAGGGCGGGGCGGGCCGGGCTTCTTCCGTGGCGTGGGGGGACAGCGGCCGAACGCCCTCGCCGCCTCTCACTTCCGTCGCCCCCGCTGCGGCGAGGCTTAACTGGAGCAACCTCAGCATTCCGCTCGCGAAGAGCCCTCCGCCCCGGATCTCGGCGAGCATGGTATGGGATACGACCGACGCCTACGGCCTCCTGTTCGGAGGGCAGTACTTGAATGAAACGACGTTCCACACCCAGGTACTACAACGATACGTGGTCGTACCTCGGCGGCCGTTGGACGAACCTGACGACGTCACATTCCCCGTCGGCTCGGTTCGGTTTCGGGCTGGCCGACGACCCCGCCGACCATGAGGTCGTCCTGTTCGGTGGCGACGGCGCTCACGGGGGCTATCTCGGGGATACTTGGACGTACTCCGCGGGTGTCTGGACGAACATCACGGCGACGGTGGACACCCCGCCCCCGGCCGGCTTCTGGATGTCTATGGCCTACGACCCGGCGACCACCTCGGTCCTGCTCTTCGGCGGACTCAATCAGTCCTCGGAGTACGGGAATGACACCTGGTCGTTCCATGGGGGCCAGTGGACCCAACTCTTCCCGTCGGTCCTTCCACCGGGTCGACACGCCCAGGAGATGATCTTCGACGCGGCCGACGGAGAGATGGTGATGTTCGGCGGCCTCGGAGCGGTCGACTACTTCAACGACACCTGGACCTATTCGAGCGGAAACTGGGCACCGATCGGGGCGGGAAATCACCCGGGGGCGCGTATCGCCGCCGGCATGGCCTTCGATAGCGTGACGGGGAAACTCGCACTCTACGGTGGGTATCCCGGCAACATCGACTATTACTCGACCTGGCTCTTCTCGGGTGGGTCCTGGACGCAGTACAATCTCACGTACAACCCGCCCAACCCGAGCGACCCCTATGGGCAGATGATCTACGACCCGACGGACAACTACGTGTTCCTGTTCTACGAGGTGGACAGCATGGGGCCAGTCATGGGGAATTGGGCGCTCCGCTTCACCGCCGGTCCGCCTCCTATCCAAGCTTCGCTCGGGGCCGACCCCGCGTCCATCGTCCTGGGTCATTCGACGAATCTGACGACGGTCGCAACGGGAGGCACGGGCATCTTCACGTACGCCTACTCGACCCTCCCCGTTGGGTGCGCGAGCAAGAATTCCAGTTCGATCGAGTGTACCCCGTCGTCGGTCGGTCATTACATCGTGGGCGTCAACGTGACCGACAACGCGTCGGACCACGCCGCCGCCATCACCGCGCTCGTGGTCACACCGGTGACCGCCTCCCTCACCGCCACCCTGGCCGCCGACCCGAGCACCGTCGCCGTCAACGAGTCGACGACGCTGACGGTCACGACGAGCGGGTGCCGGCGGGGGAGCTGACGTACGCCTACACCTCCCTGCCCCGGATGCGCGTCCTCGGACCTGGCCGCGATCGCGTGCACGCCGACGGCGACCGGCACCTTCACCCCTCAGGTGGAAGTTCACGATTCGGTGGGCCACTTCGCGAACGCCTCCACGACCCTTACCGTCACGGCCACGGGCACGAATGCTCCGACCAACTCTTCGGGGAGCCTTTGGCTCTGGGTCGCCATCGCGGTGATCGTGGCCGCGGCCATCGTCCTGATCATCATCGTATCCCGACGGCGACGAAAGGCGACCCCGGCAGCCCCGGCGCCGCCCCCACCCTCACCGCCGGCGGTGCCTCCGCCACCCTCCTCCTGATTCTGCCGACACTGTTCGGGACCGCCAACGATTAACGGGCGGCCTCACTCGTTCGGAACGTGCTCGCCTGCCCGTTCTGCGGCGCTCCCGAGACGGAGCGGATCGACCTCGAGGGGAAGCGATTCCTCATCTTTGGGTGCATGTTCACGCCTGAGGTCGAATCGACCCTGAACGACGCGGAGATCGCGGGGCTCCTCGCCCGGTTCGGCTCGGACGGGCGGGAGTACTTTCGCGGAACGTGCGACCGACTGCACGTCTACGTGACGAGGGGAGAGGGCGCCAGGATCCTCGACCCACCGAAACCCGACCCATCCCCTCAGCCGACGTAGCGGCCGAGGACACGGACGAGGACGAAGGTGAGCAGCCAACTGAGCTCCGCGGCCGTCAGACTCACGAACGACAGGCCGATCGAGGCCGCGAACACGGCGGCGGTGAGATAGCCGCGCCGGTGGTAGTATACGGCCACGGATCCTGGCACGGTGGGTTTGAGCAACTTCGCCCACCGCGCGTAATCCCACAGGAGGACGTTGGTCAACCCGAGCGCGACCTGGATCCCCGCGAAGAGGTCGATCGCGACCATCGTGTCCGAATAGTGGATGAAGACGCTCAGCACGAACGGCATCACCGCGATCTCGAGGAGCAGGGCCATATTGATCCAGAGGAGCACGCTGTCATAGCGCGCGATCAACTGGAACGTCCGGTTGTGGGCCATCCACCAGACCGCGATCATGACGAACGCAAAGGCGTAGCCGAGGAACGCGGTCCAGTCGTGCCAAAGGGCGAAGCCCAGCGGGCCGGACGCTTGAGTCCCCGTCTGGGAAATCACGGGTACGGCGAGCGAGAGCGCGAGCAGCGTCATCGCGAACGCGAACACCCCGTCGCTGAGCGCAAGGATCCGACCGAGGTCATCGCCCGAGACCCCGGGCGGGACGCGACGCCGCATCGGGGGAGCCGACGAACCGCTCGGAGGCTCCTCGTCGCCGGCCATTCCCAAGGGGTACTCTCGCCGCTTCTTCAATGCGATGGAGCGAACGCGCGCGCCGGGGCTCGGCGGGGGTTACCGGTCGGCCGGGAGGTCGTCGGCATCGGCCTCGATCTCCACGATCATCGCTGGGTCGAGCAGGGCCGAGACCACGACGAGCGTCATCGCCGGGCGCGTCGGTCGGAATCGCTCGCCGAGCGCGCGGGTGACCTCCTCGATGCGGCGGTGGTCGGTGACGAAGATGCGCAATCGAACGACCTCGGCTCGGCCGCTCCCGAGCGCGCGGAGGGCGCGCTCGATGTTGTCGAGGACCTGGACCGTCTGCCGGTACGGGTCGTTGCGCCCGACGATCGTGCCGTTGCGAGCGAACGCCGTGGTTCCCGAGACGTAGACGTGGGCGCCGACCCGCACCGCGCGGCTGTACCCGACCGTCGGTTCCCACGGGGTCCAGCTCGAGTAGCGACGACGCACGCCCGCGCGCGGGCGTTTACGCCGGGAGCTGGCTACCGATCTTGCCAAGGGCCACCTCGGTCGGGACGACGTGGCGAGGAAGGCCGAGCTCCTCCGGGGAGGCACCGAGGGCCAGACCGACCACCTGGGGAAGATGGAAGACCGGCATGTCGAGGGAATGCCCGACGGCCTTCGCCGCCTTGTTCTGGTAGGCATCGAGGGAGATGTGGCAGAGCGGGCACGGCGTCGCCATCGCGTCCGCCCCGTGGGCTTTCGCGTCGTCGATCTGGTGCCCGGCGATCCGGCTCCCGGTCTCCGGCTTCACGAACTGGATGGGGAAGCCGCAGCACATGACGCGCCCCCGATAGTAGACGGGCGTCGCTCCGAGGGCGGAAAGGAGGTCCTCGAACGAGTGCGGTTCCTCGGCGCTCTCCCAGTTCAGCTCGTCGGCGGGCCGGAGCAGGTGGCACCCGTAGAACGCCCCGACCTTGAGGCCCCCGAGGGGGCGACGAACCTTCGCCCGGATCGCCGGAAGCCCGACATCCTGAACGAGCACCTGGAGGAGGTGCTTCACCTTCGTCGTTCCGCGGTACTCGATGCCGATCGGCTTCAGCGCGCCGTCGACCCGGGACTTCACCTTCGCGTCGGTGAGTCGGAGGTTGGCGAGCGAAAGCATCCCCTGGCAGGTGGAGCAGATCGTAAGGAGGTCGAGCCCCGCCCGCTCGGCGATCGCAAGGTTGCGCGCATTGAGGGCGATGTTGAGCACCTCGTTCGCCTCGTCCATGAACCCCGAGCCACAGCAGGAAAAGTTCGGGAATTCTACGAGCTCGATCCCGAGGGCGCGGCAGACCCAGCGGGTCGCCATGTCGAGCTCCTTCCCCGACGACTGGGCGACGCAACCGGACAGGTACGCGAGCTTCACGACGTATCTCCCTCCTTCCGGTCGAGCGCCTCGTAGATCTTCCGGACCTCGTCGAGGCCCTCGATCCGGTGGGGCGCTCTCAGGATCTCCGGCTTCTTCCGGTAGATCCGGACCCCCTGCCCGAGCTGTCCGAGCATCCCCCCGATGCCCGACGTCTGCCGGATCAACTTCGCCTCGTTGAGCAGACCGCGCTCGCGGATGTTCTCCTTGAAGCCGATCGCGTGCCGGGAGCCGTTCTCGGTCCCGCCCTGAACGCGGACCGCCATCTCCTTCAGGTCCCGGATCCGCTCCGAGGGGCGCACGTCCTTCGGGCACGCCTCGGTGCAGAGGTGGCATCGCAGGCAGGTCCACAGCCCGCCGGGCTGGATCGCGAGGAGGCGGTCCTGGGTCGCCGCGTCGCGGGGGTCGACGACGAATCGGTAGAGCTTCGCGAGGGCCATGGGGCCCGGGAAGCCAGGGTCGGCCTCGACCGCGGGGCACGCCGAATAACAGGCGGCGCAGGCGATGCAGCGCGGCGTCTCCTTGAACCGTTCGACCTCGGCGGGCGTCATGGGGTTCTCCTTTCCCTCCGGCATCGGGTGGCGGGGGTCGAGGATAAGGTGGGGCTGGATCAGGTCGGTACTGGCGCCAGAACGGCTCCTGGTCTACGACCAGGTCACGCAGGACGACCTGGTTGCGCATCGGTTCGACCACGATCCGGCCGTTGCGCTCGAGCTCCGGGCCGATCTGGGTCTCGCAGGCGAGTCGGCTCTTCGAGTTCACCCGCATCGCGCACGACCCGCAAATCGCGCTCCGGCACGAGTAGCGCAGCGTGAGGGAAGGATCGATCTCGTCCCGGATCCGCAGCAGGGCGGTCAGTACCGGGGTGTGCGGGGCGAGGTCGAGCGTGTACCGATCGAATCGCGGCGCGGCGCTCTTCGCCGGGTCGTACCGGTAGACCTCGAACGCCGCGACGACCGTTTTCTCCTCCATCAGTAGACCCGCTCCTTCGGCTCCCACCGCGTGTAGTTGACCGGAATATACGAGAGGCTCGGGCCCCCGGGGGCCTTCTGGGCCAAGGTGTGTCGCATCCACCGGGCGTCGTCTCGCTTCGGGAAGTCCGTGCGCGCGTGGGCGCCGCGGCTCTCGGTCCGGGCGTAGGCCCCGACCACGATCGTCTCGGCGAGGGTGAGCATGTGCCCGACCTCGAGGGCGTCGCTCAGGTTCAGATTGTACACCTTCGATTGATCGACGACGCGTACCTGGGGGAACCGCGCCTTGATCGCGCGGATCCGCTTCAATCCCTCCAGGAGGTCGGCCTCGTTGCGGTAGATCCCGACGTACTGGTCCATCGCCTGTTGCATCTCGGTCCGCAACGCAGCGGGGTCCTCCCCGTCCTTCCGGCTCGACCAGGCGCGCAGCGGGGCCACGGCGGCGTCCAGGTCGGCGGCGTGCATCTCGGGGTTGGGCGCGGTCTCCGCATACGCGGCCGCCGCGATCCCGGCCTCCTTGCCGAAGACGAGGGTCTCGAGCAGCGAGTTCCCGCCGAGGCGGTTCGCCCCGTGGATCGAGACACACGCGGCCTCACCGGCCGCGAAGAGGCCGCGGACGTTCGTCTCGCCCCGAATGTTGGTTCCGATCCCTCCCATCATGTAATGCTGACCGGGGTAGATCGGGATCGGCTCGGTCACCGGATCGGTCCCCGCGAAAATCCGGCAGTAGTCCACGATCTCTTGGAGACGGCTCTCGACCTTCTCCTTGCCGAGGTGCATCAACTCCAGGTGGACGTACTTCCCGTACGGCCCCGAGAAGCCCCGACCCTCGGCGACCTCCGTGACGATCGCCCGGGAGACGACGTCGCGCGAGGCGAGGTCGAGCACGTGCGGCGCGTAGCGGCTCATGAATCGTTCGCCGGCGGCGTTCTTCAGGATCCCGCCCTCGCCGCGGGCCCCTTCGGTGATCAGGATCCCCGACTCGAGGAGCGCGGTCGGGTGGAATTGGACGAACTCCATGTCCTTCAGGTAGGCCCCGACCTCGTAGGCCGCCGCCACCCCGTCCCCGGTGCAGCTGTGCGCGTTGGTCGTCCGCCCGTACGTGCGCCCGAACGGTCCCGTCGCGAGCACCACGCTCGGGGCCGCGATCTCTTCGAAATCGCCCCCCTTTCGGTCGAAGGCGACGATCCCCTGGACCCGACCGTCGCGGACGACGATGTTCGTGAGATCCCATTCCTCGTAGAGGGTGAACTCCTCCGTGCCGAGGCGTTCCCAGAGTCCCTGGAGGAGCGCGAGGCCCGTCCGGTCGGCGGCGTAGATTGTGCGGGGAAAGCCCGCGCCGCCGAACGCGCGGCGGGCCAGCGAGCCGTCGTCCGCCCGGCTGAAGATCGTGCCGAAGTGCTCCATCTCGACGACCGTTGGGCCGGCCTCGCGGCAGAAGAACTCGATCGCGTCCTGGTCGCCGAGGTAGTCGGACCCCTTCACCGTGTCGTAGATGTGGGTTTCGACCGAATCCTCCTTGCCGACCGCGGCGTTGATGCCCCCCTGCGCCGCCCCCGAGTGCGACCGGAGCGGGTGGAGCTTCGAGACGACGGCGACATCGCGCCCGGCCTGGACCGCGGCGAGCGCCGCGCGCTGGCCGGCGAGTCCCGCGCCGACCACGACGACCTCGTGACGTTCCATGACCGCGAAGACCGAGGCGTGCAAGGACTTAACGCGTGTCGTTCTCCGGACTTGACTCGCGCCGGATCCGACGCCGGGAAGCGCTGCCACCACCTCCCCGGAGGTTCCTCGGTGACGCGCGCGTAATCGCCCGGTGAGCAGTTATATAGCGAGCCCGGGTCCGCCCTCCATCCCTAGGACTTCGGAGTTCGTACGATGATGCAGCACGCAGTGAGCGCCGCGGACGAAGAGCGCCTGCTGAAGGGCACGACCACGATCGGACTCGTCCTGAAGGACAGCGTCGTCCTCGCGACCGAGCGCCGCGCGACCGCGGGCAGCATGATCGCGAACAAGCAGACGCAAAAGCTGTTCAAGATCGACCAGAACATCGGGATCACGATCGCGGGCATGGTCGGCGACGCGCAGGTCCTCGCGCGGTATCTCAAGGCGGAGGTGTCGCTCTATCGGCTCCGCCGGAACGGCCCCGTCAGTGCCGAGGGCGCCGCGACCCTCCTCGCCAACATCCTGAGCGGGAACCGCTACTACCCCTACTACGCGTGGCTCATCCTCGGGGGGGTGGACGCGAAGGGCGGCCACATCTTCTCGGTCGACCCGGCGGGGGGTTGCCTCGAGGACCGATACTGTTCGGTCGGGTCCGGTTCTACGTTCGTCTACGGCGTTCTCGAGGAAGGGTACTCCCGGGACCTCTCCACGTCGGACGGGGTCGACCTCGCGCTCCGCGGCCTCACGGTCGCGATGAAACGGGACAGCGCGAGCGGCGACGGCTACCTGTGCCACGTGATTACGGCCAAGGAATACCACGAGATGTCGGACGACGAGATTAATAAGCGTCTGAAGGCACTCAAGATACCGTTGCCTCCGGTTCTTCCCTAGGACGGCGCCGGGCCGGATCGCGGCCAACTCCTTCCGACCGAACCATTTCCCCAGCAGTCAATGAGTTTCGACTCTCTCATAGAGCAGACCCGGGAAGCGCTCCGCGGAGTGCTGCCGGACACGATCGAGGTCACCGACATCGAGCTGGAAGGCCCGCAGATCGTCCTCTACACCAAGCAGCTCGACGCGTTCCTTTCCGGGGGAGACCTCCTACGGCAGGTCGCCCAGCGACTGCACCGCCGCGTGGTGGTGCGCAGCGACCCCGCGACCCTGATCGACCCGAAGGAGGCCGAGAAGCTGATCCGGGAGCTGATTCCGCCCGAGGCGGAGATCAACCAGCTGTTCTTCGAACCCGAGACTGGCGAGGTCACGATCGAGGCAGCGAACCCTGGGGCGGCGATCGGACGGGGCGGGTCGGTCCTCAACGACCTGAAACGCCGGATCGGCTGGGTACCCACGGTCGTCCGAACTCCCCCGATCCCTTCCAAGACCGTTGAGGAGGTCCGGATCCACCTGCGCAATTCGTTCGACGACCGTCGCTCGTTCTTGAAGAAGGTCGGGATCCGGATCGCTCGGGACCCGCTCCCCGAAAAGCTGTGGGCGCGGAACACCGCGCTCGGCGGATACCGCGAGGTCGGGCGGAGCGCCCACCTCCTCACGACCCAGAACTCGAAGGTCCTGATCGATTGCGGCATCGACCCGGGTTCCGACCGGACCCGTACTTCAACGCCCCCGAACTTCTCCCGCTCGACTCACTGGACGCCGTCGTCGTGACCCACGCCCACCTAGACCACTGTGGTCTCGTTCCGGTGCTGCTCAAGTAACGGGTACAAGGGCCCGATCTACTGCACCGCCCCGACGCGCGATCTGATGACCCTCATGCTCCTCGATGCGATCAAGGTCGTCAACCAGGAGGCGCGTCGGGGCCTCTACGACTCCGCCCAGGTCCGCGAGCTGGTCTGGCGCACGATCCCGCTCCGCTGGGGCGAGACGACCGACATCGCGCCGGACATCCGGCTCACGATGCACAACGCCGGCCACATCCTCGGCTCGTCGATCTGCCACTTCCACCTCGGCGATGGCGACCACAACCTCGCGTACTCCGGCGACATCAAGTTCGAACGGAGCTGGCTGTTCAACCCGGCGACGAACCGGTTCCCCCGCCTCGAGACGCTGGTGCTCGAGTCGACGTACGGGGGGTATCGCGACATCCAGCCGAGCCGCCAGCAGGCGACCGAGCAATTCAGCGCGCTCGCGACCAAGGTGCTCGCTCGGAACGGCCACCTGGTCGTTCCCGTCTTCGCCGTCGGCCGGTCGCAGGAGGTCATGCTCGTGATCGAGGAGCGGATGCGCGAGGGCAAGATCCCCCGGGTCCCGGTCTACCTCGACGGCATGATCTTCGAAGCGACCGCGATCCACACCGCGTACCCGGAGTTCCTGAACAGTCAATTGCGCACCCAGATCTTCCAGCAGGGCGACAACCCGTTCCTCTCCGACATCTTCCGGCGGGTCGACTCCTCCCAGATGCGAATGGGGATCGTCGAACTCGAAGGAGCCGTGCATCGTGCTCGCGACGTCCGGCATGATGAGCGGAGGCCCCGTCATGGAGTATTTCCGCGGGTGGGCCGCAGAGGAGAAGAACGGACTCCTCTTCGTCGGCTACCAGGCCGAGGGCACGTTCGGCAAGCGTCTCCAACGCGGGCTCTCCGAGGCGTCGTTCGTGGACGGGACGCGGCAGGCGTCCGTACCGGTCCGCCTCGAGATCGCGACGATCGAGGGTTTCTCGGGCCATTCCGACCGGGTCCAGCTGATGAACTACGTCGCCTCGCTCGACCCCCGGCCCCGTATGATCATCCTCAATCACGGAGAGGAGTCGAAAACGGTCGACCTCTCCTCGAGCCTGCACAAGCGGTTCAACCTCGAGTCCCGGGCCCCGTACAACCTCGAGGCGATCCGGGTTCTCTGATGGGACGCGGCCCCGGGCCCATCTCGCGGGACGAAACCCTTTATACTACACACCCGCCGGCTCTATTAGCCGGTGTCTGTTCGGAGATTGGCAGCTAAAACCATGACCGCTCCGTCGCGTCGGTTCCTTATCCTCGGCCTCGACGGGGGGACGTTCGACCTGTTGGACCCCCTCATGGCGGCGGGCGAGCTGCCGTTCCTCCAATCGCTGGTCAGCCGGGGCGTGCGCGCCCCCCTCACGTCGGTCTACCCGGCGAAGACGATCCCGGCGTGGTACTCCTGCGCGACGGGCCGGGACCCGGGCGAGCTCGGGATCTACGGGTTCACGGAACCGACCGGCGGGCCGGGTCAGTCCAAGCTCGTGCAGACGTTCCGGCCGGTCGAGGCGATGTGGGACCGCCTCTCCCGCCAAGGAGTGAAGGTCGGGGTCGTCAACTTCCCGCTCCAGGCCGGTTATCCGCTCCACGGTTTCTTCGTCCCGGGGATGTTCTCGGACCACCTCGTTACCTACCCTCGCGAACTTCGCGCCGAGGTGGAGGGAAGCCTCGGTGCGCCCTATCCCCCCGAACTCCCGGTCCACCTCGAGTCGGACCGCGCGAACTGGCTCGCGACCGCGACCCGGACCGTGCTCCAGCGCGGGCAATCCGCCGCCTCGCTCGCCGAGCGCCACCGGCCCGATTTCCTCTTCGCCCTGTTCCGGGAGACCGACCGGGTCGAGCATCAGGTACTGGGCGGAACTGGCGCGGCCGGTCGCCGAGATCCCGACCGACCTGCGGGAGTTCTGGCGCGCGGTCGACACGGCGTGTCGCCAGGTCGACACCGCCTTCCGGGCCTCCGGGGGACCCGCGGTCACGCTCGTGATCAGCGACCACGGTCACGGGGCCATCCGGTCCGACTTCCTCACGAATCGATGGCTCGCCGAAGAGGGACTCCTCGTCTTCCGGGCCGGCGAGGACATCGGCGGCCGCAACCTGCTCGCCCGGATGATCCTCTGGTCACAACAGGTCGGGCTCGGACGGGTGCTCGCGAAACCGGTCGCCGAGTTCCTCCGAGAGGGCCGGGCCGACGGACTGTCCCGGCTGTTGAGCGGCGCGGCGTCGTTCGAGGAGATGGCCGAGCGGATCGATTGGAAGAAGACGGTCGCCTACTCCTATCCGGTCCCGGAGGGGATCTACCTGAACCTGCGGAACCCCGACCTGACGCCCGAGCGGCGAGAGTCCGTCGTGCGCGACATCCACCGGCGGCTCGAGGCCTACTCCGAAGCGCATATCGAGGTCCTCGAGCCGCGGAAGATCTACCGCGGCGCCAACCTCCTCGGGGCGCCGTCGCTCTTGATCCGCGTCGACAGCATGCGCACCGAGCCGCGGATGGACTTCAGCTACCCGAACGCGTTGATCCGGGAACGGCCCGAATTCTTCTACGGGTGCGGCAACCACCGGATGAACGGCATCATGATCGGGGCGGGGGACGGGGTCCCGCACGGGACCGGGGAAGCGCCGCTCAGTCTGCTCGACGTCGCTCCGACGGTGCTCGAGGGAATGGGCGTGAGCGCGCCCGCGGGTCTCTCCGGGCGCTCGTTCGGCCGGCGGCTCGGCCTCGCCGCCTGAGCGGCGCTACGACCCCAACCCTTTTCGCTCTTGGCCGCTAGGCCGACGGGGATGACGTCCCGGACGGTCGACGTCGTCGCGGCGGGTCCCCCCTCGTCCGACCCGTACGACCTCTCCGCTCCGGCCTGGGCGCTCGCGGGCGCGCTCGCGGCCCAGGGCGACCGGGTCGCTGTCCTGCATCCGTCGACGACGCCCGGCATCCCGCCTCCCCCCGGGACGATCGAGATGCCGGTCGACGTCCCCCTTCGTCGACCCCGGGGCGGCGGTCGAGGGCGCCGACTTCGCCGCCGCGGCCGCGCGGCGGTTACGGAAGAACGCCGACCTTGTGCTCCGTGACCCGGCCGGGCTCGGTCGCCTGGGCCTTCACCGCGCGAAGAACGGCGCTCCGGTCGTGGCGGTGTTCGTCCGGGACATCGAGCTGGACGCTTTCGACCGGGAGCACGGACGACGGGCTCGGGCCGGGTTCCGCGACCGGCTGGACACCTGGCGAGACCGACGGGCGGTACGCCGTCTCGAGGAGGCCTCGCTGCGCGAGGCCGACCGGCTGTTCTACGACGCCTCGCGCCTTCCCGCGGACCTCCTGCGCGTGTACGGCATCCCGGAGCGACGCTTTCGCGCCGCTCTTCCACCGGTCCCGCTGCTCCCGACCGCCCCCACGCGCGAGGAGGCGAGGGCGAGCTTTCGGATCCCCGCGGACGTTCCGGTCGTCGTCGCCCCCGCGGCGTTCGACCAGCCGGAGCCCTCCGGGACCGACCGGGCCCGGGAGGCGTTCCGGCGGGTTCGGTCGTTCTTCCCCGGGGCGCGGCTCCTCCTGATTGGGACGACCGCTCCCGCCGAACCCGGTGTCGCGGTCGCGCCCGAACGCGATGGCCCGACGTTCGCTCGAGCGCTCGCTGCCGCGGACATCGCGGTCTTCCCGCGACGGGTCCCCGGGTTCGACCCGGGGGTGATCCTCGCGTTGCGCGCCGGACGGTCGGCGATCGTCGGGCCCGCAGTTCGACTTCCGGTCGACCCGTCCCTCGCGGTCCGGTCCCTTTCGTCCGACGACCCGGGGGAGTTCGCGTCGGTCCTCGCGGAGCTGTTGGCGGACCCCGCCGCGCGACGCGTCCTCGCGAACGCGGGCGAACAGTACGCCGCGCCGTTCGACCCCGCACGTGTCGCCGAGGTCGTGACCGCCGCGACGCTCCCTGGGGCGAGCTAGGCCGGTCAATCGACCGGCTCGTCGAGGCGCCACTCCTTGAACCCGCGACCTCCCGAGGCGCGCCGCACCTCCCGGACGACCCCCTCCCACGGGATCGATCCGGGAAGCGCGCCGGATTCGATCGCGTCGAGGATCCGGAGGAACCGCGCTCGCACGTCCGCGAACGGGTCCTCCTCTCCCGGGCGCCCCCACGGACGCGCCTCGCGCACGACCGTCACCCCGGTCCCCGGCGCGGCCCACCAGACCCCCACGGGGGCCGCGCGCGTCCCCGAAGTGCGGTCCGCGAGCCGCCACGCCGCGCGCTCGGAGGAGACCACCACCGCCACCCAGTTCCCCCACGCCCGTCGCTTCAGCGCCTGCGTGAGGACGACCCGAGAGCCGCCGACCTTCGCCTCGACGAGCGCGACCTCCGGACCTCGGCGTGCGACGAGGTCGAAATAGTTCCTCCCGTCGATATCGACCCAGACCCGGTACCCTTGCTCCTCGAGGTGACGGCGCGCGGCCGCGACGATCTCCGTCTCGCGGGGCCGGGTCGCACGTCGCGGCCCCCGCGCCCTCACGTCCCCGCCCGCAGGAACCACCGGTCGAGACGGGAGCGGGAGAAGCGAACGAGGATCGGCCGCCCGTGAGGGCAGGAGTACGGACGATTCGGGAAGGGCATAGAGCGCGCGGAGCACCCGGCGGAACTCCTCGGCCTCGACCGGGTCGCCGGCTCGGATCGCCGCGTGGCAGGCGATCGTCGCGGCGGTGCGCTCCCGAAGGCCGTCGGTCGTCGTCGGGCGACCCCCCTCGGCCAGTTCGTCGAGCAGCCCCAGGTCATCGCCTCCGGCCGGGCCCGGCGACCCCGGTAGGAGGGGACTGAGCGAACCCGGTAAGTGTCGGGACCGAACGACTCGACGCTCGAACCCGGACGCGCGGACGTCGTCGGCGTGGGTGCGCAGCGCCTCGCGCTGCGCCGCGGTCAGCCGCAACGCCACCGGCTCGACCAGCGCCTGGCGGGCGAGGCTCCCGTCGCGCAGAGCGCCTCGTAGAGCACCCGTTCACTGGCGGCGTGCCGATCGATCAGGACCAATCCATCGTCGGACTCTGCTACCCAGTAGAGCGCCTGGAGACAGCCGAGCAGGACGAGCGGAGGGTGGCCGGACGCCGGGAGGACCTCCACCGGCGCGGGCGCATCGACTCCCTCGTCCAGGCGCGACTGGAGCGCGGGGGACGCGGCGGGAGGAGCGTGAGTCCTCGAGCGCTCCGCGGCCGTCGGCGGGGCAGGACGGGGAATGGAGCGGGGCCGTCGGTCGCTCGGTCACTTCCGCGACCTTGGGGGCGGAGAGCAGTCCCTCCCGAACGCGGACCCTCAGTGCATCGAGCAGCTCCCGCTCTTTCGAGAAACGGACCTCGCGTTTCGTCGGGTGCACGTTCACGTCGACCCGGTCGGGGTCGATCTCGAGGTGGAGCACCCCGACCGGGAACCGACCCCTCGGCAGATAGTCCCCGTAGGCGGCACGCACCGCCTGCGCCGCCGGTCGGGAGCTGATCGACCGGCCATTGACAGCGACGTAGAGTCCGGCGGAGGACGCCGCCGCCGTGGTCGGACGACCCAATACTCCGCGTACCCTGCCTCCGGGGACCTCTCCGGCGACCGTGAATCCCTCCCGCAGGAGACCCGGGCCCAGGACACGGGCGGCCGCGTCCTCGAGTCGGAGGGCGGCGGGGAGGGTCGCGATCTCGCGACCGTCGGCTTCGATCCGCAAGGTGATCGACGGCCGCGCGAGGTACAGCCGCTCGAGACTCCGCACGACCTCCAGCTGCTCCGCGGCCGGAGCCTTCAGGAACTTTCGCCGTGCCGGAGTGTTGAAGAAGAGCTCCGCCACCTCGACCGTAGTCCCGACGGCGCGCGGCGCGCTAAAGTGGCGGGTGATGTTCCCTCCCACGACCGAGACCCCCTCCCCGACCTCTCGTTCCGGCGGCCGAGAGAGCAGATGGAAGCGCGACACGGAGGCGATGGCGGCCAGGGCTTCCCCACGGAAACCGAGGGAGTCGATGCGCTCGACCGGTCCCGCCGGGTCGAGCTTGCTGGTCGCGTGCCGTTCGACCGCGAGCTCCAGCTCATCGGCGGGGATCCCGACCCCGTTGTCGGCCACCTCGAGGGCGGCGAGGCCACCCCCCTCCAGGCGGACCGAAACAGTGGTCGCGCCGGCATCGATGGCGTTCTCGACGAGCTCTTTCACGACAGACGCGGGACGTTCGACCACCTCCCCCGCGGCGATCCGCTCGACGGTGGTGGGCGACAGCCGCCGGATCGGCCGGCGTTCGCGGCTCCCGGCCATCATCCGGAATCCCCGTCGCGCTCCGTCGGTGCCCGGGCCTTTGCGCGCAGTTCTCCGAGCTTGCGGTGCGCCTCGGCCGGGCTGAGCTGGTCGAGGTCGATAGCCCCCAGCTCCTCGCGGAGCGGGTCGGCGGGCCGACCGGTCTCCGTCAACAACACCGCCTGCGTGTATCGGGGACCTCGACCCCGGGCTCGCCCCGCCTCGGCTCGGCCGACGCCCTCGGACTCGAGCTGCTTCAGGAGGCGCTCCGCCTCCGCGAGGACCCCTTCGGGGACTCCCGCCAGCCGCGCCACATGGATCCCGTAGCTGCGGTCGGTGCTCCCCGGGACGAGCCGATGGAGGAACACGACCCCGTCGGGTCCCTCGCGGACCGCGAGATGCGCGTTGCGAGCCGCGGAGAGACTGCGCACGAGCTCGGTCAGCTGGTGATAGTGCGTCGCGAGGATGCTGCGGGCGCGGGTCGTGTCATGGAGGTGGCGGAGGGTCGCCCACGCGATCGCGAGGCCGTCGAACGTGCTGGTCCCGCGACCGACCTCGTCCAGGAGCACGAGCGAGCGGTCGTCGGCGGCCCGCAGGATCTCTGCGACCTCGGTCATCTCGACCATGAAGCTCGACTTGCCGCGCCCGATCTCGTCGGTGAATCCCATCCGCGTGAACAGCTGAGTGACCACCCCGATGCGGGCGAACTTCGCGGGGACGAACGAACCGGCCTGGGCCAGGACGACCAAGAGGCCGACCTGCCGCATGTACGTCGATTTTCCCGACATGTTCGGCCCGGTCAGCACGAGGAGTCGGTGGGTCGCGGTGTCCAGCTCGACATCGTTGGGCACGAACCGCTCCCCGAGGCCCCGGTCGAGCACCGGATGGCGTCCGTCGCGTACGGTGAGGACGGTCGGAGTCGTCGACCGTCGGCCGAACGTAGCCGCGGGTCTGGGCCAGGTGGGCGAACGTCGCGAGCGCGTCCAATTCCCCGACGGCGCGGGCCACCCGGTAGATGCCCGAGACGTGCCGGTCGACCTCGGAAAGGAACTCCTCCCACCGGGTCCCCTCGGCCGCACGAGCGCCTTCGCGCGCCTCCCGGATGCGCCGCTCCAGCTCCTCGAGGGCATCCGACGTGAACCGTTCGGCCTGCGCGACGGTCTGGCGCCGTCGGAAGTGGGGCGGGACGCGCGCGAGGTGGGGCCTCGTGACCTCGAAGTAGTAACCGAACACCTGGTTGTATCCGACCTTGAGCGTCTTGATCCCTGAGGACTGTTGCTCGGTCCGTTCGAGGTCGGAGAGCTCCGAGAGCGCCGCGCGTTCCTCCGTCCGCGCCCGGTCGACCTCGGGGGCGTGACCGACGCGGAACAGCTCCCCCGCGTCCTCCGTGAGGGGAAGGACCTCGGGGAGCGCGGCCGTGAACAGCTCGAGCAATGCCGCCGGCGGCGCGATCGCGACCGCGAGGGCGTCCGAGCGTCGGGGCCGTCGGCCCCCCCCCGAGGAGCGCTCGCGCCCGCTCGACCGACCGGAGGCCGTCGCGCAGTCCCCTAGCTCGGGCGGTCGGACGCGACGGCCGGCGATCCGTGAGCCGATGCGGGCGAGGTCGGCGACCCCGCCGAGCGACGCACGGAGCTCTTCGAGGGCGGCGCCCCGGTCGACGAGCGATTGGACCGCGTCCTGCCGCGCGGCGATGCTCGCCACATCGGCAAGCGGGTTCGTCAACCAGAACGCGAGCGTGCGGCGTCCCGCCGAGGTGACGGTCTCGTCCCACGCAGTCGAAGAGCGTCCCGCCCTTCGGGTCGTCGGGGTTCATCGGGCGACGGATCTCGAGGTGCCGCAACGTCTTCGAATCCAGCACGAGCCGTCGACCCCCGGGCCGCGCTCGACCAGGAGCAGGTCGGGTGCGATCCGTGGTTGGGCCACCCGAAGGTACGCGACGAGCCGCCGGTCGGCCTCCCCGACCGCCGTGGCGTCGCCCGCGCGCGGAAAGGAGGCCGGAAGTTCTTGCTCCGAGATCGGGGCGGGCGCGGGTTCGACCCGCGCGGAACGGAACTCCCGCCGCACGGCCGCTAGCAATACGGCGCCTCGGGTCTCGGAGTTCCCTGCGTTCCAGAGGATCTCTCGGGGCTGGAACGGGGCGATCGCCGATACGAGACCGTCCGCGTCGGGTCCGTCGGCGTAGCCGTGGAACCACTCCCCCGTCGTGATGTCGACGACCGAGAAGGCCCCCGGGCCCTTCGGGGAGTCGACGAGGCTCGCGAGGAAACTATGGTCCGGCCCTCCGAGGATGCGGTCCTCGACGACCGTCCCCGGGCTGACGACGCGCGTGACCTCGCGGCGGACTAGACCCTTCGCGAACCGAGCGTCCTCCATCTGGTCGCAGACCGCGACCTTGTACCCCTTCCGTACCAAGCGGCCGAGGTACGTGTCGATCGCATGGTGCGGCACGCCGGCCATCGGGGTGCGGTCGCCGCTCGTGTCGGGCGCCCGCGCGGTCAGCACGACGTCGAGTTCCCGGGACAGCAGGCGCGCATCGTCCCCGAACGTTTCGTAGAAGTCCCCGACCCGGAAGAGTACCAGGTGACCCGGATACCGGGCCTTCACGCCCTCGTACTGGTCGAGCAACGGCGTCGACGCACTCGCGGCTGCCATCGGAAGGCGACGGAGTCGAGCCCCGCATATAATCCCGACTCGCGCGCGAGCGCTGAGGGGGAGATTTGAACTCCCGCGGCGAGACCGCCACCAGTTTTCAAGACTGGCGCCTTTCCGGGCTAGGCTACCTCAGCGCATCCAGCCCGAGCGACCGCTCCGCGAATAAACCCTCGCTCCGCGGACACCCGCGGACGGCGGGGATATGCAGGTGCCGGGAAGATCCGCGACGGACCGGTCTGGTCCGCCGATTCGAACCCGGGCCGTCAGCTTGGAAGGCTGACATCCTACCACTAGATTACACCTGCACGGCCGTCCGCGAGCGAGCGTGACGACCGTTGTACGGTGTTAATGCTTATTGGTTGGACCGCGACCCGCCGGGGCAGAGAGCTCGACGAGCGCGACGCGCTCCAGGACCAGGCCTTCCCAAGCGGGCGACGGGACGGCGGCCCGCTCGGCCGGAGTGATGCCGAGACGGTCGAGGGTCCCGGCGTCGACGGCGCGCGGATAGACGGCCGGGTCCGCCACGAGCTCGAAGCGCGAGAGGAGGGCGGCGGGGTCGTGGGGCTTCTCGGCGACGAGGACGAACTCCTCGCTCGCGTCGGAGACCCCGACCTTTTCAAGGGCCCGGGGCAGCTGGTCGTCTCCCGCGACAAACAGCGCGAGCTCCGCGCCACGGTCGCGCAGACGACTTTCCCCCCGCCCCCGCGAGCGGCCGAGATGGGCCCACGCCGAGTACAGGTGCCGCTCCCCGGCGATCGCGCGTGCGTCGAAGACAGCCACGAGCGCGTCCGATTCCTTCGCTACCTCCCGGAGGGTTCGAATGAAAACGGCCACAGGAGGGACTCCCGGCTCCCGCCGTCGGGCGCCCACCGCGCGCAGCGTCCGGTCCTCGGGTGGCGGCAGCGGCACCATGCGGCGGGTTCACTCCTTGAGGAACCGGACGAATTCCTCGCGGGTGCGGTGGGCGAGGACGTAGTTCTCCTGCTTCTCTCGGCCGATCGTGGACGTCGGGGTGGAGCCGTAATCGTGTCCCGGAAGGACGACCAGCGCGTCGTCGAGCGCAACCAGTCGGCGGTGAAGGCTGTCGTACATCTCGGACGGGTCGCCCCCTGGGAGGTCGGTCCGCCCGCACTCGCCGACGAAGAGCGTGTCGCCGGTCGCGACGTTCCCCTCGAAGATGTAGAGGACGCTGTCCTTCGTGTGCCCGGGCGTGTGCACGACCTCGAACTTGAGACGCCCGGCCGCGATCGCATCCCCATCGTCGACCGAGACGTCCTGATGCAGGGGAGCCGCGCGGTGCGCCACGACCTTCGCGCCGGTGCGTTCCCTCACGTCCTTGTTCCCGGCCACGTGGTCCGGATGACTGTGCGTGTTCAGGATGTAGCGGACCTTCACGCTTTTCGCGTCGATCGCCGCGAGCACCGGGTCGATGCCGAACGAGGGGTCGATCACGACCCCCTCGCCCCCCTCGTCGTCCGCGACGAGGTACGTGAAGTTGAGATACGGGCCGACCCGGTACTGGTCGAGCAGCACGTTCCCGCCGAGCGGGGGAGGCTATTTGACGGTGAGCGCGTAGGTCAGCTGACGGGGCTTTCCGCGGACGACGCGCGTCGCCCGGTGACCGCGTCCAGCACGACTCGTCCCTCGGACCCCTCCGCGTACCAGAACGGCACGTAGAGGAGGGCCATCGGACCGAGCCGGAGGTCGTCGGTCGAGGGGAGCATCCGCCGCGTCTCGATCACGAGCGCCCCGCCGTGCTGCTCGGTGTGCTCGACGTCCACCGTGTGGTGGTGACGGACCGCATCCGTCGCGACGGCGACCGCCTGGGCTTCTCCGAGCTGGGGGACCAGCCGCTGGTGGGGCTCGTCGATCTCGCTGACCAGTTCGCGTTCGCCGTCGTCCCAGATCTCTGCCCTCCGAGAGACCGCGTTGACGGCGACGAGCCGACGCACCACCGTCCCGTGAGCCCCGTGGGGAGAGGAGGGACGCACCCGATACGGAGCGACGTAGAACGGGACGAGGCGAAGGGTGTAGTGGGGAGCGTCGACCCCCGCGAGGGCCTCCGCCTCCGACCGACCGATCCGCGGACGGACGATCCGCTCGCCCTCCGGTAGAACCGAGAACGGGGGGGCCAGCGGAGAGTCCTCCGCGCCACGGCCAAAGTCGTCCTCCGGCTCGAGCGGCGAGGGGAGCAGGAGCTCCGCGAGGGCGGACCCGAGGGTCGACGGTTCGAGGATCTCGATCCCCCGGTCGGCCGCCAGGGCCCGTGCCGTGGCTCCGGGGTCGTCGTCGTACACGATCGTTCGGTGGACCGCGTCGGACGGGAACCATCGCTCGACCTCGGCGGGGGAGCGGGCAGCGCCGACGATCAGTACCGCACGGTGGTCCTTCGGGCGGACCGCGAGGGTCGCGTCGGCATGGAGGTCCACACGGTACCCTGCCGCTTCGAGGAGGCGACCGAGCACCGACGAGGGCGGCGCGACGCGGGACATCACCCGTTGGACCGGGCCGGGGGATATCTGGGTTCCGCTCCTGATGCACCCCGCGCGTCGAGGGCGGGGACGAAAACGCTCATCTTCCCGTACTCCGCACGCCCTGCCATGGACCGGTACTGGTTGGGATGCTCGGGGTGGTCCTACGACGACTGGGTAGGCCCCTTCTACCCCTCCGGAACGCCCCCGGGCGAGTTCCTCGAACTTTACGCCCGGGTCTTTCGCACCGTCGAGGTCGATTCGAGCTTCTACCGTGCCCCTACCCCGTTCCTCGTCCACCGATGGGCGGAGAGGACTCCGGAGTCGTTCCGGTTCGCCCTCAAGGTACCGCGGGACGTCACGCACGAGGCGGACGAAGCGAAGGGCAGCGCGGTACTGGGGTCGTTCCTCGCAGGTCTCTCTCCCCTTCGGGCAGTCGGAAAACTCGGCCCGGTGGTCCTGCAGTTCCCGGCGTCGTTCCGCGCGCCCTCGGGCGTCGAGAAGCTCGAGCGGCTCCTCCGTAGCGTTCCTGTGGAATACGACCTCGGGGTCGAGCTCCGACACGGGTCGTGGTGGGTCCCGGCGACCCGGCGACTCCTCGAGGAGCGGGGGGCCGCGCTCGTCTGGTCGGTCGTCCCGGGGACGGAGCCTCCGGCGTGGGTTACGGCGGATTTCGCCTATGCCCGATTGGTCGGAGACCGTGCCCTGACGCGGTTCGACCGGATCCAGCGGGACCGTCGACCGGACCTCGAACGGATGCGCGCCCGGTTCGAGGACGAGGCACGGTCGGTCGGTGCCATCTACGGCTACGCGAACAACCACTTCATGGGGTTCGGCCCTGGAACTGTGGTCGCGTTCGCGGAGACGCTCGGGACAACGGTCCCGGACCCCTCCGCGGCGGGAAGGGCCCCGGGCCAGCAGACGCTCTCCGGGGGCGGGGCGCTAGACGCCGCGCCACGAGAGGAACGCTTTTAGGTCGTGCCCGAGTCCAATATCCTTCGGCGATGGGTGAAGCGGTCACGCTCCGGGTCGCCGAAGCGTTCCAACAGGACATCGGGCTCGGGACCGCCCGCCTCGACGTCCAGACGCGTCAGCGACTGAAGGTCGGACTCGGCGACGTGGTCGAGATCCGGGGCCGCAAGCCGACCCCGGCGGTCGTCAGTCGGGCGCAGCCCGATGACGAAGGCAAGGGACTCGTCCGGATCGAGGCGGTCGTCCGTCGCAACGCGGGCGTCAGTATCGGGGACCGGATCCAGGTCCAGCGGGTCGATTGTCCCAACGCGGACTCGGTCACGATTGCCCCGATCTACGCCGGGAGCGCCCGAATGGACCTCGGGCCGGGTCTCGAAAGCTTCGTCGCGAAGGCGCTCGCCCGGCGGCCGTTCGTTCGGGGAGATGTGTTCGTCATCCCCGGAGTGTTCCTGATGGGCGGCTCGTTGCCGTTCATGGTGGTCGCCACCCAGCCGAAAGGCATCGTCCAGGTCGCGCCCGCGACCCTCATCACGATCAAGGAGGAGACGGTCAGCGAGTCCGAGGTCGCGGCTCCGCGGGTCTCCTACGAGGACATCGGCGGCCTCAAGGAGAAGCTCGGCCGCGTCCGCGAGATGATCGAGCTTCCGCTGAAGCATCCCGAGCTGTTCGACCGGCTCGCGATCACCCCGCCGAAGGGGGTGCTGCTCTACGGGCCGCCGGGGACCGGGAAGACCCTGATCGCGAAGGCGGTCGCCAACGAGGCGGGGGCCCACTTCATCGGGATCCAGGGTCCCGAGATCATCTCCAAGTACTACGGGGAGAGCGAGAAGGAGCTCCGGGAGAAGTTCGAGGAGGCCGAGAAGAACGCGCCGAGCGTGATCTTCATCGACGAGCTCGACTCGATCGCCCCTCGCCGCGACGAGGTCGTCGGGGAGGTGGAGCGCCGCGTCGTCGCCCAGCTGCTCACGCTCATGGACGGGCTCTCGGGCCGCGGGAACGTGATCGTGATCGCGGCGACCAACCGTGAGGAGGCGATCGACCCGGCGCTGAGGCGCCCGGGTCGGTTCGACCGGGAGATCGAGATCGGGGTCCCGACGCAAGAGGGCCGCCTTGAGATCCTCCAGATCCACACCCGAGGAATGCCGATCGACGGGACCGAGAAGGACCGCGAGCGCCTGCTCAAGGAGCTCGCGGCGCTGAGCCACGGCTTCGTCGGGGCGGACCTCTCGTCGCTCGGACGCGAAGCGGCGATGCGGGCACTGCGTCGCTACCTGCCCGAGATCGACTTCGACCAGCCGATCCCCCTCTCCCTGCTCGAGCGGATGAAGGTCACCGAGAACGACTTCAAGGAGGCGCTGAAGCAAATCGAACCGTCGAGCCTCCGCGACGTCGCGGTCGAGATCCCGACGACCCACTGGGACGAAGTCGGGGGGGTCGAGCGGGTCCGTCGCATCCTCGAGGAATCGGTGGAACTGCCGTTCAAGAACCCCCAGGTCTACCGCCATATCGGGATCGAGCCGCCGCGGGGGATCCTCCTCTACGGGCCTCCCGGCGGTCGGGAAGACGCTCCTCGCGAAGGCCGCCGCGACCGAGAGCCAGGCGAACTTCATCTCGGTCAAGGGCCCCGAAGTGATGAGCAAATGGGTCGGGGAGAGCGAGAAGGCGATCCGGATGATCTTCAAGAAGGCACGGCAGGCGTCGCCGTCGATCGTCTTCATCGACGAGCTCGACTCGATCGCCCCCCGGCGCGGGCTCCAGACGTCGAGCGGGGTGACGGAACGGATCGTCAACCAGCTCCTCACGTCCATCGACGGGCTGGAAACGCTCGAGCGGGTCCTCGTCATCGCCGCGACGAATCGCCCCGACATCATCGACGAGGCGCTGCTCCGCACCGGTCGGTTCGACCGGATGCTCTACGTGGAGCCCCCAACCGTTCCCGGTCGGCTCGAGATCTTGAAGGTCCACTCCCGCAAGATGCCGCTCGCCGACGACGTCGACCTCGCCGACCTGGCCGCTCGCACGGAAGGGTTCGTCGGGAGCGACCTCGCCGCCCTGTGTCGGGAGGCGGGACTGACCGCGATCCGCGAGAGCTTGAAGGCGTCCAAGGTCACGAAGGCGCACTTCGACGCGGCGCTGAAGCAGGTACGGGCCTCGTGCGACCCCGAGATCCTGAAGTTCTACGAGGATTTCGAAAAGCACCTCATGCGGGAGCGGGTCTCGCGGCGACGTCGAGGAGCCGGGCACGGCCATCTACCGGTGAACGAGCCCCCGTTTCGCCGTCTGTCGGCGGCCTCCGGGCAAGCTATATGTAGTAAGGCAAGGTTCGCCGCGCCGCCTCCGACAGGGGGCCACCGAACGGGAGTCGTGAAACAGTTGGGTACGCACCTGCCGCGCGCCGCCCTGTGGGTCGTCGTGCTGTTGCTGCTGGCGGGAACGCTGGCAACGATCGCTACGGCCCAGGCCTCGAGCCCGAACTATACCCTGACCGGTTACGCCCAGTCCACCGGGGGAGGCCTCGTCCTGCCGGGCACTCAGGTCGACCTTGTTTCTCGGGCCACGGGAGCGACCTTCACCAGCACGGTCGGTGCCGGCGGCAAGTTCAATTTCACGACCGCGGGCACGGGCGGAGCCCTGGTCCCGGGGTATTGGGGCCTTACGATCCCTCCCCAAGGAAACGTCACCGCCTGCCGGACGTGCACGCCCTTCGCCGCGTTCCCGGTGAACCAGAACCCCCAGTACGCGTTCCTGAACGCGTCGGCGCTCACCACGACGAACTACCCGAGTGTCCTCGCGAACGTGAACGTCCTCACGTACACGGCGACCCTTTCGGGCAACGTGACCACATCCACGGGTGCCAAGGTGCCCGGTGCCCAGGTCCAGCTCCTCGACCCCCTGTACAATGACTTCGTGCTGGCGAACAACACCAGCGCGTCGAACGGCGCCTACTCGTTGAAGGTCCCCGCCGGGATCCTGGGTGCTGAAGACGACCCTCTCCGGGTCGACCGACCAGTACAACTTCTCGGCCGTGACGGTCAGCGCCTTCGCGATGGCGACCAAGAACGTCGTCCTCAGCACCTGGCTCGTCTCGGGGCATGTGGAACTGGCGTCCACGGGGGGCCCCGTCCCGAACGGCGGGAACGTGACCCTCTGGGACGGTACGAACGGATACATCTATTCGAACCCGACGTACCCCGGTGGGTACTACTCTATCGGAACGTACCCGGCGGGCTTCACGAGCGGCGCCCAGACCTTCGAAGTCATCCTATCGACCGTCGGGTACGGCACCTCCGCCTACTCGCACACGGCATCGACCCCCGCCCCCTACTCCCAGAACGTCCTCGTTTCGCCGCTGACCGCCGGACAGCGCGGGATCTACGCGACGACCCTCAACTTCTCGGGGATCAACGTGCTCACCGGAAAGGGGAGCCTATTGGTCCAGACGAACGCGGCCCTCGGGAACGAGACCGTCTTCGCGAACCTGCCGAACGCATCGGTCGGTCAGATGTGGGCCCAGCTCGGGCTCGACTTCGACCAGCAGACGAGCCTCCCCGCGAATTTGCTTCCGGACCTCTACGCGTGGGAGAACGCCTCCGGGCCGTTCTTCCCCGCCGTCCAGGCCGGCACGGCGATCAACGGGACCACGTTCTCGATGCCGAGCGGCACGGGCGACCTCTCGAGCCAGTCGTCCACGTGCGTCTCGGTGAGCCCCGGCTGCGGGCTCGCCAGTCCCAAGACGATCACCCTCGGCTGGAGTCAGCAGTACACCCTGAACGGCACGCTCTTCTCGAATTCGAGTTCGTACACGGTGAGTTTCGGCTTCGCCCACCCGACGAGCTCGGACACGTACAACTACTCGGTCGTGCTCCCCACGGGATACTCGCTCGCCGCCAACACGCCGGCGCCCGCCCAGACCCGACTGGTCCCCGCCGGACCGGGGAACAGCTGGACGAAGTTCACGCTGAACGCGCTCCCCTCCAAGACGACCGCGGGAACGTTCTCGTTCACGATGGTCAAGTACGCGAGCCTGACGCCGAACGTGAACGTCTCGGTGCCGAACTTCGCGTTCTCGTCGGCGAACGTCCTCAACAGCACGCACGACAATTACACGGTCGAGGTCGGGGTCGGGCAGAACGCCACGTTCAGTGCGCTCAATTCGACCTATCCCGCTGGGACCAACGGAACAAGCTTCGCCTGGGTGTTCGGGGACGGTCACGCCAACACCACCGGCCAACCGACACAGAACCACACCTACGCGGTCGCGTCCGGGGCCACCCCCTACGCCGGCACGCTGACGGTGACGAGCTCGGGCGGACTCGTCAATTCGACGAAGTTCTTCGTCTGGGTCGGTGAGGGCCCGGTGACTGCGGTCATTTCCTCGAACGCTACCCCGTTCGGGAATCGGACGAGCGGTGGGGTCCCGTACGTCTTCGTCAACTGGAGCACCGTGCTGCACTTCAACGCCACCGCGAGCACCGCGACGGTCTCTCCCACCGCCACGGTCCCCGGCGTCCTCTCGGTCGCCTCCTACGCGTTCACCGCGAAGGGATTCAAGACGACCCAGAACTTCTCGGCCGGCCAGGGTGCGCACTTCTGGGAGAACTACACCTACCAGTTCCTCGGGGCGGGCGTCTACTACGCGAACCACACGACGATCGGCGGCGTTCCGGTCTACTTCAAAGGCTGGCAGTACAACCTCACCTTGACGCTCTGGGACGGAACGGGCCAATCAGGGTCGGCGACGCTCGTCGTCCTCGTCAACGACACGGAGATGCCCGTCCCGAGCTTCCAGGTCCTGAACTCGGCGGGCAAGGCCTTCTCGGGAGGCATCGTGACTGGGGCCAACCTCACGGCCCAGGTGCAGTTCAACGGCGCGAACGCGAGCGACCCGCACAACGGCTCGGTGACGAAGTACTACTGGCTCGTCACCAACTCGGGGAACACTTCGGTCCACACCGGCGTGAACCAGACCACCGTGAAGCCGTATCCGATCCTCTGGCTCTCGCCTCAGGCGAAAACGTACACGGTCAACCTCACCGTCTGGGACCTGAACGGCAACAAGGGCTGGACCACCCAATCGCTCGCGGTGACCGTCAACTCGACCACCTCGGTGATCATGGCGGCCAACAACCTGACCGGCCCGCAGACCGTCAACTCCGGAACGAGCTACACGTACTGGGTGAACATCACCTCCGGTGGCGGCGCGAAGTCCGTCGCACTGAACGTCCAAGTGGCGTTCTACCTCACGAGCCCGACGGGCACGAGCCGCAGCTACATCGCGGGCACTCCGGGCACGGTCGTGTTCTACAACTACGTGAACGGCGTCGTGAACTCGACCCCGCTCCCGACCCGGGGCTTGGTCGCCTCGATGCCCTACAATACGACGCTCCGCGCTGAGATCACCTGGTCCCCCGTCTCGACGGGGAACTTCGTTCTCTACGCGAACGCCACCGCGTCGAACGAGTACGCGGGCAACTACCCCACCGGACCGCAGGTCAAGTCCTTCACGATCACGGTGAACCCCAACCCCACGACGCAGTTGCTCGAGTACGTCGCGATCGCGGTCGCCGTGGTCGCGGTCATCCTGGCGATCGTCTTCCTCTACCGCCGCCGGACCCGCCGCACCACCGTGACGAAGACCACGGGCCGGTCCGGGATCGACCGCAGCCGTTCGAAGACCACCACGGACGACGACGAAGAGGACGACGAGACCTAGGCCGCGCGTTCCGCGGGCCGGCGAACCTCTTCCGAAGACCGGGGATCTACCCGTACGGTCCGACCTCGTCCAAGAGGTCCACGTGGGTCAAGAGCATCCTGCGGCAGCAGTACCGTTCCAGCCCCAACCCGTCCAGGACCTTGCCGGCGGGCTCGCCTCGGGCCGTCCGCTCGCGGTACTCGTCCCAGCACTGACCGATCACGGCCCCGCAGGTGAAGCAGCGGACCGGCACCATCATCGTCATGAGAATCTCGTCCTCCCTCGCCTCAACGGTACGACTTCTGCCGGCGGGCCCGCGCGCCCCGTCCCCCGGGGCGCTTCGGAAGCTTCCGGCGGGGGTCGTTGACGATCAGCGAGCGGTCGTACTTCTTGAACATCTCGCGGAGCTCGGGGTCCTTCAGCCACTCGAGGAGGCCCCGCGCGACCGCCGTCCGAGCCGCAGACGCCTGCCCGACGATCCCTCCGCCGCGGATCTGGACCGAGATGTCGAGCGCGCGTCCCCGGTCGCCGATCATGAGCAACGGCTCCTGGATCTTCTGGCGGACGACCTCGGGCTCGACGAGCTCGAGCGGCCGGTCGTTGACGCGGACGAGGCCGGCGCCTTTGCGCACGGTCGCGCGCGCTACCGCGGCCTTTCGCTTCCCGGTGGCGAGCACGATCACGGGCGCCTTCATGCCCGCGCTCCCAGGAGGACCGTGACCTCGGCGAGCGTGACGGGCGGCCGGAGCGCCGGACGCGCCTTCGCGTCCTCGATCGTCTGAAGGGGACTGTTCTTCCACTCGTCCGGGACCCCCATGTGGACCTTGAGGCGACGGAACGCGACCTTCCCGCCGGTCTTCAGGTGCGGGAGCATGCCGCGGACCGTTCGTCGGAAGATCCGGTCGGCGTAGCGAGGGAAGTGCGGGCCCGAGCGGACCGACCCGCGAGCGCGGGCCGCCGTGTAGTGGGCGATGATCTGGGTGCGCGAACCCGTGACGACGCTCTTCTCGGCGTTCACGACGACGATCGTCTCGCCGCCGAGGAGGCGCTTCGCGATCCGGCTGGCCGCCCGCCCAAGGACGAGGCCGGTCGCGTCCACGACGGTCGGAGTGGTCGGGGGGGCGTCAGGCAAGGAGCCGCACCCCCGCCCCGTCGGGCTTGGCCTTCAGGAGCTCCGAGATCGTGATCACGGTCCCGCCCGCGGCGTGGACCTTCAGGCGGGCCTCGGCCGAATAGGCAAACGCGGCGACCGTGAGGGGTTTCGAGAGGGGACCATCGGCGAGGAGCTTCCCGGGTACGACGACCGTCTCCTCGGCCTTGGCGATCCGGTCGAGATGGCCCACGTTAAGGGGCCTCCCCGGGTGGCGCGACCGTTCGAGGCGGTCGGCCACCGAGCTCCAGATGGGCGCATCGTGGGCGTGCGCGGCCCGGCGCAGCTCGACGACCACCCGGTGAAGCTCCGGATTCTTCTCGCGAAATGCAACTGGCATGGGCGGGGAGCCCTCGACCTGCGTGGCCGATATAAGCGTTGCCGGGCCGGAAAACGCGTCGCCGACCGGACGAGCCCGCTCGGCGGTGCGGAGTCGCTCCGGACTGCTTCCGATACTCGCGAACGATTAAATACGACACTCCACCATCGGCGAGCCGAGGCCCTCCTCATGCGCAAGTTCCTCACCGAACTCCGGGGTAAGACGGTAATGACCAACGACGGACAGATCCTCGGGGCGATCGACAATTTTGTCGTCGACACCTTGACCGGAGGGATCGCGCACGTGCTCGTCACCCCGAGCGAGGACGTCGAGCCCCGCCTCTTCCAGAGCGACGCGTCGGGCCGGCTCGTGCTTCCCTTCAAGAGCATGCGCGCGGTCAAGGACGTCGTCGTGATGGACATTGGGAAGTGACGACGCTCCCCGCAGCCTGATCTCGGTCGTCGTCACCGTCCGCAACGAGGAACGCCACCTCCCCCAACTGCTGGACAGCCTCCTCGGTCAGGAGGGGCCGTTCGAGGTCGTCCTCGTCGATTCCGAGAGCCGGGACCGGACGCTCGAGATCGCCGAGGGCTACGCCGCCCGCCGTCCGGGGCTCATTCGCATCCTCTCCTACCCCGGGTCCCGAGGGATCGGACGAAATCGCGGCGTGCGCGAGGCGCGGGGCGAGTTCGTCGCGTTCATTGACGGAGACTGTTTCGCCGACTCGGGGTGGCTCCGCGCCCTGCGGGGAGGCCTCGCCACCGCTTCGGTCGTGGCCGGGCGGACGGTCACGGTCGGCAAATCGTCCTACGGGAACCTGGAGCGGGTCGAGCTGTTCCAGAGCGGTTACGACGTGACCTATCCCTCGTGCAACCTCGCGTACCGGCGGGAGCTGTTCGAGCAGCTCGGAGGCTTCGACCCGCGGTTCATCACCGCAGAGGACATCGACCTGAACCTGCGAGCGGTCCGGAAGGGCGCCGCGATCCGGTACGTGCCCGACGCGATCGTCTTCCACCACATGCGGGCGACGTTCGTCCGGTTCCTTTACCAGGCGTTCTGGAACGGGTACGGCCGCAAGCAGCTCACCGAGAAGCAGGGGAGCCTCTGGGGCCGGTACCGGATCCGGCGCCTCGCGTCGGGGCAACGGACCGTCATCGCGTGGGCCCGGCTCACCGCCGCGATCGGGGGGTACGCGAGCCGCGTGGTGACCGGCGCGGGGAGCCGGCTCACGCCCGAGCTCCCGCCCAGAATGGACCCGTTCGGGATCGTCGGAGATCCACCGGACGGCCCCCGCCCTCGGGGCGGAAGCTAGTTCGCCTTGAGCAGCTCGGCGACCTTCGCGACTTCGGCGAGGACCTTCGTCACGTCGGCGGTCTGGTCGACGACCGCGACCAGGAGGGCCTTCTTGCCGCTCCCGACGATGATCGTCTTGGAGTCGTTCCCCTCGATCACGATCCGGTCGGGCGGGGCACGGTTGAGCTCGGTATTGGCGGTCGCGGCGGCGCCGAGGATCGTCGCGCACATGATGGCGAACGTCTCGGTGTAGACCCCCGCGGGCACGTCCGCGTAGAGGACGAGACCGTCGCGGGAGACGAGCGCCGTGGCGATGCCCGCGATGCGGGTCTTGAGGTCTTTGATCACCGCTCCGACGTTCCCGGTAGCCATCATCTAGTGCTCCACCTACATCTCCTCAATCCGGAATCGGCACTCGGCTGCGCCGGTGCTGGCACACATCTCTTCGGTACACTTAACGCGCCCCCCTTTAAAACGTTCGTAGAACTCGCGGAGGATGCCCCGCAGTCGGTGGCACGTCGGGATATCGCTGGGTCCGACCTCGATCGACCCCCGGACCACGACCTCGGTATCGGTGAACGTCATCTCCTCGACCCAGCCCCGCTCCTTCAGGATCGTGGCGGCCCGCTCGAAGAACTTCGGACGGTCCTTGAGCGCCTCCTCGGCCATGTCGGTCCCGATGACGGAACCTTCCTTGAAGAACAGGCCGTGGCAGGCGTGGGACATCACGCCTTCGTAGAGCTCAAGGATCTTGCCGGAGCTCGGCCTGGTCGATTTTGACGTAGCGCATGGCCGGGGCGGGAGCGGGGACCATCGTATATAGGTTCGTCGGGGCGGGCGCAACGCTCACCCGTCGGGCCCGTCCCCCACCCCGTCCGCGCCCGCAGGATTTCCCCCGGCGGCCAGGGTGGTCTCGAGGTCGCGGAGCGACACGGCGCGTCCGGAGTGGACCTTCGGCCAGGCCTCGTGACGGTCGAGCAGAACGGAAGGAAGGCCGGCGCGCGCTGCGGCGCGGGCGTCGCTCCAGAACAGGTCCCCCACGAATGCCACGCGCTCGACGGGCAGTTCGAGGCGCGCGGCAGCCGCACGGAACGCGGCCCGGTCCGGGAGCGGGCTCGGTCCTTCCCCCGTGACGAACAGGCGCGCCGTCTCGATCCCCACGCGACGCAGGAGCCATTGGGCGGACTCGGCCGGGAGCGGCGTCGCGATTCCCCAGGGGATCCCGGCCGCGGCGAGCCGTTCGAGCACCGGGGCGACATCCGGGAATTTCTCGACCTCGCCGGCCGGCCGCAGCAACCGGCGGACGACCGCCTCGGTCTCGGCCTCGGGAAGCGGGTGCCCGGCGACCTCGGAGAGCGAGTCGCGGAGATGCTGGTGCAGTGCCGCAAGGTCGACGGGAGGCTCCCGGCCGGTGATGCCCCTCCACCGTCGTCGGTCCCAGGTCTTGAGGGAGCGGCGCACTGCCGCCCGAACGCGTCGATCGCCGAGCACTGGTCCTTGCGGCCGCCATGCCCACTGCCAGGCGGCCGGGGTCTGGAACGGGACGAGCACGTCATCCAGGTCGAACAGGATCGCGTCGACCGCCGCGGACCCGTAGGGTAGCGACACGGTCGTCTAGCTCAAGCCCGTCCGCTCTTCTGCAGCTCGAGGAGGTCCTCGGTCGAGACCTTCTCGCCCTTCTTCAAGCGGGCGAGGAAATCCTCTTCCTTGGGCGGCTGCGCGTCGGCCCAGCTCGGGGGCGCACGGCCCCCGCGGGCGGCGTAGAGCATCTTCTCGATGTCTCGGACCTCTTCGATCGACGCGATGTGGGCGCGGTGGGCCTCGTCGGCCGCGGATTTCACCTCGAGGAGCTTCGCCTGGACCTCGTCGGCCCGTCGGCGGAGCTCGTCCACGGATTCGTAGAGGCGGACCATCGCCTCGTGCTCGGCCTGCGCATCGACCGCGTACTGGCCGACGGCCGCGTGATGCTTCTCCGCTTCGTCACGCGCCTCGGCGAACGCCTTCATCGTCTCTTCGACCACGGGGTCCTGACGGAGCTCGGCATCCTGATCCCGGATCGCGGCCTCGAGGCGCTTCATCTCCTCGATCAGCCGCTTCTCCTGCTCCCCCGTGAGGGCCGTGGTCATGTGACGGAACTCGAGCTCTTTGAGCTCCTTGCGGAGCCGCCAAACCGGGACGGCCCCGGGGCGGGGGGTCCGGGCCCGTTTCAGTTCCTGGACCCGGTCGCCGAGCTCTTGGAGCTTCCGGTTCCACTCCTCGCGGAGGCGCTTCTCCTCTCGGACCTGGTCGTTCAGCTGGTCGCGGATCCGGCGGTGGTCCTGCGCCTCGGAGCTCTTCGCATGGAGCTCGTCCACGATCCGGCCGCGCTCGTCGGCCGTCGCGCGCGCGTCCGCGTTCAAGCGGTCGCGCCGTGCCCGCTGCTCGTCCGCTCGAGCGTTGGATTCGGCCCGCTTTTGCTCGAGTTCTTCGCTCGCGTCGGTCAAAGGGCTCCCGCCTCGCTGGAATCGATCAGGGTCGGGAGGCGTTCGACAGGGACAGCCGATATAAAGACTTCCGACAGGGCGGTGGGCGTCCGTTGCGCCTCCCGCGTCACCCTCATATGCGAGGGGCCGGATGAAACGCGTCGTGGAAGAGGTCGGCCGCATCTTCGGGGACGTCGGGCTGGGCCAGTTCCAGCTCAGTCTGTCGAGCCCGGTGGAGCGGGGAGACTACCTCACCGTGATCGACGAGCTCCACGGCAAAGTGCTCTGCCAGCTGGACGACCTGAAGCGCAAGAGCGACCTCGGCCTCGAGGCCGCGGGGGCGTTGCAGCCGAGCGAAGAGGCGCTCGCTGCACGAGAGCCTCCTCGGCGACGCGCGGGTCATCGGGTTCCGCGACGCGCAGGGGATCGTGAAGCTCCCCACGATCCCGTTCCGGCCCGGCGCGCACGTCTTTCGCGCGGAGGAGCCGCTCATCGCCGATGTCCTCGGTCTGAAGCACCACGCCAACACCGGCGCGTACGTCGGACTGCTCCGCAACCACAGCCTGCGGGTCGAGCTCGACATCAACCAGCTCGTCCAGCGCCACGTCAGCGTCCTCGCGAAGACCGGTGGCGGCAAGAGTTACCTTCTGGGGGTCCTGATCGAGGAGCTGCTCCGGCACAAGGTCACGTGCGTCATCATCGACCCGCACGGCGAGTACGGCTCGCTGCGCGTTCCGGCCGAGAAGAACGGGAGCAACGCGCGCTTCGGTGTGGAGTCCCAGGGATTCGGCCGTCAGATCCAGGAATACTCCCCCGACGTATCGCTCAACCCGTCGGCGAAGCCCCTCACGTTCTCGCTCCGCCACATCGACCCGCGCGACCTGCTCGTCTTCATGGGGCTAACGAACGTGAAGACGTTCCTCGCGCCGCTGAAGCTGATCATCGAGCACGTCGCGGCGTCGACGCCCGACTTCTCTGTCCACGACCTTGTGCGGGCGGCCGAAGGCGGCGAGGGCGCGGTCGCCGAGACGCTGCACGAGCGGCTCGAGTATGTCGAAGAGACGAAGCTCTTCGGACCGGTCGGGACCAGCCTGAACGACCTCGTCAAGAAGGGCGAGGCGACCCTGGTGAACTTAAGGGGCGTCGCTCCCGACGTGCAGGAACTCGTCGTCGCCCGGATCGCCCTGACCCTGTTCGAGGCCCGCAAGAAGGAGAAGATCCCGCCCCTCTTCCTCGTCATCGAGGAGGCGCACAACTTCGCCCCGCAGCAGGGAAGCGCCACGCTGCTCCCGGATCCTGAAGAACATCGCGAGCGAGGGGCGCAAGTTCGGCCTCGGACTCTGCGTGGTCACCCAACGTGCCGCGCGGATCGACAAGAGCGTCCTCTCCCAGTGCAATACCCAGCTGATCCTCCAGGTGACGAACCCGCTCGACCTGAAGGCGATCGCCCAGTCGATCGAGGGACTGACCGCGGGGATGACCGACATGATCCAGTCGCTCCCGGTCGGCACGGCGCTGATCACGGGCGGCGGGTATCACACCCCGCTCTTCTGCGAGGTCCGTCCGCGCGCGACGCGCCACGGCGGCGAGAGCGTTCAGATCGTCGCGGCGTGAGCGCCGAACGCGGGCCGCCGGGCGACCCGGGTGGGGCGGTGCTTCCGTGCGGACTAGGACGACCGCGGCGAGTCCATGAGGTAGCGAGTGACGAGCCGTACCCCGAAGCCGGTCGCTCCGCGGTTCTGGTAGGACGGCTGGTGCCGGAGCGTCAGTCCGGTCGTGTACGCCGGGCCAGCGATGTCGAGGTGCGCCCACGGGGTGCCGTCGACGAACTGCTCGAGGAACGCGGCGGCCGTCAGCATGCCGGCGACGGGGATCTCGGTCGAATTCCGCACGTCGCCGACTTTGCTCTTGACGAGCGCCCGGTGGTAGTCGGTGAGCGGCATTCGCCAGAGCGGCTCTCCGGTCGTGGCCGAGGCAGCGAGGAGTCCATTCGCGAGTCGGTCGTCGGTCGAGACGAGGCCCGCCGTGTCGTCGCCAAGTGCCATGACCTGGGCGCCCGTCAAGGTCGCGAGGTCGATCACCTCGTCCGGGCGGTACTGCGCGACCGCGTACGCGAGGCCGTCGGCGAGCACGACGCGCCCTTCGGCGTCAGTGTTGAGGATCTCGATCGTCTTGCCGTTGTACGTTCGCACGACGTCCCCCGGCCGGTACGACGTCCCGCTCGGTACGTTCTCCGCGCAGGCCATCACGCCGATGACGCGCGGCGGGACCTTGAGCAGGGCCGCGGCCCGCAGGATACCGAGCACCGCCACCGCCCCCGACTTGTCGAACTTCATGTTCGACATCCCCGGGGCCCCCTTGATCGAGATCCCGCCCGAGTCGAACGTGATCCCCTTCCCGACGACCGCGACCGTCTTGCCGCGACGCGCCCCGCCCCCGTATTCGAGGACGATCAACCGGGGAGGATGGGCGGTCGAACCGCTGCCGACCGCGAGGATCCCTCCGCAGTGCATCTCGGCGAGCTTGGTCTCGTCGAAGACCGTGACCTTGAGGCCCAGTTCCTTTCCGAGCGCGCGGGCCTCGTCGGCGAGTCGGGCCGGGGAGGCCGTATCCGCCGGAAGGTTCGCGATGTCGCGGGTCCAGACCACCGTCTCGGCGATCGTCCGCTGCTCTTCGACGGCCTTCCGGAGGAGGGTCTCGTCCCGTCCGAGCTCCTCCCCGAGCGCGAGCGTGGTCTCCTCGACCCCGCCTTCCGTGGTCGACCGGTACTTCAGAAACTCGTAACTGCCGAGGAAGGCCCCGTCCACGACGGCGCGGGCCGCGGCCTCGCTCACCACGGAATCCTGGACAAAAGCGGCGAGCCGCACGGCGATCGTGCGCGCACCCTTGCCCTTCAAGGCGCGGACGGCTTCGGCGGTCGCTCGACGAACGACTTCGTGGTTGAAGCGCGCGCGCGGTCCGAGGCCGACCAGGACGATCCGTCCCCGACCGTCGGGCCGATGGATCACGGTCACCTCGCCGCGCTTCCCCCGGATCTCGCGGCGGTCCCAGGCGGCTTGAAGCAGTCCCTTCGACGCCGCGTCCTCCTTCGCGAGGGTGCGGGGGAAGGTGGTCTCCTTCTCGGTCCGCTCGAAGACCCCGCTCACCACGGCATCCGCAGCGGCGGCCGTCGCTTCGCGACGGTCCAGCAACGCCTTCATCGGGCGCTCGTCAACCTCAGAACGAGGGCCGGATCTTCTGGCGGTCGATCCGGATCCCGGCGGGCGTGATCGCGAGCAGGTTCTTCGCAATGCCTGCGACGTCGCCGCCGGTGTCCTTCGCGACGTTCTTCAAATCGATGCTCATCCGCTTCACGGCGATCTGATCGTTCGCGATCGACGTGTAGTCGAGGAGGACGATGTCCCCCTGGTAGGCCAGCTTCGAGACCTGGTGCAGGTCCTCGAATCGGAGTATCTCCGCCATCCGAACCGTGCCGCGCGCGCCCGCGAGGGCGCCCGCTTCGTCTTCGAACTGCATCGTTCCCAGATCCAGGAACGAGCCTTCTTCCAATGTGTCGGACCCGTGATGGCGCCGGAGGATTCCACTCTTCGACATGCGGCGTGACCTGCTCTCGAGGGCGAAGAGGAGAGGTCGCTTCTTAAGTCTATTGTTCCAGATGGTCTCGAGGAGAGGGACCGGCGGGCCCGTCGGCACTGACGCGGGGGAACCGGACGCAGAGGGTCACTCGGTACACATCCTGGCCGTCCTTCCGGCCGAAGAGGGTCGCCGACTCCTTGATCTTGGCACCGAACTTCTGTTTCGCGACCTTCGCGACCGCGCGGGCCGCAAGGGTCTGCGTGAAGAAGACGTCGTACCCCTCGGGCAGCTCCTCCCGCCAGCTCATCGCGTTCCGCCAATCCGAGCGGCACTCCGCGAGGAGCGTGGACCAGCGGGCGTCGAGCCGGGCGTGCAGCGCTGGTGACTTTTCGTTCGTCCGCTCGAGACCACCCCGCAGTTGCAGGACGGCGGTGTAGTACCGGCCGCTCTTGCGAGAACACTCCGGACACGTCTGGTGCTCAGTGCGGACCGAGAGCCGAACCGGCACCTCCCGCTCGGTCCCGCGGAACATGACGTCCGCCGTACCGACCAGCTCCCGAACCGTGCCCGTCGCCGACGTCTCCTCCCAATGGATCTGGCGGACCCCCGCCTCGGGGTGGATGCGGAGGAAGGGCGCGAGGTCCTCCGCGGTCAAGAGCGGGCTCGACCCCTGTCGCTCCCACTTCGCGCCGGTCTTGCGCGCTCCGCAGTGCGGACAGATCACGACCACCGCACGCTCCGGCGCGGAGACGAGCGTAGTCCGGTCCGCGGCGCACTCGACGCAGACCCCGTCTGTGAGGGGGCGACCCGTCGCACCACAGACGACACAAAACTCGGCTTCCATCGCCCCGCTCCCCGCCTAACCGTGCATCGCGATGATCTCGGCATGGGGGACGCCTCCCAGGAGGCCGGTTCCCCCAGGTTCCACAAATCCACCTTCCTGGGCGAGCCGAAGCACCCGCTCCCCGAGGAGGTTCGCGATCGTGGCCCGCTGGAGCGCCCAGATAAGTTCCTCTTTCGAGACCGTGCGTTCCCCGTAGAACTGACCCGAGATGCGGACCGTGCGACCCGCGGTCCCGACGGGCAGGTCCTTGCCGATCAGCTCGGCGTCGCACGCCGCGACGACGAACTCGGCTCGTACGCGGTGGACCCGCATGACCACCCCGGAGTCCTCGACCATCTGAATTCCGAAACGACTAGCGCAACGCGGGAATAAATCGGGCGCGCCCCTCCGGGGCCCGTCCAGCGCCTAGAAGCGCACGAGCTGGAGACGATTGGGACGGGACTCGATGATCTCGCCCTGGTTGCGCAGGGTCTGCAGGAGCGCCTCGGCCCGGTTCGGAGGACCCCGGCGCGGTCCGCCGCTTCGAGATACTCCTCCACCGAGAACGTCGCCTCGGGGCGGTCCTGGAGCCGGCGCATGACCCCCATCACGATGTCGAGACGTTCGCGCTGACTGTGACTGACCCCCGACTGGACCAGGTCGACGTCGAGCTTGCCGCCCTCCGTCATCGCGACGCGCTTGAGGAAGTTTTGCATGATCTGGATCGCCCGCTGGGCATCCTCGACCCCGACCTCGTTGGAGAGGCGGGCCTTGGCCGCGGCCTCGCTCAGGCGGACGAGCGCCTCCAGCTGGCGCGCCGTGATCGGCACCGGGGAGTTCGGCTCCTCTCCCTGGGACCGGACCTTGACGTAGTACTCCTCGAGAGCCGAGAGCGCGGCGTTGGAGAGTATCGGACGGATCGTTCGCTTGGCGTAGGCAATGTACTTCTTCAGTAATTCTGGAGGAAACGGAGCTCCGCTCGAGCTCATGCGTTCGTTGGCCGGGAAAATCTGGGACTCGCCGTCCCGGTGCGACGCAGAATACCGGCCGCAAGCTTGCGGTCCCGCTCCTGGTTCGGCAGGTCCCGGATGGAGAAGATCACGTCGAACCGCGAGAGCAACGTAGGAGGGAGATCGATCTGCTCGGAGACTGTCCGGTCGTTCGTGAACCGTCCCCACTTCGGGTTCGCGGCGGCGAGCACGGGGCATCGGGCGTTCAGCGTGGACGTAATCCCGGCCTTGGCAATCGAACATTGCCCGTGCTCCAACACTTCGTGCATCGCCGAGCGGTCCTCGGGCGTCATCTTGTCGAGCTCATCGATGACCGCCATCCCCCCGTCGGCCAACACGAGCATGCCGGCTTCGAGGACCCAGCGGCCGCCGGCGAACTCATCCTTCACTGCCGCGGCCGTTAACCCGGCCGCCGTAGCGCCCTTGCCGCTCGTGTAGATGCCTCGCGGAGCCACTTCCGAGATATACCGCAGGAGCTGGCTTTTGGCGACGCCCGGGTCGCCCACCAACAAAACGTGGATGTCCCCACGGACCCGGATCCCGTCCGGGAATTTCTTCTCCACCCCGCCGAAGAGCTGGAGGGCGATCGCCTCCTTCTCCTCCTCCATTCCCTTGATCGTCGGCGCAAGGCTCATCACGATCTTGTCGACGACCGTCGGGTCGCCCTGGAACTCGAGGAAGAGTCGTTCCTCCTCCGGAGTTATGACGATCTCGTCGTACTCTTGCTGCTTCCACTCGACCGAATTGCCGAGCACAAGAAGGTCGAAGGTAGTGTTGCGGACGACTCCCCCCCGGGACGCGCTCGCGCGCTGGAAGCTCTTCAAGACCCCGTTGAGGACCACCCGGTTACCGGGGAGCACTTGTCCCGAAAGGTCCTCCGTGAGCATCACGGCTAGCCCCTGGGGGTGGGCACCGTGCCGCAGGATCTCGGGATTCTCTTGGATCTCTATCCGCTGGGAATCGACGTACGTTGACTTGTCGGGGAGTAGCCGAAACCGGGTCCGTCCAGCGGGTTTCCCACACCCGCCCTGGGATTCGGGGCACTCCAGCGGCTCGCGAAACACCATCGACGCTTCGTCCTGCGGCTCGTGGAATTCGGTGCGGCACGCCACGCACTGGAACACCGCATCACGGATCTGGGGTCGAACCTCCGTCACCCGTCGGACGATCCCATCGAGCGCGATGAATCGGTTCAGGTCGCTTTCGCGAATTTCGCGGATCAGTCGGCGGGCGGTCGGCGGGAGGCCGGTGAGTCGGAGCCGCAGCCCCTCCGATTCCGCGCCGGCCACCGGCAAGAGCTCGCGCATCGCGCGCTGCCCGGCGTCGAGCACTTCCTCGGGGCGCTCGAGGAGGAGGTCCGCGAGCGAGGTGTCGGCCCGGTCGATGTCGGAGAACGGGACTTCCAGGGAGCGTTCCTCCGGATAGCGGTCGCTCAACGCCAGGATCGCGGGACGCCGCCCGGCTTCCTCCAAGACGGACGCCCAGTGGCTCTGCAGCTCCGGCGGCGCGGGCAGAATCCTCTTCACGGCGGCCATGGAAACATCTCCTTCAGGGGTCGAGTCGATACCGGTCGCGGGGGAAGAGGCGTGCCTCCCGTATATTGGAGAGCCCTGCCAGCGCCCAGACGAAGCGGTCGACCCCGAACCCCCACCCGCCGTGCGGGGGCATTCCGAACCGGAACGCCTCGAGGTACCCCTCGAAGTTCACCGGGTCGAACCCGGCCGAAACGAGGTTCTCCCGGAGTCGCTCGATTCGGTGCTCCCGCGGGCCTCCGCTCGCGATCTCGAGTCCCTGGTATTCGAGGTCGAAGTAGCCGGTGAGTTCCGGGTTCTCGTCCTTTCGCTGAGCGTAGAAGGTCTGGGCCTTGACGGCGGTGGGGAAGTCGATGATGTAATAGAATGGGGCGCCAAGCTCCTTCCCCACCCGGGCCCCGATGATCTTCTCGTCCTCGGTGCCGAGGTCGCGTTCTGCGCCGGGTCGTCCCAGCCACTCCTCGCACGTCGCGAACGGGATCCGCGGGAACGGAACGGTCGCCACGGGGAGCCCGTCCGCGAGCGCGTTCCCGTGCACTGCGAGCCGGTCGCGGGCGTAGCGCAGGGTCTCGGCGACGACGGTCTCGAGGGTCGTTCGGAGGTCCTCCGCCCCGTCGATGTACCCCATCTCCGCGTCCAGGCTCGTGAACTCGGTCATGTGGCGGACCGTATCGGAAGGCTCGGCCCGGAACGCCGGCCCGATCTCGAACACTCGCTCGAACCCGGCGCCGATGAGCATCTGCTTGTAGAGCTGCGGGCTCTGCGCGAGGTAGGCCGGACGTTCGAAGTAATCGACCCGGAACAGGGTCGCTCCGCCCTCCGCCCCCTGGCGCAACAGCTTGGGCGTTTCGACCTCGAGGAATCCGCGCTCCGTAAAGGCGCGACGGAATCCTTCGAGGAGCGCGGCGCGAAGTTCGAAGACGGCCCGCACGGCGGGCTTCCGGAGGTCGATCACCCGGTGGTTGAGTCGGGTGTCGAGCTCGGCCCCCACCTTGTCGACGACTCCGAGCGGCAGCGGGACCTCGGCGCGGCTCAGCACACGGATTGCGGTCGGGAACAGTTCCACGCCGCGGTGGGACTTTTCGGACCGGCGCGCGGTCCCGTCGACCTCGATCACCGACTCGCGGGGCAGTTCGGAGAGGAGCGTGAAGAGGTCGGGGTCCGCGGTGCCTTTCTTCAGAGTGACCTGGGTCGTTCCCGAAACGTCGCGCACCAGAGCGAATGCGACGCCCCCGAGCGCACGGTAGTCCTCGAGGTGACCCGCGATCCGGACGGGGGCGCCGTCCAGTTCTCGCAGTTCACGCGAGAGTCGGCGGGGCGGCGACAGAGGTCGCGACCTCCTGGCGAGCGAGCGCCGCTTGGACGAGGCCGAGGAAGAGGGGGTGAGGAGATTCCGGTCGTGAAAGGAATTCGGGGTGGTATTGGACGCCGAGGAAGAACGGGTGGGCGGACCATTCGAGCACTTCCACCCGACCGTCCACGCTCATGCCGGTGATCGCGAGGCCGCGCTCCCGGAACCGCGCGAAGTAGTCGGGGTTGATCTCGTAGCGGTGTCGGTGGCGCTCCCAGATCTCCGTTCGCCCGTAGATCTCGGCGATCCGCGAGCCTGGGGTCAGTACCACGCGCTGGGCCCCCAAGCGCATCGTTCCGCCGAGGTCGTTGAGCACCTTCTGCTGCTCGAGAAGGCAGACGACCGGGTCGGGGGTCCCCGGGTCGACTTCGGAGGAGTTGGCGAGGGGCAGGTCGAGCACGTTGCGGGCGAACTCGACGGCCTGCATCTGGAAGCCGTAGCAGATCCCGAGGTACGGGATCCCCTGCGTGCGGGCGATCTGGATCGCGCGGATCTTGCCCTCGACCCCTCGCGCGCCGAAACCTCCCGGGACCAGGATGCCGTCCGCGCGCTCGAGGCGCGCGAGCAGGTTCGGGTTCTTCGGAATGTCCTCCGAGTCGTACCACTGCAGCCGGACCTCCTTGCCGATGTGGCCCTGTACGTGGTGGAACGCCTCCGTGTGCGAGAGGTAGGCGTCCCGGAGCTCGGTGTACTTGCCCACGATCGCGATCTCCACCGACCCCTCACAGCGGCGGTACGTCGCGAGGAACTCTTTCCATGCCGTGTGGTCCGGCGGACGGTCGGGAAGACCGAGGATCCGGCAAAGGAGCTGACCCAGGCCCTGCGCTTCGAGCACGAGCGGGACCTCGTAGATCACCGACTGGTCGGGCACCGAGATCACGGCCTCGGGAGGGACGTCGCAGAACAGCGAGATCTTGGCTTTGATCTCGGGGGCGAGCGGCGCGGGGCCCCGCGCGATGATCAGGTTGGGGCGGATTCCGATCGCGCGCAGTTCCCGGACCGAATGCTGCGTCGGCTTGGTCTTCGCCTCGCCGACCGGGCCGACGACGGGGACGAGCGTCGTGTGGACGAACGCCATGTGACCTTCGCCGAGCTCGTACGACAGCTCCCGCAACGCCTCGAGGAACGGCATCGATTCGATGTCGCCGACGGTCCCGCCGACTTCGACCAGGACGACCTCGGCGCCGGCCGCCTGGCAGACTTCCCGGATATTGCGCTTGATCTCACCCGTGACGTGAGGGATGATCTGAACCGTGTTGCCGAGGTAGTCCCCGTGTCGCTCCTTCTCGATGACGGCCCGATAGATCTTGCCCGTGGTGAGGTTGTGCGTGCCTACCAGGCTCTGACCGAGGAACCGCTCATAGTTCCCGAGGTCGAGGTCGGCTTCGGTGCCGTCGTCCAGCACGAACACCTCTCCGTGCTGGTACGGGTTCATGGTGCCGGCGTCGACGTTGAGGTACGGGTCGATCTTGACGATCGTTACGGCGATCCCGCGGGCTTTGAGGATGCGACCGAGCGACGAGGTGGTGATCCCCTTCCCGAGACCCGAGATCACCCCTCCGCTGACCGCGATGACCTTCATCCGTGAACTCCGCGGGGTCGTAGTGGGTCGTTACCATAAAGTCTCTGGGCGGGGAACGGCCTTCGGCAGGCGCCGAACGACCGGACAGGCCGACTAGCGGGGGCCGAACGGAACTCGCCGACCCGATGGGTCCCGGTGCGAGTGGGCAAATTCCTCGAGCGGGAGGAGGCGGTCAGCGGGGAACACCGGTCCATCGATGCACACGTGGAACGGGCCGAGCGCGCAGGCATCGCACATCCCTAGGGCGCACTTCATGTGCCGCTCGACGGAGCAGAACACCGGCACCTTCGGGGAGCGTGCCGCGAGGGCGACCTTCTGCATCATCACCTCGGGCCCACAGGTCCAGACCGCGTCGAAGCTCTCGGTCGCGAGCAGCCGCTCCGCCACGGCCGTGACGAATCCCTTCGTCCCCTCCGAGCCGTCATCGGTCGCCACCTCGACCCGGGCGCCCATTCGCTCGAATCGATCGCGGAAGAGAAGCTCCACAGCTTGGGTCGCGCCGAGAGCCACGGTGACCCGAGCACCGTCGGCGGCGGCGAGCTCTGCGGCCGGCGCGAGGACCGCGGACCCGGAGCCTCCTCCGACGACCAGCACCCGTTGGGCCGAGAGGTCGAACCGGTTCCCGTAGGGCCCCCGGATCCCGACCGGTCGCCCACCCGGATCCCCTGAACGTTCCGACTTGTCGCACCCATCGCCTTAATCGTGACTCCCTTCGACTCTCCCTCGGTGTAGGAGAGCGACATCGGGAGCTCGTCGTCGCCAGGGAACCAGACCATCACGAACTGGCCCGGCCCCGGACGGCCCGGGTACGCGAACCGCAAGGTCACGGTCGAGGGCGTCTCCAGGACCCGTTCCGTCACTTCGACGACGGTGCGCACGGCGGGACTACTTTCCCCGCAATATAGCGGCTCGGTCGAGGCGTGCCAAAGACGGGCGGCGGTCCGTGTCAGGGGCGGTTGGGGTGGGCGGCCCCCACCGCGTCGGAGACCGACGCGATACCCGAGTTACGTCGAGTCGCTGAGAGAGTCCCTGCGCGAGTCGCCCGAAGACGCCAATGCCCTCCCGGGTGACGACCGTGCCGACCTCGAGCGCCCGCGCGCCCGCCATGAGGTACTCGAGGGCGTCCTCGACGGTCGAGATCCCTCCCACGCCGACGATGGGGATGGAGACCCGGTCGTAGATCTGCCAGACGCACGCGAGTCCGACCGGTTTGATCGCCGGCCCACTCAGCCCCCCGAGTCCGTGGGCTAGCACCGGGCGGCGGAGCGGAACGTTCGATCGCGAGGGCGCGGACGGTGTTGATCGCGCTCACCGCTGCCGCGCCGCCTTTCTCGGCGGCGGACGCGAGCGCCGCGGGATCGGGGGTGTTCGGGGTGATCTTCGCGATCACCGGGACCTTGACCTCCCTCACGACGGCGCGCACGATCTCCTCCACGTCGGCGGGCTCGCTCCCGACCTCCGTGCCGTACCCTTCGGCGTGCGGGCAACTCAGGTTGAGCTCGATCGCCACGATGCCCGTCTCCGCCATTCGTGCCGAGAGCCGCGCGAACTCCTCCGCGTTCCCCCCGAACACCGAGCCGATCACGGTCGCTCCCGCGGCGCGGGCGAGGGCGATCTCCTTGGGATACTCCTCGATCGCCGGGATTCGGAAGGCCCATGGCGTTGAGGAGACCCCACTCCGAGTAGGTCTCGATGGTCGGATTCGGATACCCGGCGCGGGGCTCGCCACCGATCGACTTTGTGATCACTCCGCCCGCACCGGCGGCCCACGCACCGGCGAGGGACTCCCCGCTCTCGCCCCAGATCCCCGAAGCGAGGAGAAACGGATTGCGGAGCGTGAGGGGTCCCACTTGGACCGCGAGTTCGGCCACGGCCGCTCCCCACGGGTGGTGCCCTTAAATCGACTCGGACGGGTGCGCCCGCGCGATGCACCTCGATCGGCTCACTGACGCCGCCCGCACGGCGGTCGAGAAGGCGTTCCAGCGGGCTGCGGAGCTGCGCCATGCCTCCGTGGAACCCGAGCACCTCCTCTTCGCTCTCCTCGGGCGACGCGGAGGGACCGACCACCGCGCTCCTCCAAACCTTGCACGTCCCGATCGACCAGCTCCGGAGCCGAATCGACGAGCGCCTCGCGAAACTTCCGACCGCGGAACACGTGGCCCCGTCCGACCAGTACCTCTCCCGCGGGCTCTCCCAGGTCATCGACGCCGCCGAGGCCGAAGCCACCCGCCGGAAGGACCGGTACACCACCGCCGACGAACTCCTACTCGGACTCTGCTCGGTCTCGGGGCCGGTACGCGACATCCTCGACGGATTCGGCGTCCGCCGCGCGGCGGTCGAGACCGCGCTCAAGGAGGTTCGAGGGTCCGACCAGCCGGTCGCGAGCCGCGGGGAGGAGGCGCAGTACCACGCGCTCGAGAAGTACGGAAAGGACCTGACGACCCTCGCTCGCGAGCGCAAGCTCGACCCAGTGATCGGTCGGGACGACGAGATCCGACGCGTGATCCAGATCCTCTCGCGGCGGACCAAGAACAACCCGGTGCTGATCGGGGACCCTGGGGTCGGAAAGACCGCGGTCGTCGAAGGGCTCGCGCTCCGCATCGCAATACGGGACGTGCCCGAGGGACTTCGCGAGAAGCGCGTCGTCGCCCTCGATCTCAGGCTCCCTCCTCGCCGGAGCGAAGTTCCGGGGCGAGTTCGAGGAGCGGATGAAGGCCGTGTTGCAGGAGGTCGAGCGGTCCGAAGGCGCGGTCATTCTCTTTATCGACGAGCTCCACACCCTCGTCCACGCCGGCTCGACCGAAGGCGGAGCCCTGGACGCGTCGAACCTGCTGAAACCCGCGCTCGCCCGAGGGACGCTTCACTGCATCGGGGCCACGACCACCGCGGAGTACCCGGAAGTACATCGAGAAGGACGCGGCGCTCGAGCGCCGGTTCCAACCGGTGACGATCAACGAACCGTCGGTCGAGGACACGGTCTCGATCCTGCGGGGCTTGCGGGAGCGGTACGAACAGCACCACGGCGTACGGATCCTGGACGCGGCCCTCGTCGCCGCTGCCACCCTCACGGCCCGGTACATCCCCGACCGACATCTGCCGGACAAGGCCATCGACGCGATCGACGAGTCGGCCTCGATGGTGCGCCTCACCCTCGACTCTCGGCCGATCGAGCTCGACCAGCTCTCGCGCCGGATCCGGCAGCTCGAGATCGAGCGGACCGCGCTCGCCCGGGAGAAGGACGCGGCGTCGCGGACCCGCCTCGCCCAGCTCGAAAAGGAGCTCGCCAACCTCCAGGAGCGGGAGTCGGGACTCCAGATCCGGTGGAAGAAGGAGAAGGAGCACGTCGAGCAGTTGCGAGCCCTCCGCGCGAAGTTCGAAGAAGCGAAGGCGGAGGAAGAGCAGGCGGAGCGGTCGGGCGACCTCGAGGCCGCGGCCCGGCTGCGCTACGGGACCGTCCCCGAACTCCAGAAGAAGGTCGAGACGCTGACTGGGTCCGTCGAAGGCGAGCAGGAGACCGGGATGCTGCGGGAGCAGGTGACCGAGGAGGACGTCGCCCTGGTCGTCTCGAAGTGGAGCGGCGTGCCGGTGAGCCGGCTCCTGGAGGGCGAGACGCAACGCCTCCTCCACATGGACGAAGAGCTCCGCAAGCGGGTCGTGGGACAGGACGAGGCGGTCGCGGCCGTCTCCAAGGCCGTGCTCCGCTCCCGCTCGGGCCTGGGCGACCCGAACCGTCCCATGGGGACATTCCTGTTCGTGGGGCCCACGGGGGTCGGCAAGACCGAGCTCGCGAAGGCGCTCGCCGCTTTCCTGTTCCACTCGGAGAAGGCGCTCATCCGGATCGACATGAGCGAGTACATGGAGAAGCACACCGTCGCCCGCCTCATCGGGGCGCCTCCGGGCTACGTCGGGTACGAGGAGGGAGGGCAGCTCACCGAGCGCGTCCGGACCCATCCGTACACGGTCCTCCTGTTCGACGAGATCGAAAAGGCGCCCCCGGACGTGGTGAACGTCCTCCTCCAGCTGATGGACGACGGACGACTCACCGACGGCCAGGGCCGTACGGTCGACTTCCGCAACACGCTCGTCATCCTGACGAGCAACCTAGGGTCGGACCAGATCGCCGAGGCGAAAACGGACGAGGAACGGCGGCGCGTGATCGAGCCGGCGCTGCGCGCCCACTTCCGCCCCGAGTTCCTGAACCGTCTGGACGAGGTCGTGATCTTCCACGCCCTCGGCGAGCAAGTCATCCGCGCGATCGTCGACCTCCAGGTCGCCCAGGTCGAGGCCCGCCTCACCGAACGGCGGATCCGTCTGCGCACGACCGAGGCCGCGAAGAAGTTGCTCGCCGAAGTAGGCTACGACCCCCAGTTCGGTGCGCGCCCGCTCAAGCGGACGATCCAGCGACTCGTCGTCGACCCGCTCACGACGAAGTTGCTCGGAGGCGAGGTCAAGGACGGGAGCGAGGTGACGGTCGACGCGCACGACGGGGAGGTCGTCCTCACCGTCGGGCGGTCCAAGTCGGGAAGGGTGTTGCCGTGACGACCGGGGTCACGGTCGCGGTCGTCGGGGCGGAGAACGTCGCGAAGGAGCTCGGGAAGAAGGGCACGGCGTCCGACCTCACGCTCTACAACACGGTCCGGGACGGTCACGCGACCACGCTCGTAGAGCCGACCCAGTTTCCCGAGAAGTTCACCCCCCTCATTTCGGCGCTCTCGATGGCCGACCGTTGCCTGCTCGTGGTCAACGAACTGACCCGCCCCGTCGCCGAGACGATCGCGACGGTCGATGTCGTCGAGGTGCCGACCACCGTCGTGCTGGGTCCGGGCGTCGGAGAAGGGGAGCTCGTGCGCGCGCTGAAGGGCAGTCGGCTCGAGCACGCCGAGCGCTCGCCCCTCGACCTTCCGCATCTGCGCGAACTGATCGACGGCTGGACCGCGCCCGTGATCGACGGGCCGGTCCTCGCCGTGATCGATCACGCCTTTCCGGTGAAGGGGGTCGGTTCGGTAGCGTTGGGCGTCGTGCGTCTGCGGCACCCTGCGCACCCACGAGCAGCTCCGCCTCTGGCCGACGCCGAAGGTCATCGAGGTGCGCTCGATCCAGGTTCACGACATTGAGCGGAAGGAGGCCGGTCTGCGGAGAACGGGTCGGGGTCGCGCTCCGCGGCGTGGAGGCGGACGAGGTCTCGCGGGGCCAGATGCTCGCTCCCGAGGGGTCGCTCCGGGAAGGCCGTACCCTGACGGGCGGCCCTCTCACCCGGTGCCGATATTACCGGGGGGACGCAAGGCCCGGGGCGCAGTTGAACGTCGTCGTCGGTCTCGCAGACGGCGCCGGCCTCCCTGGACGAGTTGACGCCGACGGGAGTGACGATCACCGCCGACCGACCGCTCGCCTACGATCCGGGAATGCCGGCGTATCTGCTCGACCTCTCGGTGCCCACGGGCCCCCGGATCGTCGGAAGGTTCGAACTCGGCCCTCGCGCGTAGCGCGGGAATCTCGCCCGGCTCAGGCGAACATCGTGACGGATTCCTTGCGGAGCTCTTCCTCGCCGATGACCTTCTCGATCGCCCGGTCGAAGTCCGCGGCGGTGACGCTTTCCCGCTCCTCCCGGATCGCCCACATCCCGGCCTCGGTGCAGATCGCGCGGATGTCCGCACCGGTCGCGCCGTCGCACCGGCTCGGCGAGCGCCTCGAAGTCGACCGTCTCGCGGATCGCCATCCCGTGCGAATGGATCCGGAAGATCTCGGCCCGGCCCTGGTAGGTCGGCACCGGGATCTCGATGATCCGGTCGAAGCGGCCGGGTCGCAGGAGCGCGTCGTCCAGGATGTCGGGCCGGTTCGTCGCGGCGATGATCTTCACGTTCGCGAGCGGCTCGAACCCGTCCATCTCGGCGAGCAGCTGCATCAGGGTGCGCTGGACCTCGCGGTCGCCGCTGGTCGCGACCTCGAGGCGCTTCGCGCCGATCGAGTCGACCTCGTCAATGAAGATGATGGTCGGAGCCTTCTCTCTGGCGAGCTGGAACAGCTCGCGAACGAGCCGCGCGCCCTCGCCGATGTACTTCTGGACGAGTTCGCTTCCGACCAGGCGGACGAACGTCGCGTTGGTGTGGTGCGCGACCGCCTTCGCGATCATCGTCTTCCCGGTGCCGGGGGAGCCGATCAGGAGCACGCCCTTCGGTGGGTCGACGCCGACCTTCTTGTAGAGCTCGGCGCGAAGGAGCGGGTACTCGACCGCCTCGCGGATCTCGCGGATCTGGTCGTTGAGGCCGCCGATGTCCCCGTAGGTGGTCGCGGGCTTGTCCACGATCTCGCTCGCCGTGACGAGCGGGTCGAGGGACGCCGGGAGCACACCCATGACCGCAAGGGTCTGCTTGTTGAGTGCCACTCGGCTTCCGACCGTGATCTTTCCGTGCTCGACCGTTTCGGCGGAATTGACGACGAAATCCGGACCGGTGGACGACTTCACGATGACGCGTCCGTCGGTGAGGACGTCCCGGACGCTCCCGACGATGAGCGGCGGGTAGCGGAGACGGTCGAGTTCGGTCTTGAGGCGCTTGACCTCGCGTTGGAGACGGAGGATCTCGGCCTCCATGTAGTGCCGCTCGCTCTCGACCCGCTTGATCGCCTCGGCGAGCTGGGTGTTCCGAAGCTCGAGGAAGTTCAACCGGTCGAACGCGTCGTGCGGCGCCGCCGGCACCTCCGATTCGCTCATCGCTGTCCGAACCGACCTTCCACGGCGGTATCCAACAATTGACAAAGCGTGCCCCGCTTATAAGTAGTCGTTTCAACGGCGGTCCGGGAAGGTATTTCGTGACGGAGGAACGGCGAGTTCGCGCGCGAGCGTTCGCCCCGGCTCACGTGACCGGGGTCTTCGCTCCGGCGGTCGAAGGGCGAGATCCTCGCGCGCGTGGATCGAAGGGCGCAGGGATCGTTCTCGAGCTCGGCGTCCTCGCGACCGCCGAGTTCCAGCCCGGCCCGCAGCACCGAATTCAGGTCACGAGCGACCTCCGCCTTCCGATTCCGATCACCGAAGACGTCGCCCGCCGTCTGCGGCCGCAGCGGGCGGGAACGCTCAGGGTGCACCTCACCCACCAACTCCCGGTGGGACAGGGATTCGGCATGAGCGCGGCCGGCGCGACCGCGACCGCGCTCGCGGTCGGCGCGCTCTCCGACCGTTCCCGCTCCGAGAGGATCGAGGTTGCCCACCTCGCCGACCTCTTCGGCCGTGGGGGTCTCGGCGGAGTCGCTTCGATCGAGGGCGGCGGTGGCCTCGAGTTCCGCACTCGAGGTGGCATACCGCCGTGGGGACGAACGGTGCACCGACCCCTGACGGGCACGGTCGTCGTCGGCATCGTTGGAGGCACGCTTCCCTCCCCGAAACTGTTGCGAAGTCGTCGGTTTCTGACTCGAGTCACTACCGCGAGCGACGGGCTCGACGAACTCCTTCGCCGTCCGGGCGAGAGTCGGTTCTTCGACCTCAGCGAGCGGTTCACCGACCGACTCGGGCTCGCCCCTCCGACGCTGAATCGAGTCCTGAGGGGGTTGCGGCGGCGGGGAGCGTGGGCGGCCCAGGCGATGTTCGGCCGGAGCTTCTTCGCCCGCCCGACGAATGCGGCTCGCCGGCGGGAGGTGCTGGACTGGCTCGAGACCGCGGGAATACGGGCCGTCGAGCTCGCCCCGGCAGCTCGCGGCGCGCGCGTTCTCGAAACCCGTCGAACGGAGCGCGTTCCCTGAGGTTGGCGCGCGCAACTGTTTTAATGGGACACCGGTCTCGGCGCGCCCCATGACGCGCAAACCGGCCCGCATGTACCGCAAGGTCGAGGGCCAGGTCTACACCCGGCGGGAGTACATGGGCGGGGTCCCGACGTGCCGAGTCACGCAGTTCGACACCGGCGACTTGCGGAGGGCCTTCCCGCTCGCCCTCTCCCTCGGCACCGAGGAGGCCGCCCAGGTCCGGGATATCGCGCTCGAGGCCGCCCGCATCAGCGCGGTCCGGGTCATGGAGAAGACGGCGGTGAACGAGTATCACCTGAAGGTCCGGCGTTACCCCACCAGATCCTGCGCGAGCACAAGATGGCGATGGGAGCCGGTGCGGACCGTATCTCCGACGGCATGCGTGGCGCCTTCGGGAAGCCGGTCGGTCACGCGGTGCGCGCAGAGATCGGGAGCGAGCTCCTGACCGTCTACACTACCGAAGCCCACCTCGAGGACGCGAAGGAAGCCCTGCGCAAGGCGTCCCACAAGCTGCCGTGCCCGACCCGGGTGATCGTCAGCCGCCCGGCGGCCTTCGTAGCGGTCGGGCGCACGACCAGCACCGGACACGGTGCGTGGTGGACGATGGCGTCGGAGACGCTACCGAGCAGGAGTCGTCGGGCAGTCGATAGACCCCGCGAACCGATGATGAACAGGTCGGTCGGATGTTCCTCGAGGTGCGTGAGGATCTCGTCGACCACCACCCCTTCGTAGCTGACCCCCGTGGCAGAAGAGACCCCCGCCGCTTCGGCCTGCTTCACCGCGGCCTCCACCAACTGCTGGTAGTGGCCGATCTCGCTCGGCGGCACGCCGGCCGGGACGAACGGCTCGGTGGAGCTGATGTACACCGGAACGATCGGCGCAACCGAAATGATCACGAGGTCGCTTCCGTATCGATGAGCCAGGTCGATCCCGCAGTCGAGGGCGGTTTCGGCGATCGGGGAGCCGTCGATCGCCACGGTGATCCGGTGGAACGAGGGTGCCGGCACGACGAACTCGCCGAGCGACTCGGCCTACATGGGTCTTGCGTCGCGGCGTCCGGGGCGAGGGTTTCCGCGGTAACGGTAACGGTCGGGCACGGGCCCCCCCAGCCTTTGCGAGCGACGCAATGCTTTTTTACCGAAGGCGGGCCTCTTGGCGAAGGATAGGTGTCCCCGTGCCTCCGGTGTGCAGCAATTGCGGCGCGAATGATTTCGTCTGGGCGAACGAACTCAAGACCGGGTCGATCGGCGGGGGAACGCTCTCGCTCCGGTCTCGCGGCGAACTCTCGATGGGCACTCGGATCTGCAAATCCTGCGGCCACGCCGACCTCTTCCTGAAGGACCCGGCGATCCTGACGACAGCCTCACACCTGGAGACCGGGAGAATTCGTTCCGATCCCTGGCGCTCCCGCGTCGTCGACCCACCACACTCACGGCGCCACGGAGACACCGTCCTCCACGCCCGCCCCACCAACGCCGGCAAGTCCATCCACCCCCTCCCCGGTTCCGACCCCCACTCCCTCGACGGTTCCGCCACCCCCCCCACCGCCTCCCCCCATGCCGGGCGATTGGGAATCTCCTTCGGCAACGCCGGCGGAGCCCACGCCGCCCTCGCCCGGAGCGGAGGGCATGGCGACCGGCGATGCCAAAGCCGGCCGAAGTCCTCGCCGGCGCGGGAAGGCGAAGACGACCGACGCCAAGTAGCGGCGTCGGTCCTGGACCCGCCCGACGTCGCCGTTCGAGGGGCGGCCGGCGCGCGCTATGTTCCCCGAGCTACGGGTTCGAGGAAATAGCCGGGCACGGACTCCCGATCTAGTTCTACTCTCTTCCGCCTTTCGAGGCCATCGTTTTCGTGCGTACAGCCCCTGTCCCTCACGGTCGGTCATGCTATGTACGTTTCCGCTCAACTCGGAATCGCCGGTCCCGGTTGAGGGAACTCTCCGCGGACCGGACGATGGCTACATTCTCCCCCGAAGCGCGGGTGTTCGTGCACGCAACATGCTATCGGCGTCGTTCACGCACTTGGACAGCGGCGGCCACGAACTCCTGAGTCGCCTCCCGCACAATCGAACGGGCGGCCGTCTTACGACGCCGCATGACCGACCTGGCGGCTCGACGACCCAGGAAAGTGAGGTTGGTAGGGAGTGCCCCTACGGAGGATGGCGGCACAGATCCTGACGAGCTTGCGAGCGGCGGCCACCGCGCCGTCGTTGGCCGCCCCTCGTCTGGGCCACGCGACGACCCACCTTGGCGACATCCCCCTTCTTCTCTCGGAGGCGGACGTTCCACTGCCCCTCGACCAGGACCCACTTCAGGATCATGTTGCAGTCCCAGACGAGTCGGCCGTGGTAGGCCCTCTCCCCCGATTGTCGGACGGAGGGACAGAGGCCACAGGACCGCACGACGGCGTCGAGGCTGTAGAACCGCTCGATCGGAGAGAGGAAGGCGACCAGGGTCATCGAGGTGAACTCTCCGACGCCCGGGATGGTGGCCAGCAGCTGGGCCTCCTTCGACTCGAGGAAGGCGCGGTGGATCTCACGGTCCAGCGGAATCGAGATCTCGTCGAGCTTTTCCAGCGTGTCGAGGCCACGGTTCACCTCGGGAATGTTGTGGACTCGGAGTGCCCCACGAAGCCTCCGTCGGGTGAGGATCTCCGACCGGTAGGGAATGCCCTTCTGGAGGAGGAGGGCGTAGGTGTGACTGGCGACGGCCTTCCATTTGGCGTGATAGAACACGCGCTCTCGAACCAGGCGCCGGAGGGCTCGTTGATGGGGAGAAGGGGCGTACGACTCGGGGATCGCGTTCAGTCTCGCTAGGAGCGCGAGCTTCTCGGAGTCCACCTTATCGGTCTTCAGCGTGGTCTTGCTGACGAGTTTGACCTTGAGGGGGTTGGCGAGGAGGACCTCCGCGCCCGTCGAGGCCGCGGCATCGTAGGTGTGTTCCCACACGTTGCAAGCCTCCATCACGACCTGGAGGGGTCCGGGGATCTCTCCGAGGAAGCGAAGGAGCTCCTCATCAGAGACTCCCAGCTTCTCCTGTCGAATACGGTGGCCCAGAGGGTCCACCGCGGTCGCCATCGTGCTCGTCTTACTCAGGTCCAGTCCGACGTAGGTCCGGTTCTCCATAGGTCGCCGCCGAGGGGTGGACAGGCGGCGACTCGCTTGCGGCTTCCGCGCCATCGCGGAAACGTATCATGTCCAATCGACCCCAGGCACCCACCCCAGGTGGGTCGTGGCCGCGAATCGCGCGGTATCCGGTCCGAGGCGACAGCGTTCGACCAATCTGCACGTTTGAGGCACTGATCACCCCGGTGTTACCCTCATGAGCCGGGCCGGGGTGGGCTCCGCTGAGGTGGGGTCATGAAGTGGGTAACTCGAGAGAAGGCAAGAGTGGACCGGATCGCCTGTCCCTGGTTGATTCGCAAGTTCATTGACCCCTCGGCGGAGTTCCTCTATGTCCCGAAAGCGAAGGTGGCAGAAGTGGCTACGAAGGAAGGAGCAACCCCGTTTGACACGCCTGGAGCGGAACTCCACCACTACCAGGAGGGGGGCAAGGAGTACGTGAGTTTTGACGCGATTATACGGAAGTACAGGCTCACGGACCCCGCCCTGCTCGCCCTCGCGAGAATCGTACGTGTTGCCGACGGAGGTTCGGGCCTGGGAGTTCGAAGCGGGGGACTCGAAGCCGCCGCGACGGGATTTCGAATACTGGCCCGCGACGACCTAGAAAACCAGCGCCTCCAGTTCCCTCTCTACGACGCACTCTACGCCTACTGTAAGTGGAAAGTCGAAAAGGGAGGAAAGCTCGAACACACCGGCGACGGGTCGCTTTAGTGGCCGTAGGTCGCGCAGAGTCCTTTCGGAGTCCGATTAACCGCCAGAATGATTGGCGCCACGTGGGCAGGCGGGAGATTGGATGACGACCGTGGTCTCACCATCTTCGAATGCGCATTCGGCGCGACGCGACCGCATCCTGCTGATGGGTACCCGGACCGCTCGGGGGTTCGGGGCCGGCGCGCTTTCGATCGTTATCGCCCTCGATCTCGCTGAGGGTGGGCTACCCTTCCTTCACCATCGGCATCATTCTCGGTCTCGCACTCGGCGGAGCCGCCGCCTGGGCCCTCGCGGTGCCGAGGGTCGAGCTGCGATGGCGACGTCGGTCGGTTTTTGGGTTGTCCTCGGTGGCGCTGGCCGTCGGGGGCGGCCTCCTCTGGGTCGATATCGCGAACCCGGCGCTTCTGCTCGCGGCTCTGCTGTTGGGCGGAATCGTTGCCGGGGGGCCGATGTCAGCCCCCTCGGTGCCCTCGAGCAGGCCGCCCTCGCGGGAACGACCTCGGATCGGGGGAGAACACAGACGTTCGCAGTCTACAATCTCTTGGGGTACGTGGGGGTCGCGCTGGGCGCCCTCGCCGCCGGTCCGCTGTATGCACTCAGCACTCCGACGGTCGCGGGATTTCCTTCCGGCGCACACGACGCCACGCTCCTGTTCTACGGTCTCCTCGGTCTCGGTCTCCTCCCCCTGTATCGGAGCCTTTCGAGCGACGTGGACCGCCAGGGGAGTGGGACGCGGCCGTCTCCGCTCTCGCCGCCGAGCCGACCGATCGTCTACTCTCTCTCGGCGCTGTTCTCGGTCGACGCCTTCGCGGGCGGGCTCGTCGTCAACAGTCTCGTCGTCTACTACTTCTCGACCCAGTTCCATCCCGAGGTCGACCTCCTCGGGTTCGTCTTCTTTCTGAGCAACCTGGCCGCCGGGCTCTCGCTCGTCCTCGCCGCGCCGCTGGCCCGACGGTTCGGTCTCGTCAACACCATGGTCTTCAGCCACATTCCATCGAACGTTTTCCTCATCCTCGTCGTATTCGCTCCGTCCTTTCTGATTGCGTCCGTCCTCTGGGTCGCACGTGCCACGCTCTCCCAGATGGACGTCCCTACGCGCCAGTCGTACATGCAAGCGGTAGTTCCCGCTGAAGACCGCGCCGCGGCGGCGGGCTACACTACGGCGGCCCGGAGCTGCCAAGCGTTCGGCGCGCCGGTCACCGGCTCATTCCTCGCGGCCGGCGGACCTTGGGTAGCCGCCCCGTTCGCTCTGGCCGGCTGCGTGAAAATCGGTTACGATGTGGCAGTATACTCCCGTTTTCGGCGGCTTCGTCCGCCCGAGGAGATCGCCGGAGCTGCCGAAGGTCCCGCCCCGCCCCGGGCGTTGTGGCGACGCTGACGAGCGTCTATTGTTCTTGGGACAGAGTGCGCTCCCGGGCACTCCTCGTGGTCGGTCATCGACGTCGCGCGCTCGCGATCGCACCCGGTGAATATGATTGCATTCGGGGCCAGGTTTTGGGCCCTCGCCTCAGCAAAAGCTAGCGGGGCATGGATTCCCCGTTTGTTTCAAATCCCCGCCGGGGTCTGTTCCGATTGGGCCCCTCTCCCCCTGCGTGATCGAGCGTTACAAATCGGGTGCCTTTCGCGACGGAGTCCGACGTTCGCCCATCCCCCGTCAGGCCAAGTCCATTTTCTTCAACAGGACCTGGAATCTCGGGTCGCTTCGGAGGGAAACAAAGTCTGGACTCAGGCGGAATGGGTGGAATGGAAGGTTGTGCGAACTTTTCGCTTTCTCAAGGTAGTGAAATGACTCATCGAGATTGTCGAGCCGGGAGTAGAGGGCGGCGACGTACCACGCGGTGAATGGGTAGTCGGGAAGCGTTTCTTCCAGCCGAAGCAGGCCCCTTGCCTTCTCCGGCTCGCCCGCCCAGATGTAGCCCTGGGCTCGGTAGAGCGGCTTCCAGCGCGAGTCCGTTTCCAACTCCACAACTCGGTCGAGTTCCACGAGGGCCTTTTCCACATTGGACCGGGCGCGATAGTAGTACGCGAGGGCGAGGTGCAGGCGGAAATTGGATGGCTCCAGGTCTCGAAGCTTCTGGAGCTTGGCAAAACACTCCTCAAATCGCTCGAGCCAGGAGCAAGAAGGCCACTTCGGAAAGGTTGTGGGTCGAGAGCGGGTCGGCGGCCTCGGCCAGGCTGTATTCCACGAGGGCCTCATCGGCTCGTCCCTTTTCCGCCAGGAGGACTCCGTACTCACTGTGCGCCCAGGAATAGCTCGGGTTGAGCGTCAGGGCGATCTTGAACTCCCGTTCCGCCGCGGCGTGTTCATAGTCGTCCCAAAGGATGATGGCGAGCGATGCGTGGGCTTCCGCGAGATTCGGGTCGAGCTCGACTGCCGTGGCCGCCGTCTGTCGTGCGATCACATCCCATTGCGCCCGCGGGACGCTCGGATAGAAAGACCCGTGCAATCGAGTTGCATCTGCCAATCCCGAGTGGGCAGCCCCGTTCGTGGGGTCAAGAGCGATGGCGAGCTCGAACTGTGTCTTGGCCGCCTCGAGCGTCGCCCGGGAGTAGACGTGCAGTAGGGTCCGACCTTTTACGTAGGCGAGATAGGATTCTGGTCGCACTGGGGTCCGTGCCTTCAGGCGAGGGCCTTCCGGGGGCCGGGGCTTGACCTTCAAGTGTTTCGCCACGAGCCGTGCGACCTCCGACTGCAGGACAAACACGTCGTCCAGCTCCCGGTGCGTACGTCTTCGCCCAGATATGTTCCTGGGAAGAGACGTCGATCAACTGCACGGTGACCCGGACCCTACGATCGGCTTTCCGAACACACCCCTCAATTATGGTCCCGACCCCCAGTTCGGAGCCTATTTGCGTTATCGATTTCGTCGTGGATCGGTACTGGTTGACCGACGTTCGGGCGATCACGCGAAGCTCCCGGAGCTGGGAAGGTACAGTGATCAACTCCTCGGTCAGCCCGTCCGCGAAGTACGCGTCAGCCGGGTCCGGACTGATGCTGACGAAGGGCAATACCGCAATGCGGGTGAGCGGTGAGCCCTCAGGGGCGTGCGCGGGGGTGGTCCCCGGCGGGATTACTCGATAGAGATCCCCCGGGAACTTCACGTTCTTGAGCGTTTTCGTCGGAAGCTTCTCGAGTTGGTGGGGGACTTTGTTACGGACCTGGTCGAACACTGGGCCCGAGATGCAGACCTCGCCCGGAAGAGCGCAGGGCCCTATCCGAGAAGCGAGGTTCACCGCGTCTCCGAAAGTGTCTCGGTCGCGTTCCTCGACATCCCCGAGATGCACACCGATCCGCAATTCGATGCGAGTCCCTCCCGACCGAGAATTTCGTTCCCGCATGCGACGCTGGATGTCAACCGCGCACTCAGTGGCATGCAGCGCGCTGCCGAACTCGACCAGGAAACCGTCACCCGTTGACTTGACTTCACGGCCGTGGTGCGCCGCGAGAATCGGGCGAACGAGCTCCTCCTGCTCCCGTAGCAATCTCAGGGCACCGGCTTCATCTGTCTGAGCCGAGGCCGTGAAACCGACCATGTCGGTGAACATGATCGCGGCAAGACGACGGGTGGGAGCCACAACTCGAGAACGGCGTTCTTTAGATTAATCCCCCGTTGATGGGAATCGTCGGGTCTGAAGGTTTTCCCTCAGAGGCGTGCCGTCGGCAGTATGCGGGATGGTATTTCTACCGGGGCGCCCTTTTCGCAGCATGGTCGTGGTCATCGACAGGGGGAGCAGATTCAATTTCCCCCTCGATCAGGTCTGGAAGTTACTCATGACCCATGTGACCAAGATGGAGACGATCCAGCCACAGCGATCGAACTGGAAATGCGATCAGGTTGACGATCATACCCTGATCGGCACGTTTGACGAGGTGTTCCGTGGAGGAAAGACCACCACGAAGCTCCGGTTCACGCTCTTTCCCCCGCTGGGTTTCGCGATCGAGACATTGGAGGGCCCGCTCGCGGGAAGTAAGTGGTTCCAGTACTTCGAAGCCAAGGGAGATCACGTCGAAGTCAATGTCGTAGGTGACTTCCAATCAACAGTTGTTCCCGCTCCTCAGCTCGAGCCGATTGTAAGAGCGTTCTTTCAGACTATCTTCGACCAAGATCTCGCCTACCTCTCGCAGACGGCATAGCCAACCCGGACCCTCCTGAAGGGGCGGATTCTCGGATGTCCCAGCCCCCCGAGCAGTTCGGGCCTTTCTCTATCTACGGGTTTCTGTAAGGGGTGGCTCGTGATGGCCAGCCAGCCATCGCTGGCGAGCGAAAACGGGCCCATCCGCCGTCCACATTCTGACAGCGGGGCACCGACTTCCCGATGAGTTCGACTCGATCGCACTCATTGAACGTCTGTCCGTGACCTGCGCCGCGTCAGCTTGTCGTCGGCGACCGTCGGCTCAGGTGTGGCCGGACCTTAGTAGGTCAGCCGCTGGAAGTCAGAATCGGCGGCGAGAGAAACGATCCTTCTGCCCGAGACGGCGGTAAAAATCCGGACGGGGGCCGAACCCGAGGAAGCGGACGATGTCCCCGTCCACCTCGTAGACGGAACGAAATGTCCGGGGAGGAAAATCGCTCAGTTTCAACTTCCATAGTCCCGGGTGTCTTCGGACGCCGGCCACCGTATAGCCCGGACCCGAGCGGTAGGGCTGTCGGACCAAGTCGGGCAGAATCTGCTCGAACATGCGACGGACAGTCCAGGGCAGCGAAAGGTACTCGATATCGGCCGGTGCGCGGAAGACGTAGCGACGCGCCACGGTCAGCGACCGCGGGCTGCGAGCTTGCGGGAGCGGGCGAGCACGATCGGGCCCGCTACATCCGCTCCGGCGGATCGACGCCGCTCCATCTCCTCATACCAACCCGGAGGTACGTAGTCCTCGGCCATCTCGGTCAAGAACGTGTCCCACGTTTGATCGGCGGTCTTTAGAGACCGAAGGCGGCGCACGACATCGGCGTGAACCGGAATGGTGGTCAACGGATTCGCTGCCATGACCATGATGGTACATGTTCATCAATTATAAGGGCTCCGGGTCTGTGAATCGAGGTTCGCTCACTAGAGAATACACTCTCACGAAGAGGGGTCTGGCGCTCGCCCGGAAATTCCTAGCGGGGCATGGATTTGAACCATGGATCTACGGGTTATGAGCCCGTCGGGATTTCAGGACGGCCGGCGACGCCGACCGCTTTCCTGACTACCCTACCCCGCTGCGGCGCGACGCAGGAGGGTAGCCTATTTAGGCCCTCTGCCGGCGACAGCGGGAACGCCGTCGCGCGCGATCACCGCGCGGGGATCGGGTCCTCTCGCTCCCGCCGGAGCAGTCGTTCCCAATCGGTCCGCACCTGCGCCTGGACCCTCATGACGTCCTCGTCGGTCAGGTGACGGAACCGCCCCTGGGCCCGCAGGTACTCGACGACCGGCTTGAGCTGGTTGGCCCTCCGGGTGATGCGGAGACGACCCTCCTCGACCTCGTAAAGCGGGAAGACCCCCGTGTCCGTCGCGAGACGCCCGAGGGCGATCGTTTCCGCGGAATCGAACTTCCATCCGGGGGGGCACGGAGCGAAGATGTGGAAGAAACGGGGCCCGATGAGGTCGCGCGCATGCTCCACCTTCCGGTCGAAGTCCTCAGGGAAGCTCGGGTTGAGCGTCGCAGCGTAGACGGGCCGGTGGGCGAGCACGATGCCCATGATGTCCTTCTTCGGCTCGGGCTTGCCGTGAAGGCCACCGGTGGTCGGGGTCGTCGTCGTCCACGCGCCCCACGGGGTGGCGCCACTCCGCTGCACGCCGGTGTTCATGTACGCCTCATTGTCGTACATCACGTAGATCGCGTTGGTGCGACGTTCCAGCATTCCGCTCAGCGATTGGAGCCCGATGTCCGCGGTGCCCCCGTCCCCGGCGAAGCCGACGACGTTCACGTCCTTCATCCCCATCGCGTCCGCCGCTGCCCTCAGGCCCGAGATCGACGCTCCGGTCGCCTCGATCGCGTTGTCGAGGACGGCGACGTGGAGCGCGGTGGTCGGGTACGGGGTCGCGATGACCGTCCAGCAGCAGGCGGGGATCGCGACCACCGTGCGCGGACCGAGGCCCTTCAACAGGAGGCGCATGGCGAGCGCGGGCGCACACCCTGGACACGCTGCGTGGCCCGAGAACATCAGCTCCTGGGACGGGATCGTGAGTCTAGCCATGGGCCTTCACCTCGGCCTCTTCGATGTCGGCCCAGTGGGTCGCCGCGGGCGCCTCCGAGAGGAGCGTATCGAACATCGCGCGAACCTCGTGGGGCGTCACATCGCGCCCGCCGATCCCTGCCAGGAAGGCAGTGAGGGCCGGGCGTTGCGGCGCGGAGTAGAGCGCGGCGGCGACCTCCGTTGCTGCCGGGCCCATCCGTCCGAAAGTGTAGGACCGGTCAACCACCCCGATCCGGCTCGCGAGGGTGGCCAGCTGCCGTACCTCGTCGTCCGGGAACGGGCGGAAGAGCCGGAGTTTGGCGAGCCCGACCTTCTGGCCCGTCTCCCGCATCTCGTCCACGACCGAGCGCGCGGTGGTGGTCGCGGTCCCCATGGTCACGAGGATCGCATCCGCGTCGTCGGTCCGGTAGGTGGGGAGGGCCCCACCGTGGTACCGCCCTGTGGCCTGCCGGTACTCCTCCTCGACCGCGACGAGGGTCTTCGGCACCCGCTCCATCGCGTCGGCCACGTGCCGACGGAAATCGACGTAATGGTCGGGGCCGGTGAACGACCCGAGACGTCCCGTCTCCCCGGGAACGAGGATCGCGTGCGGCTCGCGCGGCGGCAGGAATCGATCGACCACCGAGGGGTCCGGCACGTCGACCGGCTCGACGGTGTGCGAGAGGTAGAACGCATCCTCCGTGACCATCGCCGGGAGGCGGACGTCCGGATGTTCGGCGAGGCGGAAGGCCTCGAGGACCGTGTCGAGCACCTCCTGGTTGCTCTCCGCGTAGAACTGGATCCATCCGGTGTCGCGCTGGCTCATCGTGTCGGTGTGGTCCGCCCCGATGTTCCACGGCGGGGCGACCGCCCGGTTCACGACCCCCATCACGATCGGGGCCCGCATCCCGGACGCCCAGTGAAGGAGCTCGTGCATCAGGAGGAGGCCCTGGCTGGAGGTCGCGGTGTACGTCCGCGCGCCGAGCGCGGCAGCGCTGATGCAGACCTGGAGCGCGCTGTGCTCCGATTCGACCTTGACGTACTGGGCCGGGAGCTCGCCCGAGGCGACGAAGTCGGCGAGCTTCTCGACGATCGAGGTTTGGGGGGTGATGGGGTACGCCGAGACCACCTGGACCCGAGCGAGCATCGCCGCGTACGATTGTGCGTAGTTTCCCGAAAGCACCTTGAGCGTCATCGGTCGCCTCCTACGCCTCCGCGAGCATTTCGATCGTCTTCGGCGGGCACTCCGCGGCGCAGATCCCGCATCCCTTGCAATAGTCGAGCTTGATCCGGGGAAACCCCGCGGCGTCGAAGTCGATAGCGTCGTCCGGGCAGAACTTCCAGCAGAAGTTACACTTCGTGCACCGGTCGAGGTGGATCACGGGAGTGAAGGTGCGCCAGGCGGCCGTGTGGAGCACCTCACTCGACACGGTGGCGATCGGTCCCTCGGGAAACGAGGAGCCACCGACGAGGAGCGGAACGGAGACAGGAGCGCTAAGCGGTCCACGGTCGATCGTGCGCACGTTCGTGTAGCCGTCCCGTGCCGCGAGCCGGTTCTCCTCCGGGCGGGCGGGCACGAACTGTTCGACGGCACGGCTCAGCGCCACCAGCGAGACCACTCCCGTCACCCGGGCGAGCGCCCCGAGGATCGCCGTGTTGACGATCGGCATCATCGGCGTGCCGAGGCCGTGCGCGAGGGCGATCTTGGTCGCATCGATCGCCGCCCGGCGCACGCCGTCTGGAGCGACGAGCGTCTCGACCGGCCGGGGGGAATTGACGAGGAGGAGCCCGCGGGGTTTCAATCCGTCGGTGACGGGGGTTCCCTTGAGCAACCCCGGGTCCAGCACGACTACCACATCTGGGGACGTGATCGAGGTACGCACTCCGATGGGCCGGTCGTCGATTCGCGTGAACGCGGTCACGGGAGCGCCCCGTCGCTCGACACCGAAGAAGGGGAAGCTCTGGGGAATCTTACCGTCGAGGAACGCGGCCTGCGCGAGGAGCTCGGAAGCGACGACCGCTCCCTGACCCCCACGTCCGTGAAACCGAATCTCGATCATCGACGGCTCCTCGCGAGTCATCGCCTGGGGAGTTGATGAAACGAGTGTCAGGTGGAGTTGACCACCCGATGCACCCCCCAGCCTTCGGGGGGATGCACCGACCCGAGCGCGATCTCAGCTCGTCTCGAGGTGGGCCGAAAGCACGTCCCGGCGGGTCACGATCCCCACCAGCCGGCCGTTCTCCACCACGGGGAGCCGGTTGATGTGCGATTCGACCATTCGACGGATCGCGTCGATCGTTTGCGCGGTGGGCGGGATCGTCTGGGCCGGGGTCGTCATCGCGGCCTTCACTTCGGTTTCGTCCAGCACTTGGTGGCAACGTGCCAGCATGTCCTTCTGTCGGGCACCGGACGGTTCCAGTAGAAGCTCGAACAGACCACCGGGTAAGCCGAGCCCGCCGCTCTTTTGCAGGACGCGCACGATGTCCTTCTCGCTGAGAACTCCCCGGACCCGACCGTCCTCTTCGACGACCGGCATCCCCGAGATCCTCTTGTGGCTGAGGAGGAGGGCGGCGGTGCGGAGCGTCGCGCTGGGCGCGACCGTCACGACGTCCCGGATCATCACGTCCCCCACGAGGGAACCGTACAACGGCTGACCTGTCGAGGCTCGTCCGCTGGGTCCGCTCGGGGCCACGGGGGGTCCCCCACGGGCGCTGGTGCTGGACGGGGGATACGAGATCGACGGTGGGGGCGCGGGTCCACGCGGGCCGGAGAGCGTCATACGGTTCCCTCATCGTCTAGCGGGAGGCTACGGGATAAAGCGTCAGTCAACTGTAATCTACGAGTTGGAGAGGACCTCGAGACCGGGGTTCGCCGGGGGGTGTCGCTCGCTATCGCCGGCGGGACTTGCCCTTGCGCGCCCGGGGCGATGCGCGCTTCCTCGGAAGCTCCTTACGCGGTCTCGCCGGTCCATCCCAAGGGAACCGAGTCCTCCCACGAAGGCTGGACCGTTCGGCCGAGAACACGGCCGGCCGCTTCTCGATGAACGCGCGCATCCCTTCCCGCTGCCCGTCGGTCTCGAAGAGCAGACCCCACATCCACTGCTCGTAGTCGAGTCCCTCACGACGGCTCGGGTCGGCCGCGTGATTGACGAGATACTTCGCGGCCGCGAGCGCGTCGGCCGACTTGCGGGAGAGGTTCGTCCCAAGGTCGACCGCCGCCGCGAGCAGGTCGGACGCCGGGACCACGCTGTCCAGGAAACCGTCTTGGAGCGCCTGGGCGGCGCTCACCCGGTCCCCCGTCATGATCCATCGTCGAGCCCGGACGGCACCGATCGTGCGCGTGAGACGCCGCGACCCACCCCACCCGGGGATCACCCCGATGTTGATCTCGGGCTGTCCAAAGAACGCGTCGTCGCTCGCAAGGATGAAATCGCAGGCCTGGACCATCTCGCAACCTCCCCCCACGCAGAATCCGCGGACGGCCGCGATCACCGGAAACGGAGCTCGCTCGATGAGGTCGTAGAGCGCTTGCCCCTTGGCGGAGTGGCGCGTCGCCACGGCACGCGTCATCGGGAGCATCTCCCGGACGTTCGCCCCTCCCGAGAACGCCCGGTCTCCGGAGCCCGTGATCACCACGGCCCGTACCCGAGGGTCCGACGTAAGTTCCAGGAACCGGTCCCGCAACTGGTCCAAAAGGGGCGTGGTGAGCACGTTCAACGGGGGATTGTTCAGAGTGAGCACGGCGACGGGACCGCGCCATTCCACGAGGATCAGGGGGACTGGATCGGCCGGGTCCGGAATCGGGCGGGTCCCGGGTGCCCGGGTGGGGGTTCCCCCCGCGACGACCATTTTGCTCCTAACGACCTCGAGAACCGGTTCGCGGGGTGCGAGCTGCCCGCCGGGGCCGGCGTCCTCTGCGGGTCGGGCGCGGCCGTGCGGTTTGGTCTGCAGCGTCATGGGCAAGAACCCAAGCGGCGAACTGGGGCCAGAGATCCTGGTGCGCCCGGCTGCTCGTGGAGAGGCCGATATGACCCGAGGCCTGTTCGAACCGCCGCGTCTCCTTCGACCCGACCCGGGTCAGGATCCGCTCGGTGCATTCGGGTGGGACGAGATTGTCGTTGAGACCGACGATGGTGGCGACCGGCATGTCGATCCGACCGGGGTCGATCCGCCGGTCGTCCCCATCGAGCGTCCACTCTCCCTTGACCAGGAGGTTCCGCTGGTAGCCCTTGTCGATGAACTCCGCGTAGGTCGGGCCGGCCATCGGGATGCCGTCGTTGTTCCACATCTCCATGCGGAGGAAGTTCTCGATGAACGGGCGGTCGTCGATCCGCTCGAGGAGACCCTGGAACTTGAGGTAGTTCGACCGTAGCGGGTCGAGGATGCCGAAGGCGGAGTTGAAGAACTCGGGCGGGATCAGCCCGTACGTCCGGGCGATCTTCCAGGCGTCGAACCCGGGCGCGTGCGCCCAGATGTTGAGGAAGCTCGCCTCGGTGTCGAAGTCGAGTGGCGCGGCCATCAGCGACAGGGTCCGAATATCTTCGGGGTGGCGCGAGGTGTACATCGTGGCGAACGTACCGCCCATGCAGTAACCGAGCATGTGGATCCGGTCGACACCCGCCTCCTTCTTGGTCGCGCGGACCGCCGCCGCCACGTATCCGTTGACGTAGTCGTGGATCCTCAGGTCCTGGTCCAGCGAGTTCGGCGTCCCCCAATCGATGAGATACACGTCCAACTCGCGGGCCAGCAGACTTTCGACCACGGAGCGGCCCGGTTGGAGGTCCATGATGTAGGGCTTGTTGATGAGGGCGTAGACGCACAGGATCGGGGGTCGGTGCCCGGGCAGGAACCGTCGGCGGGCGACGGTAGTGGAGCACCCGCATCCGGCCCTTTTGATAGAGGACGTCGCTCGGCGTCTGCCCGACCTTCATGACGGGAGGGAACAGCGCGAGCTCCCACGCCCGTCGCAGCTTGTTCGCAAAGCCGGCGACCTCCTCGGCAAAGTCCGCACGCGGTCGCGGACCGTCGGGGCCGGTGGCGGGTGTCGCCTTACGGGCGATCATACCGAGGAGGGTCGGAGGCTCGACGCCTTATAGCTCCGCTCCGAGCAGGACGGTTAGGGGCGTTTCCCGCCAAGGCGGGAGACCTGCTCCGACAGGTCGCGTACAGCCTGGTTGAGCTCGCTGATCTCCCGCCGCGTGGGAAGGCCGGTGACCCGACGGAAGAGCTCGTCGGAGTCCTTCCAGGTCTTCTGCAGGTCGAGGGAACTGTCGAGGGTCTTACCGAACGTCGTCACGAACGCGGGGCTCGTGAAGTAGATCCGGGTCAGCTTCTGGAAGTTCTCGGTGAACTGCTTCAGTACCTCATCCTGCGCCTGGACGAACTCGTCGAACCCCTTCTCCGGTTGCATCGCGTCCACCAGCCGCCGGCTCAGGTCGATCGTGAGACCCGACCACATCTTCTGGGCGAGCGCCATGACCTCCCGGTTCTGGTCGGCGGAGGTCGCCTCGGCTGGGAGGAACGGCTTCACCCAGAGCTCGAGGAGCTCCCGCTGGGGAGCGAGGCTCTTTTCGAACGCCTCGCGCACCCGGGTACCGACCTCTTCGGCCTGGCGATTCCACTCGTCGAAGCGAGAGCGCATCGCTTGCGCGTCGGGGGGCCGGTACTTGGGTCGCACGGCTTCGGAGAGGTTCGCGGCCCAGGTGTCGTAGCTCTTCTGCTGCTCCTCGCCGAACCGGTGCAGGAAGTCGGTGACGGTCTCACCGGTCTCCCGGGCGTAGCGGGTCCACAGGCTCAGCCCCTCCTCGATCGGAGCGGTCATCGCTCCGGGCGAGGGGGCGCGGGCCGAGGGAGCGTCTCGCGGCGTTGCGTCCGCCTTCGGGTTCGCGCGCGCGCGGTTCTTTCGTGTCGGCATCGTTCTACCTCTGTGCAGGATCTCCTCGTCCGTCCTGCCCGCCTAGGTCGCGCGTCCCGGCCGCTGCTCGGTCGTCCCGCGGGTCGGGCTCGTCGGCTCCGCCCACTTCGAGAACCAGCTGAAAAGGGGGAGGTTTCGCTGCATCTGGGCGAGGAAGGCGTACTGGGCCTCCCCGATCCGGGAGAGCTGCTGGCCCGTGGCGAGGGTCTGCTCGAGCATCTCTTTCCGGACGTTCTGGACCCAATCCAGGTACGCCTCGAGGTCCTGGAGATACAGCTCCGTCGCTTGGTTTACGGCCTTTCCAACCTGGTCCCACGTCTCGTTCATCGCGTTTTGGTCTCCTTTGTTTTCGTTCATACCTACCTTCCTAGTTTCAATTACGTCGAATTACCGTTCATGCCGGAGCGCTTCTTCCCCGCGCCCGGTCGTCCCCCGTTCGGCGTTGCCCCTTTCCCTTTCGAGGAGGGGTCTGTCGGGGCGGCGCCGGACGATGGGCCATTCCGGAGCTGGTCCTTTACCCACCGGTCGACTTCCGCGACGAGGTCCGGCGCCGAACCCCCGAACGCGGAACGTACGAAAGATCGGGTCGCCTCCCACGGGGTGGCGTAGAGCTTCTGGAGAAGCTCGTACCGCTGGTACGCCTGCCGCACCTGCTCCTCGACGGCTTGGGCGATCGCCTCGGGCGAGCCCCAAGGGGACGAAGAATCCGTGGAGCCTGCTCCGGGCAGAATCACCAGCACCTCGCGGCCAGAGAACTCCGTGAGGCCACTTACCTGGCCGTTCGGCGAGACCCTGCGGGTGCCGATGATCTTGCCGTCCGGACCAATTTCCAGCTTCATGGTGCCATGTGATTGATACAGCAATGCACAACATATATTTAATGTATATCAAGCTGATTTGACCGACACTCAAGCCCCTCCGGGGGAGCCGACGTCGGTTGGGGGCCCCTTCCCGGCGGTAGGATTAGGGGTGAAACGCGGTCGATACTCGTATCAACCGTTCAAGGCCGTAAGCCCGTCAAACGGAGGGGCTCGCAAGCTCCTCGTCTTGGGAAGCGGGTGGGTTTCCGGACGGCACGTGTCCAACTTCTGACTTCGGCGTCCAGAGCGCTTCACGAGCTCGGTCAACGAAGGCTCGCTGCCGGGCGGGTGGCCCGCTACATCAAACTCCGCAACCGTGCAACGGTTGGCCTCTCCTAATTGGAGCGATCAGTATCACCGTCAGTGTCTGGGCTCACCGCGGAGTGAGCGACCTCCCTGTCCACGATATTCCGGCTCGGAGAGGAATCATAAAAGGCCGAGCGGGCTCCGGTCCGCGGATGCGGGTCTCTCCCCGAACGAGGAAATGGCTCACCGGTCCGAAGTCCGACCCGAGCGTCCGGGCTCGGTTCTGGCTTGAAGTGGAAGGGCTATCCCCGCAGGACTCGCGAGTGCGGTCCGCGGTCAAGGCGATCGGCCGCGTCGGCTGGGCCGCGTCGCTGCTGGACCAGCAGGGGTCGGACGGCCACTGGGCCACGCCGGGCACTTCGGGCCAGGAACTCTACCGGCCCAAGTACATCGCCACGAACTGGCTTGCGATCGTGCTCGCCGACCTCGGCATGACTCGGACCGATCCGCGCATCCGCCGGACCGCCGACCTCCTCCTGGCCCGATGGAGTCCCGGGGGCGGGGACCTCAGCGGGCGGAACGGGGAAATCTGCGTCACGGGGAACGCCGTGCGGACCCTGATCCGGTTCGGGTACCTTGACCGGCCTGCCGTGCAGCGGTCGATCGCATGGATCGTACGCACGCAGAAGCGGGACGGGGGGTGGCACTGCTTTCCTTCACGCACGGGCACTCTCGACGGCTGGGAGGGGCTGGCCGCGCTCGCGGAGATTCCGCCGGATGCCCGGGACCCTTCGGTTCGTCGGTCGATCGAGCGGGGGGCGGAGTTCTACCTGCGGCGTCACCTCATGGAGGAAGGGGCCGTCCGCTACCCACCCTGGTTCCGGATCCACTACCCTTGCCACTACTACTATGACGTCCTCGTGGGCCTCCGGGTCCTGACACGGCTGGGCTACGGCCGGGACCCCCGGCTAGCTCCCGCCCTCCGCTGGCTGCGGGACCGGCGACGGCGTGATGGGACCTGGGCGCTCGACGCGGCCCATCCAGATCTAGATTCGAAGCTCGCCGGTTATCGGTACGAGGAGATCGTGTATCCGATGATGCTCGAGCCGCTGCACGAGCCCAGTCAGTGGGCCACGGTGGAGGCACTGAGCGTCCTCGCGCACGTCGGCCGATCCTGAGCTCCGGGAAGGCCCGTACGGGTCGCACCAAGCCTATGCCAGGATTGCGCCCAGAGGCCCCCGCGGTGTCGATCGGGAAAAATCAGCCGCGGGAGGGATTTGAACCCTCGGCCTGCTCCTTACCAAGGAGCCGCTCTGCCAGCTGAGCCACCGCGGCGCGTCAGTCACGACCCGACACCTCTGCGTTCTTCCGCTTTCCGATGGATTCGGACCCCCTGGAATCTTTCGCCCAGGGGAAACCGGCCGAGCTCGCTTCCCAATCCGCTCGCGATCGAGGAGCGAGGCGCTCCTTGGTGAGAAACGCACGCATCCCTTCCTTCTGGCCCTCGGTTCCGAATAGCTGGGCCCAGAGGCCGCGCTCGTAGGCGAGGCCGCGGTCCATCTCCGGATCGATCGCGTGCAGAAGGGCGAACTTGGCGGCCGCGAGCGCGAGCGGGGGTTTCGTCGCGAGCTCCTCGGCCAATGAGAGGGAGGCCGCGATGAGTTCGGACCGGGGCACGACCCGATCGACGAGCCCGGCGTTCTCGGCCGCCTCGGCGGTGACCGGGCGGCCCGTGAGGATCCACCGTCGCGCTCGCGCCGCGCCGATCCGGCGCGGGAGCCGCTGGGTACCGCCCCAGCCGGGCATCACTCCCAAGTTGATCTCGGGCTGGCCGAATTGAGCGTCCGCGCTCGCGATGATGAAGTCGCACGCGAGCGCGATCTCGCATCCCCCGCCGAAGCACACCCCGTGCACCGCGGCAATGACAGGGAGAGGAAGGTGCTCGATCCTCCGCGTGATGTTCTGACCTCGCGTGCCGTGCTCGAACGCCTCCGAAGGACCCATCGGAGCCATTTCGCGGATGTTCGCGCCGGCCGCGAACGCTTTCTCGGCGGCGCTCGCGAGGACCACCACCCGCACTTCGGGGTCGCTCTCGGCCTCTTCGAGACGAGCCGAGAGCGCGTCCAGCACGGTGCGGGAGAGCACATTGACCGGCGGGTTGTCCAGCGTGACGACGAGCGCGTGGTCGATACGGGCGGCCCGCACCACGTCCCGAGGGGGGTCCATCGGCGCGGCGACCCGTGCCGTCCTATTTATGCGGCGCGCCTTCCCGGCCGAGGGTGAGGGGAGCGACGATGGCACGCGCGGTCGTGACGACCTGGTTCGGTACGTTCCTCGTGGACGGAGAGCGCATCGTCCGGTCCGCCCCGGCCCCCGCCTCCGAACCGGAACTGGAGGAGCGGGCGCGGACCCGGCGTGCGGGCGGCGTCACTCCCGAGGAGTCCGAGATCCTTTCGTCGCGAGGGGGCGAGGAGTGGACCACTCGGGATCGTCGTCTCGCCGAGCCCGGTCTTCGCTGGGACCCCCGTTCTCCGGCGCTGCCGCCATCCTCCGAGGGACTCCCCGAGCGCGACCTTCGACGGCGTTCGCTCCTCGCCGCGGGCGAGCGGGCGCTTGCGGACTCGTGGGACCCGTCCATCCACGTGGAGGAGGCGGTCCGGGCCGCCTCCGACCTCGACCGGGTTCGCAACTTGGTCGGCGAGCGGCTCGGCAGCTGGGTCTCCCGGGATGCTCCGGATATCGACCCGGGCGACCACGCGGCCGCCGCTCGGAGGGCGCTCGAAGAGAACGTGGCTTCCCCGTTCGGTCCGGGGAATCCGGGAGTGCGGGACGCTCGACCGCCGGCTCGCGGAACTCTACGGCGCCATCGACCTCACGCATCGGGAGCTCTCCAACGCCGTGAAGGCCGCCGTGCCCGAGAAGACGCCGAACTTGAGCGCCCTGCTCGGGCCCGACCTGGCCGCACGCCTCATGGCCCAGGCCCGCGGGCTGGACCGACTGGCCCGATTGCCCGCGAGCACGATCCAGGTCCTGGGGTGCGGAGCGGGCGTTCTTCGAACACCTCCGGGGCAACGCGCCCCCGCCCCGCCACGGGCTCCTCTTCCTCCACCCGGCGATCCAATCGGCCTCTCGCTACGAACGAGGGAAACTCTCCCGAACGCTCGCGGGCAAGGTGGCGATCGCGGCCCGGCTCGACCGCGCCGGGCGGCCGGTCGATCCCTCGCTCCTCCGCGCCTTCGAGATGCGGAGAACGAAACTCAAGGAGGTCCGCGCACCGGGCCGGGCTCGCGCTCGCCGCGGGGCTCACGGAAGCCACTTCACACTGCACCCCGCGACGGGTAGCTCTGCGGGACGGACCTTCTCGCCCTTCAACGCTTGGTCGAGCGCGCGCTCGAGGTAGTGCTCGGTCACGCGCTCCGGGTGCTGGTGGTCGTTGTCGATCCGTCCTTGGAACAACAACTTTCGGTCGCGGTCGAACAGCATCGGATGCGGGGTCACCAGGGCCCCGTAGGCGTGGGCGACCTCCTGCGACTCGTCGTGGAGGTAGGGGAACGGGTAGGCGTGCTCCTGGGCCCGCCGTACCATCGATTCGAACCGGTCCTCGGGGTACGCCCGCGCGTCGTTCGAATTGATGAGAACGATCCCCACTCCCTTCGGCCCGTACTTTCGCCCGATCTGGACCATCCGGCCTCTCCCATGCCTGCACGTACGGGCAGTGGTTGCACCAAAACGTGACGAGGAGAAGCGGGTCCGCGCCAAAGTCCGAGACACGGTACGTCTTCCCGTCGACGCCCGGGGAGGGAGAAATCGGGGGCAGCGTCACCGGGATGCAGTCGGTAGGTAGAGAGCTCGGCCATGAATTTCGGAGCGGGGGTGGGTTCATAGCCTTTAGACCTCCCCGGCCTCTCCCCCGGGTGGTGCACGACTCCCTCCCGATCCCGGCGGATACCTCTGCGCGGGTCGTGGTGCACACCGGGGTTCCCTGCGCCGACGAGTCTCGGGGAGGACGAACGCCTGTTGCGCGCGGGAAACCCGGCGGCCCGCGTATCCGTCCTCTCCGGTCTCACCGTCTCGTTCGGGGTCGGTGTCCGTACCGATGCCGCCTACCTCATCCGGTGCACGTGTGGCAGGGGTGCCGGTCGCCCGCCGCACTTCGGGAGGCACCGGGGTGATCCATGCGCCGGGAGACCTCGCTTGGTCGGTGGTCCTCCCTCGCGCCGACCCGAGGGTCGGGAAGGATTTCGCCCGGGGGTACGGTCGCTTGGGTGCCGGGGTGGTCCGTTTCCTTCGCCGCCACGGCGTGGTCGGGGCCTGGACCGCTCCACCCGACCTCACCGCCGGACTACTGCGTGCTCAGCGGGCGCGGGCAAGTGCTCTCGGTGGGGTCCCGCGTGCTAGGCGGGGCGGCGCAACATCTCTCTCGGTCGGCGCTCCTCCACCAGGGCATGATCCCCCGGTCGGTCGACCGGGACCTCGTGACCCGTCTTTTCCAGGTCTCCGACCCCGCCGTCCTCGACCGCCTCATCGGGCTCCAGGAGCTCGGGATCGATGTCCCGTCGACCGACCTCGCCCATCAACTGGCCGCCGAGCTCGCCCGTGACCTGGGCGGCGGGAAAGTCGAACGGCCGGTCCTTCACCTCGGGGTGGGGCGGGCCGCCCACAACTTGTCGGCCGCCGCCTCCGCGCCGACCCGGATCTCCGTCCAATCCGCGCGAACGAGCGCGCGCTGGCGAACGACCGCCGTGCCGGCCACGTAGACCGAATCGATCGCTTCCTCGCTCGCCGAGTACGCGAGGTGGGAGACGATCGCTTCGGGGCGCGCCGGGAGGACGGTGGGGTGGTCCAACCGAACGAGCGAGAAGTCGGCCTGCTTGCCGACCTCGACCGAGCCCAAGTCGGCAGCACGCCCGAGCACGGCGGCGCCCTCGATCGTCGCGAGGTCGAGGATTTCCTGCGCGGAGAGGGCCGCCGCGTCCCAGCGGTGGTTCTTCTGGGCCAACCCCGCGACGTGCATCTCCCGGAGCATCGAGAGCGAGTTATTGCTCGCGACCGAATCGGTGCCGAGGCCGACCCGACCGCCGGCGGCGCGGAGCTCCACGACCGGCGCCACGCCCCCGGACGCGAGCTTCATGTTCGAGCTCGCGCAGTGCGCAACCCCCACGCCGCCCTTCGCGAGCAGGTCGATCTCGTGGCCGGTGAGCCAGACCGCGTGCGCGGCGACCATTCCGGGAGCGAGGAAGCCGATCTCCGCGAGCCAGTCCGTGGGCCGCCGACCGGTTTTCGACTGGTGTTCGCTGACCTCCCGTCGGGTTTCGGCGAGATGAAAGTGACAAAAAGTGCCGTGCCGGGACGCCAGCTCCCTCGCGCCGAGCCAGGTCTCTTGCCCGCAGACATAGACTCCCTGCGGAGCGACGAGGGGGGTCACGAGCGAATGGCCCTGCCACCGGCCAAGGAACCGGGCGGCATTGTCGAGCGGCCGTCCCTTCTGCGTCGTCAGTTCCGGGTCGAGCACCGCCCACCCGAGGAACCCCCGGATCCCGAGGCCCTCGGAGGCCCGCGCGACTGCATCCTCGAAGTAGTAGAGGTCGAGGTACGAGGTCGTCCCCGAGAGCAGCATCTCCGCGATTCCCGCACGCGCCCCGGCCTCGACGTCGTCCTCGGTCCGGTGGGCGTCGACCACGAAGAGGGTCTCGAGGAATCCCGCGAGGTCCCGGTCGTCGGCGACCCCTCGAAGTGGCGTCATCGCGACGTGCGTGTGGGTGTTGACGAACCCGGGGACGAGCGCGAAGCCGTGCCCGTCCACCACGGTCGCTCCTTCCCGGGGGGCGCGCGGTCCGACGTGGGAGAACCGCCCTTCGTCGACGCGAACGTCCGCCCGGACGACGCGGCGATGCGCGTCCTGGGTCACCACGAGGGCGTCCGCGACCACCAGGGGAGGGGCGAGCTTTGATGGCGCCACGGGGTCGGCTACCGGGATTGGCGTAAAAGAGATGCCTTACCGTCGACGTCTTGCGCCGGGACCTCCGGAAGGTCGGAAAGTCCCTCCACGGTCCGGCCCTCGTAACTGGAGAGCCCCCGCACCGTTCTCCACACCCACGGGCGCGAGAAAACAACGACGATGGGCACGATGGCCAGCACGATCAAGATGGCATCCACCCACACGCCCGGTACCCACGCCGCGGCCGGCACCCCAAGGATCGTCGCCGCCGTGTTGGGAATCAGCACGACGACGCTCACGAGGGCGAGAACCAGGGCGATGTACGCCACGCCCAGCATCCGCAGGTTGGAGGTGTTCGCAAGCGCCGCGATCCGGTTCGACACCTCTCCGAGCCGATTTGCCACGGTCGCTAACTGATTCGCCTCCGCCGCGTTCCGGATCGCTACGAGGTCCCGAACGCCCTGGGCCTGACCGCTCGATATTTCGTCGAGGTGCGCGACCTCTCGCTGGAACGCCGGGAGAAATGCCTCGAGCCCGGGGAAGCTCGCGCCGAGAGCGCCGTCGAGCTCCGCGACGAGGACCTCGAAACGTACGATCTGCTTGCGGGCGCCGGCGAGCGCGTGGAGGAGCTCGCCGAGCTCCGGGAGCGGAGCCGGGTCCGGTTTCCCCTCCAACACATCCAGGCGTTCGCCGAGGGCCTCGAGCCGCTCGATGTACGAACGGTGGGCGTCCTGCACGAGGTCGACGAGCGCGACCGTGGGTGCAGGGGCCCTCGTACCGTCCCTGAGCAAGCTCGGTGGGACGCTCGGTCCGAGCGGTCGAGCCCCCTGTGCGTCGATCCAGATCCCGTGCCAGGTGGGGGCCCCGTCCCGATCCAACGTCGCGAGCGTCAGCAGGGTCGCGTCGGGATTGCGCAACACCGGGCGGCGCGACGAGGCGAGACCGGGATGACCGACCGCGACGAGTGCCTCGGCGAGCGTCGTCACTTCGACCACGGTGGTGAGCGCGCCCCCTAGATGTCGAGGTTCGTCACTTCCACCGCGTGCGCTTGGATGTACTCGCGCCGCGGCTCAACTTCCTCGCCCATCAGGACTTGGAAGAGCATGTTGGCGCGAGCGGCGTCCTCGACCGTGACGCGCAAAAGGGTGCGGGCCCCGGGTCGCATGGTCGTGTCGGCGAGCTGGCCCGCGTTCATCTCCCCCAACCCCTTGTAGCGCTGGATGACGACGCCCTTCATTCCACCGAAATCCTGGAGGACCCGGTCGCGTTCCTCGTCCGAGTACGCCCAGTGGAAGCGCTGACCCTTCTGGATCCGGTAGAGCGGAGCCTGCGCGATGAACACGTGTCCCTCGGTGATCAGGAGCGGCATCTTCCGGTAGAAGAGGGTCAACAGGAGGGTCCGGATGTGGGAGCCGTCGACGTCGGCATCGGTCATCAGAATGATCTTGTGGTACCGCAGGCGGGTGATGTCGGTCTCGTCGCCGATGCCGATCCCGATCGCCATGATCAGCGCGCGGATGTGCTCGTTCTGAAGCATCTTGTCGAGCCGCGCCTTCTCGACATTGAGGATCTTCCCCCGGAGCGGGAGGACCGCCTGGAATTCGCGGTCGCGTCCCTGCTTCGCCGTCCCGCCCGCACTGTCCCCCTCGACCAGGAAGAGCTCGCAGACCGCAGGGTCTCTCGAGTGGCAGTCCGCGAGCTTCCCGGGGAGCCCACCGCCTTCGAGCAATCCCTTCCGGCGGGTCAGTTCGCGGGCCTTTCGGGCGGCCTCCCGGGCCTGGGACGCCTGGACGGCTTTCGAGATCAGTCCCTGGCCGACGGCCGGATGCTCCTCGAGGAACTCGGAGAGCTTCTCGTTGACCGCGCTTTCGACCTGGCCCTTCACCTCGGAGTTCCCGAGGCGCGCCTTGGTCTGTCCCTCGAATTGGGGCTCGAGGACCTTGACGGAAAGGACCGCGGTCAGGCCCTCCCGGACATCCTCTCCGGTCAGGTTCTCCTTGTCGCCCTTCACGAACCCGCGCTTCCGTGCGTAGTCGTTCAGCGTCCGGGTGAGGGCGGCCCGCAGCCCGACGACGTGCGTTCCCCCGTCAACGGTGTTGATGTTGTTCACGAAAGCCAGGGTCGTCTCGTTGTAGCCGTCGTTGTACTGCAGCGCGAGCTCGATGTCGGTCGTGTCGCGCTTGGCGTGCAGGTAGATTGGCGGGCGAAACAGGGCGTTGGAGGAGGCGTTCAGGTCCTCGACGAACTCGGCGATCCCACCCGCGTGGTGGAACGTGGCGGTCGTGTCGTCGCGCTCGTCCCGCAGCTCGATCGTGACCCCGGCGTTCAGGAACGACAGCTCCTTCAAGCGCCGCTCGACCGTCTCCTTGTTGAAGACGACCGTCTCGAGCACGGTGCCGTCGGGCTTGAAACGGGATTCCGTGCCGGTCGTGTCGGAGGTGCCCACGATCTTGACCGGGGCGACCGGGGCCCCGCGCTCGTAGCGCTGGAAATATTCGTGGCCATTCCTCCGGACCCGGACCTCGAACCACTCGCTGAGGGCGTTGACGACGTGGACCCCGACCCCGTGGAGCCCGCCCGAGACCTTGTAGACGTTCCGGTCGAACTTCGACCCGGCGTGGAGCACCGTCATGACGATCTCGAGGGTGGGCCGGTGGTACTTGGGGTGCTCCTCGACGGGGATCCCCCGGCCGTTGTCCTTGACCGAGCAGGAACCGTCCGCGTGGAGGACGACATCGATATGGGTGCACGCCACCGCGAGGACCTCGTCGATCGAGTTGTCGACGACCTCGTAGACCAGTTGATGGAGCCCGCGGGCGTCGGTCGACCCGATGTACATTCCGGGGCATCGCCGGACGGCCGAAAGTCCCTCCAGTACCTGGATGGAACTCGCGTCGTACGCGGGGGCGGAAACAGTCTCCTGCGCCATCGGAAATACCGCCGGTGGAACCAGCGTACTCTACCGAGCCGGACAGGCGTTATAACGCTTGGGTTGCGGACGAAAAATGACCCCCCGGAACGGCCCGAAAACCGACCCCCGGAGCGACTCGAAAAGGTCTCGCCGAGCGAAGGATCGGGCCCGTTTCCGGCAACCCCCCGGAGGGGTCTTTGACCGCAAGGAAGCGCTAATAGCCGGGGCCCGCCTCGGACCCCCATCCCATGGCCGACGATCCGAAGGCCGACGTCCCCGCCCCCCGAGACCCCCGACGGAGCGCCGGGCGACGTCCCGACCCCGCCCGCGCCGAGCGGACCCGCCGAGGACTGGTCGACCCGTTACAAGTACCTCCTCGCGGATTTCGAAAACTACCGGCGGCGCTCCGAACGGGACCGGGAAGCGATCACCCGTCACGCCCGGGGAGCGATGCTCCGAGAGTTGCTCCCGATCATCGAGGCGTTCCGGGCCGCGCGTGACTCCATCGGCAAGCTCCCGTCCGACGACCCGGTGCGCCGGGGAATGGAGCTCCTCGACCGGGAGTGGTCGACGTTCCTGCGCCACGAAGGGGTCGAACCGGTCGCCAAAGTCGGGAGTCCGTTCCGCCCGGACGAGGCGGAGGCGGTCGGGGAAGGGTTCGTACCGCACGGGACCCCGGACGGCTCGGTGGTCGAGGTCGTCCAGCAGGGGTACCGCTTCTTCGGCGGGCTCCTCCGACCCGCAAAGGTGATCGTCGGACGGCACCCGCCGGCGACCGCGGAAGTGACCGCGCTCGTCGCGGAGAAGTCCGAGTAAGAGGAGACACTCCCATGGACCGGACGTCGGAGATCCCGGGATTCTATCGCCGCACCATCGCGGAGCGCCGCGCGTTCGTGAAGGAGTGGGCCGGGCTGACCGACGAGGAAGCGCGGTCGTTCGAGTTCCCGCCGGGGGTCGACCCGGGGACCCTCGACCGGATGATCGAGAACGTGATCGGCGTGATGCCGCTGCCGCTCGGCATCGCGACGAACTTCCGCATCAACGAGAAGGAGTATCTCGTCCCGATGGCGATCGAGGAACCCAGCGTCGTCGCGGCGGCGTCCAACGCCGCGAAGGTCGTTCGGGCGACCGGCGGCTTCTACGCCCAGTCGACCGCCCCGGTGATGATCGGCCAGGTCCAGATCCTCGACGTGCCGGACCCTTTCGCCGCGCGCTTCCGACTCCTCCAACGGAAGGAGGACCTCCTGGCGGCCGCGAACGCGAAGGACCCGGTGCTCGTGAAATTCGGCGGCGGTGCGAAGGACCTCGAGGTCCGGATCCTCGCGTCGCCCCGGGGAACGATGATCGTCGTCCACCTGCTCGTGGATGCGCGGGACGCGGGGGGGATGAACGCCGTGAACACGATGTGCGAGGCACTCGCGCCCGAGTTCGCGCGGCTCACCGGTGGTCGCTCCGTGCTCCGCATCATCTCGAACCTCGCGATCCATCGCCTCGCGCGGGCACACGCGACGTTCCCCGCCGCGTTGCTCAAGACGGAGACCGCGACCGGTCCCGAGGTCGTGGACGCGATCCTCGACGCCTACGCCCTCGCGGTCGCCGACCCATTCCGCTGCGCGACCCACAACAAGGGGATCATGAACGGCGTTTCGAGCGTCGTGATCGCGACCGGCAACGATTTCCGGGCGATCGAGGGCGGCGCGCACACCTACGCCGCCTGGAGGGCGGGGGAGGCCGACTCCGGGACGGTCGTGCTCCCCCTCACGACCTACGAGAAGGACAAGGACGGCAATCTCGTCGGGTCGATCGAGATCCCCGCGCCGGTCGGTCTCATCGGCGGGGCGACCGCCGTTCATCCGACCGCGAAGGCGAACGTGAAAGTGCTGGGGGTCAAGAGCGCGCGCGAGCTCGGGGAGGTGCTGGCCGCGGTCGGTCTCGCCCAGAACTTCTCGGCGCTCCGCGCCCTCGCGACCGAGGGGATCCAGCGGGGCCATATGGAGCTCCACGCACGCAACCTCGCGGCGAGCGCCGGTGCGCGCCCGGACGAGGTCGACCGCGTCGTCGACCGTCTCCTCCGCGACCACCAGATCCGGTTCGACCGCGCGAAGGAGGTCCTCGACGAGCTCCGCCGCGGCGGGACCGGATGAAGGTCGGCGTCCTCGCCCTGCAGGGCGACGTTCCCGAACACCTGCGGGTGCTCCGCACGCTGGTCCGCGACCCGAGGGCCGTGCGAACTCCCTCCGACCTCGCGGAGGTCGAGGTCCTGTTCCTCCCCGGCGGGGAGTCGACCACGATCGCCCGCATGATCGAGGAAACGGGCCTATGGGCACCGCTGAAGGAACGGATCGAAAAGGGGCTCCCGGTCCTCGCCACGTGTGCCGGATTGATCCTGCTGGCCCGCGAGCTCGCCCCGAGTGCTTCCGGCCGGGACCCTCCCACGTTCCGGGTCCTCGACGTCACCGTACGCCGCAACGATTACGGCTCCCAGCGGGAGTCGTTCGAGGCACCGGTCGCGGTCGAGGGGTTGGGGAAGCGGCCGTTCCCCGGCGTCTTCATCCGGTCCCCTCGGATCCTTTCGGTCGGGTCGGAGGCTGCCCCGATCGCATGGCATGGCGAGGAGGTCGTGGGGGTGCGCGCGGGTGGGCTGTGGGGGCTGACGTTCCACCCCGAGCTCTCGAACGACCTCCGGGTGCACCGGCGCTTCCTCTCCGCGGTCGGCGCGCTGGCTTAAACCCGGAACAGGACCAGCACCAGGATCGCGACCACGAGGACGACGCCTCCCAGGATGGCGGCGATCACGCGGGTCCGAGTCGACACGCCCTTCCAGCTCCCGAAGAAGATCGGAACCGGCCCGATCAGGACGAGCCCACCGGAGCCCCCGGGCGTCCCGGGCCTAGCGGTCCCCGGTGCCGGCGGTTCGGGCTCCTCTCCCGGCTCGAAGGCGAGGGGCAACGTGAACAGCCCGGCCACGAGGAGGAGGACACCGGCGACGAATTCGAGCGACCGTCCGTAGACCACGGGCACGACGACCACGATCGCGAGCTCGGTGCCGCCCTGAAGCGCCGCCACCGCCACCAGCACCGCCCCGGCCCCGAGAAGTCCCGCCGGTACCAGCGCCCACGACCGCACGAGGAGGAGGAGCCTCCTCGCCCGCCTTCTCGGTTTCGGTCCGGGGTCAGTGGTAGGTGTCGAACCGGTAGGGCTCGAGGGGAAGCTCGCCGAGCGCCATCAGAAACTCGGGCGGAGTGAGCATCGGCTTCGAGTAGAGCTCGCCGTCGTCGAGCGCGATCCGGGGGCACGCGGTGTTCACGTACGCCTCCAGGTCCCGGCCCTCGAGGTCCCGTGGGTCGAGCCGGTCGAACACGAGGATCTCCGCCTCCCGCCCGCGCGACTGCGCGCGCTCCTGCAGGGCGAGCGCGGTCGGCATTCGATTCTGTCCTGCAAAGGTGGAGACGAGAATACCCCAACGGCGCGCGTCCCGCGCGATGGCGACCGTGAGCTGGCGCTTGCGAACGAGCGAGCCTCGGTCGATCGGGGGCTCGATCTGGTTCTGCAGCGGGTCGAGCGACCAGACCGGGCGGTCGACCGCGAACGCGAGTCCCACGGGATGGAACCGTCCGGTTCCCACGAAGAGAAAGGCGTCTACGTCCGCGGCGATCGCCTCCGCGCCGGTATAGTTGCACCCGAGCGCCTGGGCCGCGTAGGCGAGGCGTCGGTCCCCCCGGCCGACGCGCACCGTGCGCCCGCCGCGTTCCAGCGCGGCGGTGAGCGACTCCACCAGGTCGAGGTGCTGGACCGAGACGACCAGGCCAAGTGTCGAGGGCAGACCCGCCTGAGCGACGGTGGAGGCGAGCGCCGCGGGGTCGCCGCCGGGGTCCCTCATCTCGACGAAATAGGTGGTCCGGACCACCGGGACGTTCGGTATGGGAGAGTGACCGAGAACGACGGCGACGTCCGCCTTCGGAGCCTCGTCACGGGAGGGAAAGTCGCAGGCCCCGAAGCACGCGCGCGCCGCCACCGTCACCCGCGCACCGGTCTCTTCCCGGAGGCGCGCCGCGAGGTCGTGGGCGTTCCGGACGAGCCCGGCGGGGACCTGTAGGACGATCCGGCGCGGCTTCGCCGCCCGCAGAGCTTCGTAGAGCGCCGGCCCCGAGCTCGGGAACACGTACGAGGCGTACACCGGCAATGATGCCTCGAGCTCGGGGCCGACCATCGTTCGGGACCGCGGAGGAGCGGGGACGCGGGCTAAACCTTTTGGGAGTCGGATGAGGCCAGCTCGAGGACGAGCCGCTCCACGGCGCCTCGGTTGTCCTCGTAGTGCAGGAGGGCGGTCGCGTCGCCCGGGGACACCCACCGGGATGACTCGTGCTCCGCGCTCAGGACGGGAACGAACGACCGGTCCACCTCTACGCCGTAGGCGTGCAGCCGCCAGGTCTCGCCGTTGTCGGCACGGAACCGGACGTGCCAATCGAGCGGAACGAGGCGACGCGGGCGGTCGAGCCCGGTCTCCTCTCGGAGCTCGCGCTCAAGGGCCGCCTCCCAATCCTGGTCGGTCGGCTCGACCTTGCCGCTGACCGGCACCCAGATCTGCCCTCGGGCCGGCGGTCGACGAAAGAGGAGGAGTTCGAGCGGTGGGGTCGCGAACAGGTAGCCTTCAACGCACTCCCGGACCACGGGTCCGGCCGGCTCGTCCACCTAACGGCTCCGAGTGAGGATCTTCATGATCGCCTCGGCGGGCTCGCCCTTCGCTTGGAAGAGCGCCTCGAGCGCTTCCTCTCGGGAAACGTTCGCCTGTTCCATAACGAGGCGGATGTCCTCCTCCGGAGGCCCGGAGGGGGCGACGGTCCCGACGGCACCCGCCGTCGCGGTCCCGGATCCCGAACTCCGTGCGCGCACAATGGGCTGGCCCACGACCTGGTAGGTCCGCACCCCTTGCACCGTCAGGACCGTGACCTCGGGTTTCTCGAAGACGTGCTCCTTCGAGCGCGTCCGTACGATCACCTCTTCGACCTCGGGGATCGGCTCGCTCGTCATGCCGAGCCGGCGCATCATCTGCTCCATCTGGCGGGCGTTGCGAGGTCCGCCGGGGATCATTCTTCCTCCTCCGAGCCTCCGTCTCCCGTCGCGGAACGGATCCGCCGCTCGAGGTCGGGGTCGTCGGCCAAGGTCTCCTCTTCGAGGTTGCGCGCCCCCCCGCTGCGACCGCGCTGGCGTTTCGCCTCGCGGACCCGTCGAGTCTGACCGTCCAGCTCCTCGAGGAGCTCCGAGACCCCCGCGAGCAGGTTCCAGCCCGTGTGGGAGGCGTAGAAGATGCCGTCGTCCGTGAGGAGGCGGGCCTCCAGGGTGAGGTCGCTCGTGCGATGGGTCGCGTGCGGGGTGAAGTGGAGGCTCAGGAGCGTCGGCCGCACGTGCTGGCCGATCCGCCGGAGGCCGGCGGCGACCAGGTGGTCGATCTCGGCGAGGAGACCCGGGTCACCGGAACCGCGGAGGCCGGTGATCTCGACGTACACGTCCTCGACTCCTCGGGAGGCGGCCGGAGTCTTCCCCCGCCCGACCACGAGCTGGAGGAGCTCGGCCTCCCCGACGACCCTCGGCGGTCGCCCCGGCTCGACGAGAAAAACGCTCGAGACCTTTTCGTGGCTCATCAAACGAGCCGCCTCGGAGGCGGCGGTGCCCGGCGGGACGGTGACTGCCGGAGAGTGCATGATGGAGCCGACCTTCACGTCGAGCGACGGCCGCCCCGCGCGAACGTCCCGCTTTCCCCCGGTGACCGGCCTCCAGAGGACCTTCGTGAGGTCGGCGACTCCGAGGGCGCCGACGAGCCGTCCCTTCCGGTCGAGCACGGGGAGCGGGTGCTCCTCGATGTGACGGATCTGACCGATGATCTGGCGGCACAGGTCGTTCTCGTGGATGATCAGGCTGGCCGACCGCGCGATCTCCTCCACTCGGACCCGGCTCGCCTCGGGGACCCTCGCGAGCACGCCGATGAGGTCGGTTCGGCTCACGACGCCGAGCAGTTCGCCCCGCGGACCCACGACCGGCGCGGCGCGAAGGCCCGCCGAGAGCAGCTGTTCGGCGATCTCGGGCAACTTCGTCGGCAGCGTCACGAGGGGAGGTACGATGAGGATGTTCTCGACCTTCGTATCGAGGGCCCGGCTCTCGCGGCGGGCGATCGTCTCGAACGTGACCATCCCGATGAGCCGGGAGTTTCGAAGGACCGGGATCTCGTGGAGCCCGTTCGAGCGCATCAGACCGAGGGCCCGCGCGATCGGAGCGTCGTGGGGAAGACTCGCCGGGCGCACCGACATCAGGTCAGCGGCGGTCGGCCAACGGTCGGGCATCGAGGGTCACGCAGAGCGCTGAGGCTTTAGCACCTGCGCCCAACGCGCAGGCTCCTACCCGACCTCGCGTGCCATCTGGTAGCCGTTCTCCCCGTCGGAATAGTACGCCCGCAATAGGTCGATCACCGAATAGGAGAAGCTGGTGTAGAAGCGGATCGCGGTCGCGTTCGAGACCCGTACCTCGAGGGTCACGCGGCGGTACGCCCGCGAGCGGCACCGGTCGAGGAAGGCGTTCATGAGCAGCGTCCCCACGCCCACCGTACGGTGTCCCCGGTCGACCGCGAACATCAGGATCCGTGCCTCGCGCTCGACCTGGTTCACCCCGAGCAGGAATCCGACCGGCACCTCGCGCGGGTCGGCGGCGATGAGGAACCCGTCGGGCCATTCGGTGCCGAGCGACTGATAGAGCGACGGGTCGTAATGCTCGTGGAGGGCGTCCGCGACCATCGACGAGATGAACGGGACATCGGTGGGGCGGAAGCCCCGGAGGGTTACGGGAGGTCGGTCGTTGGGGAGGGGAAAGACCGTCGTACCGGGAGCGGTGTCAGCGATACATCTCACCCGGCCCTTCGGCCTCGGCCGTCCGCATGCTCGAGATCGACTCCCGAGTCTGCTGCAGCGTCTTCCGGACCTCCGCCTCGATCTGCCGCGCCTTGTCGCGGAGCGGTTTGGTGTCCAGCACGATCAGCGGGACGATCGGGTTGATGGTCTCGATGACCTTCGCCGCGGCCCGGGCGTCCGGATAGTCCTTGTGCGCCTGAGCGACGAGGCAGAGCACCGGAGTCGTCCGTCCGATCGCCCCCAGGAGGAGCCCTCCCGCGAGGCCGGTGACGACCCCGTTCGCCGCGGCGAATTGGTACTTCTCGAGCAACGGCGCCGCAGCCCGGTTGGCCATCGCCACCACGCGGGCGTCGCCGCGCGCCTCGTCCTCGATCGGTTGTCCCTCGACCGCGACCACGAGCTGGATCCCCTTCGCTTCCGCCCAGTCGAGCAACGCGCGGCCCATGAGGTTCAGCATGCCCATCGGGGGCTGGATGTCGGCAATGACGACCACGAGTTGGTCGCAGGAGCGATCGACGCCGCAGACGAGCTTGCTGGCATAGAACCGCACGGGGGCCCCGACCACCCCCTCCTCCATGATGACGGTGGGCGGGAACTCCTCGCTGATCATGTACGCGACGAGGCTCATGTCCAGCGTGTGGACGAGGTAGGACGCCGCGACCGACCCCACGAGCCCATGGGTCGGGAACCCGACCACCATCATCGCGCCTTTCAGCGGCTCGTCGCGGGTATCGACGATCCGAACATCGTGCGACTCCATTCCGCCTTCCGTTCGCTCAGCGGGGAAAGGGACGTCCCCGACGGCTTAATCATTTTGTAATAGCCGGCTCGCGACGAGAAATGGGCCCGACATCTTAAGGCGGGACCGAGCCATGGTTCCGGGGTGTCGGGCGTCAAGGTGCTCATCACGGGCATCGACGGCTACTCGGGCTGGCCCCTCGCCCTTCACCTGCTCGCGCGGGGCCACGAGGTCGTGGGACTCGACAACTTCGTCACCCGCAAGCGGGTGCGCGAGGTCGGCAGTTGGTCGGCCACCCCGATCCCCTCGTTCGCACGACGCCAAGCAGCGGTCCGCGAGACCTTCGGGAAGGAGCTCGGGTTCCATCGCGGGGACCTCGGGAAGTACGAGTTCGTCCGCCACGTTCTCGAAGTCGAGCGGCCGGACGCGATCGTGCACCTCGCCGAACAGCGGTCCGCCCCCTACTCGATGATCGACGTGCATCACGCCGTCGACACTCAGGTCGGGAACCTGACGGGCACCCTCCACCTGCTCTACGCGATGCGGGAGTTCTGCCCGGACGCTCACCTCGTCAAGATGGGGACGATGGGGGAGTACGGCACGCCGAACATCGACATCGCCGAGGGGTTCTTCGAGGTCGAGTATCGGGGACGGAAGGACCGGGTGCCGTTCCCTCGGCAAGCAGGATCGTGGTATCACTGGAGCAAGGTGTTCGATTCCGGCGACGTGATGTTCGCGTCGAAGATCTGGAACTTGAAGGCGACCGACGTGATGCAGGGAGTGATCTACGGGGTGCGAACCCCGGAGATCACCGACGACCGCCTCCTCACTCGGTTCGACTTCGACGAGACCTGGGGCACGGCGCTCAACCGATTCATCGCCCAGGCCGTCCTTGGACTGCCGATCACTCCGTACGGCAAGGGCGAGCAACGGCGCGGGTTCATCGCGCTGGAAGACTCGATGCAATCGCTTCGGATCGCAGTGGAAAATCCTCCCCCGGCCGGTGAATACCGGGTGTTCAATCAGTTCGACGCAGCGTACTCCGTGAACGAGCTCGCGGAGATGACCGCGCGCGTGGCGACCGAGTTCGGATTGCATCCGACGATCGACCATCCGCCCGACCCCCGCGTCGAGGCCGAACAACACTACTACCACCCGGTCCACGACCACCTCGTCGCGCTCGGCTACCGACGGTCCCGCGAGCTCGAAGACGTGATGCGGGAGATCTTCCGAGACCTCCTCCGGTTCCGGCGCCGGCTCGAGGCTCGTCGCCACGTCGTCATGCCGGCGGTCCGCTGGGCCAACGCTGACAGCAAGGCCGCGCTGACCGCGCGCGCCCCTCCGGGGGCCATCCCGTCACCCGAACGGTCCCCGGACGCCCGTCCGGAGCACACCGCGGCGTGAGTCGGGGGCGTGGCCCGGCGGAGCCCCCGGTGGGACCTCCTACCCTCCGCCGGAGCGTGTTTTTGAAATCGGACAGGCTTTAAGACGCACCCCGCGATTCCTCTCCGTAGTTCGTTCGCGAGTCACCGTACCGAACGGCGAGAGGTTTCCGATCCGATGAAACGCCAGATGGTCGACATGCTCGCCGAGCTGATCAAGATCCCGAGCGACCCGTTCTCCGACAAGCAGGAGGTGCTCGACTACGTTCAGTCGTTCACCGACCAGATCCACATGCGCAACACGCTGTTCGGGGACACGCAGACGCCGTCCCTCCTCGCGGAGTACGGCCAGGGCGGGGTCGTTCTCTCCGGACACCTCGACACCCCTCCCGTGGGGGACTACTGGAGCTTCTCCCAGAGCCAGCTCGCGTCCGGCCGGATGTATGGCCGCGGGGCGGCCGACATGAAGGGCACCGTGATCGCGATGCTCGAGGCCGCGCAGGACCTCGTCGCGCGGAAGATCCCGGTCGTCCTCGCGTTCACGACCGACGAGGAGACGACGATGCAGGGCGCGATGGCGCTCGCGAAGACCCTGCCGCTGCGGCGTGCGAAGGCGGTCGTCGTCGGCGAACCGACCGGACTCCGGGTCGCCTACGCGGAAAAGGGGGTCCTCGACCTCGCGATCGAGACCCGGGGGAAGGCGGCGCACGGGGCGATGCCCCACCTCGGCGAGAACGCGATCGGCAAGATGATGCGGATCCTCCGCGGCCTCGAGTCGTTCAAGGGCCGGATCGCCCATCCCGAGCTCGGCAGCGTCACGCTGAACATCGGGACGTTCAACGGAGGCACGCGCCTCAACGTCGTGCCGAACAAGTGCACCGCCGAGGTCGACATCCGGTTCCCGCCCCCGTACACGCCGGACCAGCTCTACCACGAGATCGAGGAGCACCTGCGTCGGATCAAGACCCCGTTCACGCTGCGACGGATCCTCTCGATGCCCGCGGTTCAGATCGACCCCAACTCCGAGCACGTGAAGGTCCTGCGCGACGTCGCCCAGGCCGAGAACGCGGTGCTCGTCCACGCCTCCGAGGCGGTCCACTACACCCAGGTGAATCCCCGGGTCGTCGATCTTCGGCGCCGGCGAGGAGGAGCTCTCCCACCAGGCGAACGAGTACGTCAAGATCGAATCGGTCGCCCGCGCGACCGAGGTCTACAAGAAGTATGCCCAGCGACTCGCCGGCATGAAGACCCTCTCGTAGGGCCGCCGGCGGGCCCGCCCGCCCCGTCAAGTAGGGAAACGAACCATCGCGGTCCGTGAAGGTCGCGCAACTGTCGACCCGCTACCCGCCCGGCCCCGGCGGGGTCGAACGACACGTCGCGGAGGTGGCGACCCGGCTCGGAGCGCGGGGGCACTCGGTCGAGGTCTACACGAGCGACCTTTACCGGGAGTTCCCGATGCAGCGCCTCGCCCCGGCGGTCCCGCGCGAGGAGCACCCCCCGTTCGGGAGCGTCCATCGTCTCCCGGTCTGGTCGCTGCCGTGGGAACTGCACTACCCGTTCTTCCGGGGGATGGAGAGCGCCCTCGTGCGCGACCGGCCCGACGTCGTCCACGCCCACACGTACGGGACCCACCAGGTCGCCGTGGCACGACGCTACCGCGCACGCAGCGGGACCCCGTTCGTTCTCACGGCCCACTTCCACCCGATCTGGTCGATCCACGGTGGATGGCTCCGGCACCGGATCCGGGGATTCTACGACCGGCGGCTTGCCGGCCCGGTCCGTCGCCGCGGCGGCACGGGTGATCGTCCAGACCCACGAGGAAGAACGCCTCCTCCGATCGCTCGGGCTCACGCTGCCCCCGATCGAGATCCTCCCGCCCGGGTATTCGCCGCTCCCGTCCCCCCCGAAGGGGCGGCCCCGTTCCGCGACCGGATGGGCATTCCGGGCCCGTTCGTCCTGTTCGTGGGTCGGCTTGCGTCCAACAAGGGGTTGGTCGACCTCCTCCTGGCGTTCGCCGCCCTCGCACGGGACGACCCCGCGGCCCACCTGGTCCTGGTCGGCGAGGACGGCGGGATGCGGGCCACGCTCGAGGCCCGGACCCGCAGCCTCGGGCTCGAGCCCCGGGTGCATTTTCTGGGCCACCTCCCGGACGACGCGCTGCTCACGGCAGCGTATCGGGACGCCGCGTTCACCGTGCTCCCGAGCGAGTACGAAGCGTTCGGGCTCGTCCTCCTCGAGTCCCTCGCCGCAGGGCACGCCGGTCGTGGCGTCCCGGGTCGGGGGGATCCCCGAATTCATCGAGGACGAGCGCACGGGCCTCCTCGTCCCTCCCGGCGACCTGCCCCGGCGCTGACCGCGGCAATCCGCCGGCTGTGGAGCGAACCCGCCCTCGCCCGACGGCTCGGCCGCCACGGTCGCACGGAAGTCGTTCCGCGCTACACCTGGGACCGGGTCGTGGACCGGCTCGAGGTCGTCTACCGGGAGGTGCTCGGGCGCTGAGGATCGTCCAGGTCTCCCTCCGGTTCGACGCCCCCGGAGGGGTGGAGACGAGCGTCCGGGAGACCTCCCGACGACTCCGCGCGGCGGGCGACGACGTCCGCGTGTTCGCGAGCGACCTCTACGACGAGGGTCGCTGGGAGACCCGGTCGAACTTTCGAGCCGAGGTCGACGGCGTGCCGGTCCGATCGGTTCCGGGTCCGGAGAAAGCTGGTCCCGGGGCTCACCCTGCCCGCGATGGTCGGCCTGATGGACGCGCTCCGCGAGACTGATCCCGACATCATCCACGCCCACTCGCATCGGTACGGGCACGTCCTCGAGTCAGCCGCGGTCGCCGAGCGCCGCGACATCCCGCTCGTGGTCTCGACCCATTACCATCCGGCGGACCGCGGGGAGCCGCCCCGGAAGCGCGCCCTCCTCCGTCTACAGGATGTGGGATTCGGCGCGACCGCGTACCGCATCGCGCGCGCGCTCGTTGTCGAGACCGAGTTCGAGGCCCGCCTCGTCCGGGAGTTCGCTCCGGCCGAACCGGATCCGCATCATCCCGCCGGGGATCGACCTGGCCGCCGTGGGATTCTCACCCAGACCGACCCGCCGGCGCCGCGGGACCTTCCCCGGACGAGTACTTTCTTTTCGTCGGGCGCGTCGCCCCCAACAAGGGGCTCCCTACGCTCCTCGAGGCGGTGGCCCGGCTCGAGCCCGCCCGGCGCCGCCCGGTCGTTCTCATGGGACGGGACTGGGGCGAACAACCCCGCCTCGAGGCCCGGGCCCGCTCCCTCGGGATCGCGGGGGACGTGCGGTTCCTCGGCCACGTCTCCGACCTCGGCGAGTACCGGGCGGTAATGCGCGGGGCCCGCGCCCTCGTTCTCCCCTCCGAGTACGAGGCGTTCGGGCTCGTGCTGCTCGAGGCCATGGTCGCCCGGACCCCGGTCGTGGCGACCGCCGTCGGAGGGGTCCCCGAGGTCGTCGAGCAGGGTCGTCTCGGCCGTCTCGTGCCCTACGGAGACCCCGATGCCCTCGCCGAGGCCCTGCGGGCGGTGAGCGAGGACCCCGAGGGGACCCGAAGCCGCGTCCAGGCCGCGTCGGAGCGGGTCCGCGCGTTCGATTGGACGGTCACAACCGCGCGATTGCGCGCGCTGTACGGGGAGCTCCGCGGCACTTAGCGGGACGGTCGCTTGAGCCGCAGGAGCTCGGCTCCTACCTCATCGAGGTCGCGGCCGGCCTCGCCGGGCGTGAGGCGCGCGAACGCCCGAAACAGGTACCCCACGAGCTCGACGATCATGCGCGTTCGACCTCCTCCGCATATCGACCCAGGATGCCGATCCCTCGCTCGAGGTTCGGGCGCGACGCCGCGAAGGAGAGGCGCAGGTGCGAGGCCCCGAGCGAGCCGAAGGCGTCGCCGGGCGTCATGATCACGCCCCGCCGGAGGAGGGCCATCGCGACCTCCGAAGCGGACTTGTCCCAGTCGAATCGGGGGAACGCATAGAACGCCCCCGCGGGTGGGATCACCTTGATCCCGGGTATTCGGTTGAGGAGGCGGACGACGAGGTCCCGCCGGGCCCGGAACTCGCGGGTCATCGCGCGAACGGCCTTCGCGCTGAGGGAGAGACCGGCGAGCGCGCCCATCTGCGCCGGCGTCGGCGGGCAGGCCATGATGTGGTAGTGCATCTTGTTCAGCTCGAGGGCGAGCGCCCGGGGCGCGACGAGGTAGCCGATGCGCCATCCGGTCATCGCGAGGGTCTTGGAGAACGAGTTCACGATCACGACCCGGTCGGTACGCCCCCAGAACGAGGCGAACGACCCGTTGTAGACGATCTCCTCGTAGACCTCGTCCGATACGATCGTGAGGTCGTGGCGCTCCGCCAGGTCGACGATCTGGTCGACGACCTTCGCGGGGAACACGCCGCCGGTGGGGTTCGACGGGCTGTTCACGACGATCGCCCGCGTCCGGCGGGTCACCAGTTTCTCGAGCTCCGCGAGGTCCGGGCAGGTACCGTCGTCGCTCGCGCAGGGAGTACGGCACGGGAGTCGCCCCCATGAGGCGCGCGTGAGGACCGTAGAGGACGAACCCCGGGTTCGGCACGAGGACCTCGTCCCCGGGGTTGTACAGCGCGAGGGCCGCCGCCATCAATCCCTCGGACCCGCTCCCCGTGATGATGACGTTCTCGCGGCCGGTCTTCGGGTCCCGGTCGCGGTACCCCTCCGCGACCTTGTCGCGCAGCTCGGCCATTCCCGCCGACGGACCGTAATGGTTCATGCCGTCCCGGACGGCCGCGCACAGCGCCTCGATCACCTCCGTGGGGGGCTCGAAATCGGGCTCCCCGAGGCCGAGGTTGATCGAGTTCGGCCGGGCCGCCTCGAACATCTTGCGGATGCCCGATATCTCGACGGTGCGAACCCGCTGGGCGACCATTCCGCCGCCGACCGTCGTGCCCCTCATTACCGTTGTGGAGTCCGTGCGGCGACGGCACGTGCGACCGCGCCCGCCGCGGGTGGGCACAAGTGCCTTCTATCCGTTCCGCTCCCGGAGACCGCAGAGAGAACGATGACCGTTCGCATCGTGCTCGGGGCGCAGTTCGGGGACGAGGCCAAAGGGAAGATCGCCGACTTCATGGCGGCGTCGGCCCGTTACGTGGTGCGCAGCGCGGGCGGTCCGAACACGGGCCACACGATCGTTCTCCCGGAAGGCCCGGTCGTCCTCCACCAACTCGCCTGCGGCGTGCTACGCCACGGGGTGACCGGGGTCAGCGGTCCCGGCATGGTGATCCAGCCGTTCAAGCTCGAGGAGGAGATGCAGGCGCTCGAGCAGCGCGGACTCCTTCGGGGCGAGGTCGTCCTCTCGGACCGCGCCCACGTCATCCTGCCCGTCCACGAGATCGAGGATGTCTGGGAGGACGAGCTCCGGGGCCGGCAGCGTCCCGGCGCGTCCCTTGGTACGACGAAGAGCGGCATCGGACCGGCGTACGCGGACCGGGCCGGACGATTCGGGATCCGCCTCGCGGAGTTGAGCCGGCCGGCGGTGCTCCGAGAGCGGCTCGAGCTGCTCTACGCGACCAAGGCCCACCTAACGAACCTCCCGCCGATCGACGAACTCGCCGCTCGGTTGGTGGAAGTGGGCGCGCGACTTTCTCCGTTCATCCGGCCGACCGAACCGATCCTGTGGGATGCCATCGGACGGGGGGAGAACGTCCTGCTCGAGGGGGCGCAGAGCGCGCTGTTGGACGTCGACTTCGGAACGTACCCGTACGTGACGAGCTCCCATCCCACGAGCGCGGGAGCCCTCGTGGGAAGCGGGATCCCGCCGACGGAGCTGGACGACGTGGTGGGTGTCGCCAAGGCGTACTCCACCCGCGTCGGCGCCGGGCCGTTCCCCACGGAGGACACCGGGGAGCGCGGCGAGTTCCTCCGCCGGGTCGGGGGAGAGCGCGGGGCCACTACCGGGCGGCCGCGTCGCTGCGGATGGATGGACCTCGTGCTGCTCCGGTACGCGGCCCGACTCAACGGGTTCACTTCCCTCGCGATCACGAAGGTCGATGTGCTCGGTGGGCTCGACGAAGTCCCGGTCTGCGTTCGCTACCGCATGCCCGACGGCTCGACCGTCCGCGACGCCCCCCCCACGAGCGCCGAGGACCTCGGTCGTGCCGAACCGGTCTACGAGTCGTTGGCGGGCTGGCCCGAATTCCACGAGCGACTGAAGGAGCGGGTCCGGCGCGAGGGCCCCGCGGCCCTCCCCGCTGACCTCCGGCGATATCTCGACTTTATCGAGGAAGAGACCGGGGTCGCGGTCGAGTACGTGGGGTACGGCGCTCACCGCGACGAAACGGTGTGGCTCGGACCGCCCTCCGCTCGGCGCCGGCAGACCGGCTTGGCCGCGTGGAGCGGTTAATCCCCCCGTGGCGTTCGACCCGTTGCTCTACATCGCCTTCGCCATCGGTTTCGTCACCGGACGATTCGTCCCCTCCCGAGGCCCGTGGGTTCCGCGGGCGACGCTCGTCACCATCGTCATCCTGGTCGGGCTGCTCGGCGCGTCGCTGAACACCGTCCCGTGGTTCTCCCTCGTCGCGGCCGTGCCGGTCGCCATCGCGTTCGCGCTCCTCATCCTGGGTCTTACTGCCGGAGTCTATCTTGGACTGGTCCGGCTCCGCCCCGACCCGAGCCCGCCCATCCGGGCCGCGGCCCACGACGAGCGTCTCCCGCTCAGCCTCGTACTCCTCGCGTCCCTGCTCGTGGGCTTCGGCCTCGGTCGGGTCGTACCGATCCCGGCGGCGTCCTCCATCCCCTGGGTGCTCTACGTCCTACTCGCCCTGGTGGGGTTCGGGATCCCGCTGCGACTCTCGGCGCTGCGCGGAGTATGGGCGCCGTTGACCGCGGCGATCGCCGGAGCCCTCGCGGCCGCCGCGATCTTCGCGCTCGCGGACCATCTTCCGGTCAGCGCCACCCTCGCGACCTCGCTCGCGTTCGGGTTCTACTCGCTCGCCGGCCCGCTGGTCGCAGCGCGGGCGGGTGCCGTCCTGGGCCTCCTCGCCTTCCTGACGAACTTCCTCCGCGAGGACCTGACGATGATCCTCTCGCCCTACCTCGGCCGTCGCTTGCGGGGCGGCGGCCTCGCGGCCCTGGGAGGCGCCACGTCGATGGACACTACGCTCTATTTCGTCACGCGGTACGGCGACGCGGAGGCAGGGAGCCTCGCGCTGGCGACCGGCCTCATCCTCACGGTCACCGCGAGCCTCGTCCTACCGGCGGTTCTCTCCCTGACCTTGTAACACCCTTAAGTCACCGGTAACCTCGACCCTTCGCGACGGGCTCGTAGTCCAGTGGTTACGACGTCGCTCTCACACAGCGAAGACCGCCGGTTCGAATCCGGCCGAGCCCACGTGACCTCCCGTTCAAGCGAGCCTCTCGCGGTCCGCTCGCCTTCGGACGAATTTCAGTCCGGACCAGACCTCCGTGACCGCACACACTTTCACGTCGACGAGGCCGGTGCGCAGGCCGCTCGCCCGGACCCCGTGATCGTCCAGGTCGGTGGCGACCCCGGAGGCTTTCTTGGGCCAACATGCCCACAGCATCCCCGCGGGTGCCAGCGACTCGGCCGCCGGTCCGAACTCGCGGACGAGCTCCGAACGAGACCTCGCGAACACCATCCCGAAATCCAGGGGGCCTCGCGCCGTCGGCACCCTCTCGCATTCGGCCAACACGGTGCGCAATTCCGAAAGCACCTCGGTCGGGACGCGAGTGAGATACACTCGGAATCCCTGACGAGCGCCCAACTTCTTCGCAAGGGGTGTCCCCGAGTATCCTGGCATGGTCAGGTCGTGGGGCCCGACGGACTACGACGCCTAAAGCGCTTGACCGTGGGTCGTTCCGCGCTGCGGGCCTCCCCTGGGGGGTGGGTGCCGACGCGGTCGCCACCCCCGGGACGGGTCCGAGAGCTTTAGCCTCCTTTCCCGTTCGCTCGTGGCGAAGCCGGCATGTCGGTCACCGGGTCCCTGCTGATCTCGCTCGACTGCCGTGCCTGCTGCTCCCAGGTCGACCCCTCGCGCCCTGTCGGTACTTGCCCTACTTGCGGGAACGCCCTGCTCGCCACCTACGACCTCTCCCAGCTGGACGCTCGCCGCTGGCGGGACGACCTCGACCACCGGGTCTCCTCTCTCTGGCGATATCGAGAGCTGTTGCCCGTGCAACGGTCTGACCGGATCGTCACGCTGGGAGAAGGATTCTCGCCCATCCTCCCGCTCGGAGAAGTCGCGGACGCGCCGGGCATACGACTGCTCGTCAAGGACGATGGCGGCCTTCCGACCGGCTCGTTCAAGTCCCGGGGGATGTCGGTGGCGGTCTCTCGTGCCCACGAGCTCGGCCTCCGGACACTCTTCGTGCCGAGCGCCGGGAACGCGGGCGTCGCCCTCTCCGCCTACGGAGCGCGGGCCGGACTTTCGGTGCGCGTCTACCTTCCCGAGCGGACGCCCGAACCGATGAAGGAAGGATGTCGCTCGTACGGCGCCGAGGTCGTCGAGGTACCGGGCACGCTCCGGGAGGCGGGGGCCGCGGCCCGGACGGCAGAATCCGGAAAGGGGTCGTTCGAGATGTCGACCCTCCGAGAACCGTACCGGGTCGAGGGAAAGAAGACCATGGGTTTCGAGATCTTCGAGCAGCTCCCGGGCGACGGTTTCCCGGACGCGGTCGTCTATCCGACGGGCGGAGGCACCGGCCTCCTCGGGATGTACAAGGCATTCCAGGAGCTGCGCGAGCTCGGACTCTCGGAGAGGATGCCGCGCCTCTACGCCGTGCAGCCCGATGGATGCGCTCCGGTCGTCCGCGCGCTGCGGGACGGGTCGACGAGCGCGGCCCCCTGGGACCACCCGCGGACGATCGCGCCGGGTCTGCTGGTACCGTCCCCGTTCGCCTCGGAGCGAGTCCTCGAGGCGGTCCGGGAAAGCCGGGGGGGCGGGGCAACCGTAAGCGACCGGGCGATCGTGAGGGCGATGAAGGAGCTGGCGCGGCGCCACGGGATCTCGGCATCACCGGAGGGAGCCGCGACGTACGCCGCGCTGGCCCCCCTCGCGCAGGCCGGCGCGATCCGACCCGGGGAGACGGTCCTCCTCTACAACACCGGCAGCGGGCTCCCCTTCTCGGTGCCGGAACTCGAACGGGCGTCGGGTCCCGACGCGTTGGCCTCGGACGACCCGCCGGAACGGACCGCCCGCGCCTGACGCAGGAACGCGCGGGTCTTCCGGCCATGGCAGTCCCGGCAGACCGTCTGCAGGTTGGAATACTCGAGCGCGGCCCCTCCGCGCGCGATCTCGATGATGTGGTCGACATCGAGCTCCCGTGCGCGGTGCCGCACCGCGCAGAGCCGACAGGTGTACCGGTCCCGGAGCAGGACGTACGAGCGCGCCGAATCCCAGAAGTAGTGGCCGTGGAACATCCACCGGCATCGACGGGAGCAGTACGGGGTCCGATGGGTGGGGAGGGCGCGTCGGCATTCCACGCACCGAGCCGCGCGACGTGCCTCCGCGCGTCGTCGGGCCCCATCGGAGAACCAGGCGGCAGAAAGCGCGATGATCCGACCGTTCGGGCCGACCGTGACCGAGGGCGCTGACCGGGCTCGACGGGGCATCTCGGGAAGAGCCGCTCGCCCGGTTCAAGACGGTTCGGGTCGAGCCGCTGCGGGTCGACCGGCCGCTACCCGCCGTCCTTTAGTTTCGCTCTCGCTCCCCCGCACGATGAGGTTCCCCCTTGCGGATTGGGTCGACGGTCACGCAGGGTGCCGCTACAATCTCGGCGGGAGCGGGATGCACGGCACGGTCCGACACCCGCTCCCGTCCCCGTCCGAGGTTCGGTCCGCCTCCGAGGAGGAGTTGCGCCACCAACTCGGGGAGCTCATCGGGGTGCCCCCCTCCCGGGTATTCCTGACCCACGGGGCCACCGAGGCGAACGCGTGGGCGGTCACCTACCTCGCTCGCCACCGGGGCAACCGCCCCGTCCGCTGTCGCGTCCGATATCCGGAATATCCCCCGCTCTTCGACCTCGCTCGGTCCGCGGGGTATCGCCTCGTGACGGCGGCGGGACCCACGGAGCTCGCGATCGTTTCCCAGCCCCGAAATCCGGTCGGCGACCTCTGGCCCGCAGAGCAGTTCGCCGACTGGTCGCGCGACGCGCGTGCGACCGTAGTGGACGAGACGTTCCGGGAGTTCACGCCCGCCCCCTCCCTCCAGCGCCGGGGTCTTTCGGGGCTCTGGTCGACGGGCTCGTTCACGAAGGCCTACGGCGCGGACGACCTGCGCGTGGGGTACATCGTTCCCGCCCGAGACGGAGCGGGACCGGTTCGCCCGCTTTCACGGCCTGGTCTCCGACGAGATGCCTGAGTACTCGGTCGCGGGTGCGCTCGCGACCCTCGCCGAGCGGGACCGGATCCTCCGCCAGGTCCGGTCCGTGCTCCAGCGCAACGAGGCGCTCTGGCATCGCGCGACGCCGGGGGCACGCGCCCTCGCGGCTCCGGTCGCGTTCGACGACCCCGTTCCTTCCGGCGGGGACCGATTCGCCCGTCGCTGCTTGCGCGCGTCCGTGCTCGTCTGTCCGGGCTCGCTGTTCGGGCGGGCGAGCGGGGTGCGCGTGTGCCTCACTCGGCGGTCGTTCCCTCGCGACCTCGGCGAGTACGTCCGGGTGCGGGAACAAGCCGCGTGATCGCGCGACCTGCGCTCATCGTTGCGGGGGAAAATTCGTCGGGTCGACCGCTCCGCGCGGCAACCGACCGAGCTGGAGACGCGCGAGGGTGACCGGGCGGGTGGATTCGACCCGGGCTGGGGAGGCCGCTCCCGTGCACTCTCTTAGGAACGTCTCGGCGAACCGGACCGCGCGGTCCGGGTTCGACTGGTGGACGAGCAGGAACCCTCGGGCCAGCTCGGTGAGCACCGCCCTCGCCGGGACGATCGCCCGCAGTTCCTCGACGTCGGGGCCTCCGGTCTCTGCCGCTTCGTCCGCCGACCCCATGGGTGGGGGTTCGACCCGAAACCGCGGCATAAAGGGAGACGTTCCACGCGGCGTCGCCCGCGGGCCGGGGGGCCCGCAAGCCTTTACCCCCCGGACGGACGTGGAGACCCCGGTGCGTCCGTGAGCCAGAGCGTCCCTCCTCCAACTTCGGGTACCCCGACCGAACCGACCGCCCCGCCGAAGCGGGGCGTCGTGCTGAAGACCGCCATCCCCGGCCCCAAGGCTCAGGCGGTGATCGCTCGCGACCAGGCGATCCTGATGAGGACGACCAAGACCGCGCCGATCGTCGCGGAGTCGGGCAGCGGGGTCTGGATCACCGATGTCGATGGGAATCGGCTCTTGGACTTCTCCTCCGCCGTCGCGGTCAACAACGTCGGGTACGCGCACCCCGAGGTCGTACGCGCGGTTCGCGAGCAGGTCGGTCGCCTGAGCCACTTCGCCGGGACCGACTACTATTACGAGGCTCAGGTCGGTCTCGCGGAGCGGATCGCGAAGATCGTTCCCGGCAATTTCGAGAAGAAGATCTTCTTCACCAACAGCGGCACGGAGAGCGCCGAGGCGGCCCTCAAGATCGCGCGGTGGCAACGCCAGAAACCGATCGTCATCGGCCTGCTCGGTGCGTTCCACGGCCGCACGATGGGAGCGCTGTCGATGACGACCTCGAAGCCCGTCCAGCGGGCGCGCTACGCCCCGTTCGTGACCGGCGGGCACCATACTCCCGGCGCCGAACTGCTACCGGTGCCCGTACAAGCTCGAGTACCCCAGCTGTGACCTCTACTGCGCCAAGATCCTGAAGGAGCTCTACTTCCAGACGTCGATCCCTCCCGAGGACGTCGCGGCCATGATCGTCGAGCCCGTGATGGGGGAGGGCGGATACATCGTCCCCCCGAAGGGATGGCACCGGGCCCTCAAATCGATCCTCGACGAACACGGCATCCTGTTCATCGACGACGAAGTGCAGGCGGGAATCGGTCGAACGGGCCGGTGGTTCGCCATCGAGCACCACGACATCGTGCCGGACATCGTCACGATGGCGAAGGCGATCGGGGGCGGCCTTCCGATGGGGGCGGTCGCACTCCGCGCCGACCTCGATTTCCCGGTGAGCGGCGCCCACTCGAACACGTTCGGCGGGAACCTGGTCGCGGCGGCGGCCGCGCTCGCGACCCTGGACGTCATCGAGAAGGAGCATCTCCTCGACAACGCCCGCGTCCAGGGGACGTACCTCCTCAGCCGCCTCAAAGAGCTCGCAATCCCGGCACGAGGAGATCGGCGACGTCCGCGGACTCGGACTGATGACCGCCACGGAGTTCGTTCGCGACCGTCGGTCGAAGGAGCCGGCGGTCCGCTTCCGCGACCACGTGCTCGAAGAGTGCGTATCGCCGCGGGCTGATCCTGCTTGCCGTGCGGAAAGTCGACGCTCCGCTACATCCCGCCGCTCATCGTTCGTCGGGAAGAGATCGACGAAGCGATCGAGATCTTGGACGCGGCGATCACCGCGGCCCGCGCCCGCGAATGAAGTTCGCGTACCTCGCGGACGGCGGAACGGTCGCTCTCGAGGACCGTCCCGAGCCCGACGCGGGACCCGGCGAGGTCGTCGTCGCGCTCGGAGCCTGCGGTGTCTGCGGGACCGACCTCGAGAAGCTTCGCGGCAACTATCGCAGCGCGGGGATCCTCGGCCACGAGCCCGTGGGACGGATCTCCCACCTCGGCGCGGGGGTCGAGGACCTTTCGGTCGGGGACCGGGTGTTCGTCCATCACCACGTCCCGTGCTACGCGTGCGAGGTCTGCGCTCGCGGGGATTACACGTTCTGTCCCACGTACTCCCGGACGAACATCGACCCGGGAGGGTTCGCCGAGGCGTTCCGGGTGCCCGAAGAGAACGTGCGGCGCCGCGCGGTGCTTCGCCTCGACCCGAAGGTCGAGCTGGCACGTCGGAACGTTGCTCGAACCCGCAGGGTGCGCGCTCACCGCGATCCGACGCGTTGGCCTTCCCGCGGGCGCGTCGGTGTGGGTCCTCGGGCTCGGTCCGGTCGGACTCCTCTACTCCCGACTCGCCCGGGCCTTCGGGGCGAGCTGGGTGGGAGGGAGCGAGGTCGCTCCCCTACGCCGAACGGCCGCCGAGCGGGGCGGGGTCGACGTCACCGTAGACCCGAGAGAGGACGGAGCGGTGAAGTCCGCGGTCGATCGCGCGACGGGCGGTCGGGGCGTCGACCTCGCGGTGGTCGCCACGGGGCAGCCGGCGGTGCTGCGCCAGGCGACCGAGCTGGTCCGTCGCGGGGGGACGGTCAACCTCTTCGGCCTGCCCGAGGCGGGGAGCCGTCTCGACGCCGACCTCCAGGACCTCTATCTCCGAGGGGTCCGGCTGATCCCGTCGTACGCGACCACGGAAGCGGACATCGCCGAAGTGCATCGGCGCGTGGTCGTCGGCGACCTTGCGCTCGCGGACCTCGTGACGCACCGGATCCCCCTCGCCCGGATCGACGAGGCGTTCCGACTGGCGGGTCGACCGGACGAGGCCGTGAAGGTGGTCGTCACCGGCCCCGCCGGGTAACTCACGCCTCGGCGCCTTCTCCGAGTACGACACCCGTGACCCGATGGCCGGCGCGCACTCGGGCCTTGGGGCCGAGGACGCTGCCGACCACGGTCGCATCCCGCTCGACGACCACTCGTCCATGATGATCGAGTTCTCGACGTGCGCTCCGGCCTCGACCGTCACGTGGGCCCCCAGAGTGACGTACTTGCCGAAGGAGGCGCCACGCAGCGTCGACCTCGCCCTCCGCCGCGACCGGCCCGACGCCCCGCGCCCCCGGCGGCACTCCCCCCGGCCCCCCGCGGTGATCGTCGAACAAGAGCTGCTGCGCGCGGAGGAGGCGCTCGGGCGTTCCCGCATCCTCCCAGTAGCCGGACAATCGGAACCCGTAGACCCCTTTCGCGAGCAGGTGGGGCACGACCTCCCGTTCGAAGCTCACCGCTCGACCGGCCGGAATGGGGTCGAGCACCTCTCTCCGCCAGATCGCGATCCCCGCATTGATCCAGCGCGACGGAGCATCCTTCGGCTCCGGCTTCTCCACGAACGACGTGATCCGGTCCTCGGGCCCAAGGGCGGCCACTCCGTAAGGCTGGGGGTCTTCGACCTCGAACAGAGCCATCGTTCCGACCCCGCCCCGGGCCCGATGCGTCACCCGGAGGGCGTTCAGGTCGGCCGACGCGATGACGTCGGAGTTCAGCAAGAAGAACGGGTCGGAGAGGTCGTCGCCCGCGTTCTTCATCCCGCCCCCGGTGCCGAGCGGCTCCGCCTCGGGAACGGTGCGCACCGGCCATCGGAGGGGATGGGCGCGCAGATACGCGTCGAGCACGCCGGCTTTGTACCCCGTGGCGAGGATCACCTCCTCGACGTCCGTCGGGGAGCAGGTCGAGGACGTGGTAGAGCAGCGGCTTCCCGGCGATGGGTATGAGCTGCTTCGGAACCGCGTACGTGACTGGCCTCAAGCGGGTCCCGAAGCCTCCGACGAGCACCAGCGCCTTCATCGCGATGGGCGGGCGACCGGCTCCGGGGATATCCGCCTTGCCGGGGCGGCCCTAGATGAGCGCGGGCGGCTCTCCCCGCTCGACCGAGTGAGCGTAGTCCCGCTGAACGATCCGCTTGAGCAGGGCCGCCGGGCTCCCCCAGATCGGGACGCGCCGGACCGACCCGGCGGCCTGCCCCAGGCCGAGAGCGACCACGACCCCGCGCTCGCGGTACCGGAACGGGACCATCGGCCTCCCGGCCCAGCGGGCGACGAGGTTCCGCGCAGCGGTTCGGGCTTCCGAGAGGGCGGCCTGGGCGGTTGAGGGAACGAAAGCGCCCGTGCGGGGATCCCTGAGCTCGACTACGTCCCCCACAGCGAAGACACCGGGGTGCCCTGGGACCTCGAGCGTCTCCTCCACGGCGACTCGCCCCGCTTTGCCATGCGGGACGGGGAGCTGTGCCACGACCGGCGGCGCCTCGAGCCCGGCGCACCAGACCGCGGCGTCGCACGCGAGCACCGAACCGTCGTCCAGGGCGATGCGACCGGGCTCCACCCGGGTCACGTTGAACCCGTTCACGACCACGACCCCCGAACGAGCGAGGGTCTTGCGCGCACGCGCGATGAGTCCGGCAGGGAAGCCCGTCAGGAACGGCAGCGAACCGGTCAGCAGGAAGACGTCCGGGGGCCGGGCGCGCGGGTCGGCGATCTCGCGCCAGTCGGTCGTCGCGACCTCGGCCGCGAGCTCCGTCCCGGTCGATCCTCCCCCGACGATGACGATCCGGGGACGCCGCTCCCCGGCGAGGGAGACCGAGGCGGTCTCGATGTCCCGGATCGCGGCCGCGAGCCGCTTGGCGCCCGAGAGTCGGTAGACCTGGTGGGTGTGCTCCGAGGCCCCGGGAACCCCGTAGTAGGCGGCGACGCTGCCGAGGCAGATCGCCAGCGCACGGAACCGGAGCTCCCCGTATCGAGCGTGACCGTTCCCCCGGAAAGGTCGATAGACGTCACGGTCCCCTGGTGGAACGCGATGGACGTTCGGTCCAGGACCTCGGCGAGCGGAACGACCCACGGGTCCGTATCGTCCCCGCTCGACGCGAGTTTCCCGACCTCGTACAGCTCGGTCCGCAGGACGTGGACGGGATTGCGGTCGACCAGAACGATCGGGATCTTCCCCTTCGAGCGCCGGTGGAGCTCCTGGGTCACGGTGAGCCCGGCGTACCCCGCTCCGAGCACGACCGCCGGGCGCGCGTCCGTTTCCGTCGAGGTCAGTCCCGAGCCCGCCATCGACCCTACTCCTTCCACGGGGCCATAGGGTTGACGCCGGGGGGGAGGACGCTTCGTCTCGGCCGGTAATCGCTATCTGGGCTCCCGGAGTGCTCCCACCGAATGACCGCTCGCTCGATCCTCGTCGCTTTCGACGGGTCGCCCGAGGCGACCGTCGCTCTCCACGAGGCTGCCGACATCGCGCGCCTCACCCACGCCCACCTCTCGATCGTCGGCGTTCTTGAACTGGTCTCTCGGAACTTCGGCGTTTCGCTTCCGCAAGGGGAAGGGGCCGGCCTCCTCATCGACCAGTCGCGCGCGGCGCTGACCGCCGAGAAGGATCGGCTCGTGGCGAACGGTCTCTCGGGGGTCGACGCCCACCTCCTCGAGGGCGACCCGGTGGCCGCCGTGGTCGGATTCGTCGAGCAACATTCGATCGACCTCGTCGTGGTCGGCTCTCGAGGTCTCGACGCGCTCGGCCGATTCTTTCTCGGGAGCGTTTCCGACGGGATCCTTCACTACGCGGGATGTTCCGTCCTGGTCGTGAAAACTCCCCGAACCGCGACGCCGACCCACGGATAGCGAACGGCCGCCGAGGGTCCCCTCTTTCCCAAAGGACTAATCCCGTCCCCGTTCCTCCCCCTCGCCGTGCGGCTCCTGATCGTCGACGACGACCCGGTTTTCCGGCAGGAGCTCGGAGACCTCCTCGAGGGAGACCACCGGGTCGCCACGGCCCCCTCCGTACCGAAAGCACTGGAGGCGCTGGAACAGGACGACTTCGACGTGGTGTTCACCGACTTGAAGATGCCGCGCCAAAGCGGCCTCGAGCTCCTCCACGAGGTCCGGCGGCGGTGGCCCTCCACCCTCGTGGTCATGGTCACGGGATTCGCGACGGTCGAGACCGCCGTTGCCGCGATGAAAGACGGTGCGTTCGACTACGTCCGCAAGCCATTCCAGCTCGCCCAGATCACCGCCACGCTCGAACGGGCCCGTCAGCAATTCCGTTTTCAGGGGGACCCGGGCGACGCGCGCGACCCGGAGACGACCGCGCGACGGTGGGCCGAGCGCGAGGGGCTCCTCGTGCTCCACCTCACCGACCGGGCGGTGCGCCCCCGCCCCGGCGTCACGGTCGTCGCTCCGGACTTCGACGATCCGGTCCGGATCCGGGCGGAGGTCGACACCTACCTCGCGGACCACGCGCGCGCCGGCGTGATCCTGGAGGGGGCCGAACGGCTGTTCGCTCGCCATCGCCGGACGGAGGCCCTCGAGTTCCTGACCTGGCTGCGCAAGGTCATGGAGGGTCGGGGTCCGCTCCTCGTCGGATTCGCCTACGAAGCGCTCTCCGCGACCGACGCGAAGGACCTCCGAGCCGCCGTCGCCGCCCCCCGCACCCGAGCGACCCTCGATGCCCTCGGGAATCCGATCCGCCGCGCCGTGCTGCGTCGGGTAGCCCGGGGTCCCTGCTCGTTCTCCGATGCGATGCAAGCGGCCGAACTGGATGACTCCCCCAAGCTGTCGTTCCACCTGCGGAAGCTTGTCGACGAAGGGCTGCTCTCCCACTCCGAAGAAGAGTACCGGATCACGCCGTTGGGTCAGGATTCGGTGCGTCTGCTCGAAGAGATGGACGCGCTCGCGCCCTACGGGGCGACCGAGAGCTCGGCGGTGCCCATGCCGCCCCACGGCAAACGGGGCGCCTGAGCTCACGCGACGGCGTTCGCGAGAATCCCCCGCGGGCGACGGGAGAAGCTGTACCGCTGCGAGGAATCCCCAAATCAGGATGGGGAAGACGATCAGCCGCTCGATGAACCCCGGGTCCCAGGTCGTGTTGTTGAGCTGCGTGGGAGCGTAGTACGCGAGCGAAAGGAGGGTGACCAGACCCAGGACCACCGAGATCCGGCGAAGCCAGTGCCAGTCGGTACCGGGACGCAACCCCATTCCAAGGACCACCAGGGCCACCCCCGCGGGGCCGAAGACCGTCAAGGAGACGACGTCGTGGACGGGCGGGTTCACGTTCTCGGGGAAGACCCCGACGAGGGTCGCACTGATGCTCGCGGCGAGCAGGAGGAGGAGGCCGACGACCCGGGTCCCGCCTCGGGGGAATCCGCTCCACGCGAGCAGGATCCCGAGACACGCGAGCGCCCCGAAGACGATGATGGAGACGTTGAAGACCGAGTGCCAGGGCGAAGTCGCGGTGTTGCCAAGGTCGCTGATGTAGTTGACCGCGTCGGAGTAGCCCGGATAACCGTACTGCACCGCGGCCATCGCCACGCCGAACTCGACCACGCCGAGCGCGATCAGGGCGGCCCCGAACCGCACCGAACGAGAGACCGGGAGCAACGGGGCGGACACAGCTCGGGGGACCCGCGAGTCGTCTGGCGCCACGGCACAATGGCCTTTTCGGGCGACACCTCTGCGCCCCCACCGTAACGGGGGTCCATGCCGATACGGCCAAATCGCTCTGCACGTCCCTCGGTGGGCCGGTTTCCATGCGGTTCGCGTCGTTCGATGAATTGACCCCGTCGATGGACGCGGACCGGCTCCTCGTCCACATTTCCTCGCTGGGCGGAGCGACCGACCGCCGCGCCGTCGCCTTGTGGCGACGCCGGTCGAACCTGTACTCGGAGTACGTCGGCGTCTTCGCGGTCGAACGGGGACGGGTCCTAGGCCAGACGCTGGTGAAGCGCCTTCCGTACACCTTCGTCGACGGGACGGAGTCCGTCGGGGCGATCGCTTCGGTCGGGACCCGCCCGGACCGCGCACGCAGCGGGGTCGCCCGCCAGATCCTTGCCGAGATTCATCGTCGCGAACGGGAGTCGGGCATCCGCTACGCTACGCTGTGGACGAATCGTTCCTGGGGGGCCCATCGATTGTACGAGAAGCTCGGTTACCGGGATGTCTACTCGTTCCCCTGGGCGGTCCGCGCTCCCCGTCCCGGTCCGCGCCCGTCGCGCCCTCGCGGGGGGTCCCGGCCGGCTCGCCCCCGAGACCTCCCCGAACTCGAGCGTTCCCACGACCGCTCGGCGGAGGGGAGGCTCGGATTTTGCGGACGCCCCCTTCGGTTCCTTCAGGTCGGGGCCGCGACGAGGGAGTTCGACCCGGCCCGGGAACTCATCGTTGCGCGGGAAAAGGGACGGGTAGTGGGCTATGCACTCGCCCAGTCGAACTCGGTCCGGGCGCTCTGCGGGGAGTTGGTGGCGGAAACGCCTCGCGCCCGCAGCTCGCTCGTGACGGAAATCGAGCGCAGAGCGGAGGGCCTACCGGTCGCCTTCCAGCATACACCCGTTTCCGACCACCCAGAATTCTTCCGGCGACGCGGGTACGTTACCCTGGGCACCGGCTGGTACGTCCTCATGGCCGCCGAGCTGGGCCGAGAGTGGACCCACCGCGCCGCGGTCGCGCGATTCGCCTCGAACGACCCTCGCTTCCTCTGCCTCGCCGGGGACCGGTTCTAGTGCCGTAGCGGGAACTCCCTGACCGAGCCTCGTTTGCCGCCCGAAAGGAATTAGACCGACCCGGGGTTCGTCGTCCCTGATGCGGAACGAAGTCCGGTTCATCTACTCGGGAATTCGTGTACGGAACCTCGAGCGCTCCCTGCGCTTCTATCGTCGCCTCGGTTTCCGGGTCTTCAAGCAAGGCTGGTTCTCCCATGGCGGGCGGTGGGTGCATCTCGTATTTCCCGGCTCCCCGCACCGGCTCGAGTTGAACTACTATCCCAAGGGAACCGCATTCTACCAACCGTTCCGCCCGGGCGAGGAGTTCGACCACTTCGGGTTCTATGTCTCCGACCCCCTCCGATGGCTACGGTCGGTCGTTAAGGCGGGTGCCCAGCCGGTCATCGGGTTCGTGGACGGACCGGCGCAGCTGTTGTTCGTCAAAGATCCCGATGGAGTCTGGCTCGGGGCGTGCGGTCCATCGACTCCCGGCAGCCTCCCCAACCTGATCCCCCGCTCTCGGACCGGCCGCGTCCGACCCCAGAAGCGCACGGCGCCCCGGGAGAGGCGGCGGCCCAGTCGGGCTCGGGGGCCGCGATCCTCCTAGGGAATCTCCCTGGCGGGATACCCGCGTCAGAGCGGTGACGAGAGATTCGTTTCCGAGGAGTGCCGTTCTCTCGAGGCGGGCCTTCCTCGATGACCGACTCCGAGGAGGTCAGGTCGGAGAGCCCGGCACGGACGTTTCGCGAGCTCTCCCCCGCGACCTCGAAGGAGATTTCCCCTCCGAGGCCGTCCGTATTTCACGCACCGCGGGATCGAAATAGGACTGCATCTCCAGCCCGGTCTTGACCGACGAGAATTTCGTCGGGACGGCGCTCGGCAACCTGGCTGCCTTCCGGCTGCAGCAAGAGCGCGGCGAGACGCTCCTCTGGCAAGTGATTCGCATCGAGGGCGCGAGCAGTCACCACTTCCGCCTCGTGATCCGCCACCCCGACCGCGTCCTCGATATCGGGATCCGGACGGACCTGAAGCGGATCCTCGACTCTCTCTCCGACGATACCCTCGAGGATTTACGGAGCCAATTCGAGGTGGCGCAACGAGACGGTCTGAAACCGGTGGCCCTCCGCCATCTCCACGAGGAGGTGGACTTCTGGCGGGACGATTTCTGGAACTGGTTGGGATAGCCGCTTTCGGTCTCGCCCCCGGGGGGGTCCGGTCGTGGAGCGCCCGCGCATCGACGACGTTTGAACGATGTACCGTCCCGAGCGCGGACCCGTCTCGCACGGAATCCCGCGAGGGAGGGCTCACTCTTGGTGGGGGTCTATTCTCCGAAGGTCGTGGTAGCAGACCCGACAGCGTTTGGGACTCGGGAGCAGATCCCTAGGGACGCAAGGGCACTCGCACTCGTGGGGGGCCCCTTCCTCGTCCGTACTCCCGGTTGACGTACAGAATTGGCACACGGGTCGGGAGGAGGCCTCGAGCATGATAACCCCATCGCGGCGCGCCCCCACCGTCCGCCAACAAATTCCCGCCAAAGCAGGCAACGCCGAAGGGTCCGGGTCCCAAAGAGCCCGTCCACCCGATCGGTCGACTCCACTTCCGGCCTCCGAGTAATCCGGGCCCCGCCGGCGTTGCGCGGACCTCTCGGGAAGCAATGGTCGGTCCCAGCCCACGAGATCCGCCGACCGCCAGACTCTTTGCGTTCCCCGCGGTTCTGGCTCGTGTGACCTCCCCTCTGTCGGGCTCTCTGCACGGTGGCTGTGGGGGGGTGTTCCGCCGCCCCACGGTCCCCTGGATCGCCGCAGGGGCCGTCATGCTAGCCCTTCTCACCGCGATTCCGGCCGTTTCGCTCGGAGCTCCACCGAGCGGCCGGGAGACAAGTCACCCCCCGACACAATCCGACGCGACGCAGCGGGCATTGCCGGATGCATGCAGTTCGGTCACGTCATGTCCGCGGCTCCTCGAGCCGCACAGCGACGGCGAGAGGTCCCGACCCAGAGAGTTACCAACTGAACCACACCACGGCCTGGTCGCAGGTCACCGCACCTCCGTCCGGCTTCGGCGTGGGGGGCGGGTTGATCGCGAACTCATCCTCCGGAATAGCGGTCGCCTTCGGCGGAGTGAGCTCGGGCGCTCTGGTGAACTCGACCTTCGCCTACCACGAGTCGACCAACCTCTGGTCGGGTGTCTCCACGCCGACGGCGCCCACGCCCCGGAGTGATTTCGCCTTCGCCCTCGACCCGACGACCGGCACCGCGGTCCTGTTTGGAGGTTTGACGAACCTGACTACCCTCGGTGTCTCTAACGAGACCTGGACCTACACCGTCGGCTCAGAGCGGTGGAGCTCATCGACGCACGGATTGGCCCCTCCCGCTCGCGAAGCGGCCGCCTTTGCCATCGTCCCGGCTCTCGGGGTGGCCGTCCTGTACGGTGGATGGAACCGCAACTTCTCCATGACCGGGTCGCTCACGTATTCCGACCTATGGGAACTCAATCTCTCGACGGGCGCCTGGTCCCAATTGAGCGTGCCGGGACCCCACCCCCCTCCGCTCGAAGGAGCGACGATGGTCTGGGACCCGCTGATGCAACGGCTCGACATGTTCGGCGGATGTTACCCCTGCTCCTCGGCCGTCTGGCAGTTCGACCCGGGGTCCCCCGGGTGGACCCTGCTGGCGACGCCCCCCACGGCCCCGCCCGCTCGCGCGGAGGGAAGCTGGGCGTACGACCCCACGTTCCAAGCCGACCTCCTCTTCGGAGGGACGAACGGCGTCACCTCGTTCAACGACACCCATCTCTTCTACCCAGCGGACGACACGTGGGTCGCCGAAACAGTTCCGCCCGCGCCGGCGGCCCGCTCGGACTCCGCTTCGGCGTTCCTGGACGTCGCGAACAACGAGACCTGGCTCCTCGCCGGCGGTCGGTCCGCGACGACGTCCTACTCGGACCTGTGGCGGCTCTCCGCCACCTCGAACCTCTCCCTGCGGGTCGTGAACGCTTCCTCTCCCCTCTCGCCGCTTGCCGGCGCCGAGGTGAATCTGAGCGGGCGGAGGGCGGGGTCCACCGATCCCGCAGGCTACCTCAACCTGACCCAGGTCGACACCGTGGGCGCAGTCCTGAACGTCACCGACGTGCCGTGGTTCTCCCCGCACCACGAGACCCTCTGGTTGCCTCCGGGAAAAGGGGCGAACCTGACGGTCGACCTGACTCCGGAACCGTTGGGAAACCTCGAGGTGCAGGTTGTCTCTTCCCTCGTTACCACGTTCGGTCACCCGCCGATCCCGGGAGCGTTTGTCAATCTCAGCGTGGACGCCGTTCGTATCAACCGCGCTCCGGCCGTGACCAACGGATCGGGCGGTGCGAGCTTCCATGGGGTCCCCCCCGGCGATGTGAACCTCACGGCTCAAGCCGTCGATTGGCGACCCGCGGTGATGTTGGGGGTCCTCGCACCGGGTGGGGCCCTCAACCTCACGGTGATGATGGTGCCCGACCCGTTGCTCACGGTCACGGTGCTCGGCCGCCTGCCGGGGGGGATCCTCGACCCGCTAAACTCCTCCCCGGTATTTCTCGAGGGGATCGAGATCGGCGTCACCAACCCTCAGGGTATCGTTACGTACAACGTCTCCGCGACCGGTCTGGTGCCGCTGTTCGGCGAGGCGACGGGGTTCGTTCCCGAGACGGAGGACCTGTCGATCCCGTTCACAGGGCCGGTCAACGCCGCCCTCGTCCTTCCGTCGCTGCCGTACGGCTACCTTCCCGTCGCCGTCCTCCGCGACAACGACAGCTTCCCGATCGCAGGAGCCACGGTCGCGGCCGTGACGCCCGTCCCTCTCGCGTTCGGTTCGTACTCGGAGACCAATCAGACCGACGAGACCGGCACCACGAGCCTTTCTCTTCCCGAGGGAAACTACTCCGCGACCGCGTCGGCGGCGGGTTACGTCCCTTCCTCCGGGGTGATCGTGGACATCGTGCCGGGCCCGAATCCGCTCCTTACGATCCTCCTTGAGCCGGTCCCCCCCGCCAACGTCCACATCATCGTCCTCGCTCAGAGCTCGGGCGATCCGATCGGCGGGGCGAGCGTCGTCATTCCCGGCGTTCTCGCGGGCGTCGCGAACACGTTGGGGTTCTACAACGCCACCAACATCACTCCGGGAACGTACCTCCTCGAGGTAGCGGCGCCCGGGTACCTCACGAATTCGACCCAGCTGACCCTGGTCTCCTACGAGAACCTCACGCTGACCGTCAACCTGACGCTCGCCCCCCTCATTCTCGGGAGCGCGGGGGGAGGCTGGGCGTTCAACCTCTTTCCCGGCTCCCTGGACGAGTTGTGGCCGTTCCTGCTGGTCCCGCTCATCCTGGTCGTGGGGGGCTTCATCGTCGCCTCCCTGCTTCGCGGAGCGCGCGAGGAAGATCCAGCCGCGGTGCCGGGCCCGGTCGAGCCGGGCTCCGGCGCGGGCGGAGACGTCGCGGACCGCCCCGCCGAATCCTCTCCCGGGCCTCGCACCTGAGGGGTCCCTCGCGCCGGCGCGGAACGCCGGGCTACGTGCCGAGACCGTCGGGGGTAGTGAGCCGACGGGAGAGCACGAGGGCGACGGCGACGACCGCGCCGACCGTGCCGACCACCAGGATGAGCAGGGCGAACGTCGGCGCGGTCGCGGCTAGGAGGAGGAACCCCAGCACGACGAGCGACGCCGCGATGAGGGGCCCGAATCCCGGCGCCAGCATCTTCTCGGGGGCCTCGGGGGGGGTGCGGGTCGCGAGCACATCGTTCTGGCCCGCGCGTAGCCCCAGCTCCTCCGGGGCGGGGAGGCTAGGCGCCGAGAGCGGACGGTTCCGGACCCAGCTCCACGGGAGCGGCTCGTCGAGGGCGGTGCGGGGGGAGACCCACGAGAGCAACACGGCGGCGAGGGCGAGGCCACCGAGCCCGACGTAGACCGCGTCGAACGTGGTTTCGAGCGGCATCGAGACCGGCGTGGTGCCGAAGAGAACCGCTGCGATCCCCTGGACCTGACCCCAGACCACCTGCCCCAGCGCGTGCAGGAACTGCCCACCGCCCGACCCCCCGTTGGGAGGGGCAGCCGCGTTGAGCGTCGCGAGCCAGAGGACCCCGTAGAGCAGGGCCGACTGCAGCGCGACCACCCGGGTCCCCGGCAGCGGGGTTTCGCGCCAGGCGTACTCCAGCCAGAGGAACGGCGAGCCGAGAATGATACCGGCCGCGAGGTCGAGCACGCCTCCGCTCACGTACGAAGCGAAGTCGATCGGTAACAGGCCCGCCAGAACGAAGAGCAAACGGCCGGTCCACACCCAGACCGGGCGGCGTATCACTCCGAACCCGGTCAGCGAACCAAAGACCAGGGCGAGGAGGAATCCGAGCGGGAAGGCGATGCCGCCCGCCCAGAAGTGTGCGAGCGCGAGGAGCCCGGCGTAGAGCGGCGCGGGATCGACGAGCACGGCGGCCCACCAGCGGTCCCTCATGCCGGTCCGCCCCCGGACGTGATCCATGCGAGGACCTCGGCGGCGACCTCTCGGACCTGCGGGACGGGATACTCGATCACGGTCGCCCCGGCGTCGCGAAGCTGTCCCACCGCGAGTCCCATCTCGCGCTCCGTCGGATCGAGGGCGAACCCCATCGTACGCGTCGCGAGACCTTCGGGCGGAGGCGGGAACATCGTCGCCACCTGCGGACAGAGCGCGACCAATCGGTGGCCTCGTGTCCGGAGCGCCGCGACGGCACCCGCGACCCGGCCCTCGACCGTCTCGAGCGTGGAGAACAGGACGATGACCGTGGGGCCGGCGAGGCGCTCGCCGGCGGCCGCAAGGGCGCGGGCGAGGTCGAACGGAGCGGGAGCGAGCGTGACCCGGCCGAATGCCTGCGTGAGAAGTTCGGCGCCCTCCGGTCCCCGCTGCGGGGGGACGAACTCGACCAACCGGTCCGAGAACGTGAGGAGCGCCACGCGGTCCGACCTCCCGATCGCCTGGCCCGCGAGGACGGTCCCTCCCTCCACCGCCTGCTCGAGGCTCTCCTCCCCGGGGACGCCGAGGCGCATGCCTCGTCCGGTGTCGAGGAGGATGAGGAGCTCCGGGTGCGCCTCCTCCTCGTGCTCCCGAACGTAGACCTTCTCGAGACCCGAGCGGCGCCAGGCGATCTTGCGCGCATCGTCCAACGGCTGGTACTCCCGTAGCGAGCGAAACTCGGACCCCGACCCGGCCCGTCGCCGAAACGCTTCGCCCGCCCCCCGGAGTCCGGGGGGATCTTCGTCTCCTCCCCCACGGAGAGGGCCGGCGTGACCAATACCTCCCAGCGGTTCTCGAGCTTCGTCATTCGGAAGGCGAAGCCGAGCGGGTCGTGCGCGACGACGATCGTAGGCCCTACCCGGAATCGGCCGCGTTGCCGCGGCCGGTAGACGTGACGCGAGGCGTACGGGCGAGGCATCGGCCCACCAGGTGAGCAGGCGGGGCGAACCGAGGACGACCTCGAACGCTTCGGGCTGGGGGTCGAACACCTCCAGGTAGACCGAGCCCCGTCCCACCCGCTCGAGGTCGAGGGCCATCGAACCGACGCCGTCGATCCGGACCTCGGAGCTGTTCTCGAGCCGCTGCCAGCGGAACCAGGACGGACCGAAGTTCCGGGTCGACCGGTCAAAGGCGAGCAGCTCGGTGGTCGTGAGCGCGAGGGCAGCGAGAGGGACGACCAAGAGCAAGAGGTTCAACGTGAGGAGACCGAGGATCAGAGTGCCCAGACCTCCGACGAGGGCCGACGCGCCGAGAGGGCTCAGCACGACCCGGGAGCTCGGCATGGGGTCCGGTCAGCGCGGCACCGGGACTTTCTGCAGGTTTTCGGAAAGGATGGTCCGGACGACCTCGAGGTTTCCCCGCGGGTTTCCCGGTAGGAAGCGCGCTCCCCGGAATTCGGGGCGGACGATGATCCGATGGTTCAGGATCGGGAAGAGCAGTTCCTGGACGTCGTCCGGGATCACGTAGCCGCGACCGGAGAGGAACGCCGCGGCGCGCGCGGCCCGCATGAACTGGACCGCGGATCGGGGGAGCCGCCGGCTTCGAGACGCTGGTCCGTCCGCGTCGCGCCGACGATCGCGGTCACGTACCGGACGATCTCTTCCTCGACGATCACCGAACTGACCGAACGCCGGAGCCGTTCGATCTCGTCGGCCGAGAGCACCTCCGAGCCCCCGGGGACGTCGCCCGGGTCGAGCTGCGAACGCACGATCGTCGCTTCGTCCTCGGGGCTCGGGTACGTCATGATCCAACGGAAGAGGAACCGGTCGAGCTCGGCCTCGGGGATCGGGTAGGTGCCCTCCTGCTCGAGCGGGTTCTCGGTCGCGACCACGAGGAACGGTCGCGGCAAGGGGTACGTGCGTCGGTCGATCGTCACCTGCTGTTCCTGCATCGCCTCGAGGAGTGCGGACTGGACCTTGGGGGGGGCACGGTTGATCTCGTCCGCCAAGATGACCTGGGCGAAGATCGGCCCGGGGCGGTAGACGAACGAGCGATCCTTCGGGTCCATGACGAGGCCCCCGAGGATGTCGGACGGCAGCATGTCGGGAGTGAACTGGATCCGCTGGAACGAGAGGCCCAGCGACCGGGCAAACGTCCTCGCGAGGTACGTCTTGGCAATCCCCGGAACTCCTTCGACCAACACGTGTCCTTCGACGGCGAGTGCGACCGTCAGGGCCCGGACGATCTCTTCCGAGCCGATCACCGTCTGGGCGACCGCGCTCTGCAATCGCACGAGCAGTTCGTGCGCCTCGCTGGCGGAGAGCGGGGTAAAAATCCCCGTCGGCATGATTCCGGCGGCCACGACACCCTCGGTCAGCCCCGCTCCGATAGGGCCAGCGTTGACCGCGGGTGGGGTCGGTTCGCTCACGCGGCTTTCTCGAAGAGCGGGAAAAGGGATTCGGCCTCGGAAAGCTCCTCCTCGAAGCGTTGCCGGGACCGCGCGCGCCACACCGGACGCCTCCACCGGGACCACAGGTCCGTCCGGAGCGGGTCCTCGACCCGATAGGCGATCGCGTAGGTGGCCTCGAGCGCGCGCACCTCGGCACACGCTCGATGGACCGCGGGCGCCCGTCGCGCGGCGAGGGCGGTTGGAAAGCGCCGTCGGATCTCCTGCGGCGTAAGGTCGAGGCGTTCGGTGAGCTCCAGCAGAAGGCGGTCGCGCACGGCGACGATCCCTCCGGTGAGCCGCCCCCGCCGCAGGTCCACGTTCAGCAGCGCCATGGGGTCGACCTGCCAACCCTGACGGACCGCGTACCCGGCGAACCGTGGCGGTTTCGCGGGTCGGCTCCAAAGGGTCCAAGCGAACGCCAGGAGGATTGCGAGGAGCAACGGGACGGCAAACACGAACGGCCCGGGGAGGTCGGTCGTCACGCCTTCCCTCCCTTCCGATCGGGCGGGAGCGAAAGATCGGACCAGGCCGGCGTTCGGACGACGGAAAAGGGACCCCTCGGTTGGTAGAGGGGGTCGTCGATCCGCCGCAGAGCGGTCTCCGAGTACAGCCGCTCGAGCAATGCCCGGAGCGATTTCCCGTCGCCGTCCACGAGCTTTCCGAACCTCACCGGTTCGGTACCGACGATAGAGCTCCGGAAGCAGCTCGGTGAGCGGGCCCATATCCGGGCGGAGGAACTCCTTCAGGAATCGACGGTCGCTGCACGAAGGGGGGACCGTCAGGCCGTAGGTTCGGACGGTGCCGTCGAACGCGCTCCGGTAGGCGAGCCGGACCGCGGTGGCATAGTCGCCCCGGTCCAGCAACTCCCGCAGCCGCCGGAAGCCCGGACTGGATTCCGGACTCGGTTCGACCCCCGTCCCACCCCCCGCCCGTCGATCCTCGCCTCCCGCCGCGACCGGGCCCGTGGTCCTCTCCCCCCCGGGCGAGAGGCGCGCCGGGGTTCTCCCGTCAGGTTCGGACGTAGAGTTGCCCCCAGGACCGAGAGGTGTGTCCGAGATATCCTCTTTTGACCCAGCACGGACGGGGCGACCCCCCCCCCCCGCCCGTTCCCGGTCGACCCATCGAGGCGACGGAAATCCGGGGGATGGCTTCCCACGTTTACCGCTCTGGGAAGGGCCACTCTGGTCGATCACCAAGCGCGGAGTAGTCGGGCGCCGCTATCCCCAGGATTCGCGGAGAAATTCCAGCCGAGGGAGGGAATCGAACCCCCAGGAAACGGATCTGCAGTCCGTCGCATTAACCATTCTGCCACCTCGGCGCGGCGAGGGGCAGGGGGGCCCGCCTTAAAGCCGTCGGGGCCGCCGGGGTTCCCGGCGGGTCAGATCGGGCGGAATCCTCGGCCCGCGAGCCGGAGCCCCGTCCGAAACCCGAGCCGCACGCGGCCCGCGAGGGTCAGCGACTTCCCGTCCGACGTGGTCGTCCGTTTCCGCAGGCCCTCGAGCAGGTCGTCGACCGAGGCGACCGCGGCGTCGAACTCGGTGAACGCTCTCCCGAGGTCCGCGAGGGCGTGCGCGTCGCTCCCTCCCGTCGTCCCGAGGCCCCGGCGCGCGGCGACATCCTCCGCGCGAAGGTTGGCGATCTCCGAGTTGTGACCGTTGCGCCCCTCGATCGCCGACACCGCCACGCACTCGACGACCTTCCGTCCCACCCCGTGGGACCGACGGAACGGGTGCGCGGGGACCGCCTCCCCACCGTGCGCCTTCACCCACTCGATCGTCTCGACCACCGGGCGATGCATAGGCGGAGCCTCGCGGAGACCGTAGGCCAGCAGGTGTCCCTCGACCGTCGAGACCTCCACTCCCGGGAGGAAAAGGTAGGCAGGGTACTTCGACTGGGCCTCCGCAAGGTCTTCGTTCCCGCGAACGGTGTTGTGGTCCGTGAGCGCGAACCCCTTCAAGCCGCAATACGAGAGACGACCCACGATCGCCTGCAGGGAAAGACGGGAGTCCGGCGAGAAGGTGGAGTGCACATGGAGGTCGAGCCGCACGACGTCGCTCATCGGACGCGCGCTCCCGGTGCGACCTCCTCCGACGGTCGGACCGCGAGGTCGGGTCCGAAGGCGATGAGGTCTCCCGACGTCGCTTCGGGAGTCGCGAGTCGAACGACCCCGACCGTACCGGCGGGCCAGGCGCCAGGGACCTCCACCTCGCGGCCTCCCACATCGAACCGGGTGTTGCCGGAAGCCCCGGCGCCGATCGCCCGCCCGACGAGGAGCGGGGTCGCGGAGAACTCTTCGTAGGAGATCGTCCGGTCGGCCTCGGTGGTACCCGCCACGAACGCCCCCGGCGGTGTCCCCTCCGGTGGTGCCAAGAGGACCGGGCGCTCCTCGACCTCGGCGGCCAACACCATCCCCTGCGACGTCATCTTGCGGATGGTGCGCGGTGCGAGGTTCGAGAGGAGGACGACCGGACGGTCCCGGAGGAGCTCGATGGGGTAGGACGTGCGGAGACCGGCGACGACCGTCCTGGGCTTCGGTTCTCCTATGTCGAGCTCGAGCACGTACAGTTTGTCCGCCGAGGGGTGGACCGCGGCGCTGCGGATCACCGCGGCTCGCGCGGCGAGTGGTGGCCAGCGTTCCCCTGGGGGAGAGGTCGCGAGGGTCGAGAGTGCCGCCCCCGCGGCCCCCGGTGCCGAGTCCGGTCGCGGGAACAGCGGTCGGACCTCGCCCAGGGTCTGGCCGACCGGAGGGGACTCGAGCGCACGATCCCAGTCCCCTCGACCCGGCGGGTCGGCGAACCCGAGCATGCGGAACACTTCCGCACTGGAGAACGGCAGGACCGGGGCCAACCACGTCGCGAGCGCGCGAAGACGCCAGAGCGTTTCGTACACGACCTTCGCCCGCTCCTCGCCTTCCAGTTGCCACGGCTTCCCCTCGTGGAAACGCCGATTCGCCTCCCGGACCTCTGCCAGCGCGAGGTCGAGGCCTTCCTTCAGTCGGACGTTCTCGTACTCGTTGGTGATCCGCTCGTGGGCCTCGCGGAGATGCGCTCCGACCCCGTCCGCGGCTTCCGGCTGCCATCCCTCTGGCGGGGCCGGGATGCGCCCCGAGTACTGGTCCCGGGTGAGCACCAACACTCGCTGGACCAGGTTCCCGTACTGGTTTGCGAGGATATCCTCGCGGACCTGGTGGAATTCTTTCCAGTCGAACTCCGTGTCATGGTTCTGGGGGGCCATCAAGGCCGCGTAGAACCGAATGACGTCCGGAGGGTACTTCGCGAGCAGCGAGGGGATGAACACCTCGGTGTCGCCCGAGCGCGATTTGGAGATCTTCCCTCCCTCGATCAGGAGCCACTCGTTCGCGGGCACGTCGTACGGCAGGTGCAGCCCGCCGACCCCGAGCAGGACTCCTGGCCAGACGATCGTGTGATGGAACTTGTTGTCCTTCCCGACGAAGTAGTACGGTCGTACCGGCTCCCCTTCGTCCCAGTAGCGATGCCAGGCCTCGGGCCGGCCGGCCCGGATCGCCCACTCCTTCGACGCGGAGAGGTAACCAATGAGCGCATCGAACCACACGTAAAATCGCTTGGATTCGTACCCCTCGAGCGGGATCGGGACACCCCAGTCCAGGTCGCGGGTGATCGGGGTGGGGTGGAGCCCCTCCGCGAGGAAGTTCTGCGCGACACGGAGCGCCCCCGGACGCCAGTGGGTCTGGCGGTCCACGAACTCCTTCAGCTTCGGCTGAAGGCGGTCGAGCTCGAGGTAGAAATGCTCGGACGCACGGAACTCCGCGGCAGTGCCGCACAACGCGCAGCGCGGCGAGCCGAGCTGCCGTGCCTCGAGAGGTCGACCGCAGTGGTCGCATTCGTCTCCCCGTGCCTCCTCGAACCCGCAGTGGGGACACTTTCCGAGCACGTATCGGTCGGGGAGGAACCGCCGATGGTGGGGGCAGTACGGGCTCTCCTCCGTTCGACGACGGACGTACCCGTTTTCGAGCAGCGCGAGGAACAGGTCCTGGACGGTTCGCTCATGCACCACGGTCCGGGTCGTAGTGTACAGGTCGAACGCGACCCCCAGCCGCTCGAACGCGGCGCGGTTCACCTCGTGGAACTGCTCGGCGATCACCGCCGGGGTCGTCCCCTCCTTCTCGGCTCGCACGAGGGTCGGAGTCCCGTGCATGTCCGAGCCCGAGACCATGAGGACCTCATCGCCCCGGAGGCGGTGGAACCGCGCGAAGATGTCCCCCGGCAGGTAGGCGCCCGCGAGGTGACCGATGTGGAACGGACCGTTGGCGTATGGCCACGCCACCGCGACGAGAATGCGAGACGTAGCGACTCCTCCGGTCGGAGGAGCGACGAGCGATGCTAAACCCTTTCCCGGCGACGCGCGGGCGGGAACAACGGGTTTATGGTCGGGCCGGACTCCCACTCGCCGTGCCCGACGAAAGCCCGATGGTCCGTGTCTCGGTCCCCGCAGCGGACCGACTGATCGGGGTCAAGCACCCTGTGCTGACGCATGGGTTCGTGGTCCTGGTCGATTACATGGGGAACGATGCCGCGATCGTCCAGGCCGCCCGGGTGTCCTACGGTCAGGGCACGAAGTCGCTTCGGGATGACCGCGGCCTCATTCGATATCTGATGCGACACCGGCACACCACACCGTTCGAGATGGTGGAATACAAATTCCTGGTCCGCCTCCCGATCTTCGTCGCTCGTCAGTGGGTGCGGCACAGAACCGCCTCTCTGAACGAACATTCCGCCCGGTTTTCTATCGTCCCCGACGAATACGAAGTCCCGCCCCCGGAAGAGGTGCGCCACCAATCTACACTAAACCGGCAGGGCCGCGGCGAACCGCTTCCGTCCGAGGTCGTGGACCGGTTCCGGTCGGACCTGGATTCCGTTTCCAAGGAAGCTTACACTGCATACACCCGGGCCCTGGACGCGGGGGTGGCCCGCGAAACCGCCCGGCTCCTGCTCCCTGTGGCGTACTATACTCAGTGGTACTGGAAGATTAACCTGCACAACCTGTTCCACTTCCTGTCGCTCCGACTGGACCCCCACTCCCAGGAAGAGATCCGGCTCTACGCGGCCGAGGTCG